>NZ_JAXHPX010000007.1:5100000-5102500 GCF_042466195.1 Bacillus sp. R86525
GTTGTAAAAACCTTGTTTGATAGATACTGTTCCTGTTTTGGCTGTTTTAACAACACCGTATAGAAAGCAAATAAGAAAGTGCTTAATAAAATAAGGATATCTCCTATTAAAGACACCTCTTGATCGGCATTATTAGATGGAATTGTAATAAGAAGTACCCCTATAACCCCTAATATAATACCTATCCAATAATTCAGCTGAATTTTCTCTTTCAAAAAGAACGCCGAAAAAAGTATTGTAACTAAAGGTAACGCAGCATCTATGATACTAACATGCAATCCACTTGTTAAAGAAATGCCGTAGGATGTGAACATAAAGTATCCAGCTACACCAGTAAAAGATAACAAACTCATTCTTTTCCATGGAATATGTTTATGTACAACCGCTTTTTGTAGTTCGTTAAATGAGAAAAGCATACAAATTCCACCCGCAAAGAAAAGACGAATAAACAACAAAGTAAATGGTTGAATGGATTCTAACGCCCATTTCGTTGGCGCAATTGCCGTCCCCCATAATATAACAGCCACTAACAACATGCATATTTCCTTCATAATCCCCCACACCCATCAAAAAATATATGTTAACTACCTTAATTATAGATTTTTTCTTATATAAAATCCTTTAAAAACACAAAAGGTTATGTGAAAAAGAGCTATCTAGCTCTTTTTCACATAACCTTTTCATATAAGATCTAAAATATCCTTATTCATACTACAACTTAATCAATACAAAAAGGTAATTCTTACCTTAAACTACTATGTAAAAGTATTAACTTTATAACTCTTTTATCGCCTTATCATCCAAATTTATTTTAAACAGCCTCTATTTCATTCTTTTTTCTTCTTTAGCGTCATTCAATTTATGGATTTTGACATTTGGTAAATAAAAATAAACACAAAAAAACCTAAGTCGAAACGACTTAGGTTTTTGCTTGGCGACGTCCTACTCTCACAGGGACAAGGTCCCAACTACCATCGGCGCTAGAGAGCTTAACTTCCGTGTTCGGTATGGGAACGGGTGTGACCTCTCTGCCATCATCACCAAACTATGAAGGCATATTCCTTCAAAACTAGATAACATTTGCTACATATTATATGGTTAAGTCCTCGATCTATTAGTATTCGTCAGCTCCACATGTCACCATGCTTCCACCTCGAACCTATCAACCTGATCATCTTTCAGGGATCTTACTAGCTTACGCTATGGGAAATCTCATCTTGAGGGGGGCTTCATGCTTAGATGCTTTCAGCACTTATCCCTTCCGCACATAGCTACCCAGCTATGCCCTTGGCAGAACAACTGGTACACCAGCGGTGCGTCCATCCCGGTCCTCTCGTACTAAGGACAGCTCCTCTCAAATTTCCTACGCCCACGACGGATAGGGACCGAACTGTCTCACGACGTTCTGAACCCAGCTCGCGTACCGCTTTAATGGGCGAACAGCCCAACCCTTGGGACCGACTACAGCCCCAGGATGCGATGAGCCGACATCGAGGTGCCAAACCTCCCCGTCGATGTGGACTCTTGGGGGAGATAAGCCTGTTATCCCCGGGGTAGCTTTTATCCGTTGAGCGATGGCCCTTCCATGCGGAACCACCGGATCACTAAGCCCGACTTTCGTCCCTGCTCGACTTGTAGGTCTCGCAGTCAAGCTCCCTTATGCCTTTGCACTCTACGAATGATTTCCAACCATTCTGAGGGAACCTTTGGGCGCCTCCGTTACACTTTAGGAGGCGACCGCCCCAGTCAAACTGCCCACCTGACACTGTCTCCCGGGTCGATAAGACCCGTAGGTTAGAATTTCAATACAGTCAGGGCGGTATCCCACCAGCGCCTCCACCGAAGCTAGCGCTCCGGTTTCAATGGCTCCCGCCTATCCTGTACAAACTGTACCAAAATTCAATATCAGGCTACAGTAAAGCTCCACGGGGTCTTTCCGTCCTGTCGCGGGTAACCTGCATCTTCACAGGTACTATAATTTCACCGAGTCTCTGGTTGAGACAGTGCCCAAATCGTTACACCTTTCGTGCGGGTCGGAACTTACCCGACAAGGAATTTCGCTACCTTAGGACCGTTATAGTTACGGCCGCCGTTTACTGGGGCTTCAGTTCAGAGCTTCGCTTACGCTAACCCCTCTCCTTAACCTTCCAGCACCGGGCAGGTGTCAGCCCCTATACTTCGCCTTACGGCTTCGCAGAGACCTGTGTTTTTGCTAAACAGTCGCTTGGGCCTATTCACTGCGGCTTTCCGTTAAGAAAGCACCCCTTCTCCCGAAGTTACGGGGTCATTTTGCCGAGTTCCTTAACCAGAGTTCTCTCGCACACCTTAGGATTCTCTCCTCGCCTACCTGTGTCGGTTTGCGGTACAGGCACCTTTTATCTCGCTAGAAGCTTTTCTTGGCAGCGGGGAATCAAAGACTTCGCTCCATAAGGAGCTTCCCCATCACAGCTCAGCCTTCACGATAAGCGGATTTGCCTACTTATCAGCCTAACTGCTTGGA
>NZ_JAXHPX010000007.1:5107500-5112500 GCF_042466195.1 Bacillus sp. R86525
GTTCTTGAATATCATTGTTTGAGCGATATAAATGCGCCTGAATCGTTATCCCTACATTAGGATATTGCTCAGTTGTTTTTTTATAGATGGAAAGAATGTCTGCTGCTTTAGATGATTCTTCCATACTTATCATAAGGGTAGTTCCATGTACTTTTGCCTTCTCTGCCAACTCTATTAAATGAATATAAGATATTTCTGGATCTATAGATAATCCAACATGCGATAAATCGAGTGATACTGTTTGTTTCATAGATAGAGCACCCATATCCCCAATAAGATTCCAAAACTCATTTTTTGCTTTATAACATTCCTCTATATCTAGAATATTTTCCCCTATGTATTCTAGTGAAGTATGATAACCTTTTGCAATTAGTTCTTTTGCTTTCACAATCCCCTCATGTCTCGTTTCTCCGGTAACAAAGCGTTTCGCGGCTTGCAATAATAACGTATAAAGTTCAGTGGATTGTTGTACATAGGATTTTATATGTTCATTTCGTGCAATCGATTTAAATGCCTGAGCTACTTGGAATTCTGGTTTCGTCATCACATTTTCATCCCCTTTAGAACTATTTGATCCAACTATAGCATGCTAAAATGGTTTATATTAGTACCATTTCAACCAAACCTTTATGGTACCAATTTTGATGAAGGGAGCATTTATATGCTTTGGATACCTATTGATCGATCGTTAGATATAAGTTTAATTCGACAGGTTTATCACCAACTACGTGAACGAATATTAAACGGAGAGCTACAATCTGGAGAAAAACTACCATCGACACGGGAATTATCTTCTGAGTTAAGCGTGTCTAGGAATGTAATTTTAGAAGCTTATGATCAATTATTTTCCGAAGGTTTTTTGGTCGCTCGACAAGGAGCTGGGACATTCATTGCCGAAGGGACTTATTTAGAACAACGTAAAAAATCAACTCTAATCGATTCTTTATCTTGGTGCGAAGAAACAAACAAAGACAGTAACATCATTAATTTTCGTTCAGGGATACCAGCATTAGACTTATTTCCACGTAAGGGATGGGCAAAGTTATCTCATACTATATGGAATGAAACACCTCCTTCTACGTTTGGATACGATATTCCCGAAGGGCGTCTCGAATTAAGAAAAGCTTTATCACGCTATTTACTAAAAACAAGAGGAGTTTTTTGTCATCCAGAACAATTGGTAATTACCTCCGGTGCAACTCAAGCTTTAACACTTGTTTCTAAGTTACTTTTGTCAACAGGCGACGAAGTACTAATAGAAGATCCCATCACCAATGACATTCAAACAATTTTTAAAAATTCAGGAGCCTTCCTTTATCCTATACCAGTTGATGATACTGGGATGAATACATCTTTGCTGCCTGCAAATAAAAACCCAAAATTCATCTTCACTACTCCTTCTCATCAGTTTCCTTTAGGAGGAGCGTTACCGATTCAACGACGGGTTCAATTGATTAACTACTCAAGAAAAACAAATTGTTATCTCATTGAAGATGATTATGACAGTGAGTTTCGATATGAAGGCTCACCTGTAAGTTCATTACAGGGATTGGATCCCGAGCGTGTGATATATATAGGTTCATTTAGTAAAATTTTATCACCGGCCCTTAGGATGGGATACTTAGTTCTTCCCTCACACCTTATTGAAAAGTGTCGCAGGGTAAAATGGTTTTCAGATCTACATACATCTTCTTTAAATCAGCTTGTCCTTGCTAAATTTATTGCCGAAGATTATTTGGAACGGCATATTATGAAGATGAAAAAAATCTATAAAAATCGAAGAGACTTCCTTATCCAGCAATTAAAATTAGCATTCTCAAATAAGATCAATATTTTCGGTTATTCTACAGGATTACACCTGATTGTTGAATTCAATCAAGTTCAATTCACCAAAGAATTACTTGAGAAAACCCAACAACTGGGGGTTAAAGTATATCCTGTGGAAGACCACGCCATTGAAAAAGGAAAACATCATAATCGAATTATTATGGGGTATGGACATTTAACAACTGAAGAAATAAAAGAAGGTGTAAGCAGACTACAGAGGGCAATACCTTGTATATATTCTTGTTAATAAATAGACTTTAAAACTCAAAATTAAAGAATCTAACAAATAAGGAAATTCCCCAGGGATTATAAAGAGACTAAAATATTAGTTAAAGTGAGGTAAGTACACAAATGAATCCATTAGCACAATCATATTGGGATACTTATTGGGGAAACAATGAAAAACCAGAATCTGTTACAGCTTGGCAATTTGGTGATTCTCCTGATTATCTCGCTCAATTAGTCATTGATGGTGTGAAAACCGCAACATGCTCCGGCCATATTTTTTATGAATTAGAAAATGAACCACTACCAACAACTAACGATTATAGTATTGTACTCAATAGTCAGGATGAACCTGTAGCTATTATTAAGACAATAGAAGTAACTATAATGCCAATGAATGAAGTAACAGAAGAATTCGCTATCGCAGAAGGCGAAGGCGATCGTACTTATAGTTACTGGAGAGATACCCATATTCAGTTCTTTACAAAGGAACTAAACGAGCTTGGTCTTAGTTTTTCTGAAGATATGCTGCTCGTTTGCGAACGTTTTAAGCTTATCGATGTAAAAAACAAAGTGAAGCTATGATAAATAACCATTTTACCCGAAGTCCATGCTATATAAATATATTTATCTTTAAACAAATAAGCTTGTTATGAATGGATTTCTTGAGCCATTCATAACAAGCTTATTTCATTAAACACAAAAAAGACGAGTCATTCTGACTCGTCTTAAAGTTGCTTGGCGACGTCCTACTCTCACAGGGACAAGGTCCCAACTACCATCGGCGCTAGAGAGCTTAACTTCCGTGTTCGGTATGGGAACGGGTGTGACCTCTCTGCCATCATCACCAAACTATGAAGGCATATTCCTTCAAAACTAGATAACATTTGCTACATATTATATGGTTAAGTCCTCGATCTATTAGTATTCGTCAGCTCCACATGTCACCATGCTTCCACCTCGAACCTATCAACCTGATCATCTTTCAGGGATCTTACTAGCTTACGCTATGGGAAATCTCATCTTGAGGGGGGCTTCATGCTTAGATGCTTTCAGCACTTATCCCTTCCGCACATAGCTACCCAGCTATGCCCTTGGCAGAACAACTGGTACACCAGCGGTGCGTCCATCCCGGTCCTCTCGTACTAAGGACAGCTCCTCTCAAATTTCCTACGCCCACGACGGATAGGGACCGAACTGTCTCACGACGTTCTGAACCCAGCTCGCGTACCGCTTTAATGGGCGAACAGCCCAACCCTTGGGACCGACTACAGCCCCAGGATGCGATGAGCCGACATCGAGGTGCCAAACCTCCCCGTCGATGTGGACTCTTGGGGGAGATAAGCCTGTTATCCCCGGGGTAGCTTTTATCCGTTGAGCGATGGCCCTTCCATGCGGAACCACCGGATCACTAAGCCCGACTTTCGTCCCTGCTCGACTTGTAGGTCTCGCAGTCAAGCTCCCTTATGCCTTTGCACTCTACGAATGATTTCCAACCATTCTGAGGGAACCTTTGGGCGCCTCCGTTACACTTTAGGAGGCGACCGCCCCAGTCAAACTGCCCACCTGACACTGTCTCCCGGGTCGATAAGACCCGTAGGTTAGAATTTCAATACAGTCAGGGCGGTATCCCACCAGCGCCTCCACCGAAGCTAGCGCTCCGGTTTCAATGGCTCCCGCCTATCCTGTACAAACTGTACCAAAATTCAATATCAGGCTACAGTAAAGCTCCACGGGGTCTTTCCGTCCTGTCGCGGGTAACCTGCATCTTCACAGGTACTATAATTTCACCGAGTCTCTGGTTGAGACAGTGCCCAAATCGTTACACCTTTCGTGCGGGTCGGAACTTACCCGACAAGGAATTTCGCTACCTTAGGACCGTTATAGTTACGGCCGCCGTTTACTGGGGCTTCAGTTCAGAGCTTCGCTTACGCTAACCCCTCTCCTTAACCTTCCAGCACCGGGCAGGTGTCAGCCCCTATACTTCGCCTTACGGCTTCGCAGAGACCTGTGTTTTTGCTAAACAGTCGCTTGGGCCTATTCACTGCGGCTTTCCGTTAAGAAAGCACCCCTTCTCCCGAAGTTACGGGGTCATTTTGCCGAGTTCCTTAACCAGAGTTCTCTCGCACACCTTAGGATTCTCTCCTCGCCTACCTGTGTCGGTTTGCGGTACAGGCACCTTTTATCTCGCTAGAAGCTTTTCTTGGCAGCGGGGAATCAAAGACTTCGCTCCATAAGGAGCTTCCCCATCACAGCTCAGCCTTCACGATAAGCGGATTTGCCTACTTATCAGCCTAACTGCTTGGACGTGCACAACCAATCGCACGCTTCTTCTATCCTTCTGCGTCCCTCCATTGCTCAAACGATAAAGAGGTGGTACAGGAATATCAACCTGTTGTCCATCGCCTACGCCTGTCGGCCTCGGCTTAGGTCCTGACTAACCCTGAGCGGACGAGCCTTCCTCAGGAAACCTTAGGCATTCGGTGGACGGGATTCTCACCCGTCTTTCGCTACTCATACCGGCATTCTCACTTCTAAGCGCTCCACCAGTCCTTCCGGTCTGACTTCACTGCACTTAGAACGCTCCCCTACCACTGATACCATTGGTATCAATTCGCAGCTTCGGTGGTGTATTTAGCCCCGGTACATTTTCGGCGCAGAGTCACTCGACTAGTGAGCTATTACGCACTCTTTAAATGGTGGCTGCTTCTAAGCCAACATCCTAGTTGTCTAAGCAACTCCACATCCTTTTCCACTTAATACACACTTTGGGACCTTAGCTGGCGATCTGGGCTGTTTCCCTCTTGACTACGGATCTTATCACTCGCAGTCTGACTCCTAAGGATAAGTCATTGGCATTCGGAGTTTGACTGAATTCGGTAATCCGATGAGGACCCCTAGTTCAATCAGTGCTCTACCTCCAAGACTCTTACACTTAAGGCTAGCCC
>NZ_JAXHPX010000007.1:5115000-5125000 GCF_042466195.1 Bacillus sp. R86525
CCATTCGCTCGACTTGCATGTATTAGGCACGCCGCCAGCGTTCATCCTGAGCCAGGATCAAACTCTCCAATAAAGTTAGTTTGTCTAGCATCTAAAAATAAAAATTGACGTTCACGTTGTTTGTTTCGTTCAGTTTTCAAAGAACTACTTGGTCGCTCATTTGCGACTTCCTTATGTTAACATTTTCATATCTCAATGTCAACTAAGTTTTTCATTTCGTTTGTCGCTTTCTGCGTTGTTGCTATCGGCGACTTGTCCTATATTACACCTCAATACTCTAATCGTCAACACCTTTTTGTTTTTTATTTTACAAATCATAAAAGGCATTGAAACTTCCGAATTTCTAGTCCATCCCTAGCGATTATTAAACTTATGTAGTCACTTTAATAATCTGCGGTTTATACTCGTTTATTTACTTACCACTAATACCTTTCTAAAGAATGAATATCAGATCAAACAAATATATATTAAGGATAGCATTTTTTATTTTGAGGACATCACAGCTAAAATCACCATGTCTCTCCTCCCACTTATCTCTAGGAATGATAAATAAACTTAGGAGGCGTTATGAAATGCATGTTAACAAGAAAATCATTTATGTATCCCATGATGCCCATTTCCACGGAGCGCAGCTGCTTTCTTTACATACTATTAAAGCTCTTAAAGAAAACTTTCATTACTCCGTCGCGATTATTTCTATTGGAACGGGCATTTTAATCCACGACTTTCAAAAGTATGGTCCTGTTTATTGCCTAGAGGAAGACTACCCAACGGAAGAAAAGGTCGAATTATTAATAAAGGAGTTATTATCACAAGACTATACCATCGCCATATGTAGTACCGTCATAAGTGGTGATATAGTTGCATTACTAGCTAAATACAATATAAAGGTTATTTCATTAATACATGAATTGCCGCATTTAATACAACAGTACTCTGCCGAGGGAAAAGCTAGAAACATTGCCGAGTTTGCTTACAAAATTGTCTTCCCTTCACAGTACGTGTATGAAAAATTCCGTACAATCACTCAATTAGATCATCAAAAATGCCACATCCTCCCTCAAGGTTTGTTTAACCACAATCCTTATAAGGACAATATTGCAAAAGCTAGAAACGAATTACGAAAAAAACACAACCTGCCTCTAGACAGCAAAATCATTTTGGGGGTAGGTTTCGCTGATCATCGAAAAGGGATAGATTTATTCTCACTTATTGCTTACTCAGTAAGAAAGGTTCATACGAATATTCATTTTATCTGGGTTGGGAGAACAGATGTTCACTTTTTAAATACGCTCTCCCAAAGATATACGGCACATTTCACATTAGTGGAGCCTACTCCAGATATCGGTTTATATAACGCCGGGGCTGATTTATATTTATTAACTTCAAGAGAAGATCCTTTTCCCAACGTTGTTTTAGAAGCATTAGATACAAAAGTCCCTGTTATAGGGTTTAAAAACGCTGGAGGTTTTGAAGATGTTGTTACGGAACAAACTGGCGCCTTAGTAGACTTTTTAAATTTACCGAAGATGCTGGAAAGAATATATGAATTTATTGGAGATGAAGATTTACGATTACAAAAAGGTAGCTTCGGCCAAGAACTTATCGAAAAAGATTTCAACTTTCTTCATTACATTTATCAATTATTAAACCTGCTTGAGCATAATTATAAAAAAATAAGCGTAATTGTACCGAACTATAATTACGAAAATTACTTACCTGACCGAGTTAAATCAATATTAAACCAAACCTATCCCCTTTACGAACTAATTTTCCTAGACGATGCCTCTACTGACAATAGCGTATCTATATTTGAAAAGCTGCTCTCAAACGAAAATAAGCCCCACCTAAAATTTCAGCAGATTATTAATGATAAAAACTCTGGTTCTGTATTTAAACAATGGATAAAAGGCGTCTCTGCAGCAACCGGTGATTATATTTGGATTGCAGAGGCCGATGACTTATGTGATCAGACATTTTTAGAAGAAGTAATACAAGGGTTTCATATAAATGGTGATGTTACCTTAAGCTACACACAATCAAAACAAATAGATGAACAAGGGAATGTCCTGGCCAATCATTATTTAGATTACACAAATGATATTGATAAAGAAAAATGGAAAAGTTCTTATTTTAGAAAAGGGACAGATGAAATACAAGATACGTTACTTATCAAAAACACCATACCTAATGTCTCAAGTGTAGTTTTTAAAAACATAGATATAAAAACAACAGAAAAACAATTAGAAAAGTTTAAAGTGGCTGGTGATTGGTTTTTCTATGTTTCTCTTCTTAAAGAGGGGAATATTTATTTCAATCCAAAACCCCTAAACTATCATAGACGACATACAAATAGCGTAACGAAAACCGAAGATCCATATTCTCATTACAGTGAAGTTATACAAATGCAGAATTTTATTAAAGAAACCTTTACTATCGACGACATTTCTAAAATGAAAATGTACACATATAGAAAGTATCTTAAAACATATTTGAAGATTTAACTATATACTTTCCTCACCATCAGTATCTCTTGTAAGGCGTTACTATCATTTAAGGGGGGGTTACTCTTTGAAAGAATTTATAGAGGCAAATAAAGATTTGATTTCTCAAATCGCACACAACTACAATGTAAATGCAAGTATCCATCCAGAGGATCATATCTTTCAATTCCTTGTCACTAATCCAGTCTTCCCATCTAAAAAGGAAGCGATAGATTATTATTTTAAAGATGGAAAAAACTCAGCAGAAACACTCTTAGATTTAATTACTTCCTTTTATCCTCCTATAGACAATCCAATTAAATTATTAGAATTCGCATCCGGATATGGCTGCGTAACACGTCATTTATTAAACCTACAAAAGAACTTAAGTATAACTACCTGTGATATACATGAAGAGGCTATTACTTTTATTGAAAGCACATTAAATACTTCTTCTATATTATCTCACCCTGAACCCGAACAAGTAAAAATTGCCTCTTCTACGTATGATATTGTTTTTTGTCTATCCTTTTTTTCTCATATGCCTGATACGACTTGGTTTCGTTGGCTTCAAACATTGTATAACGCTGTTTCACCCGGCGGCTTATTCATTTTCACAACTCACGGATATCAAAGTAAAAAGTACTTCGGCTTTCCAAATTTAAATAAACAGGGGTATTGGTTTCTCCCCTCTAGTGAACAATTTGATTTAGATGTTAATCAATACGGACAAACGATAGTTAGTCCCTCTTACGTATGTGACAAAATTAAATTATTACCCTATAACCCTGTTATCAAAAAATTCAATGAAGGTTTTTGGTGGGAACATCAAGACCTTTGGATAATACAAAAAGAAATAAAATAATAAACCATGCCCTACTTATATACAAGTGGGGCATGGTTTATTATTTTTCACTATATAAGAACTCTTCAATCCATAGCTTATTTAATCTAATTCCACTTTTGAAATCTATTTTAGGCTCCCAATTACATTCTTGTCTTACCCTATCTATATTCAAAATGATTTTTTGAACATTCTCTTGTTTTTGTTTATAACAGATAAAATCCACTTTTCTTTCTGTTAATTTCTCCAATTCTACTATAATTCGTTTTAAAGAGAGACCTTTGCCGCTTCCTATGTTATATACGCAAGATTTCAATCGATTAAATTGCGATAGTTGTATCGTGATTTCAACTAAATCATCGATATAAATATAATCTCGAATAATCTCTTGTGGATTCCCGTATATATTAATCCTTTCATTACTGAGATGCTGATACAAAAAACAATTTATTGCCCCAACTTTCTTTAAAGGATTTTGATATTTTCCATATGGATTAGAATATCTACATACAACATAGTCTATTCCATATTTCCTCTTATAAAAATACAAATAATTCTCAAGCGACACTTTTGTTATCCCATATGGAGAAAGTGGTTTTAATGGATGCTTCTCATCAATAGGTAAATATTCAGGTTCACCATAAACCGTTCCTCCAGAAGACGCTAATACAATTTTTTTAATCTGAAAATCTTTAACACTTTCCATGAAATTAAGAAAAAAAAAGCTACTATTAATATCTCCAAAAACATCTTCAATTGAAGTTGCTACATTAGACGTTGCAGCTAAATAAATAATGATATCCACATTCACTAAAGCTTTATATATATCTTCAACATTTTCTAAATCACCTCTAATAAATTCAACTTCGCTTATAATATTTTGAGGAAAATTATTTATATGTCTGGAAAATACTTTTACATTTTGACCCTGTTTTAATAAACCTAATGCGAGGTTAATACCAATGAAACTATTTCCACCTACTATTAAATAATTATTCTTCCTCATAATATCCTCTCTAGTAATAAAATTTTTACTCGTCACACCTAGAAATACAAATAAATGAACTTGGTCACTTCTATTATTCATCCTCTTATAATTGTATGCTCCTTATAAATTTTCATTATCTTTATTTTATATTTTCATTTTAGAATCGCTATCTTATCCAAGATGACCGCAAAAGGCACTCATAATATTTACTCATTTCCATGAATATATTGGATTAATAAAAACTTCTTTTCCCATATTCTCACTCGTTTATTCTATTTAAAGAACCCTCTCCGTGAATAAAACTTTCAAAAAGGAGTACTAAATTTATGAAGAATGTAAATCAAGAGCTTTTAAATCATGTAATGCTACATAAAGATCGAATTCCACATTTCCATAAAGACTTTCCACTTATACTATTCTGGAGCCATAGAAGCGGATGTACCACATTAGCTAATTGGTTCTTTTTTCAAATTGGATTATTTCCTGAAGCAAAGAAATACAATGATTTTATTCATTACTATGAGTTCTGGGTGTATAAAAACAATACAAATTACATACCCGAGTTACAAAATGGTCTCCTGGAAGCAAAAAAAGATGTTTATAAACTTGTGCGAAACCCCTATACAAGGGCGGTCAGCTCCTTTTTATTGCTTGCTGACAATCCATATGCTAGCCCTCAATGGGAAAGTATCCGGCATTATTTTTATAATGACAAATATAGTAACCAAGGAATATCATTTAAACAATTTTTATATTACGTTCAAGCATTAGGTTCCAATTCCCTAGCAATAGATATACATTTTAGTCAGCAATACGCCCCAGGTGAAGAAAACTTCACCCAATGCTATATTCCTTTAGAAGATTTTAATACACAAATCACCAAGATAGAACACACGTACGATTTGGCTAAATCAAATTTAGCGCTTCTTACAAATTCAAATCATCATCGCGCTCATAAGATGCTTTATACGGGAAGCTATGCAGAACTTAGCATTACGGATGCATCCTTCCCCCGCTTTCCAACATATGAAAGCTTTTATGATAAAGAAACCATGGATTTAGTTACAGAAATATATACACAGGACTTTGAAATGTATCCGTACACAAAGGGGATATTTTAAGTCTATACATTCTTCAATGAATAAAAGCGAATGTATCGCATAGCATAAAGTGAAACTTTAATTAGCGTGGGGTTCTCTCCCGCTAATTATTCCCTTCTACCAATCTTACTTTTATGGGTTCCCTAATTTTCACCCACTCTCTTTGATTTCGCTGATTGTTGACGTGTGTGTCATATGCATTTAACACAGGAGTGATGTCATGTGGAAGGTAATTTGAAACACAATAATGGATACTGTGTTATTTGTGAGAAGGAAACTACATTTATAGAGCATAATGATTGGCTTAGAGATCATTACTTATGTTCTACATGCCACTCTATACCGAGGCAACGAGCTTTAATCCATGTTTTAAATACATTTTTTCCAAAATGGGGTTCCTATAATATCCACGAATCCTCTCCTGGGGGAATTACAACTCAGCTACTAATAAAAAACTGCAAAAACTATACATATTCTCAATACTTTAAAAACTATCCTCTAGGCCAATACTTTCAAGGAATTAGATGTGAGAACTTAGAAGACATGACCTTCCAAAATGAATCTTTTGATTTATTCATTACTCAAGATGTTTTTGAACATGTCATGACACCAAACAAGGCCTTTAAAGAAATAGAACGAGTATTAAAGCCTGGCGGTGCTCATGTATTTACTGTCCCTTGGTATCATACACTCACAAAGACTTTGCAAAGAGCGAGAGTGAATAAAGAAGTGATTGAGTATATTGAAGAGCCCATTTATCATGGAAACCCTATCGATGAGAATGGATCTTTAGTAACATTTGATTGGGGGCAAGATATGATTGAATATATTTATACACATGCAAATATGTATACTATTGTTTATTTACAAAAGGATAGATCACTAGGATTAGATGCTGAATTTTTACATGTTTTTATTAGTACAAAAAGCTCGTAAATAATTTTTATCATTATGTAATTCGGAGATTTAACAAATGAATAACTTTAAGTTAGGAAGTGATTTTGATAACCTTGTTAGTCCATTATCTGATGTTGAACTTCTAAATCTATTTATACAAAGTTGCTCACAAACAACTATAAAAGGCGTTCCCGTACCTATGTTCCCCCCTGAAAAAAATTCAAAAACAATTTGTAGGCGCTTCCTATGAACACGCCTTATATGAAGCATATTTGTTTTATAGCTATATAAAAACATACGCTCAAAATTTAGGTGTTCCCTTGAATAAAGAAAGTAAAGTGTTAGACTTTGGTTGCGGATAGGGAAGAATTATACGTTTCTTATTTAAAGATGTCTCTGATCAAAATCCGCTCGGCATTGATGTGGATCCTGCAATGATCACTCTTTGTAATGAAACATTAGGAAGGGGTATATATAAAACAGCCAGTCCACAACCTCCTGTAAAATTTATTCACGACAATTCGTTAGACATCATATTCGCTTATTCTGTATTCTCGCATTTATCTGAAGCAACTGCAGAAAATTGGATAAAAGAATTTTCAAGAATACTTCGTCCAGGCGGAATTTTTATCGCAACAACACAGGCACGATATTTTCTCGATTTTTGTCAGCAATTTAAAGAACATCCTGAATTAATTCAAACAGGATGGCATAAAACTTTATCTCAAGCTTTTCCAGATATACATCGCGCCATCTCAGATTATGAGAGCGGCAATTTTGTCCACAGTCCTACTGGTGCAGGAAATGTTAGAAATAGCAGCTTTTACGGAGAAACTGTTATACCTATGACTTATATTAAAAAACATTATAAGAAGTACCTAAAACTGCGGGATTTTTTTGATGATGTAAACCGACTACCACAGGCTTTATTTGTTCTCCAGAAAGAGTAACTTCTTTCGCCCATCATAATACACTAAATTTCATGATGAACGACACTTTTTATTTCAGCCATATATATCAAAGCATCTTATGCTCTCATATTAAGCAAACTGTAAAACCAAATCCAATACGTAGTATAAAAAGAACAGTAAGCAAATAACAAATCTCTTGTTTTAAACTTACTCCACAAAATCAAAAGTAACTTCCCACCACTTGAACTCCGAAGAACATAAGGGGGATATAACTTGAAAATAATCGCTTTTTACTTACCACAATTCCATCAAATAAAAGAAAATGATCGATGGTGGGGTAAAGGTTTTACTGAATGGACAAATACTAAAAATGCACAACCTTTATTTTCAGGACATTATCAACCTAGGGAACCTTATCAAGATTTTTATTATGATTTAACCACCCCATCCGTAAGAAAATGGCAAGCAAAAATCGCTAAAGCATACGGCATATATGGCTTTTGTTATTATCACTACTGGTTTAAAGGTAAGAGGCTATTAGAAACACCTTTTAATGAGGTACTTCAGATGGGGGAACCAGATTTTCCATTTTGCCTTTCTTGGGCAAATGAACCATGGACAAAAACTTGGGATGGTCTCGATAAACATATATTAATGCCTCAAGATTATGGAGATGTAGCGGATTGGAAAGAGCACTTTGAATATTTATTACAAGCGTTCCAAGATAAAAGATATATTCGTATAGATGGCAAGCCTCTATTCATTATTTATCGCCCAGGACATATTCCTGATTGTGAAAAAATGCTTAATTATTGGAATACACTAGCACAAGAAAATGGTTTAAAAGGTATATTTTTTGTAGAAACACTAAACAGTTTTCCAATTCCACATATAAATGGATTCGGCGCTAGCATTCAATTTGAACCTTTTTATACAATTGCCCATGATAGCTCTTCAGACATAAATAAAACAATATATGAGTCTGGTATGCAATTAAATGCTTGGGACTACGATAAAGTATGGATGTATATATTAAAACGATCTCCCTCAAAGAAAAAAACATTCCCTGGAGCTTTTGTTGATTGGGATAATACAGCTCGCCGCAAAGATTTAAACAGTAGTATTTTCATAGGTTCTACCCCTGAGAAGTTCACAATATATTTGAGCAAGCAAATTCATCGTGCATACTCCCTCTATAATAGCGAGTTTTTATTTATTAATGCTTGGAATGAGTGGGCGGAAGGTACTTACTTAGAACCCGATAAAAAATATGGGTTCGCTTATTTAGAAGGAGTTAAAAAGGCAATTAATCGAGGCATAAAAGCATACAAAAAAGACGAGTCATTCTGACTCGTCTTAAAGTTGCTTGGCGACGTCCTACTCTCACAGGGACAAGGTCCCAACTACCATCGGCGCTAGAGAGCTTAACTTCCGTGTTCGGTATGGGAACGGGTGTGACCTCTCTGCCATCATCACCAAACTATGAAGGCATATTCCTTCAAAACTAGATAACATTTGCTACATATTATATGGTTAAGTCCTCGATCTATTAGTATTCGTCAGCTCCACATGTCACCATGCTTCCACCTCGAACCTATCAACCTGATCATCTTTCAGGGATCTTACTAGCTTACGCTATGGGAAATCTCATCTTGAGGGGGGCTTCATGCTTAGATGCTTTCAGCACTTATCCCTTCCGCACATAGCTACCCAGCTATGCCCTTGGCAGAACAACTGGTACACCAGCGGTGCGTCCATCCCGGTCCTCTCGTACTAAGGACAGCTCCTCTCAAATTTCCTACGCCCACGACGGATAGGGACCGAACTGTCTCACGACGTTCTGAACCCAGCTCGCGTACCGCTTTAATGGGCGAACAGCCCAACCCTTGGGACCGACTACAGCCCCAGGATGCGATGAGCCGACATCGAGGTGCCAAACCTCCCCGTCGATGTGGACTCTTGGGGGAGATAAGCCTGTTATCCCCGGGGTAGCTTTTATCCGTTGAGCGATGGCCCTTCCATGCGGAACCACCGGATCACTAAGCCCGACTTTCGTCCCTGCTCGACTTGTAGGTCTCGCAGTCAAGCTCCCTTATGCCTTTGCACTCTACGAATGATTTCCAACCATTCTGAGGGAACCTTTGGGCGCCTCCGTTACACTTTAGGAGGCGACCGCCCCAGTCAAACTGCCCACCTGACACTGTCTCCCGGGTCGATAAGACCCGTAGGTTAGAATTTCAATACAGTCAGGGCGGTATCCCACCAGCGCCTCCACCGAAGCTAGCGCTCCGGTTTCAATGGCTCCCGCCTATCCTGTACAAACTGTACCAAAATTCAATATCAGGCTACAGTAAAGCTCCACGGGGTCTTTCCGTCCTGTCGCGGGTAACCTGCATCTTCACAGGTACTATAATTTCACCGAGTCTCTGGTTGAGACAGTGCCCAAATCGTTACACCTTTCGTGCGGGTCGGAACTTACCCGACAAGGAATTTCGCTACCTTAGGACCGTTATAGTTACGGCCGCCGTTTACTGGGGCTTCAGTTCAGAGCTTCGCTTACGCTAACCCCTCTCCTTAACCTTCCAGCACCGGGCAGGTGTCAGCCCCTATACTTCGCCTTACGGCTTCGCAGAGACCTGTGTTTTTGCTAAACAGTCGCTTGGGCGTATTCACTGCGGCTTTCCGTTAAGAAAGCACCCCTTCTCCCGAAGTTACGGGGTCATTTTGCCGAGTTCCTTAACCAGAGTTCTCTCGCACACCTTAGGATTCTCTCCTCG
>NZ_JAXHPX010000007.1:5130000-5132500 GCF_042466195.1 Bacillus sp. R86525
CTTCAATAATAACTTTAACGTTAGAAGGTAAATCTTCACCTGAAGTCATCATTACAGTTGCCGCGCCCATTGAAACACCAAATAGCGCTATTTCAGCATTCGGATCTTTCTTTACAATTTGTTGAATCCAAATCAAAATATCTTTACGATCATGCCACCCCATGCCGATATAATCGCCTTCACTATTTCCATGCCCACGAAGATCTGGCGCTATGACGTTATAACCTTGTTCATAAAAATTCCGGATATATTTCGTCATTGCTGATGCCCTGCCATCATATCCATGAACTACAAGTGCCCATTTACGACTAGATTGCTCATTCATATATTCATAACCTGTTAAATTTAGCTTATCAAAAGAGCGTATAGTTAATGTATTAGGTCTATATTTTGATACAAAGTTCGCATTCTTGTCTTCATTCGTAGCCAATGCACCTCCCGATGCATTCACCGTTTCCGTTAAGTGAGGATTATCCTCTAAAAAATCTTTTTCTTGTTTCGCATTCAACGCATAATTATAGAAATAATTCCCGACTAACATATATGCAATCGCTAGAAGGACTAAAACTACTATAGTAATTACACCTATCTTTTTCATATTATCTCCTTTTTCAAAATTAAATCTTCTTATATTAAAGTACTTCAAAAATAACTGTACTATTTTAACACACCAATGAATCGTATCTATAAGAAATAAAATAGAAAATCTTAAATTACATATCAAAAATCACGGGAGAAATTGAATAAAAAATTATATGGCTATGCAACCACAAATCTTAAAAGAATGGGGAATACTTAAAGTCTAAAGTGGTATTTTGGGTTAGTAAGAAGTTATTTCTAACGAAATATACACAAAAAAGACGAGTCATTCTGACTCGTCTTAAAGTTGCTTGGCGACGTCCTACTCTCACAGGGACAAGGTCCCAACTACCATCGGCGCTAGAGAGCTTAACTTCCGTGTTCGGTATGGGAACGGGTGTGACCTCTCTGCCATCATCACCAAACTATGAAGGCATATTCCTTCAAAACTAGATAACATTTGCTACATATTATATGGTTAAGTCCTCGATCTATTAGTATTCGTCAGCTCCACATGTCACCATGCTTCCACCTCGAACCTATCAACCTGATCATCTTTCAGGGATCTTACTAGCTTACGCTATGGGAAATCTCATCTTGAGGGGGGCTTCATGCTTAGATGCTTTCAGCACTTATCCCTTCCGCACATAGCTACCCAGCTATGCCCTTGGCAGAACAACTGGTACACCAGCGGTGCGTCCATCCCGGTCCTCTCGTACTAAGGACAGCTCCTCTCAAATTTCCTACGCCCACGACGGATAGGGACCGAACTGTCTCACGACGTTCTGAACCCAGCTCGCGTACCGCTTTAATGGGCGAACAGCCCAACCCTTGGGACCGACTACAGCCCCAGGATGCGATGAGCCGACATCGAGGTGCCAAACCTCCCCGTCGATGTGGACTCTTGGGGGAGATAAGCCTGTTATCCCCGGGGTAGCTTTTATCCGTTGAGCGATGGCCCTTCCATGCGGAACCACCGGATCACTAAGCCCGACTTTCGTCCCTGCTCGACTTGTAGGTCTCGCAGTCAAGCTCCCTTATGCCTTTGCACTCTACGAATGATTTCCAACCATTCTGAGGGAACCTTTGGGCGCCTCCGTTACACTTTAGGAGGCGACCGCCCCAGTCAAACTGCCCACCTGACACTGTCTCCCGGGTCGATAAGACCCGTAGGTTAGAATTTCAATACAGTCAGGGCGGTATCCCACCAGCGCCTCCACCGAAGCTAGCGCTCCGGTTTCAATGGCTCCCGCCTATCCTGTACAAACTGTACCAAAATTCAATATCAGGCTACAGTAAAGCTCCACGGGGTCTTTCCGTCCTGTCGCGGGTAACCTGCATCTTCACAGGTACTATAATTTCACCGAGTCTCTGGTTGAGACAGTGCCCAAATCGTTACACCTTTCGTGCGGGTCGGAACTTACCCGACAAGGAATTTCGCTACCTTAGGACCGTTATAGTTACGGCCGCCGTTTACTGGGGCTTCAGTTCAGAGCTTCGCTTACGCTAACCCCTCTCCTTAACCTTCCAGCACCGGGCAGGTGTCAGCCCCTATACTTCGCCTTACGGCTTCGCAGAGACCTGTGTTTTTGCTAAACAGTCGCTTGGGCCTATTCACTGCGGCTTTCCGTTAAGAAAGCACCCCTTCTCCCGAAGTTACGGGGTCATTTTGCCGAGTTCCTTAACCAGAGTTCTCTCGCACACCTTAGGATTCTCTCCTCGCCTACCTGTGTCGGTTTGCGGTACAGGCACCTTTTATCTCGCTAGAAGCTTTTCTTGGCAGCGGGGAATCAAAGACTTCGCTCCATAAGGAGCTTCCCCATCACAGCTCAGCCTTCACGATAAGCGGATTTGCCTACTTATCAGCCTAACTGCTTGGACGTGCACAACCAATCGCACGCTTCTTCTATCCTTCTGCGTC
>NZ_JAXHPX010000007.1:5137500-5165000 GCF_042466195.1 Bacillus sp. R86525
TTATATATATTGGCTTCCTTGGATTCTCCTCAATCTTTTCACGCACTTTCCGAATATGAACCATTACCGTGTTATCCGACTGGAAAGATCTTTCGTTCCAAACCTTTTCATAAATTTGTTCCGCGCTAAAGACCATCCCCGGATTACGAGCTAGTAATTCTAAAATTGAAAATTCCCTCGGAGTCAGTTTCACTTCTTCTCCATCTACAATGACTGTATGGGTTGAGATGTTTATCTTCATCTCTCCAATTTCTAGCTCGTCCTCATTTTGAATAGCAAAACCATTCATCTTCATATAACGACGTAACTGAGATTTAATTCTCGCGATTAACTCTAACGGATTAAATGGTTTCGTTACGTAATCATCTGCACCTGTTGTTAATCCTAAAATCTTATCCATATCTTGCGTTTTTGCCGAAAGCATAATAATTGGCATTTCTTTCGATTCTCTTACTTTCATACACATATGAATACCATCTATTTTCGGCATCATAATATCTAATACGACTAAGTGCACTTCATTTTCTTCTAATAGACGCAATCCTTCTTCTCCGTCTCCCGCTTGCAGTACTTTATATCCTTCATTCTTTAAATAGATTGTAATTAAATTTCGAATTTCTTTTTCATCATCTACGACAAGTATTGTTTCGTGCGCCACAATATCTCCTCCATCACTTTTTTAATCCCTAACTTCTATTATAGGAAAACTTCTGAAGAAAAACGCTCGGAAATCCTTAAGATTTTCTGAAGACGCAAAAAAGGTCTAGACTCCCCTTAAGTCTAGACCTTTCAAAAAACCCCTTTTATTTACGAACGTAGATGAAATATAGTACGAATAAAACTCCCATAACATACATAACTGGATGAATCTCTTTCCGACGGCCACTTACTACCATTGTAATTGGATAGAAGATAAATCCAATTGCAATTCCTGTTGCGATACTATACGTAAGTGGCATTGAAATGATAGTAAAGAATGCTGGTACTGCAATCTCGAATTTCTTCCAATCAATTTCTCCTAAAGATGAAACCATCAAGATTCCTACAATAATTAATGCTGGCGCTGTTACAGCTGGTGTCACAACACTTAATAGCGGCGAGAAGAATAGTGCCAGTAAGAAGAACCCTGCTGTTACAACTGCTGTAAATCCAGAACGTCCACCCGCTGCTACCCCTGCAGAAGATTCAATATAAGACGTTGTTGTTGATGTACCTAAGATCGCACCGATTACAGTTGCAATCGCATCTGCAAATAGTGCTTTTCCTGCACGTGGTAATTTATTGTTCTTCATTAATCCCGCTTGATTCGCAACCGCCACGAGCGTACCTGCTGTATCAAAGAAATCGATAAAGAAGAACGTTATAATAACAATACCCATTTCAACAGTGAAAATGTCTCCAAAGTGAGTTAACGCCACACCGAACGTTGGTTCTAGACTCGGTATTGCTCCCACTACAGCTTTCGGTGTATCAATTAATCCAGTCGCTACTCCTAAGATCGCCGTAAGAATCATACCGTAGAAAACTGCACCATTTATTTTTTTAATCATGAAAATGATTGTAGTAACAACTCCGAAGATCGCTAGTAACGTTGTGCCCTTTGTTAAGTCCCCCAACCCAACAAGAACAGCATCATTTTTCACGATAATTCCGGCATTTTGGAATCCAAGGAATGCAATGAACAATCCGATACCTGCCGCTACTGCAAACTTTAACTCTGATGGAATTGCATTAATGATTTTTTCACGAATACCTGAAGCAGTAAGAATAATAAAGATAATACCTGACATTAACGTTCCAGCAATTGCTGTCTGCCACGGAATACCCATCGTTAACACTGCCGTATAAGCAAAGAACGCGTTAATTCCCATACCTGGCGCTAAAGCAATCGGATACTTCGCGAATATCCCCATAATTAACGAACCAATCGCCGCCGCTAATGCTGTAGCAACGAATACTGCACCTGGATCCATTCCTGTACCTGCCGGTAATCCTTTAACATTTCCAAGTGACAGCGTAGCAGGATTGACAAATAGTACGTAAGCCATAGATAGAAATGTCGTTAAACCTGCTATGAACTCAGTCTTATAATTTGTGCCGAGTTCATCAAACTGAAAATAGCGTTTCATCTTACGTTTCCCCCGTTATATGATTACTCGCCGTATTTCCCCTAGCCCTCTTTTATCTATAAAAATAAAAAAGGCTTCCATTGCATATACATGGAAGCGTTCTATGAATAAAGACAAGTTTCCCCTCATCTTTATCAAAACGCCTCGTAGTCAAGCCATTTACGGTAGCTAGGTAGAAACTTTCGGGCCATATCCCCGATATTATACGACGGCATAATATTCACTTTTCGTTTGAATTACATACTCATATTAACTCGAAGAGGTGGTTTTGTCAATTTAAAAACGAACATTTTTATAAACTTTTATATTTTCGTTCGTATTAAAGGTAAAAACAAAAAGATCCATCTATACATGAACGATAGATGGATCTTTTTTATTACAATACTATTCCCACTCAATCGTAATAGGTCTGGGATAAGTATTGATATATAGCTATTTCATCTATTTTTTAATTATTTGGTGGGGCAATTGGTGGTGAATAAACATATTATCGAGCATTCAACGAATTTATGCAAACTAAATAACAAGCAAAATCTCCAAATCTCTTTCTATCACTTTCAATAGCCCCCAACTCGTCAAACCACACCGAACTCCAATTTTGTTGTTTCATATAATTTGCAATTACTTTTAGATTTATTATAAATGTATTGTGTTGATGTGTTCGGGAATCATCTATGTCTCTACGCTCTTCTAACGTCTGTATACTCCATTCAGCACGAGTATTCGCATAAACGATAGCAGATTTAATCATATCTTCCCAAAACTCCTTAAAATCACTATCACTGGTATTAGCAGACTGTAATATTTGAGAGTAAATTTCTTCAGCTTCTTGAAAAGTTAAACTATCTTTTTCTTCTAAATATGTTTTATACGTCAACATAAACCTCTCTCCATTCCCCATGTATAGTATCCTTTTCAAAAGTTGAATATCTTTTCTTTTCAGTATCATATTTTAAGACCGGAATATTGCCGCTTTTTTCAACAGTACCATCAATATAAAAATGACTTTCTCCATCCCAATAAACCTTTCCAAGATATTCTTTTTTATTTGCTATCTCCACACTTGAAATATGCCCTGCAATAATATCTTTATAAAAATATCCTGTCTCAGCTGGGTACTTTTGTGTGAAATACTCTTTAGGAGTACCATGTTTCCACAAATCTTCGGCTTCTTCTAAAATACCAGCATGGACAAATATTTGTTGGTCTGTTTCAAAATAACGAAGCTGTTTAGAAATATTCAGTAACCATTTCAACAAATCACCATGTTTCTTCTTAATAGCTTCCTTTAATGCCTCACTTACTTTTTCATATGAATAGGTTAAAGGCTGAAAAGTATCAAAAATCTCTCTATACTCCTCGACAGTAAGGAAACTTTTAAATGTACGTATATCTGGCTCTTGAAATAACAATTTAAAATCATCCTCTTGGGAATATAACCAATGAAGGAATACTTCATCATGATTTCCTACCAAAACAATAACTTGATCCACATGATTTTCATGTAATTCTTTTATGTAATATAAAACCCTACATGAATCATTCCCTCCATCCACGTAATCACCTAGGAAGATAATTTTATTTTCTTTATTCTTTAAATCAACATTTTTCAACGAATCAATCATTTCATTGTAATAACCATGAATATCGCTAATTGCATATATCGTAGCCATTTATTTATCCCTTCTTTTTTTTATAACTTGATTTCCATTGAAAATTATCTTCGTATATTCGGCAGTCTCTATTTTTATATTCCCTGACATCTCCTCAGCAATTGCCATATCAGCACCACTCCACATATGAGCATAATGTTTTAAAGTAATCTCGGGACTTGAATGACCCATACGTTGAGATAAAACTAGCACCGACACATTAAATTCATTAATAAGATATGAAGCATGAGAATGACGTAATCCCTTTGCTTGTATCTTTTTCACTTCTGCAAACTTAGAATATCGCTCAATAATTCGTGATATCGTTGATTTAATCATCGGCAAGCCATCATAACTAAACACAAAATCTCTTTCCTTACCTAAGCCGATCTCTGTTTGCCTACTTTTCCAGTCATTTAAAATTTTGACAGTGTCATCATCCAGTGCTACTATTCTCTTTCCATCTTCTGTTTTCGTATATGAATTCCGTTTCCAATCCATTCTGTTTTTCATAATAAGCATATGATGAATCCGTATACGTTTCTTTGTTAAATCAATGTCATTCCAATATAAAGCTGTTCCTTCATTCACACGAATCCCTGTCATATAATAAACCCATAACATAACGAAATTTAAGTGTTCATAAAAATCACCAATATAAATTTGATTTATCACTTTTTCAAATTCTTGTTTTGTCCAATAGGGTACAATAGCTTTTCCTTTGTTGATTGCCCTAACCTTTTTTGAAATATTGTATTCTAAGTATTGCATTTCAACAGCTTTATCTAAACTTTTACGAAATGTTCCAAAAACTAAACTCGCATAGGATTGAGAATACCCAGCTCCTCCATTTTCTTGACTTGTTAATAACCATGTACGAAAATTTTGTACGTCCTCAACTGAAATAGAACGGAGAGGAATTGAAGCAAACCTATCTCTTATCTTTTCCAATATTCTTTGCTTAATAGAAAAGGTACTTTCTTCAACTTCTGTTTGATAATACGCTATATATACAGTATTCATAAATTGCTCGTAAGTCATTTTATAGTTAGCGTAACTATTGACTTTATGATATTCTCTTTTTAATCGAGTTAACTCTTTGTTAGCCTCGAACGCGGAAGAAAAGGGCTTTCCATTAACGTCTTTTCTTCCTTTTTTTCGTATTCGTTTTCCTGTAATCCGATCAATGCCAAATTCTGATTGATAAAAGAAATTTCCTTTATCATCAACATATACACCAGGGTATTTCGTTGTTTGCTGCGTCATTGGGAATTACTCATTTCTGTTATAAGAGAAACCCCTAAAATGGATTCAACCACATCCCTCGGTACTCTCCCCAGCCTTTTGTTGTTATAATACGGACAACCTTTTTGCACCATGATTGCTTTTGCTTGCCTAATTAGTGAAACAGCTTGATATTTCTTATATCCTAGTTTAATTAAATCATCTTTACATATTGTTGTACCCATCACAACAACCCCTTTCCACGCTAATATTCATCCTCACTCATAAGTTCTAAAATACGTTGCTCAATTAATGTTTGGTCGGACTCAGTGATTTTTTCTTTCCCCATATGGATTAACTCTTTCAAATAAAGATCAGCATATTTTTCACCATATACGCGCCTAAATGACTCATAGAGCATACTGATTGATTTTACCGTAGCATTTTCAACCCAATTTTTCTTTTTCTTTAAAGTGAGCTTTTCACGCTCTACTTTTAAGGGAATTTCCTCAATACCATCTACAAGTTTTTGCCACCATCTCATTGTAGGAAGTCTATTTTTATTATGTAAGTCACTAGCACCCTTAGGTTGTGTCTTGAAACAATAATGAGCTGATAAAATACCTTTAACTATGGTATTAAGTGGTTTCCCATTCGATATTTGAAGAGCAACTTGCATTGCTTTATTTCCAGTCAGCTCTAGTTCCCATCTGACCCACTTTTCAACATTTACAATTTCACCTGCATTATCTCTTCTTTCTTGTTTTTTATCATAGATTCTTAATATTTGCGGAGATGCACCAATATACAATGTAAAACCAGTCAATTTCCCATCAAGAATCCTACCACTATTTATTTCAATAAATTTATGACTTTTCGTACTTAACTGTCCTCGTTTCACATAATCCTGCAACACTTTTACAGATGGAGTAGCATCATCAAAAATATCTAAAGCCAAATCTATCCTTGATACTTTACCTTGTATTTCTAAAATAACTGATACAAATTTGTACCAATGCCAACCATCAATCCTCGACATGTGTTCTTCATATTGTCTACACGCTTGTCCAGGCATATCTATAAGAACACTACTGTGACTTCGTGAGGAATGAAGCTTTATATTCGCAAAGCTAATGCACATATCGTAAGTAGGATATGGAGACCCCTTAATCTCTGAAGAAAATTCAGAGATTGGGATTCCTAAAATTCCATCAGCGACTGCCGGTAACTCACTATTTGGAATCGAGCAACGAAGGTAATCAATTAAGCACTGATTACTTCGCTTTTGACTCATGTACTTCACCAATAGTGTAACTATCAGCTTCAATTTTGAGTTCTGAATACTGCCATGTATCAATCATTGGCTTACCTTGTCCGACAAATGTTTTCTTTTGCACCTTTTTAGGTTTTACTTTAAGCCCTGTAAAAGAAATTGGAATAAATTCACCATCTTCGTAATCATCAAAGATAGGTAAACTATCTTGCTTTTCAATAACTACAGTAATAGGCGAACCAATTTCAGTACCACCATTTTGTAATACAAGCTCAATAAATGGTCTATCGTAAACTTTAAAAGTTATTGCATACTTACCTGTTTCAACTAGCTCACCATTTAGATTCTTTTCTTTTTCAATTCGAGTAGCAAAGCCATCCTTTTGCACCAACATTGCTGTAGGAACTTTAAATTGTTTAATGTCAAAATGAAAATCACCTAATTCAACATTTTCCGAGTCATTTAAAGAATGTAATCTTGACGATTTTAAAATTAATTTCCCCATGTTTCCAACCCCTTTTTATCATTTTTTAATCCCGAACTCTCGGGATTTTGAGTAACCTTCCAAACCTAGGGCCCCAACCGATTGAATCATTTCCATTGAGGGTATTACACCCGTGTTACATAACGGGTTGCTTCGCTAATTTTGGTTATTTATAAGTGTTGGGCAAAGAACACCCAACAAGGCATAACTTTTCACGAGCATTTCTTGCCACTCCGTTTGGCGACTAACTTCGCCACCGAAACACTCGCAAAAAGTTACGCTTAATTTTTTAGATTGATGAAATCACTTTATTTAGAGGTATCCGCCATTTGTTGATTTCCCATCAATTTTTCTATTTCTGCTATGAAGTCAAAGTCTTTGTCTATATATGGAGTTTCAAAATAGACTGGAGCAGCGTGAACGCCATCCAGTTGAATATACCCTCCACCTTTCTCTGTAACCGTCTTATACTCAACGTTATTGGTATCAAATATCATGTTATAGCCAATTGAGTCCATAGCACCTAAACCTGCTTTAAACCCCATCTGTGCTCTTATATTCGTAGGCAGGTCATCTGCTGAAGGACGTTGCATAAGTATCTCTATCATGACGCCTGCTTGTCTGCCTTTCATTACTAGAGTAAAAACGTAATCTAATGCCTCTTTAGCAATTTTCTTATCTACTGAATGCATAAAGGCTGAAAATTCATCAAAGACAACTATAACTACAGGTAAATCAAAGTCCTTGTATGTCTTACCAAAGGCGGATATATCATTGAAATAGTCGGAATATCTTTGCTCCATCAATTCAACGACTTCTCTGAGCATTTTACATATTTGATTGGCTTCTGTAGCAACTTTCCCTTCAAACCCCGTAACGAAACGCAATAGGCTTAAATCTGCTTTTTTTGGGTCAATAATTCTCAAATCTGCTTGAGGAGATAAGTTCAAGTAAGAAATTATTTTCCCCAAAATGAAGAACGACTTTCCAGATCCAGTTCCCCCGACGATAAGGGAGTGGACGACCTTGTTGAGTTGGTAAGATATATTTCCAGTAATTCTAATTTCATCTGAACCATTTGATTTACTTATTGTTGAAGTTAGGTTAATGCGTTCGTCTTTGTATTTTAAGAAAGTATAGTCAACATAATTAACAGTTATGTTTGTTGTTTCTAATTCCATTCCTAAAGTAGCTTCAAGGTTTTCGCCAAGATTAGTGGCTTCTTTTGTAAATCGGTCACCATCTCTCCTTATCCGCACATAAATATATTTTTCCGCTTCTTTGTAATAAATACGAATAACCCTTACAATACGCTTTTCCCTGACGACCTTATCTTCTCTAATAGTCTCAAAGTAATCTTCATCATATAATTTCAGCGTGTCTATCATATAAGCTAGATTGTTAGCAATCCATGACTTATGGCCCTTAACAAAGTTAAAATAGAATCTAATAATTTTATAAATAGATACCGCCCAAAAAACTGTTATTAGCGAATCAACGAAACCATTGAAACTCATAGAGCTATAAATCACAGGAATATTAATTATTAGTGGCGGAATAGCGTTTGAAATCTTCACAAAGAATATCGTCAACATAAGAATGAATATTACAAGGAAATATTTTAATAATCTATTTTTCCTTTGTGGATATACAACATTGTGCCACTCACTGTTTCTTTTATTGAACATGTTAGTAAGTGCATTCTCCATGAATTTCACACATTCTAACACCCCGTTCTTTAATCGCATTCGTCATAAATTCAATACATGAAATAAATTCCTCTTTAGAAGGTTGAAGTTTTGTGCCATCAAAGAGTCCAGTCCATAATTCTTTAGGTTTTGAACTAGAATCATAAGGGTCTTCCAAAAAACTTTGGAAACAATATTTTTCAATGAATTCTTTATAGCTTCCAAAAGAATTTAACCAGTTCATGACCGAAGCAATGACTTCTTCTTCTGTTAAATAAACTTTCCCAAAAAATCTACTTTCACCTAGAAATCTACTCAAAATTTCTTTAAGCTCAAGATTGGAAGCTCCATTATTTTCACTCTGAAAATATAAGAAAATTTTATCAAGAGCTACGAAAAAATTATCGGCAGTCTTTACGGCCCTCCCTAGATTAAAACCTCTACACACTGGAGAAAAATTTGATAGATAATATACTGAATCTAAAAATTCTAGCATTGATTCATGAACTTCAACATCTTGCTTTTTAATATAAAAGCTCCATATAGCTGAATTTGAGATTTTATTACTATTATTCGCGATCCCTTCAGCAATCATTTCATTTTTTACTGCTGGGATATTTGGTACAATCAGTTTTTTTGATTTTTTAATTAAAATATCTTCATGATAATATCTCAAATATGTGGTAAAAAAACTTTGTGGAGAAATTAAAGTATCAGTATAAGTGGTTTCTCCTTCTCCAAAAAGAAATTCTAGATTTTCCTTAACAACAGAAGAAGAGTCACAATCAAACTCCAAATTAGAACAATTTAGGAGTTTATAGTTAATAAACGTTTCCAAAGGGTTATTTCCGATTAATGAGCCGTTATCATAAAGTCCAATACAATTTTCCGTAAAATTTTTTCCCATATTTTTCACAATCCTTTTGTTTTTTATTATCTAAGATACAGAAGGAGTGTAACTAAATCATGTTCTTCCTTCTTAATATCCAAATTCTTAATTCTCCTTTTTTTCTCCTTTCAGTTAATATAATACACCTGCGTCAATTTACCGTCAATATTTTTTCTCCTTAAATTCTCCTTTTATTTTTGTTATAAAAAAATACTGCTAATTTATAGCAGTACTAAACATTAATAAACATCTCTTTTTATTGAATCTCACAACTCTTATCAACTTCAGTTTCAATATCACTTAATAACTTAATAACCGTATTACTAAATTCTTCATCATATTCCAATTCTATTTTTTCTTTATACTTATTAATAATATTTTTTAATGCTTGAATATCAATTCTTTGCCCTTTATTTTTATTACTACGCCCTTTCACATCTTCAATGTTTTTCATAAAAGCAGCTTTAAGTATAAGACGAATACAAACCCCAATTGTAACACTTCTAACTCCAAGTACCTTTGGCAGTTCTTTTTTCAGTGTTTGGATTCCCAGTTCCACTTCATTACTAACTTGAAGTTTAGGCCTTAATGCACCTTCCTTAATTTCATAATCATTTAGCAACTTAATCTTAGAATCAAATATTCCTTTCCAATCATTAACCCATTCCGAATCATTGAATGCCTGCATAAGCACGTTCCCTTTCGTCATGCTGATTCCAGTTCGGTCTTCATACATATGTTTTAACTCTTCAATTAATTTCGCTGTTTCAATTGATATTCTTACTTGATAATTCATTATTTTTCCTCCTTTCAATTGAAATTCATTATAATAATCGTCAACTTATTTTCTCCAATTTTATCATAGGCTTGCTATTTTTTATTGTCAATTTTTCTCTGATAGCTATAAATAAACTCAGAATTCTAAAACTATGGTGGGGAACTATATAAAAATAAGCCTATTTTACAGATTTATCATCAAAATAAACTCTGTAAAATAGGCATTTTCAAATATAATTATTCTTTATTTTTATTTTAATTCAACTAATGCTTACATTAGTTGAATTAGGACTTTTCATCTGTTTTATCGAATAACATTTCATTAGAAAAGAATTTAATAGCGATAGGAGTTTCTATCAAAAGAAAGTACCAGCTTATTAAATTCACATTCTTCAAGGCAATGTTTTCTACTGTACTTAAAATCTAGCAAGAATTGAAGGTAATCATCTTTTACTTCATATACATATTTAAGAATAATATATATAAACTCATAAGGAAATAAAACGCCTTCTATTGGTATTCTAAGCTCTGAAAGCACACCCTCGCCTTTTTCTCCTCTTTCAAATATACCATAGTGCATATGAACATCCGTGTGTACAATGTTCTTTTTACCTTTCAAATCATAATCAATCCTTATATAGTTTGCAGCTGTTATTGAAACCATGAATTGATCTTCAATATTATAAGTATCATCTCTTAAACTTATTTCTGCATCTAGCCCTGGAATGAATGATAAACTATGCCCTACTATATTTCCTTCATTATCGAATTCGTAATGAAAATCAATTATAGAATCGTCATTTAGTAGCAAATTATATTTCTCATTTAAAAGCATATCTCTATAGACTTCAACATAGGTTCTAATGGTAAATTTAGGTGTTCTTCTTCCTACAGAATTTTCTTTGATTTCATGAATTCCAATGTTGTTTATAGTAGGTATGTTTTCTTGAACCAAGTACAAACTGGTCAGCTGATTTATAACCAACTCTTTTTCTGAATTAATAACTAATTCTTTAGTCTTAGCCACCATTATTCACCTAAATCATCAAGTTTTGACTGCATTTGTTTAAATAAATATTTTGCTAAATCTGGATTGGAATTCATAAGTTCTTCAAAAGACTTTTCAGCATTCTCTAATTTCACTTGGTTTTTACTGTCTATTTCTCCGTATGTTTTAATCTCTTCTAACTCCTGTTCAGATGGGTAATTAAATTTTAGTATATAATTATCATTTTCAACAATTTTAATTTCTTCCCTATACGCATTTATATCTTCTGTCCCCATCAGCCATACTGCATACCTAGCTCTCGTCATAGCCGTGAAAATTTTATTCCTAGTAACACTTTGAATCATTTGCAAAGAGTCAGTATTAACAATAAATACAATATTTGCTTCATTACCTTTAGCCCTAAAAATTGTAGTGTAAGGTATCGCATCTTTAATTTTAATGACATTAGGGTTATCTTTATTTATCAAATTTATCGACGCTGCAATCTTATCATTCTTAACAAAATTCTCACTCCGAGCTAAATTATTAAAAACAGTCCTAAAAGTTGCATGATTGTCATTAACTTGTCTAGTTTCTAAATCAATTATCAATATATCTTCTGGTAATACATCTTCGTGTTTAATTAGATGTATTATTTTTTCAGATAACCTTTGATATTGTTCCGTTGCAGTTTTACATACTTCAGTATTTACAATTTGATCATCTTGAACTTTTTCTTCGTTACGTTCAAGTTCAACATATTCTCCATATTCTAATTTACCATTTACGACATAATAACCAACGTCAGTCCAAACTGATTTATCCTTAATCATATTTACAAAGGATAATTCTTTATCGTTGGCTTTCCGATGCATACCTAACCCCAATGCATGTGCTACAGTAAGAATTTGAACAGGCGCTCTATAACTAGTTTTCAAATTAATATCTATGCACTCGTCATTACCAAATATTTCAGACTTTGATGGAATAGAATTGTCTTCATTTAACGATTGTAATTCATCATATGCATAGATTAACTTACCATCTTTTTTTAAACTTTTTCTTGCCATCTTAAAGAAATTGATTTTAAAATCTTGTGCTTCATCTATAAACACATAGTCATATAAACCTAAATTTTGATCGCTCACATTTTCAACAATATCTCTACACACAAATTCAAATGGATCTTCCTTAAAGGCTTTTTTTCCATTGGCATCTCCTAGAGATAAAGTTGATCGATTAGAATATTGGGCTATTTCAGAATAGAATCCTTTTTTATATGCTCCACCCCAACTATGGAAAATATCAATTTTACTAAAATCTGGTTCACCATATCTGTCGTAATCTTTATAATACTGTTTAAACATTCTCAATATGGTTTGTCTAAGAGAAACTGTATAAAAAACAAATGCTATCTTTCTATCTCGATCTTTATAATGCAGATAAGCCATTTTCTTAACCATTAATATAGTTTTACCACTACCTGCTAAACCACGCACACGAATATTCTGATCTTCATGAGAATGAATCATATTAAATTGCTTTTCATCATACATCCCAATGAATGTATTTCTTTCTTTAATCTTAGCACCTAAACTTTCAGGATTCTTTAATTCTCGTTCATCCTCGTTAGTTAAACCATATGCCATTTGAATAGCTCTATTTAATTTCAAAATTATCTCTGAAGTAAATTTATTTGAAGCTTCTTCAAAGTAGCTTAACGTTTCATCTAAATCATTTAAATTACATTCCAATATAAAGTCTGGTATTTGCATCAAACTTCCAAATAAAGAAGAATCCTGTGAAATCAATTGAAAAATTCGTGTCTTATATATATTTATCTCTTCCTGATTTTCATAAAGGACTATAACGCCCTTTTCATTTATAATTATCCCTTTAACAAAATCTTTTTTATTTTTTTCATCAATAATTGGGTAACCATAATAAATACTATAAGTGTATTTTCTACCATCCATTTTCCCCATTAAAATTTCGATTTTTTCTTTAGTTGTCTTGCCTAAATCATCAAAACTTCCGAATTTTTGGGAATTTTCATTTAAATCCATTAAGATCACCTCTAAAAACGCAGTTTTTTATTTTTTTCATTATTATACCCTTTTTAAATAACACAACTTTTGACTCTTTCACCTACTGAGCGAAAAATACCATCCAAGTCTGCTTAGTATTTTTTTGAAATTCATTCAGTATTTCCTTCAGGTTAAACATGCTGTAGTTAGATAAACTTCTTAATTAATTATAATATACCTGCCATTAGTTGAATAAGAAAATTTACAATCTTTTTTAACAGAGCCTTAAAATAAAAAGCCCTCCCAAGAAATTGGGGGGGCTTTTGGTGGTGAACTATTTATTTTCAAACCTTTTTTACAGTTTAATTAATGTAGAAAACACTTAAAAATAGGCTTCCACCAATCAATTTATTTAATCATTTTATTCCCACTCAATAGTTGCTGGTGGCTTACTCGTTATATCATACACGATACGGTTAACGTGTTTTACTTCGTTTACGATACGTACAGAGATTTTCTCTAATACGTCCCAAGGGATACGTGCCCAGTCAGCTGTCATACCATCGATAGATGTTACTGCGCGGATACCTACTGTGTAATCGTAAGTACGCTCGTCACCCATAACACCTACACTACGCATACCAGGAAGCGCAGTGAAGTATTGCCAAACTTCGCGGTCTAATCCTGCTTTTATAATTTCTTCACGTAAAATCGCATCAGATTCACGAACGATTTCTAATTTCTCTTCTGTGATTTCACCTAATACACGAATACCAAGTCCTGGACCTGGGAACGGTTGACGCCATACGATTTCATCAGGAATTCCTAATTCTGATCCTAATACACGTACTTCATCTTTAAATAAAGTGTTTAAAGGCTCAATTAATTTGAATTGCATGTCTTCTGGAAGTCCACCAACGTTATGGTGAGATTTAATTGTTTGTGCAGTTGCTGTACCACTTTCAACGATATCTGTGTAAAGTGTACCTTGCGCAAGGAAATCCATTCCTTGTAATTTAGAAGCTTCATCATCAAATACGTAAATGAATTCATTACCGATGATTTTACGTTTTTGCTCTGGATCTTCTACACCTTTTAACTTGTTCATGAAGCGCTCTTTTGCATCCACTTTAATAACGTTCATATGGAAGCCTTCGCTAAATGTTTTCATAACACCTTCTGCTTCATCTTTACGAAGTAAACCGTGGTCAACGAAAATACATGTTAACTGATCGCCGATTGCTTTATGGATTAATACTGCTACAACAGAAGAATCTACACCGCCACTAAGTGCGCATAGTACTTTTTTGTCTCCAACAGTTTCACGGATTTTCTCTAATTCTACTTCGATAAAGTTCTCCATGTTCCATCCTTCAGAACAACCACATACGCCGAATACGAAGTTTTTAATTAAATCGTTACCGTGCTCAGAGTGACGTACTTCTGGGTGGAATTGTACACCGTATAAGTTTTTGTCTTCATTGCTCATACCAGCAATTGGACAAGACTCACTTGTTGCATCTACTACGAATCCTTCAGGTAAACCAGTTACTAAGTCACCATGACTCATCCATACAACTTGCTCTTCTGGAAGGTTCGCATATAATTTTGATTCGTTCTCTACTTTAAGAACAGCTTTTCCGTACTCACGGTGGTTTGCACGTTCTACTTTACCACCAAAGTGTTGAGTCATAAGCTGCATACCGTAACAAATACCGAAGATCGGTAATCCTAGTTCAAAGATTTTTTCATCACAATGTAATGCGCCTTCACCGTATACGCTATTTGGTCCACCAGAGAAGATAATCCCTTTTGGATTCATTGCCTTAATTTCTTCTGCAGTAATTGTATGTGGATGAAGTTCACTGTATACACCGAACTCACGAATTCGACGTGCTATTAACTGATTGTACTGACTCCCAAAATCTAAAACGATAATTGTATCATGCTGTTTCTTCAAAATAATCACCCCAACGTTAGTTCTCGTATATAAATATTTTCACCAATTTGGCGAAAAGCATTACCAATATAATAAAAAAAGCCAGTCCTCCGCCTCTAGTCTCATAACAAAGAAAAGGCAGGGGTCTGGCTTTATAAAGAAAGATAGTCTTCCGCTCTTTATAAATATAAGACGCACTGCCTTCATAGTCAGGTTGTTTACGGTAACCCGGTAGAGACTCTCAAACCATATCATCGAGGATATATGAAGGATTGTTTTATATTATCTTCCTAGATTCTAACAATGAAGTATCAGTATGGTCAAGAGAGAAAGCGACAAAATTCTACAGAAATTAATTTCCTTTTCTCAAAAACACAAAAAAACATCCACTTCTATAAAGAAATGGATGTTTTCGGGGCGAACGGAATTACATCATTCCGCCCATACCGCCCATGCCCATGCCGCCCATGTCAGGCATTGCTGGTGCATTTGGTTCTGGCTTGTCAGCAACTACAGCCTCAGTTGTTAAGAACATAGCTGCAACAGATGCTGCGTTTTGAAGCGCAGAGCGAGTTACTTTAGCTGGATCTACGATACCAGACTCAAGCATGTTAACCCACTCGCCAGTAGCTGCGTTGAAACCAACGCCTACTTTTTCGCCTTTTAGACGCTCTACAACTACAGATCCTTCTAGACCAGCGTTGATTGCGATTTGACGAACTGGCTCTTCTAATGCACGAAGTACGATGTTGATACCTGTTGCTTCGTCGCCTTCAGCTACGATAGAAGCTACTTTTGTGTATACGTTCATAAGTGAAGTACCACCACCTGCAACGATACCTTCTTCTACTGCTGCACGAGTTGAGTTAAGTGCATCTTCAATACGAAGTTTGCGCTCTTTTAACTCAGTTTCAGTTGCTGCACCTACTTTAATTACTGCTACGCCACCTGCTAATTTAGCAAGACGCTCTTGTAATTTTTCACGATCGAATTCAGAAGTAGTTTCTTCTAATTGCGCACGGATTTGGCCGATACGAGCTTCGATTTGTTGTGTATTTCCAATACCTTCAACTACAGTTGTGTTTTCTTTCGTTACAACGATTTTACCTGCGCGTCCTAAAGATTCAACTGTAGCAGATTTTAAGTCACGTCCTAATTCTTCAGTGATTACTTCGCCACCAGTTAAGATTGCGATATCTTCTAGCATTGCTTTACGACGGTCACCAAATCCAGGAGCTTTAACAGCTACTACATTGAATGTACCACGAAGTTTGTTCACTACTAATGTAGCTAACGCTTCACCTTCTACATCTTCAGCAATGATAAGAAGTGGTTTACCTTGTTGTACCACTTGCTCTAATACTGGTAAGATTTCTTGGATGTTAGAAATCTTTTTGTCAGTGATTAAGATGTATGGGTTATCAAGAACCGCTTCCATTTTGTCAGAATCAGTAATCATGTAAGGAGATGCATATCCACGATCAAATTGCATACCTTCTACTACGTCTAATTCTGTTGTGAATCCTTTAGATTCTTCTAAAGTAATAACGCCGTCGTTACCAACGCGCTCCATTGCTTCAGCGATTAATTGACCTACTTCTTCGTCAGCTGCAGAAATAGCAGCTACTTGTGCGATAGAAGATTTACCTTCGATTGGTTTAGAAATCGCTTTTAATTCTTCAATTGCAGCAGTAACAGCTTTTTCGATACCTTTACGAAGACCCATTGGGTTAGCACCAGCTGTTACGTTTTTTAAACCTTCACGAATCATAGCTTGTGCCAATACAGTTGCAGTTGTCGTTCCGTCACCAGCTACATCGTTTGTTTTACTAGCAACTTCTGCTACTAATTTCGCACCCATGTTTTCGAATGCATCTTCTAATTCGATTTCTTTTGCGATTGTTACACCGTCATTTGTAATAAGTGGTGAACCGAATTTTTTCTCAAGTACAACGTTACGACCTTTTGGTCCAAGCGTTACTTTTACTGCGTTTGCAAGAGTGTCGACACCGCGAAGCATCGAACGACGTGCTTCTTCACTAAATTTAATATCTTTTGCCATAATAATTGACCCCCTTGGATTTTTAAAATGTATATAATTAACCGATAATTGCTAAAATGTCACTTTCACGTAAAATCAAGTAGTCTGTACCTTCGTATTTCACTTCAGTACCTGCATATTTTGAGAAGATGATAAGATCACCTGCTGCTACCTCTAAAGCAACACGCTCACCATTTTCAAGCACTCGGCCTGTACCTACTGCAATAACTTTACCCTCTTGTGGTTTTTCTTTTGCAGTGTCTGGTAATACAATACCACTTGCTGTTTTTTCTTCTGCTTGAACAAGTTCAATTACAACGCGATCACCTAATGGCTTTAGCATGAACAATAACCTCCTCATTTTGTTATGTAAATTTTATTTATTAGCACTCAAGTCACACGAGTGCTAACACACTTCTAATAATAAATAATCTCAATTTCTTTTGCAAGTAAAAAAATCATAATTTTTTCGCAAATTACTTTATACACTTTCCTATATAGCATTACTTCTTCTACTGCCTTTACCATATGAATCGTTGTTCCCACTTCTTGTATGTTACAATATGAAAGACACCCTAAGTTGTTTTCGCTAAATGCACAACTTTTTCCTGTCTCCTATTTTATTTTCAAATACTTATTTACAAAAAAATATAATTCAAATGAAAGTTTATATCGTAGATAGCATATTTACATGTTATCCTACCTTATCTCATACACTAGCGTTAGAAAGGATGGTTAAACCATTTGAAAAAACAATATTGGTGGATTATCGTTACATACATTTTAATGCAGTTATCAGGCATTGCCGGGTTACCGCTTCTCCTGAAAACTGGACTATACGATAATAGGGGATTTACTAGAGAGGAAAAAATTCAGCTCATAACTGGTCATTGGGCTATCATTAGCTTTTTCATTGCATTATGCGTTGTACTTTGGTTACTCAGAACAGACATTCGTGACAGGCATTTAGATAAAATGCGCTCTACTGTTCCAGCTACAGTTGGATGGATTTTTATCGGATTTTTCTTAGCACTATTTTCACAAAGTATTGCCGGTATGATCGAAATGCGGTTATTAGGGATTACACCTGGCTCTGAAAATACAGAAAGACTTATGGAGATCGCAAGAACGACACCTTGGTTCCTTATCGTCATATCTATAATCGGACCTATTTTGGAAGAGATCGTATTTAGAAAAATTTTATTCGGTACACTTTATAAGAAGTTTAACTTCTTTATTGCTGCTATCATTAGTTCACTTGTATTCGCAGCGATTCATTTTGATTTTACTCACTTATTGGTATACACTTCTATGGGGCTCGTATTCGCCTTTTTATATGTAAAAACGAAGCGTATTATCATCCCTATTGCAGCCCATGTTGCAATGAATACATTAGTTGCAATTGCTCAAGTTTTAGTGAGCAATGAACAAATTCAAGAAATGATTAAAGAAGCTGAAAAAATGCAAGGCTTTATCGGAGGATTTTTAGTATGAGAAACTCACCATTGTTCATGGCTGCATTGTACTTTCTTCTTGGATGTATCTTTACACGTTTCGCCATTACGAACGTAACAGATACAATCTGGAATATGTGGACAATACTATTTGCAGTTATGGCAACAATTGATTTTAATTTGGCACTTCGCCTTATCTTAGTTAAATTCACAAAGAAAAAACAATAATAAAACGCAGAGGTCACTTCCTCTGCGTTTTATTGTGGATAATTCTTCAAAAAGTAAACAAGTGTTTGTAACTCTACAGCTAAATCAATATGATGAATTCTTATATTCTCTGACACATTTAAGCGTGCTGGTGTGAAATTTAAAATACCATGCACGTTCGTTTCTGCCAATCTATCCGCCACAGATTGTGCTACTGTAGCGGGTACTGTTAATATTGCCACTTGTATATCAGTTGATAAACGTTCTTCTAGTTCATCCAAATGATATACAGGAATGCCTCCGATTTCTGTTCCAACTTTCTCTTCACTAACGTCAAACGCCATTTCAATTTTTGTATTATTGTTTTTCGTGAAATTATAATGTAAGAAAGCGGTCCCTAAATTACCTACTCCAATAAGTGCTACACGTGTTATATCATCTTGGTCGAGTGTTTCACGGAAAAATGATAATAAATAATTTACGTTATATCCATAACCTTTTTTCCCTAACGCTCCAAAATATGAAAAATCTCTTCGAATAGTTGCGGAATCAACCTTTACCGCTTCACTCAATTCGGCTGATGAAACACGTTGCTTACCAGAAAGAGATAAGTTTTGGATAAATCGATAGTATAGAGGCAATCGTTTGGCAGTGGCCTGTGGAATTTTTTGCTGATCCATATAACCTCTCCTCTCTTCCTATCTTTATTCATATACTTGAATCAAATACAGAAGTTTAGTACTCATGAATTTCCTTGTATAATAAAGAGAAGAAGTATTCTCTCTTTATTTTAAACTATACACTATTTTTAGTATGATTGAGAAATATAAACATGGCAAAGTTAAGAAATTATTTGAGGTGAAAACATTGATTTTATTACAAGTAAACGCGCTTTCGAAATTATACGGTGCAGAAACGATTCTTGCAAACATAAAATTGGAAGTACAAACGAAAGATCGTATCGCATTAGTCGGACGAAATGGAGCCGGAAAATCTACATTATTAAAAATAATAGCTGGTGAGCTATCTCATGATGGTGGTGAAATTATAAAACCGAAAGATGTCTCAATGGGGTATTTAGCTCAAAATACCGGATTAGAAACGTCTTTAACAATTTGGGATGAAATGTTAACCGTCTTTACACACTTGCAGCAAATGGAGACAAAACTTCGAAGGCTAGAGCAAGAGATGGGAAAAGAAGAAAACTTTTCAAATGCGGCTATATACGAGAAATTATTAGCTGATTATGACCAATTACAACTAGATTATAAAGATCAAGGTGGCTATCAGTACGAAGCGGATATCCGCTCGATTTTAAGCGGTCTTGGCTTCCCAGTTGAGATGCACCAGACGACAATTTCTACATTAAGTGGTGGGCAAAAAACACGATTAGCTCTTGGTAAATTATTATTAACTAAACCAGACTTACTTATTTTAGACGAGCCCACAAACCATTTGGACATTGAAACATTAACTTGGCTTGAACAATATTTACAAGGTTATCCTGGCGCGATTTTAATCGTTTCCCATGACCGTTATTTCTTAGATAAACTCGTTACACAAGTATACGAAATTTCTAATAAGGAAAGCAGACGATTTGTTGGTAACTACAGTAAATATTTAGACTTAAAATCGGCACTATACGAGCAAGAGATGAAACGTTATGAAAAACAACAGGATGAAATTGCTAAACTTGAAGACTTTGTGCAAAAAAATATAGCTCGTGCATCTACGACAAAGCGCGCTCAAAGTCGCCGTAAACAATTAGACAGAATGGAATTATTAACTAGACCATTGGGCGATTCTAAGTCAGCTTCCTTCCACTTTGATATTGAAAAACAAAGCGGAAATGATGTTTTACAAGTGAAAGATGCAACTATTGGCTATGATGAAGATCCGATTATTGAACATGTAACTATGCGCTTAACTCGTGGGGATAGTGTTGCTTTAGTTGGACCGAACGGAATTGGGAAATCCACATTGTTAAAGTCACTTGTGAATAAGTTACCTCTACTAAATGGTGATGTTTCTTTCGGATCAAATGTATCTGTTGGTTATTATGATCAAGAACAAGCTAACTTAACATCTTCTAAGCGAGTTTTAAATGAACTATGGGATGAATATCCTCTGCAACCTGAAAAAGAAATTCGCACTATACTAGGCAACTTTTTATTCACAGGGGATGATGTACTAAAACCAGTATCTTCTCTTAGTGGTGGACAAAAAGCTCGATTAGCTCTTGCAAAGCTTATGATGCAGAAATCAAATTTATTAATTCTCGATGAACCAACGAACCATCTTGATTTAAATAGTAAAGAAATTTTGGAGAATGCTTTAATTGATTACCCAGGAACACTTCTATTCGTCTCACATGACCGCTACTTTATTAATCGTGTAACGACGACCGTTATTGAGTTATCAACAGAAGGTGCACAAGAATATTTAGGCGATTACGATTACTACGTTGAAAAGAAAAATGAAATGATTGAACGTGCAGAATTTGAACAACAAGAACAGCAAGAAAATCAGGCACCTGTTCAAAAAACTGTAGCTCAAGAAAAATTAAATTATCTCGAAGAAAAAGAACGTAAACAATTAGAGCGTCAACGCACTCGGAAAATTGAGGAGCTAGAACAAAACATCGTAGAATTTGAAGAAGAAATTGCTACATTAGAAGATCAGCTTTGCTTACCAGAAATATATGCAGATTATGAAAAGGCTAGTGAAATTACATCTAAAAAGCAAACACTACAAGAACAACTTGAAGCTTGTATGGCAGAATGGGAAGAACTGCATATATAAGTGAATTTAAACAAGAAGGATGTCTCATACGTCGAGGATGTATGAGACATCCTTTTTATTTTCTATTTTAAAATCAGTGCCGTAGCACATGAAATTATATCGACGATTTTTTGAATATATATACCGTAACTTAAAATATATGAACGATTCGACAAGAAATATCGATTTACCGACAAGGATTGACAATAGTAGCAACCTATATAATAAGAGGAGGATGTTTCAAAAGTTTTTTTGGGATATCTTCTTGTTTTTTATTTCCCGAAAAAGAATATCTTTAAAGGTCAGACTTCATCCGCTTTATCCACAGGTTTATACACATATCCACCTTTATAAAATAGACATTAAAATAACTTTTCCACATTATCCACATTCACGAAAAAAGTTATACACATTTTATATACACAACAAAACCCATATTATCAACAAATAATATGGGTTTTGTCCACAGGCTGTGGTTGATTTTGTGTATAACTATGCTTCAATATCTAATCCTGGATTTGCATTTAAAGCTAATGTCGCACGTTTTCCTTGTTCGTATGCAATTGTACCTGCAGCTGCAATCATCGCTGCATTATCTGTACATAAAGATAGAGGCGGAATAATTAGCTCTATATTTTCTTTTTGTGCAAATTCTGCTTCTAAACGTGCACGAAGCCCTTTATTAGCAGCTACTCCACCAGCAAGAAGCACTTGCTTGACGTTATATGCATCCGCTGCACGAGACGCTTTCGTTACAAGTACGTCGATTACACTTTCTTGGAAACTTGCTGCTAAATCTTCCGGTGCAATTTCTATACCACGTTGTTTTGCGTTATGCACAGTGTTGATAACTGCCGATTTCAATCCACTAAAGCTAAAATCATACGAATCCGGCTCTAGCCATGCACGAGGCAAATCAATTGTCGGCTTTCCTTCATGCGCAAGGCGATCAATATGTGGACCACCTGGATATGGCATAGATAACGTACGAGCTACTTTATCATATGCTTCCCCCGCTGCATCATCTCGTGTTTCACCAATCACTTCAAATGAACCGTGTTCTTTCATATAAACAAGCTCCGTATGTCCACCAGATACAACAAGTGATAGTAATGGGAATTGTACTTCTTTTACTAAACGGTTTGCATAAATATGACCAGCAATATGATGAACACCAACTAGAGGGATATCATGCGCAAAAGCCACAGCTTTCGCTGCATTTACACCTATTAAAAGTGCTCCAACCAAACCAGGTCCTTCTGTTACGGCAATTGCATCAATATCCTCAAAAGTGATATTCGCTTCTTTTAAAGCTTCTTCTAGCACAACTGTAATTTCTTCTACATGGTGACGGGATGCAATCTCTGGTACGACTCCGCCAAAACGCTTATGACTTTCAATTTGTGATGCAACGATATTCGCAATAATTTCCGTTCCATTTTTAACAACTGCTACTGCTGTTTCATCACAGCTTGTTTCAATACCAAGTATAATCGTGTTTTTTTCCATTATATATTCACCCACATTACGAGACCATCTTCCTGATTGTCTGCATAGTATCGTTTACGAATCCCACCATTTTGAAATCCGTATTTTCTGTATAACTGTTTTGCTACTTCATTTGATACGCGTACTTCAAGTGTCATCGTTTTTACTCCTAGGTCTTTCGCCTCCGAAATAACTTCTTTCAATAAGGCATCTCCTAACTTTTGACCTCGGTACTCTGGCAAAATAGCTATATTTGTTATATGTGATTCATCAATAATTATCCACAATCCACAATAACCAATTACGCGACCATCTTTTTCTAGCACAACATAATGTGCATGTTCATTCATCGCTATTTCACGGTGAAAGGCATCGGCAGTCCAAGGAGTTGAAAAAGATGCTTCTTCAATAGCTACAATTTGAGCAATATCATCGAGTGCCATCTTTCTAAATATCATATCCATTTTCTATAGACCTCTACTTCTTTTGACTTTCTAACCAGTTTGTTTCAGCTTCCGCTAAACGAAGGTAACTAGGTACAAACGTATGCACATCTTGTTCTTCTTTTTGTAACCCTAAAAATGCTAGTTCACTTGGTCTTGGGTTATTCTTAGTGAAAGGAGCAAATACAGCTTGATCACCTAAGTATTCTATAATTGTTTCTTTATGCAATTTAACATCGTTACCAATAAATAAAACAGGCTGTTCTTTATCTTTTAACATTTGCAACCAGTCAACAATAAGCATAATTCGGTCTTCTTCTATTGAAGTTAATTGCTCCCCTTCATATGTATATAGCCCCGTGTAAATTTGACCACGTCGACCATCAAATAAAGGAGAGATTAATCCATTAAAATTAGCACCATTTGCTGCCACTACTTCTAAACTTGATACACCTACAATTGGTATTTGAAGTGACCAAGCTAATGTTTTTGCAGCTGTCACACCTATACGAACACCTGTATATGATCCAGGCCCAGCTGCTACAACGATTTTAGTCAATTCTTTCGGTTTTACACCACACTCTTTTAAAAGTTTCTCTACAGCTGGCATAAGACGTACAGAATGGTTTTTTGTTAAATTTGTAATGATTTCTCCAATCACGTTCCCTTCCTCAATAAGGGATACACCCATTACGTAATTTGAAGTATCAATTGCTAGTACTTTCATCTTGTAATAGCTCCTCACATAATCTAATATAGCGATTTCCAATTGGTTCGAGTACAATTTTCCTTGTATCATCTCCAGCATGGAATAAACTGATTTGTAACTTTTCATTCGGTAAATATTCTTCTATTAAATGAGCCCATTCTACTACTGTAATCCCTTCACCGTAGAAATACTCATCAAAACCTAAGTCTTCTTCACTTTCCGCTAAACGATATACGTCCATATGATATAGCGGGAATCTTCCTTTATATTCTTTAATAATATTGAAGGTAGGACTATTTACAACCCTTTTCACACCAAGACCCTTTGCCAGTCCTTTTGTAAAAGTCGTCTTTCCAGCTCCAAGATCTCCTTCTAAAATAATTACATCTTGCGCCCCGACAAGTTCACCTAGTTTTTCTGATAATCTTTGTGTTTCCTCAGAAGATTTTGTTGTTACTTCATATTTACTCACAGACTTCACCCACTTTATTCACAATGTTCTCTGCTCTTTATTATACAGGTTTTGAATATATAAAAAAGTCCTTAGGAGTTTTCCTAAGGATAGTTTGACTGTCTTTATTAGTTTTTTGTTAAAACAAATAAAAAAATACGAAACAACTTGTTTCGTTCTTTTCTTTATATAAAATGGCGGTCCCGACCGGGGTCGAACCGGCGATCTCCTGCGTGACAGGCAGGCATGTTAACCACTACACCACGGGACCATTGGTTGCGGGGACAGGATTTGAACCTGCGACCTTCGGGTTATGAGCCCGACGAGCTACCGTACTGCTCCACCCCGCGATGATATAAATAGCTTGGCGACGTCCTACTCTCACAGGGACAAGGTCCCAACTACCATCGGCGCTAGAGAGCTTAACTTCCGTGTTCGGTATGGGAACGGGTGTGACCTCTCTGCCATCATCACCAAACTATTGAAGGCATATTCCTTCAAAACTAGATAACATTGCTTCATATTATATGGTTAAGTCCTCGATCTATTAGTATTCGTCAGCTCCACATGTCACCATGCTTCCACCTCGAACCTATCAACCTGATCATCTTTCAGGGATCTTACTAGCTTACGCTATGGGAAATCTCATCTTGAGGGGGGCTTCATGCTTAGATGCTTTCAGCACTTATCCCTTCCGCACATAGCTACCCAGCTATGCCCTTGGCAGAACAACTGGTACACCAGCGGTGCGTCCATCCCGGTCCTCTCGTACTAAGGACAGCTCCTCTCAAATTTCCTACGCCCACGACGGATAGGGACCGAACTGTCTCACGACGTTCTGAACCCAGCTCGCGTACCGCTTTAATGGGCGAACAGCCCAACCCTTGGGACCGACTACAGCCCCAGGATGCGATGAGCCGACATCGAGGTGCCAAACCTCCCCGTCGATGTGGACTCTTGGGGGAGATAAGCCTGTTATCCCCGGGGTAGCTTTTATCCGTTGAGCGATGGCCCTTCCATGCGGAACCACCGGATCACTAAGCCCGACTTTCGTCCCTGCTCGACTTGTAGGTCTCGCAGTCAAGCTCCCTTATGCCTTTGCACTCTACGAATGATTTCCAACCATTCTGAGGGAACCTTTGGGCGCCTCCGTTACACTTTAGGAGGCGACCGCCCCAGTCAAACTGCCCACCTGACACTGTCTCCCGGGTCGATAAGACCCGTAGGTTAGAATTTCAATACAGTCAGGGCGGTATCCCACCAGCGCCTCCACCGAAGCTAGCGCTCCGGTTTCAATGGCTCCCGCCTATCCTGTACAAACTGTACCAAAATTCAATATCAGGCTACAGTAAAGCTCCACGGGGTCTTTCCGTCCTGTCGCGGGTAACCTGCATCTTCACAGGTACTATAATTTCACCGAGTCTCTGGTTGAGACAGTGCCCAAATCGTTACACCTTTCGTGCGGGTCGGAACTTACCCGACAAGGAATTTCGCTACCTTAGGACCGTTATAGTTACGGCCGCCGTTTACTGGGGCTTCAGTTCAGAGCTTCGCTTACGCTAACCCCTCTCCTTAACCTTCCAGCACCGGGCAGGTGTCAGCCCCTATACTTCGCCTTACGGCTTCGCAGAGACCTGTGTTTTTGCTAAACAGTCGCTTGGGCCTATTCACTGCGGCTTTCCGTTAAGAAAGCACCCCTTCTCCCGAAGTTACGGGGTCATTTTGCCGAGTTCCTTAACCAGAGTTCTCTCGCACACCTTAGGATTCTCTCCTCGCCTACCTGTGTCGGTTTGCGGTACAGGCACCTTTTATCTCGCTAGAAGCTTTTCTTGGCAGCGGGGAATCAAAGACTTCGCTCCATAAGGAGCTTCCCCATCACAGCTCAGCCTTCACGATAAGCGGATTTGCCTACTTATCAGCCTAACTGCTTGGACGTGCACAACCAATCGCACGCTTCTTCTATCCTTCTGCGTCCCTCCATTGCTCAAACGATAAAGAGGTGGTACAGGAATATCAACCTGTTGTCCATCGCCTACGCCTGTCGGCCTCGGCTTAGGTCCTGACTAACCCTGAGCGGACGAGCCTTCCTCAGGAAACCTTAGGCATTCGGTGGACGGGATTCTCACCCGTCTTTCGCTACTCATACCGGCATTCTCACTTCTAAGCGCTCCACCAGTCCTTCCGGTCTGACTTCACTGCACTTAGAACGCTCCCCTACCACTGATACCATTGGTATCAATTCGCAGCTTCGGTGGTGTATTTAGCCCCGGTACATTTTCGGCGCAGAGTCACTCGACTAGTGAGCTATTACGCACTCTTTAAATGGTGGCTGCTTCTAAGCCAACATCCTAGTTGTCTAAGCAACTCCACATCCTTTTCCACTTAATACACACTTTGGGACCTTAGCTGGCGATCTGGGCTGTTTCCCTCTTGACTACGGATCTTATCACTCGCAGTCTGACTCCTAAGGATAAGTCATTGGCATTCGGAGTTTGACTGAATTCGGTAATCCGATGAGGACCCCTAGTTCAATCAGTGCTCTACCTCCAAGACTCTTACACTTAAGGCTAGCCCTAAAGCTATTTCGGGGAGAACCAGCTATCTCCAGGTTCGATTGGAATTTCTCCGCTACCCACACCTCATCCCCGCACTTTTCAACGTGCGTGGGTTCGGGCCTCCATTCAGTGTTACCTGAACTTCACCCTGGACATGGGTAGATCACCTGGTTTCGGGTCTACGACCACGTACTAAACGCCCTATTCAGACTCGCTTTCGCTGCGGCTCCGTCTCTTCAACTTAACCTCGCACGGGATCGTAACTCGCCGGTTCATTCTACAAAAGGCACGCCATCACCCA
>NZ_JAXHPX010000007.1:5167500-5325000 GCF_042466195.1 Bacillus sp. R86525
GCTGAGCCACTTCCCGTTATGGCGCGCCCGAGAGGAGTCGAACCCCTAACCTCTTGATCCGTAGTCAAACGCTCTATCCAATTGAGCTACGGGCGCTTATTCATGATGTTTTTTCTTCGTCGTCTTTTGGCGACTCAATCATCTTATCATACTACATTTTCAAATGCAAGTACTTTTTTAAAAAGATTTTTTGATGCGGCCGAGAGGACTTGAACCTCCACGGGGTTTCCCCCACTAGGCCCTCAACCTAGCGCGTCTGCCGTTCCGCCACGACCGCGCGGAAAAAACAAAAGTGAGCCATGAAGGATTCGAACCTTCGACCCTCTGATTAAAAGTCAGATGCTCTACCAACTGAGCTAATGGCTCGTAAATGGCTGGGCTAGCTGGATTCGAACCAGCGCATGACGGAGTCAAAGTCCGTTGCCTTACCGCTTGGCTATAGCCCATCGAAATACTTATCTTCTTTTCAAAGACAAATGTTATTGTACCATAATGTCCAATAAAAAACAACTGCCATATAGCAGAAGTTAAAATGGCGGTCCCGACCGGGGTCGAACCGGCGATCTCCTGCGTGACAGGCAGGCATGTTAACCACTACACCACGGGACCATTTGGTTGCGGGGACAGGATTTGAACCTGCGACCTTCGGGTTATGAGCCCGACGAGCTACCGTACTGCTCCACCCCGCGATAATATTACTTATATAATTTATATGGTGGAGGATGACGGGATCGAACCGCCGACCCCCTGCTTGTAAGGCAGGTGCTCTCCCAGCTGAGCTAATCCTCCGAAGTGGTGACCCGTACGGGATTCGAACCCGTGTTACCGCCGTGAAAGGGCGGTGTCTTAACCACTTGACCAACGGGCCAATATGTATGGCAGAGAAGAAGGGATTCGAACCCTCGCACCGCGTTAGCGATCTACTCCCTTAGCAGGGGAGCCCCTTGAGCCACTTGGGTACTTCTCTGTATGGCTCCGCAGGTAGGACTCGAACCTACGACCGATCGGTTAACAGCCGATAGCTCTACCACTGAGCTACTGCGGAATAATGAAGACAATTTGTATCTTATAAAAATTATCACCGTAAGTCAAGAAGTTTTTTCACAACATCTTGTGCAAACGTGACATGTTTATAATATACTGGATTGCGTTTTCACTGTCAAGATGTTTTCACTACCAGTTTTAGTTGCCCTTTACACTTTCCACATACATATCTTTGTGTATTTATTTGACGCCTTCTTACATATTGAAGTGAGCATCCCGTACATTCATACGTATAAACTTTTGTTTCCTTCTTCTCTTCATTAATCATTCGTTTACAAAAACGGGGTGCCCCTACCTTCTTTAATAACTCACGAAAATCTCTATCTCGGTGCTTATACCCTTTTCCTGTGATATGTAGGTGATAATGACAAAGTTCATGTTTAACAATCCCGACTAAATCTTCTTTGCCATACATTTCGTAATATCGATAATTCAGTTCTATATTATGAGTATTCAATAGATAGCGCCCACCAGTTGCACGTAACCTACTATTAAACATCGCTTTATGTAAAAACGGCATCCCAAAGTATTGTAACGATACCTCTTCCACTAACCTCTGAATTTCTTGCTCATCCATTCCTCATTCCTCCTAAACAAAAAAATATTTTTACACTTTTCTCCCTTCCTATACATATATTAAATAGTACATATACCCATCCTCATTCAAGAAGCGTGATTTCTAAAAATAAAGCATTGATAGAAATCCACTCACCAACCTCTCATCAATATTTCTTTAACTAATTAAGAAGAGATGTTTGAGAGCAGGATTAAACAAGGAGGGATTCCTATGCCTACATGGCTAAAGAAACAAATGCAACGTGCATACTTCGAAAAAAACCGGTATCAAATCAAATTACTAAATGAATGCTGGTTTTATTATAGTAAAATACATCAAAGCTCATAATCAACGAAACTTTCCTATCCATAAAAAGAGAGCAGTTTCATCTGCTCTCTTTACTTACTATTCAATTGGTAACATCGATAATGCAACACGACCTTTTTTCGTATCAATATCATCTACCCATACTTTTACAATTTGCCCTACGGATACAACATCTAACGGATGCTTTACAAACTGTTTGCTGATTTTAGAAATATGCACTAAGCCATCTTGCTTTACACCTATATCAACAAAGGCACCGAAATCAACAACATTACGAACCGTTCCCTCTAACTCCATACCACGCTTTAAATCTTCTAATTTCAAAATTCCTTTTTTCAGAAGTGGTTTTGGCAACTCATCCCTCATATCTCGTTCTGGACTAATTAAAGCATCGATAATATCAACCAAAGTCGGCTCGCCAATCTCCGTCTCTTGAGATAATTTAGAAACATCTACTCCCTCTAAACTCTTCTGCAAGTTCGATTTACCTACATCATTCTTTGATAATCCTAGACTTTTTAATAGCAATTCAACATTTTTATATTGTTCTGGATGAATCCCTGTGCGATCTAACGGATTCGCCCCTTCTAATATACGTAAAAATCCAATACATTGTTCATATGTTTTCGCACCTAAACGAGGAATTTTCTTTAATTCAGTACGCTTCGTAAATTTCCCATCTTCCTCACGCTTAGCTACAATATTTTTTGCAACTGTTTTTGATAATCCCGAAACATATTGTAACAATGCAACTGAAGCTGTATTTACATTAACACCAACTTGGTTAACAGCTGTCTCTACCACAAATGTTAACGATTCATTTAATCTTTTTTGTGATACATCATGTTGATATTGTCCTACCCCTACAGATTTAGGGTCAATTTTCACTAGCTCAGCAAGCGGATCTTGTAGACGTCTCCCAATAGAAACGGCACTTCTTTCTTCAACCTGTAAATCCGGGAACTCCTCACGAGCTAAATCAGATGCTGAATATACACTAGCACCCGCTTCATTTACAATAATATAAAATACATCACGTTTTACACTTTGTAGTACATCTACTATAAATTCTTCCGTTTCTCTGGAAGCTGTACCATTTCCAATTGCTATCATTTCAACTTGATATTTATCTATAATTGAAAGAACTTTCTTTTTTGCATCCTCATATTTACGAACAGGTGGATGCGGATAAATAACATCTATGTTAAGAACTTTCCCTGTATCATCTACTACTGATAATTTACAACCTGTTCTATATGCCGGATCTACCGCTAGCACAACTTTCCCTTTCATTGGAGGCTGTAATAATAAATTACGTAAATTCTCAGAGAAAATATGAATCGCTTGTTCTTCAGCGATTTCTGTTAATTCTTTACGAATTTCTCTTTCTATTGAAGGTTGGATTAATCGTTTATATCCATCTTCAATCGCTAATTGTACATAGTGCGCACTTTTAGAAACTTCATCACGAATCATTTTTTTATGTAAAAACTGATTAATTTCCTCAGTCGGTGTAACAACAGAAACTCTTAATACATCTTCCTTTTCACCACGATTCATCGCTAACACTCGATGAGGCACTATTTTTTGCAACGGCTCTTCATAGTCATAATACATTTCGTATATATTCTTTTCATCTTTTTCTTTATCTTTTACAGATGAAGACATAATCCCTTTTCGGAAAGTAGTATTCCGAATCCAACTACGATATGACGCATTATCCGAAACAAGTTCCGCAATAATATCTTGCGCACCCTGCAACGCATCTTCTGCAGATTCCACTTCTTTTTCTACATCAACAAATTCCATAGCCTTCTCTGCTGGATTTTCTTTTTTATATAACAATAGCCACTCAGCTAACGGTTCTAATCCCTTTTCTTTAGCGATTGTAGCTTTCGTTCTTCTTTTTTCTTTATAAGGACGATATAAATCTTCTACTTCCTGAAGTTTTGTTGCAGCAACAATATGACGACGCAATTCTTCGGTTAGTTTCCCTTTTTCACCAATAAGACGAAGAACCTCTTCTTTCCTATCTTCTAGTTGCATCATATATTGCCATCTTTCTAAGATTGCACGAATTTGCACCTCATCTAGAGATCCTGTCCATTCTTTTCGGTAACGAGCGATAAATGGAACTGTGTTACCTTCTTCTGTTAATTGAATAACATGACGAACTTGCTTTTCTGTAAAGCCTAATTCTTTCACTAACATTTTCATTAACCCTTGTCGATTATCTACCATTTCCATATCCAACCGTAACCTCCTCTATAATAAAAAAAAGTTGCCCTGTAAAGAGAGCAACTTAAACTGCCGATTTAAAAATCTATTAGTCCTAAACTAATTTGTAACGCTTCATCTACACGACTCATCATCACTTCATCCAAATGAGTGATTTTGTCCGTTAAGCGTTGCTTATCGATTGTTCGAATCTGCTCAAGTAAAATAACAGAATCTCTCTCAAAACCGTACTTTTTCGCATCAATTTCCACATGAGTGGGTAATTTCGCTTTTTGAATCTGTGCAGTAATAGCCGCTACAATCACAGTCGGACTAAAACGATTTCCGATGTCATTTTGAATGACAAGAACCGGACGAACGCCTCCTTGCTCAGAACCAACAACTGGGGAAAGGTCTGCAAAATACACGTCGCCGCGTTTTACAATCAAAATATTACCCCCCGCTAACTAAGCGTTCTACTGTATGAGCTGCTTCATACTCTGCTAAGAAAGCTTCAGATGCAATACCAAGATTAATTTTTCCCATTTCAATATACCCACGTCGCATTGATTCATGTTGGTAGCGTTTCTTCGTCTTATGTTGACGCAATAACAGTTGTGTTGCCTGGCAAATTAGTTCATGGCGATTCTTATTCTCTTGTTTTCCAATTCCGTCCAATTCCGTTACCATTTGCTTTGGCAACCGAACCACGATTTCAGTAGTTACACTTGATTCGGACACAAAAATACACCTCCACCGTCAACTACACACCCAAATATATATATGACACCTATTGTAATAATACCATTGTATGGAGCCTGTTGCAAAGACTTCCTTATTCCTTGCTTATGTTTTCCAATTCATAAATAAAACATTCATCTTCTTTTACTTTTTATCTCTTTCAAACAAGAAATAAAGCAATCCTTCAGTAATATTTCATTGTAACTTATATTAATAACAATTATAAAAAGAAGCTCTCCAGCGAAAAAGAGCCTATTCTTTATTAGTGAAACTCCTCCAAATGACGAGATGCTGAGTAATAATACCTTCTTCTATATATTGTTCAAATAATTGATTACTTCTACAATTTTACCATGTCGTATAAATATTCTCGGTACACGGAAGCTTATCGTTGCGATAATTTCATAATTAATAGTCCCGGAATATTCAGCAACCTCGGTAGCACTAATATACTCATCACCTTGGCTTCCAATGAGTGTAACTTTCGTACCAAGTGGCACTTCACAAGGCAGATGTATCATGAATTGATCCATTGTTACTCGCCCTACAATCGGTACCCTTTCACCATTTACAAGCACTTCAAATCCTTGCAATCTTCTAAGCCAGCCATCTGCATACCCAATCGCAACTGTCGCAATCCATTCTTCGGTTTTCGTTCGGTATGTGACATTATAACTAATCCCATCCCCTTTAATCACTTGCTTAATATGAGCAACTTTCGTATGAAGTGACAACGCCGGTTCCAATTTAAATGGTAAAAAAGGACGTATTTCTACAGATGGGGATAGTCCATACATCGCAATACCAATTCGCACTGCATTAAATGTAATCCCTTGAAACCTTAACGTTGCAGCACTATTGGCTGTATGGACAAATTTAGGGTTCACTCCAAATTCTTTCAACCAACTTAACTGCTGCAAGAACGTATTATATTGCTTATCAAAGTAAGAAGTCTCAACCTCATCGGATGTTGCAAAATGTGTATATACTCCTTCTAACTCTAAAAATGGCGCGCCTTCTAAACTCTTTAAGAACCCCTTTAATTCTTTGCACTCGCGTATTCCGATTCTCCCCATACCACTATCAAAATTAATATGGAATTTCATTATTGATGAACCATCCCAGAGCTTTATCGCGTCTTCTACCCATTCTTTTTGAAAAACAGTTAATGCTACATCATTTTCAGCAGCAACATTTACATCACGGGGAGGGGAAGGACCTAATACTAAAATCGGTGCAGTAATACCAGCCCTCCGAAGTACTAAAGCTTCATCTAAAAAAGCAACTGCTAATCTTGTTGCCCCTGCTTCTAATGCGGTTTTAGCTACCGGTACATAATCGTGCCCATATGCATTCGCTTTAACTACAGCAAAAATTTCTACATCACTTGGAATGAACTCTTTAATATGCGTAACATTGTTATAGATCGCATCTAAATCCACTTCCACCCAAGTGTCACGGTAAAACGGTGCTTCTTCCATAAATACACTTCCTTATACACGATATGCGAAGCTTATTCTTTTATATGCTTCTTTTTATGAAATCCACCTTCAAACTAAGAAAAGACGTGGTGCACATATATCACCACGTCTAAGAAGTTTACTTCACCTGCTTCGCTGTAACCGATCGAGCAACCATCAATAACTCATTCGGCTCTAAACCTTTAGACACGAGCATATATTCTACTCCATTATGCGACCATGTTACAGAATCTTTCGTCAATGCACCAATCGTGAAGCCAAGGTCAACTGGCTCTCCACTTACACTTACCGCTGATGAAGCCTCTGCAACTTTTGCCTTTTCTTGTATTAAAGTAAAAGATTTCTTACCTCCAGTATATGTGAGTATCGTACGCTTGCCACTGGCTGTCTTCAACTCTTCTTCCTCTTTCAACGTCATACCTTGCGGCGTGTCACGTGGATACAAAATAGCAAACGGTTTGTCTTCTTTCGCTGTTGTTTGAACATCTACTTGTGCTCTGGACATATTTTGTTTCGTATCAAATGCACCTTTATCAAACTTTGTATCAAACTTTACTTTAGTGAAATCTACTTTTACAAGGACATTTTGATCATTATCCATCAGCTTCACGGAAACTGGCGTTAAATCACTCTTCTTCAATGTAATCTCTTGTTTCGGTAACATATTTTGATGTTGATAGTTTGTTTTTGTTTTGAAAATATAATACTTATCTGTTTTCTCGAAAGTAAGGTTTTTCTTATCCTGCAAAATATCTCTCACAAGTGATTCATATAGGTAAGCCTGGCTACTATTTTGCGGCCAATCACTTTGAAAACGGAAGCTCTTATTAAGCGCAGGTGTTAATACAAATACGCCTTCATCATTTCTTAAAATAATTTGACTCTGATCCTTTTTCGCATTCTTTAAATTCACACGATAATACGAAGGTTCTTTATGCCAAATTTCTACACTATACTCCTGTGGCTCATTTCCTGTTTTAATAGATAATTTCGCTTCAGCTTGATAACTCTTCATACCTTTAACTTTTGCCTCTAAATCTCTCACAACATCTTCCTGTTTCTTTTCCATACAGCCCGCCAACACAAAAACGGTCAATAAACCGATGAGAACTAAAAACAGACGCCTTTTCATCACTTCAGCCCCTTTGCCCCTATAAATGAATGGAAGATATGCCTTCCTTATCGCTACCTCAAATATATGAGACAAAGATATAAAATATGCAGACTAGCGTGACGAGCTTTCTAAAACAACTTGGCTAACAGCAAATTCTTTACTATGGCTAATTGATAAATGAACAATATGCTCTGTATTTGCAATAAGAATCGGCTTACCTCTATCATCATTTCTTACTTCTATATCTAAAAAACTAACTTCTTTCCCAATTCCAGTCCCTACCGCCTTAGAATACGCTTCTTTTGCTGCAAATCTTCCTGCCACAAATTCTGTAAGACGACTTCCTTTCAGCTCCTTGGCAACATTACGTTCACTTTCAGTTAAAATACGTTCCATAAATTTAAGCTTTCCATCTAGCATTTTTTCAATTCGATTCAATTCAATAATATCGATTCCAATCCCTACAATCATTTCAAAATCCCCTTCTTCTATTTAGCTTTCTGCATTCATATTGTAAGAATAACAGAGAATCTTTCTGATGCAAAAGGAGTGATACTAACAACATGCTAATACCATCTACTCGTATGCTATTACAACCAGTCATCCTCTCTTTACTTCTTATACAATTAGTCACGATTATATTGGGTGACTTTTCCCTCTTTCACATGGCAGCCTACAATGAATATATCGCTAAAGGAGAATGGTGGCGTGTCATAACTTCCCTACTTGTACACGTAGACTTACAACATTTTCTTTCCAATAGTATTTGTTTATTTGTTCTTGGTTCTTCTATTGAAAAACAACTAGGACATTTTTCTTTCATCATTATTTTTTTCCTTTCTGGCATTATCGGCAATATTTCTTCTTATATTATTATGCCTCTTGAATATATTCACGCCGGAGCATCTGGTGGTATTTTCGGATTACTAGGCGCACAATTATTTTTATTGTATAGTCGGTATCGTTCTTCAAAACCAAGGGACATCGCTATTTTTTCAATCATGATACTTCTATTACTGCTATTTACTTTCTTTAATCCTTCTGCCAATCCTATAAGCCATTTAACCGGCTTAATAATCGGCGGCATTTGCACCCCTTTTTTAATAAAGTGAAACTTTAATCAGTGGGGGTTTTACGGGCAGCCCACAAATAGCGGGACAAAAAAATCGATGGTGCAGAGCTCATTTAATATAGAAGCTCGCACCATCGATAATTTCCACCTCTGTTTGTTTACTTAACTCTCTCATTAATTGAAATAAAGACTCATCCTTCTTCTTTGCCTCAATCATACAATCAATTTGCGGAACACTCCCCTTTATCTTTTTCAAAAAAGATAAGAAGGTATCTACATCAATAAAATCCGCATGTGCTCTCGGATCCTTTTCATCTCTAGGACTAGAGATGTGCATTTTAACTGGTAACAAAGACGATTCCCACGTATGTACAACACGTGCCCAATCTTCATGCCAATCTTCCTTGTCATTATTCATCATATGATGATGCAAATCAAACACGACTGGAATATCTAATTTCTCTCCTAAATACAATGTTTCTTCTAAAGAAAAAGTCGTATCATCATTTTCTAATATAATCATCTCTTGAATACCTCTTGGAACGGTTGACCAATTTTCTATAAAGCGTTCTAATGCGAGCTCCTTATCGTTATAACCTCCTCCCACATGTAATACACATCGTTGCTTATGTTCAATTCCCATACCCTTTAACAATTTTTTGTGCATCTGCAATGTCTTTACAGATTGTTTGAAAATACTCTCCTCGGGTGAATTTAGTACAACAAAGTGATCCGGATGGAAATCAATTCGCATATTCATACGAATAGCGTACTCACCTAGTACTTTTAAATTTTCTTTTAAGGGGCGAATATAGTTCCACTCTAATAACTCCTCATGATTCGCTAAAGGAATAAGCTTGGAACTAAGCCGAAAGAAAGATATATCATGCCCTTTATTATGCTTTAATAATCGTAAACAATTTTCCAAATTCGAATTAGCAATTCTTTCGAGCTTACGAATCGCAGCCTCTCGATCATCAATCCGCTGAAACTGTGCATATGTCATCGTTTGAGATGGAGATGCATTCTTCAAATGTACACTCATCGCAACATACCCGAGTCTTACAAGCATATGGCACCCCTTTTCTATACGAGTTATTATGTAGTATGCACAATTACAGAAATAAAAAAAGAGAATGCCAGCAAAGGGCATTCTCTTTTTTTATTAAGCTTGTGGACGGCTATGATGTTTTCTTTCGCCGCGTCCATTTGAAGAAGATCCAGGGCGACCTTGACCTTCACCTCTACGACCACGGTTACCATCACGGCTACCAGCATCACGATTGCGATCACGGTTACGGCCATCGCCACCGCCGCGTCCGTCACGATTGCGATCACGGTTACGACCATCGCCACCGCCGCGTCCGTCACGACTACGATTACGGTTACCATCACGGTATCCGCCTCCGTTACCACCGCGTTTTTTAGAACCGCCACCTCTTGAAACAACTGGTGGTTCTGATGTTAAAGCGATTGGAGTTGTGTCCGGCTCTTTTGTCATCATTTTTAAAGCAGCAGCTACTACAGTTACAGAGTCATTCTCTTCTAACATTTCTTCTGCAATACGCTTGTAGTATGATAAGTTATCATTTTCAATTGTGCTTTGAAGTTTTTCAGCGATTAAACGTTGTTGACCTTCTAATGCCTCGTCAAGTGTCGGTGCTTCCATACGGTCAACCTTACGGTTTGTTGTACGCTCGATATTTTTTAATTGTCCTGATTCACGTGGTGTTACAAATAACATTGCAATACCTTTTTTACCTGCACGGCCAGTACGACCGATACGGTGAACGTATGATTCTGGATCTTGTGGGATATCGAAGTTGTATACGTGTGTTACGCCTGAAATATCAAGACCACGTGCAGCAACGTCCGTTGCAACAAGAACTTCAATAGCACCTTCTTTAAATTTACGTAATACAGACATACGTTTCGCTTGTGTTAAATCACCATGAATACCTTCTGCTGCATAACCACGTAAGTTTAATGCTTCTGATAATTCATCAACACGACGCTTTGTACGACCGAATACGATTGCAAGCTCTGGAGATTGAATATCTAGTAAGCGTGTTAACACGTCAAACTTTTTCTTTTCTTGCACTTCTAAATAGAACTGCTGAATGTTTGGCATTGTTACTTCTTTTGCTTTTACTTTAATGTGTTGAGGCTCAGTCATGAAGCGCTCAGCAATACGACGGATTGGATCTGGCATTGTCGCTGAGAATAATAATGTTTGATGTGTTTCTGGCACATCTGTTAAAATCGCTTCAATATCTTCAATGAAGCCCATGTTTAACATTTCATCCGCTTCATCAAGAACAACAGTCTCAACGTTTTGTAAACGAAGTGTTTTACGGTTAATATGATCTAAAATACGACCCGGCGTACCAACAATAATGTGTGGGTGTTTTTTTAGAGCACGAATTTGGCGGTTAATATCTTGACCACCGTAAATTGGTAAAATACGAACACGTTTATGTTTACCAATTTTGTATAGCTCTTCTCCAACTTGGATTGCTAATTCACGCGTTGGCGCGATAACAATACCTTGAACTGCTTCTTTACGAGTATCTACTTTATCTAATAGCGGTAATCCAAATGCTGCTGTTTTCCCTGTACCTGTTTGCGCTTGCCCAATAATATCTTTACCTTGCAATGCATGTGGGATTGTTTCAGCTTGAATCGGCGTAGCCTCTTCAAAGCCCATACTTTCAACAGATTGCAATAAAGATTCACTTAATCCTAATTCTCGAAATGTTGTCAATGTTACTTCTCCTTTTCTATCCTATACTTATCATTTAAAAAAAGGCATTTTCCGAATTGGCGGAAAAGCCCTTTTCCTGAATGCTCACGTATATAAACGGGCGTATTTCTACACGAAAATACTTCTAAACGTTATTACACTTTATCAATTATAAGTTTTGTATGTGCAAAAAGCAAACCCAACTGTTACCTTATTTTCATATTCAGAGCTTTTTTCTTCACTTTTATTTTTTTATATTTACTGTAAGCGCTTATTATAAGTTTCCTCTATTTTCGTAACTATCATCCCTGTTTATATACACCAATTATTTCAACATCGTAATTACTTCTTCTAATTTCATGCCACGAGATGCTTTTACTAATACAACATCTTTCACATCAACCACTGCTTGTAACTCTTTTACTAGCTCTTCTTTATTATCATACGCCTTTACACGTTCATTAGGGAAGTTAATTTTCGCTCCTTCAGCAATTTGAGCCCCTAATCTACCATATGTGAATACATATGAAATTTTTGCTGGGTCGATTAATTTACCTACCTCATAATGGAATTGTACTTCTTGATCACCAAGTTCTAGCATATCACCAAGTACAACAATTTTTTTAGCAAATCCATCTAAACCATTCATTAGGTGGAACGCTGCTTCCATAGCCGTTGGACTTGCATTATAAGCATCATTGATCATTGTTAAACCACTATTTGTTTTTACAATTTCCATACGCATGCCTGTCATTTGAAGTGTTACTAAACCCTTTTTCATTTCTTCCCACGTTACACCAAAATGTTTCGCAATTGCCATTGAAGCAAGTGTATTATACACATTATGTTTCCCTAACACTGGTATATAGAATGAAATATTTTCTTCTCTATTCATTTTAAAATGCGTTCCAGTTGCCTGTAATGTTACAGTAGTTGGATAATAATCATTTGCTCTCGCATCACCAAATGTAACTGTTTCAGCTGCTAAATTCATTTCTGGGACACGATTCGTTAATAATGGCTCATCTCCATTGTATACGAATACTCCACCTTCTTGTAAGCCTGTAACAATTTCTAACTTCGCTTCTGCAATTGCCTCACGAGAGCCTAAATCCATTAAATGCGCCTCACCAATATTCGTGATAATAGCTGCATTAGGACGAGCTAACTTAGATAGGAATTCAATTTCTCCGCGGCTTGACATACCCATTTCTAATACAGCTACTTCTGTATTTTCTTCTAGGTTTAAAATAGTAAGAGGTAAACCGATATGATTATTGAAATTACCTTCTGTTTTTTGAACTTTAAATTTAGTTGCAAGAAGACTCGTTACAATATCTTTCGTAGACGTTTTACCGTTACTACCTGTTACACCAACAACTTTAACATCCAGTTGATCGCGATAGTTTTTCGCTAACGTTTGTAACGCTGATAGCGTATCCTCTACAAAAATAACAGGAAGATTCTCAGGCGGATTTGCTACACCTTTCATCCACAATGTAGCAACAGCTCCACTTTCAACAGCTCTATCTACAAAAGCATGTCCATCGAAACGTTCACCTTGAATCGGAACATATAAGTTTCCCTTTTCAATTTTTCTCGTATCAATAGACACTCCTTTTATAGTAATCCCCTCATACTGCTTTGCTAATCCAGTACCATTTATCATCTGTTCTACTTGTTTTAACGTTCGGTTTATCATATAGAAACACTCCTTACATAGAGGAAGCACTATTCCTTCGAATAGTGCTTCCTCCTTTTTTGTTAGATTGTATATTTAATTTTTTGTTTTTCTTCGTGACGCTCAATTGCTAAATTAATTAGCTCTTCAATTAATTCTGGATACGGTAATCCAGTATGTTGCCATAATAAAGGGAACATACTAAACGGCGTAAATCCTGGCATTGTGTTCACTTCGTTAATATATACTTCTCCGTCTTTCGTTAAGAAGAAATCAGCTCGTGTTAAGCCAGCACCATCTAATGATTGGAATGCAACGATTGCATCTCGCTTAATTACATCAGACTCTTCTTCTGTCATTTCAGCTGGAATAATTAGTGCTGTATCACCATCGATGTATTTCGACTTATAATCATAGAAGTCCTTTTTCGGTACGATTTCACCTACAACTGAACATTTTGGCTCATCATTACCTAATACACCAACTTCTACTTCACGCCCAACAATATTTTCTTCTACAATAATTTTGCGGTCAAATTGGAATGCCTCTTCGAATGCATTCTCAAGCTCTTCACGATCTTTACACTTATTAATACCAACACTTGAACCAAGGTTTGCTGGTTTTACGAAGCAAGGATATCCTAATACTTCTTCTACTTTTTCATACGCTGTTTCACGATCTTTTTCCCATGCGCTACGAATGAAAGATGCATATTTCGCTTGTTTTAAACCAGCTTCTGCAAAGATATTTTTCATAACGACTTTATCCATCCCAGCAGATGATGCTAATACACCGTTACCTACATATGGAATGTTTAGTAATTCTAATAACCCTTGTACTGTTCCATCTTCACCATTCGGTCCATGTAATAATGGGAAAATAACATCAATTACATCTTCTTGTTTAGAATTTGCAGTTGGAATAATTTCTGTACTTAATGATACCGGAGAAATTGTATTTTCTTCCCCACTCATTTGTAATGCCTCAACATTTTTTACTTCGCCTTCAATACGCTCTCCACGCATCCATTGGCCTTGTTCTGTAATATAAATTGGATGAATCTCGAATTTATCTTGATTTAATGCTTTAATAGCAGCAAGAGCCGTTTGTAACGAAACTTGATGCTCAGCTGATTTTCCACCGTATAATAAACCTAATTTAATTTTTGTCACTGAAATCACCCTAACCAATTGTTTTCATTTTTCTATTTTAGCACTTTTTATAAAAATAGGTAGTTCCTATTTGAAATAAAATGTAACTTCCACAAATAATTAAAAGACACCACTTATTGGTTTTCTACACTTTTCCTCTTTAATTTTCTACACACCTAAACAAAATTAAACTTTACAGTAAGATTGCTATCTAATCTGGTTATGTACCTAAAATATGTAGAAATCCACTTTTTGTGTATGTCATCTATATTACCCTACCATTTGTGGAGAATGAAAAAAGCACTGATTAAAGTTTCATTTTATTAAGAAGACTGTTTTGTAAGCGTATCTTTTTGCCTCTGCTCAACAAGACGATCTAAAGAAACATATACAAAGCCTGCAACTACACACCCTACACTTAAAATTGTAAATAAGTAGTGACCAAGTAAACGATCCAATAGAAAACCACCAAGAAGTGGACCGAATGCACTTCCTGTAATCCACTGCAAACTCGCCGCCCCCATATAGGTTCCTCTCAAATGCTCAGGGGCCAAATTCGCTACAAACGTCATCTGTACAGGCGACATAATCATCTCGCCTAACGTATATATGGCATAAACAAACATTAACGTCATTAAAATAATTGTGGCATTTGTATCAAATTCTCCAAACCACTTCGGTAACCACCCTATAAAAAACAAACCAATTCCGAACAAACACGCACCGTATAACATCGTCTTTCCAACAGGTTTATCTGTCGCCCATTTTGAAATTTGAAATTGAAATAAAACAACTAGTAGACCATTTAATGCCATTAAATATGGGTATGGATTGTTGACTCCAAAAATATCCTTCATTTCGTTATCAAAGTGAAGCGGTAACATGCCTTCTGTTTGAGAGAACCCCATAGAAATAATGATCCCCGCTAACAAATAAATCATTAACGCCTTATCTCTCATTAAAATTTTCCAAACTGATCCAGATTCCTTCTCTTTATTTTTTTCCGTCATATCCGTAATTTTTGGCATTGTTTCTTTAATAAGTACTAACACTAGTAGCGCATAAAACAACATAGCGGATGAAGCAATAATAAACACGAGGTTCTTTGATAAAACAACTACCGATGCTCCCATTATCGGTCCAATTGCAGCGCCAATATTGTGTCCCATTCGCAATAAACCATATGCTTCTGTTCTTTTTTCTGGCGCCGTCACATCTGCAACCATCGCTGATGCCGCTGGGTGAAATAGCGAATTACTTAACCCTAAAAAAATAGATAAAATGGCATATGGAATAAATCCTTCTATAAATAAAAAACCGAGCATTAGTAATGCATTACTCGCCATTGAAAATATCATAATTGGCTTTCTTCCATATATATCAGCTATTCTTCCGCCTATAAGCGAACCAAAACTTGCAGCTATTGGAGAAAGCGCCATAATGATTCCAACTTGTAATAAAGAATCTACCTTATCTTTTAAATATAGTGCAAAAAAAGGCATTAACATCATCATCGCAATTCCGTTCAATGTCTCACCGATAAATCGAATCCATACGTTACGATCCATCTCTCTTAGCTCACGCCATGTATTTTTCATAAATTCCCCCTTAGTTCCCCAACAATTATATTATATATAATTAGAAAAATGTAAATTTTCAAACACAAAAATCCAACCACAACAATCCCTGTCGAAATAAGTAGAAATTCTTCTGAATATGCACGATCTTTATCACCCTTTCTATATATCTTTCTATAACTTTTTTTGGTATTATTATACATGTCGATTCCATAAAAGAGGCATGCTCCCTTAGTGAGCATGCCTCTTTTTACTTATTTCACAGTATATGAACCCTCTTCAATCCAGCTATACATATATTTTTCATCTTCCGTCTCATGTGCTTGTTTTACAATACGAAGCGGACGGAATGTATCTATCATAACAGCCAGTTCAAGTGTCTCTTTCTTCCCTATACTCGCTTCTGTTTTCCCTGGATGTGGCCCATGCGGGATCCCGCTTGGATGAAGCGTAATAGAACCTTCTTCTACACCTTTTCGGCTCATAAAATTACCTTCTACATAGTACAGTACTTCATCACTATTCACATTACTATGATAATATGGTGCCGGAATAGATTCTGGATGATAATCGTATAAACGCGGTACGAAAGAGCAAATAACGAAATTATGTCCTTCAAATGTTTGATGTACTGGCGGTGGCTGATGAATGCGACCTGTGATCGGTTCAAAGTCCTCTACATTAAAGACCCATGGATATAAATACCCATCCCATCCAACAACATCTAACGGATGGTGCCCTAACACATGCTTGTGCATATAACCTCTCGACTTTGTCATTACAACAAACTCACCTTTGTCATCATATGTCTCCAATTTTTCCGGACCACGAATATCCCTTTCACAAAACGGACTATGTTCTAACAATTGCCCATATTCATTGCGATAGCGACTTGGTGTTGTAATTTGGCTATTTGCCTCTACAACAAGAAACTTAGTCTCTCCCTCATCTGGAATAACACGATAAATCGTTCCAATTGGAATTGTTACATAATCACCTTTTCTATAGTGAATCGTTCCAAACATCGTTTCAATTTTTCCTGTTCCATAATGAACAAATAACATTTCATCGCCATCACCATTACGGTAAAAATAATCCATTTTTTCTGTTGGACTCACTACTCCAATTAATAAATCCTCATTCCCAAGCATAAAGTTTCTTCCGCTTACTGCATCACCAGTTTTTTTATTTTCTTTCGTACGGAAGTGGCGATGAGCAAGAGCAACATCTTCTTCATACTGCAACTGACAAGAATGAGATAATGCCGCATGCCCTACTTCTGTTGGCATATAATGATGATACAAAATAGACTGGGTACCAGAGAAACCTTTTGTCCCCATTACCTGTTCACGATAAAGTGATCCATCTTTTTTACGAAATTGTACATGTCGTTTATGAGGTAGCTCCCCCATGTGACGATAAAACATGCCCATCACCTGCTTCCATTTCTTTTTTGATCGTATTACGTAACGTACCTAAACCAGTAATCGACAGTTCTACAACATCTCCATCTTGTAGCCACTCTTCTGTACCAAGTTCTAAAATACATCCTGTCCCTACTGTTCCAGAACCAATCACATCTCCTGGATATAACGTAACGTCTTCCGAAGCACGCTCAATCATTTCAGCGAATGTATAATAAATATCTTGGAAATTTCCTTTTGATAACAGTTGCCCATTTACATGAGCAGTCATCTCTAAATCATAACGATCACCATTACGATAAACTTCTAATTCCTCTTTCGTAACGAGATACGCTCCTAATGAAGTTGCAAAATCTTTTCCTTTTGCTGGACCGAGTCCCACTTTCATTTCTGTTGCTTGTAAGTCCCTTGCACTCCAGTCGTTCATAATGCAGTAACCAAAAATATATTCCTCTGCTTGTTCACGAGAAATGTTTCGTCCTTCTTTCCCAATTACGCAAGCAATCTCTAACTCATAATCAAGCTTTTTAGACTTCTTCGGACCAATAACAAAATCATCTGGCCCAATAACAGCACGATGGTTCGTAAAATAAAAAACCGGGATATCGTACCATTCAGGTACAACATCTAGCCCTCTTCGTCCGCGGGCTGTTTTTACATGCTGTTCAAATGCATAAAAATCTCGAATGCTACTCGGGTTAGGAATTACCGCTGCTAATTGTACTTCCCCTAAAGAATATATACCCTTTTCAGGATTCTTAATATTACGCAATACTTCTGCATACTCATCCGCTTTCTCTAAAAAGGCGAACATAGAAGAAGGTAATTTTCCATCACTCGCAAGATTCATATCGATTACTTTGTCACCTTCAAGCCATCCAGCTCGCATTTCTTTCGAAGGAAGACGAAATGTAACAAATTTCATCATGATTCCTCCCTATGAAAATGAAATTTCCACCAGCAAAAGAATTCTTGCTGGTGGATACAAATTTTATAAATTTCCGCGACGCTCTTGTTCTCTTTCAATTGATTCAAATAATGCTTTAAAGTTTCCTTCACCAAATCCACGAGAACCTTTACGTTGGATGATTTCAATAAATAAAGTTGGACGGTCTACAATTGGTTTCGTAAAGATTTGTAATAAATAACCTTCTTCGTCACGGTCTACTAGAATCTTCAATTCTTTTAATTTATCAATTTCTTCATCAATTTTCCCCACTCGCGCAGTTAACTCATCGTAATACGTATCCGGCGTATCTAAAAACTCAACACCATTCGCACGAAGTACTTCAATTGTTTTTACAATGTCACTTGTTAATAAAGCGAGATGCTGTACACCCGCTCCATTATAGAATTCAAGATATTCTTGAATTTGTGATTTTCTCTTTCCATCTGCTGGTTCGTTAATAGGGAACTTAATACGACTTCCATTCGTCATAACTTTTGACATTAACGCCGAATACTCTGTACTAATATCATCATCGTCGAAATGGATCATTTGTTTAAAGCCCATAACATTCTCGTAATAACTAACCCACTCTTCCATTTTCTCAACGTTACCAACTACATGGTCTACAGCAATTAAACCAGACTCTTCAAATGGAATATTAAACTCAACCTTTTGGAATCCTGGCATAAATGTTCCTTTATAATTTTTACGCTCTACAAGCGTGTGAATTGTATCACCATACGTACCAATAACCGCTTTTTTCAATGTACCGTCCTCATCTGTTAACTCCTCAGGTGGAGCAATCGCAACAGCGCCACGCTTCACAGCTTCCGAGTATGCTTTGTCAACATCGTCAACAAGTAAAGCAACATCTTTTACACCATCACCATGTGTCTTTACAAATTCTGCGATACGATTATCGCTGCTTAAAGCTCCAGACACAACAAAACGCATATTTTTTTGCACAAGAACATAAGATACCTTTTCACGGTTTCCTGTTTCTAATCCAGAATAAGCTACAATTTTGAATCCAAATGCTCTCGCAAGATAATAACTTGATTGTTTTGCATTCCCTACGTAAAACTCCAAATGATCTACATCACGTACCGGAAAAAAATCCTCCATTTGTGCAGCTAGCGTATCCATAGATTTTTGTTTCATAATATCTTCATCCCCCTGTAAATAGATTAAATGGTCCATACTTAAAACCAATCGAAAACGCTTCCAACATCAATTAATAGAAATTAGTTAGCAAGCTAACAAATTCTGACTTTTAAAATTTTCTATCTTTTCTGTCAAATTCCTCTTTTTTTCTTACATATAAAATTCGACTTTTTTCTCCTTAAAATAAAGTGAAACTTTAATCAACGGGGGTTTTCATCGCCACTGGATTATTAGCCCACACCAATCGGGCTTTTACGTGATAAAGGAAGACCATTAATACTTAGAGGGATATATAGAAGAAAAACAAAAAAGACTCCAACATATTAACTACTTACTAATACGTTAGAGTCTTTATTTTTTTTGAATGATTGTATTTATATTTCTCATACTAATATATTTGCAAGGAATAGAATAAATGATGTTAATACTACCGCTCCACCTAATGATCCTAATAAATCTGTTTTTGTTACTTGTAACACTTGTTCACTGTTCATATTCCTCATTCTCCTTTCATTTTGTATGATTTAAAACTTCTATTATACTAATACACTTGATAGAAATACGATTAATGCTGTTAATACTACCGCTCCACTTGCTGATCCTACGAAGTCACCTTTTGTTACTTGTAATACTTGCTCTTTCATATCTTTCATTCTCCCTTCTTTTTCTTTTATTACAAAACTTCTATTACACTAATACGCTTGATAGAAATACGATTAATGCTGTTAATACTACCGCTCCACTTGCTGATCCTACGAAGTCACCTTTTGTTACTTGTAATACTTGCTCTTTCATATCTTTCATTCTCCCTTCTTTTTCTTTTATTACAAAACTTCTATTACACTAATACGCTTGATAGAAATACGATTAATGCTGTTAATACTACCGCTCCACTTGCTGATCCTACGAAATCACCTTTTGTTACGTTTAATACTTGCTCGTTGTTCATAATTTTCATTCTCCCTTCTCTTATTTTGTTACAAAACTTCTATTATACTAATACGCTTGATAGAAATACGATTAATGCTGTTAATACTACCGCTCCACTTGCTGATCCTACGAAGTCACCTTTTGTTACTTGTAATACTTGCTCGTTATTCATAATTTTCATTCTCCCTTCTCCTATTTTTGTTACAAAACTTCTATTATACTAATACGCTTGATAGAAATACGATTAATGCTGTTAATACTACTGCTCCGCTTGCTGATCCTACGAAATCACCTTTTGTTACTTGTAATACTTGCTCTTTCATATCATTTATCCTCCCTTTGAATAAGTTTTCTATATGTAATTTCTAAGAAATGTTTTTTTCATAGTTTTTATGTTATCGTTACATTAAAGTTGATAACGTAACGTTTGTAACACTAATGTAACATAACTATTATTACGTTGCAATATAATTACGTAAATTTTATTACATTTTTTTTACGTTTTTTTATAAACACCATTAAAAACCCTGTTTTAATGCATTTTCTACTACGTTCACGTTTGTAACATTCATGTAATATTACAGTCATAAAACGAAATATAACCATATCCCTTTCTACTTTTGTTACAAATCAAGGTGAATCTTTAATAAGTAAGGCTGAATCTACTAGGTTTTCACTGGCTGGTACACTGTAGGATAAAATACTATCTTTCCAAGATAAGTTTATATGTTTCCTCTATATAACTATGTATAATAAAAACAAAGAGGTGGTCATTTTGAAATTAATCGCACTAGATATGGATGGTACACTACTATCATCTAATCTTGAAATCTCCAAAGAGAACTTACAAGCTATCCAAACCGCAAAAGAAGCTGGTCATATTGTAATGATTTGTTCTGGCCGCGCGAAAGAGGATGCTTTGAAATTATTGGAAGAATATAAACTATCTCTTCCAGTTGGAGCAAGCAATGGGGCAATTGTTTACGTGGATGGAAAAGTAATTAACTCGCGTTGTTTACAAAACGATAAAGTATACAAGCTTGCAAAATTACTAGAAGCTGAAGGTTTTCCATATAAGCTATATACAAATAAAGGGGTTTACTCTCCTTATACATGGCAAGATCAAGTGATGCAGGCATTCGAAGAAAATAAGCATGCGCTAGATGTTACACTTGAGGAACTTGAAAGAATTACAGAAAAACAAAAGAAATCAAACTTAATTACTGATTTCCAAAAAATCGAAGACGTTGTAAACAATCAAGAACTAGAAATATCTAAATTCTTCATTTTAACGTTCAATGCAGGTCATCGCGCACAGCTATTAAGCATGTTACAAGAAGATACGGATATTTCAGTTACCGCATCAGCTCCTACTAATGTAGAAATTATGGATAAGCATGGTCATAAAGGGAACGGCCTACAAGAAATGGCAGCTTATTTCAATATACCAATTGAAGATACTGTTGCAATCGGTGACAACTTTAATGATGTGCCAATGCTACAAGTAGCTGGCTTATCAGTTGCAATGGGTAATGCTGAAGAAGATGTTAAAAAATTATGTGACGTTGTTACATTAACAAATAATGAAAACGGTGTTGCTCATGCAATTGAGCAATTTGTATTAAAACAAACTTCATCAAGTAAATAAAAAAAGGACTCTTTCACATTTTGAAAGAGTCCTTTTCTTTTACACATGATGACAAGCAACAAAATGATCTTCACCAACATTACGAAATTCTGGTACAGTCGTTTTACAAACATCTGTAGCAAATGGGCAACGTGTATGAAAACGGCAACCTGATGGTGGATTTGCAGGACTTGGAATATCCCCTTCTAGAATAATCCGTTCTCGCTTAACTGTTGGATCCGGTATCGGCACAGCAGATAACAACGCCTTTGTATACGGATGAAGTGGATTAGCAAATAGTTCATCACGTGGTGCTTTTTCCACAATAGTTCCTAAATACATAATTCCAATTTTCGTACATAAGTGCTCCACAACACTTAAATCATGTGAAATGAATAGATAGGATAATCCCTTTTTCTCCTGTAATTCACTAAATAGATTAATGATTTGCGCTTGAATAGATACATCTAATGCCGCAACAGGCTCATCAGCTACAATAAATTCTGGATCTAATACCATCGCCCTTGCAATAACGATACGTTGACGTTGCCCACCGGAAAACTCATGAGGGTACCGGTCAATATGATACGGCGCTAAACCACATAACTCCAATACTTCTATCACCTTTTCACGGACATTTTCTTTCGTCGCTAGCCCGTGAGCCAACATTGGCTCACCAAGTGCTTCTCCAATTCTCATTCTAGGATTTAATGAGCTAAATGGATCTTGGAACACGAGCTGCATATTAGGACGGTGCTTTCTCAGCTCCTCTTTTGATAAAGCATGAACATCTTGACCTTTAAACTTCACTTCACCTTCTGTTTTTTGAACGAGACGGAGAATTGTTTTCCCTATCGTCGTCTTCCCACTTCCAGACTCTCCTACTAGGCCAAACACTTCTCCTTTATCAATTGTAAAGCTTACCCCATCTACCGCTTTCACATGTCCAATCGTTCTACTAAATACGCCGCCCTTAATCGGAAAATACGTTTTTAAGTTCTTCACTTCTAATAATGGTTCACTCATTGCCCAGCACGCTCCTCATATAACCAACAAGCTACTTTATGATCCTCGTCATGCACATTAAGATTTGGCACTTCATTTTTGCATATTTCCATGCAATGTTCACAGCGACCACTAAAGTAGCAAAACTCATCTAAGCCAACCAAATTAGGAACTTGCCCTGGAATAGAATAAAGTTTATCTGTTCGTTGCCCCATTACTGGTTTTGATTTTAGTAGCCCTTGCGTATATGGATGTTTCGGATTTTGAAAGATCTCTAGTACCGGTGCCTCTTCAATAACTTTTCCACCATACATAACGACAACATAATCGGCCATTTCCGCTACAACACCTAGATCATGTGTAATTAATAAGATAGACGTTTTAAATTCCTCTTTTACTTGTCTTAATAAGTCTAATATTTGCGCTTGAATCGTAACATCAAGAGCTGTTGTCGGTTCATCTGCAATTAATAACTTTGGATTACAACTAAGTGCAACAGCAATCATAATACGTTGTAACATTCCACCGCTCAGCTCATGCGGATAAGAATGGACAATTTCATCAGCACGAGCTATACCGACTTTACGAATTAATTCAATTGCCTTTTTATATGCTTCGTTTTTACTAAGTAGTTCATGCTCTCTTAACGTCTCAACAATTTGCTCCCCAACGGTGAAGACTGGATTAAGCGATGTCATCGGTTCTTGGAAAATCATCGCGATATCATTTCCTCTTAAACTACGAAGTTCTTTCTCTTTCATTCCTAAAAGGCTTTTTCCTTCATAAAGAATATCGCCACCAACGATGCCGCCAGATTCAGCAATAAGTCCCATAATAGATAAGGCCGTTACACTTTTCCCACAACCTGATTCGCCTACTACACAAACTGTTTCACCTTCTCGAACTGAAAAGCTAACATGATTGACAGCCTTTACTGTACCTTCTTCTGTCTGAAAGTGTGTTTGTAAATCCTTTAGCTCTACTACTGCTTTACTCACGCTTCCTCACCTACCGCTTCATCTTTGGATCTAATGCATCACGAAGTGCATCGCCAAGTACATTAATTGATACAACTGTTATAAAGATTGCAAAACCAGGCGGTATCCATAACCACGGACGCTTTTGGAAATCGATTAATGAGTTTGCTGCACTAATCATATTTCCCCACGATGGTGTAGGCGGGACAACACCAAGGCCTAAGTAACTTAGTGCAGACTCTCCTAAAATAGAACCCGCAACACCTAATGTTGATACAACAATTAATATCGGCAGAACATTCGGTATTAAATGATATACTATTTTCCGGTAATCGTTTATCCCGAGCACATCAGCAGCTTGCATAAACGATTGTTCCCGTAGCGATAAAATTTGACCTCGTACGAGGCGTGCAAGTCCTGGCCAACCTACTAAACTTAAAATGATCATAATGACATAAAGACGATAATCAGATGGTACTTTCCATTCTGATAAAATAGCTCCCATTATAATAAGCAATGGTAATCCTGGCATCGACATTAAAATATCAGCAAGACGCATTATAATATTGTCGACGATGCCACGGTAAAAACCTGCAATCGCTCCTAATAAAGCACCTAGTATAACGGATAACACCATTGAAGCTAAGCCGATTGTTAATGAAATCCGTCCGGCTTGCATAAGCCTCGTTAAAATATCCCTTCCTAATTGATCTGTACCAAGCCAATGAGAAAAACTAGGTGGTTTGTTAATTAGCGTAACTTGTATTTTCCCTGATGCATACGGCGAAAAGAATGGACCAATAAAACAAAATAAAAACATAAAAACTAATGCGTAAAATCCTATAAGTGCCATTTTATTTTTCTTTATCCTTTTAAAAGCTTGCCTCCAGGGCGATGATTCATTCCTTCTTTTCTTTTTTTCTTTTTTTTCCGTAGTTGCTGTAACAGTTTCCATCTCTTTCCCCCCCTTACTTCAACCGAATACGTGGATCAACAACTGCATATACAATATCCGCTAAAAAGTTTGAAACAATTGTCAAACACGAAAGAAACATCGTAAATGCCATTAATACTGTATAATCACGAAAATTAAGTGCTTCTAATTGAATATTACCGATACCTGGCCAGTTGAAAATTTGTTCTATAATAATTGCTCCTGAAAACAATCCTGGTAATTCAAATGCAAGCAATGTAATAGCCGGCAAAATTGCATTTTTTAGTGCATGTTTATAAATAACAGTCTTCTCCTTTAAACCTTTTGCTCTAGCCGTTCGAATGTAATCTTGGCGTACAACTTCTAACATACTCGTTCTAAAATAACGAGTTAATGAGCCAACTCCAAGAAGAGTCAAAATAAACACGGGTAAAACCATATGCTTTGCAACTTCTATTACGTAAGCAAGCCCAGTCGAATTACTCCCAACATCAATCATCCCGCCTATCGGTAATAGCTTAAAGTCAACCGCAAACACTTTAATTAAAAACAAACCGATAAAGAATGAAGGGAATGACATCGCTGCAAATACACCAATTGTTACAAGCTTATCGAATAAAGAATGTTGCTTTGTCGCTGAAAATACACCGATAATAAGTGCAATTAGCCAAATAAAGAACAATGCAATAACCGCAACAATAAACGAATTCCATATAAATTTATTTAATAATGACGTTACAGATTCTTGATATTGAAGAGAAAAACCAAAGTCCCCCTGCAATGCATTACCGAGCCAGTGAAAATATCGCTCAACAATTGGTTTATTCAATCCATACAATTCCCTAAGTTCAGCTGCTCTTTCCGGTGTAATCTTCGGGTTTGAATCAATATAATCTCCTGGAAGAAGTGCGAACAGGAAGAAGATAATAATCGATGTCCCCAACAGTGTAGGAATCATTTGTAACAGCCTACGAATGATATATGTTTTCACCCTTTTTCTCTCCAATCTTATGCTTAAAATAGAAGAACATTTCTTCAAAGCGGCACACTACTTGCCGAATGAAAAAATGTCTTCTACTTATACATTCTTCTCGTTATTTTTCGATAGATAGAACTGGTAAGTTTGCACTAATACTATTGTATTTTTCAGGGTCAATTCCTTTTATATTCCCGTTATAACCAGTAATTGTTCTACGATAGTTTAATAGAATTACTGGTGGGTCATCACTTAATTCTTTATACAGTTCTTTATAGATTGGTTTACGTTTTTCAATATCCACCGTTTCAATACCTTTTTGAATTAACTCATCTACTTTTGCATTTTTATAACCAAGACTCTTCTCATTGACACCCGACAAATATTCACCAGCTGTTTCACTCGGATCACTTGTAATTGGTGTCGAAACAGAAGCTAAATCATAATCACCTTTGTTTACCTTCGAAAGCATAGTATTAAAGTCCATAAATTCCGGATTAAATTCTACACCTATCTCTTTATAATTCTCTTTTGCAATTGGAATTAATAAATCACTATCTTTAGCCGAACTTGGGCCGAAATAAGAAAGCTTTAATTTTTGACCATCTTTTTCACGAATTCCATCCGAACCAACTTTCCACCCTGCTTCATCTAATAATTTTTTCGCTTTTTCTTTGTCGTATTCATATTTATTAACTCCTTCTTCCGTATAAGCCCAAGAAGTTGGATGAATTGGTACATTAGCTACCGTACCGTATCCTTTCAATGCTGTATCAACATATTTTTTACGATCTAATCCGTAAATAAGTGCTTGACGAACCTTTTTATCCTTTAAGTACGGCTTATTATTATTCATATAAATATAACTAAATGACGCTGCTGTTTCGATTTGGATATTTGCAAATTCTAAAGCCTTAGCCTGTTCAAGAACTTCGTCACCAGTACCTAGGCCAGTGTAGTCAACCTCACCTGTTTGGAATAATTGAAGCTTCGTATCACCAGAAGTAATTTTATAGATGAAGTTTGGAATTTTTGGTTTACCCGCATAATAATTTTCATTTGCTACAAATCGAACTTCTTGCCCTGGGATATACTTTTCAAATTTATATGGACCCGCAGCTATCGGTTTTTCATATAACGCTTTTAAGTAATCTAAACTTGCATTTTGTTTATACTCTTTTCCATAATAAGCTTTTGATAACACCTCTCCACCTAAGGCTGTTAGTGCCTGTGAATTAACTTTTTCAGTTGTAATTTTAATTGTCTGTGGATCAACAACTTGAATTCCTTCAATAGAATTTGCTTTTCCTTCTTTATATTCTTTACCGCCTTTAACAGCATATTGAGCAATGTCTTTGTCACCCTCATATGCCTTATCATGTAAAAGCGTCAATGTGAACGCTACATCATCTGCTGTTAATGGTGAACCATCGCTAAATTTCAAATCTTTGCGTAAATGGAATGTATATGTTAACTGATCAGAGGAAATATCCCACTTCTCAGCTAATTCTGGAGTTGGTTTTCCTTGTTTATCTGTAGATACAAGAGATGCAAAAATAACTGAAGTGACGTTTCCATCCCAACCATTTTGTTGGAAATATGGTAAAAATACGCCGCCTGGTTTACTAATACCAACCACTAACGTATCTTTTCTATTCTTCGCTTTATCTGGTACTTTCGTCTTATCTGTCGCAGCAATATTTTCAACTTTTATATTTTTTAAATCTTGCTGTTTTACTGGTTCTGTAGAAGCCGTATCCTCCTGTCCCCCACAAGCAGATAACACAAGCGAACTACTCAATAATACTGAAAATACACCAGCCCATTTTTTTGTCTTTTTCTTCATTGTCCCCACCCTAACTTTTTTTTTAATAATTACACCTTATGAACTGCTTGCCTTATGTATGCCTCCCACAGCAACATTTTATAGCCAATCGGAAAAGTCGGTTTTAATTATAAAAAAATAGTTATTTTTGAGGGGTAACATTCTTATTCCGACCTTTCCGGTAGACTTTATGGTTATTAGCTTATATCTTTCAGTATATTTTGTCAATTATTTCTATATAAATATTTTGAGAGTTTTTTCAAAATTATTTATCAATCTTTAATTTAGGAAAACTTAGTAAAAAATTCATTCTATTATCTAATAGCCCAGCATAGAATAATAACAATCAACTACCAAAAAGGGGGCGAAAACATGGACAACCTATTCCAATATGTCCTGCACTATATATTATTAACAATTATGATAGTCGGGGCACTATTACTATTTCCGTTCTTCCCAAAGTTCGTCCTCTTTTTAGCTTTTTTCGTTATGCTCGGAATTGCAATTACAATCTCAATAAGGGAAGAAGATGCACAAAAAGAAAGCAGAGTTCAGCGCGTAAAGCTGTAAACTCTGCTTTTTTTTCATTCATAACGTATTCTCGTTAAACCAATTACGAAAAATACTCCTGCAAATAAACTAAGTATACCAATATATCCTCCTATATCTGCTAATGTGCCTCCCCTTACAATTAACTCCGTAAAGCCACGCATCGCCCAAGTTTGTGGAACAAAATTTGCCGCTGTTTGCATCCAAGCTGGTTCAATTTCAACCGGCCAATAAAGGCCACTAATCATACATGTTGAAATTACAACGATATTACCTAGTGCTGACTGCTGTTCTGTTGTTTTTACTATACTTGCCAATAATAAAGCGAGACCAATGACGGCTAATAACAATAATAAAGCGAGACCAATGACGGCTAATAACAATACTGAAACGAGTGTAATAACCCCTAATAAATTTCCCCACTGCACATCAAATAATGAATGCGTTAATATCATTAAAACACCAAATTGAATCCACCCTATTAAAAAGAAGGAAAGGATATAACCTGCTAGTATTTGAACTTTTGAAACTGGTGTCCCTAATAAGCGAGACCAAACCCCAAGTTGTCTAGCTTTCAAAATAGTTCCCGTAGCACTTAACATGACAATCATGACGAATAGAATTGAAAAACCTGCCGCTCGACCTGTAACGTTATTTAACTTTTGATCATCATGTAAAATCGATTCTTTTTGAATCGAAACAGGATTTACTTTTGTATAAATTGCTTCATACATCGTGTCCCACGAAGTGTTACTTTTCTTCTCAAAATCTCTTGCTGCACTAACTTCTATCTCCATCTTTTTTAATGCACTTGCTAATACTTGCTCTACAGAAGTTCCACCAGTGAAATCAGCACTGGCTTGAAATTGAATATTTTCTACCTTTCTATCCAGCATACTCTTTTGAAAATCTTTTGGAATGATGATTATACCAGATGATTTCTTGTTTTCGACCCTCTGTTTCCCTTCCTCATACGTTACCTTCTCTATAGAAATTAAATCACTTTTCTTTATTTCCTCATAATACTTGCTAGATAATACAGAACCATCTTTATCTACTAAACTAATATTTACTTTCTCATTCCCACTTCCACCTAAAAGTCCACCGAAAATAAGTGTGAAAATAATAGGCATTCCAAACATGAGTATATAGCTTTGTGGCTTAATTAAGATTTGTTTTAATTCTAGCCAACAAAGTGCCCAAACCTTCTTCATCATTTCCCCTCCTATCTCGTACGTAAACGTAACGTTCCAATCATAACGGAGATAATTCCTGCACTGCATAAACTTAAAATAATAGGGAGTAGCACATCCCAAGATGTTCCCGACATAATATTTAAGAAGCTTGTAAGTGCCCATTTATTTGGAACAATATTCGCAACTGTTTGAAGTGTATCGGGAAATACGTAAATCGGTAACATTGATCCCCCTAATATAGCTAATATTTGAATGCCGATTCCCCCCATTAAATCTGCCGTTTTTTCCTCACGAATAAAGGCTGCAATTAGCATGGATAAACCAGAAACACAAATTGCATACGAAACCCCCAACACTACTATTTGAGACACGTCTTCGCCCCATTCCACATGAAACATAAAGTGTGTAGCAACTATAAACATTCCAAATTGTATACAGGCAAATAGTAATGTACCTAAAAATTTCCCGAATAAAATCGAAAATGAACTCGTCGGTGTACTGAACAACCGTGCCAACGTTTCGGTTCGTTGCTCTGTTACAACTGACTTCGCACCTACTGTTATGTTATATAGTAAAAACATGACTAACATCGCTGCTGCATAATATTGCATCGCTACAACTGTTTTTTTACCAACTGTTCCTTTTTCGATATGATTCGCACTTGCAGTTGCTATCGTCTGTAGATTTCCACTTACCTCTTTTGCAACTTGTGCCACATCACCCTGCTGGGATTTTACTAATTCTGTTACAACACTTTTAGTAGATACTGCGACTGTTTGAACACGTTCTGAAAAAGAACGAATCATTGATTCAGCAATTTTCGCTTGTATATCTTTGGATGGATCTATAAGCACCTTTGATTCTTTTAACTTTCCATCTTGTACTTGTTCGCTCCATTTATTTGGGATGACAATTCCTACATCGATTTTCTTTTCCTTTAACATATCTTCAAGCTCTTCCTGAGAGTTAACTACCTTTACTTTCACGTCATCTTTTATTTCTTTAGATTGCAATACTTCTTTTCGAAAGACATCTGCAAACTCATCCGTTCCTTCTTGATAATAGCCAATTACTGTTTTCGGTAGTCCACCACTATCAAATACATTACTTAACGCTGAACCTAAAATTGCTGTTAATAAAAGTGGCATAATTAACATCATCATAAATCCGCGCCGATCAATTAAACGGATTTTCAAATCTTTCCATGCAATAATGAAACTCTTCATCTCGCACTAACCTCCTTAATCACGAAGTGAACGTCCTGTTAATTGTAAAAAGAGTGCCTCTAAATTCGGTTCTTGTACTTCCAGTTTTAAAATTTGAACGTTGTTCTCAACAACTACTGAAACAACTGTGCCAATTGCTTCGCCACCATTTAATCCAATATCAATCGTGCTAGTATCTTCATCAAAAATAATTCGTTCAACAACAGGTAGTGCCTTCAGTTTTTGCAGCAGTTCCGTACTATAGCGATTTAGTTGTAATTTCACTATAAACCCATCTGTCAGGCGATTACATAACTCTCTTTTCGTTCCTAATGCAATTACCTTCCCATGATCAACGATGGCAATTCGCTCACATAAATACTCGACTTCTTCCATGTAATGACTCGTATAAATGACAGTCATGCCTTTTTCATTTAATTTTTTAACAGTCTCTAAAATATGATTTCTCGATTGCGGATCAATCCCGACTGTCGGTTCATCCATAATTAATAACTCTGGTTCGTGCATAAGTGCTGCACCAATATTAATACGCCGTTTCATTCCACCCGAAAATGTTTCAATTTTATCCTTCCCTCGGTCCTGTAAACCGACGTAAGCCAACACTTTCTCTGCCCGCTCTTTTGCAATCTTTCCATTTAAACCATACATCTTTCCCCAGAAGATTAAATTTTCCTTTGCTGAAAGTGTCGGATACAGTGCAATGTCTTGAGGGACAATACCGATTTTCTTTTTCGCTTCTAGTGGATACTCTTTTACAGATTTTCCGCCAACTTTTATATCACCACTATCGTATGGAATTAGCCCGCAAATCATTGATATCGTCGTTGATTTCCCCGCCCCATTTGGACCAAGCAACCCAAATGTTTCACCTTTTTTCACTTCAAAAGAAACACTCTTTACAATTTCCTTCTTGCCAAATGATTTCGTAATATGATCTATGACTAACATATTGATTCAGCCCCTTTGTATTCATCTACACTTTCATTGTAGAAAATTTTCTTCTTCTCTCCATCGCTCTTGAGATAGAAATACAAAATAAAAAAGCAGCAAATTTTGCTACTTTTTTACACTTATGTATGCCAAAAGTCATGTGTACATCGTGACGCCATACCTTACTGCGTATATCGCTGCTTGCGTTCGATCTCTCAGTTCTAGCTTACTAATTAAATTAGAAACGTGATTCTTTACAGTTCCCTCTGTAATGAATAGCTTTTTGGCAATCTCTTTATTATTTAAACCAAGTCCAACTTCCCTTAAAACCTCTACTTCACGCTCAGTTAATTGTTCTAGTTGTTCTGGTGGGGTACGCTCTATTACTGTTTTTGTTTTTTTTAATTCCTTTACAATTTGCGCTGTTATATCTTGAGGAAGCACAGCCCCTCCACCATGTACCGTTAAAATTGCTTGAACAATGGCATCTGTCTCCATATCTTTTAATAAATAACCACTCGCTCCTTGCTCTAATGCCTCAAAAATAAGCTCACTATCACTAAAAGTTGTTAACATAAGAACCTTTATATAAGGAAACTTTTCTCTAACTAAACGAGTTCCTTCAACACCATTCATACGAGGCATCCGAATATCCATCAAAATAATTTCAGGCTGTAATTGTTTCACCTTTTGTACGACTTCATCCCCATCACTAGCCGTCCCTACCACTTCCAGTTCCGGACGTAAATTTAATATCATTGCCAATCCATCACGAATCAGTGATTGATCATCAACAATCATAATTCTAATCATAACGCTCCCCCTATTACCCATGTTTTTTCTCGGAGTGGAAATTCGATTTTCAGGCGAAAACCTTTTTCTATTTCACTCTCAAATTGAATGATTCCACCATGCTCCTCTACACGTTCTTTCATATTAAGTAAGCCAAATCCAGGGCTTACTTCATTGACTCCCATACCATTATCCAAAATACATAACTTAACTTGTTCCACTGAACAAACTAAACTTACTTCACATAAACTAGCTTTTCCGTGACGTTTTGCATTTGTTAAAGACTCTTGCATAATACGAAGCAACGTAGGCTGTAGTGACAACGGAATCAAAACCGGATCTCCTTGTAATTGAAAAGATACTTGTACTTTCGTCACTTTAGAATATTCATGTAACATTTCACGCATATTCTCTATTATGTTCCCTAGTTTACTTTCCTCTTTTAAGGCATGCACAGAAGCTCTCACTTCTTGAAGTGATTTTCTAGCTAACCCATGGCATGTATGTAAAACCTCTTCTGTAGCGTCCGATTTTTGTTTCCATAAAACCTCTGCCAGTTGCAACTGAACAAGTAATGCCGTCATATTATGACCAACAGTATCATGAATTTCTCGGGCAATATCATTTCGCTCCCGAACAGCTGTCAATTCTTCTACCTCTTTTGCATATAGCCTTAATTGTTCATGTGCTTCTTTTAAAGCTGTATGAGATAATGCTAATTCCCCATATTGCTCATCTACCATTTGCCGAGCAGCTGTAAGCTTTTTTATTAAGTTTCCAGCTAAAGCACTGAAAATGATAAACATAAAGTTAATTGCATTACTCTCCAATTCCAGACTCTCTGTATGTTGATACGTATGTAGTATATTTATAAACCAACAAAGAAAGAAAAAAGCGATAAAAAAATAAGTCATCCTTTTACGCCAATCATGAATAAATAATCCTATCGCATCAATTCCAAATATAATTAAATACAAACATGTCTCGGGAAATAAAAACCCTAATAACGCTGTGACAATACCGTTTGTGAGCAAGGTATAAAAAACAATTTTCCTACTCCCTTTTGCTTTTACAAGCAAAATATGATTCACAATATAAATCAAAAGTGCACTACCGACAAAAATTTGTAAATTTTCTGTTTCACGTGAAACATGATTTGCGTAAACTAAACAAATCATGACGATTGTAGCAATCCGCGCATATCCTAACATAAAATTCTCCTCACGTTTTAGTAACCTAAAGTTCATTCTCTTGTCAGGTTAACAAGAAAATTATACCAATTTTTCTACTCTCATTATACTAAAAAGAGCAAGCCCTCCCTCAAAATAGGAGAAAACAACTTGCTCTTTTTCATTCTATTTTCTTTACTCCACAATATTCTCTAACTCATTATATAACTCCGCTCGCAAAAACTCTTTTTTCGTTTTTTCTTCATACAATTGTTCAAGCATTTCAACATCAACTACATGTTCCATTTTACATTCGAGTGCATATATATCTTCTTCTATATGCATTAACTCGTTTTCAACTTCCTCTAAATTCCTAGACTCCTTCTTTTTTATAGGCATTACTTTCATCACTTTATTCCCTTGCTGTTGCTGCTTCTGTTTTGCTACTTGTTTCTCAATTCTTTCTTCCCACTTTTGACGGGCCCATGCATAGTTCCCTGCAAACTCAAATAATTTGTGCTCATCAATCCAATATGTTTTTTCAAATAACTTATTTAAGAAATAACGATCATGTGAAACAGTTAAAATCGTCCCATTATATTGTTCAAGGGCTTCCTCTAAAACTTCCCTTGATTCAATATCAAGATGATTCGTCGGTTCATCTAAAATAAGAAAGTTAACATCTTGATACATAAGTTGCGCGAGCCTTAACCTCATTTTTTCTCCGCCGCTCAGTTGCGTTACTTTCTTAAAAACAGCTGGACCATAAAATAAAAAGCGAGCTAATATATGTCTTGCCTCTCCCTCTGTTACCGCCACGCAATCTCTAAAAGCTTCCAATACATTGTTCTTCATATTCCCATACGCATGTTGCGATAAATAACCGATTTTCACACTACTACCAATCCGAATTTCCCCAGCATCTTGCTTCATTTCTTCTAATAGTAATTTTAATAACGTAGTCTTTCCTGTACCATTACGTCCAACGATAGCTGCGCGCTCCTGAAAACGAATATGCAAATTTACTTTCTCGAATAAAGATCGTTCAGCAAATCCTTTACTCACTTCTTTCATTACAACAACATCTTTCCCGCTTCTTTCTTGCCCTTCAAACTGAAGTCCCATCTGTTTTCTATCCAAAATGGGTCTCTTTAGTTTCTCTATGCGCTCTAATGCACGTTCCATATTTCTCGCTCTCTTGTGCAATCCTTCATTCGGTGGATTCGCTTGATTTGCCCATTCACGTAGACGCTTAATTGCTTCTTTCATTTTCTTTATTTTCTTTTGCTGTTCTTGATACGCTTGAAATTCTTGAAGCAACCTTTCTTCCTTTTCCTCAACAAACTGGGAATAGTTCGTATGATATACGTGAATTTCTCCATCTTCTAAATCAAAAATTTTCGTTACAACTTCATCAAGGAAATAGCGATCATGCGAAATGACCATAACTGTTCCTGTATATTCTTTTAGAAATTGCTCTAACCACTCGACTGCAAATAAGTCCAAATGATTTGTTGGTTCATCTAACAAAAGTAAATCTGGTTTCTGCAATAGCATATAAGCAAGGCTTACTTTTGTTTGTTCTCCACCACTTAACTCCATAAATGATCGGGGAAATAGTTCCTTCACCTGTAGACCATTTGCTACCTTCATAATATTCGCTTCTATTTCATAGCCACCGAGAAACGCGTACCTTTCTTGGATTACTCCGTATCTCTCCATCAATTTTTGTAAAGCAGATGATTCCTGTTCTTCCGCCATATTTTTTTCTAAAGCATGCATTTCTATCTCCAACTCTTTCTCCTTTTTAAAAGCGGAGCTTAATACATCATATACATTCATTTCATTATTGAATTTTGGAATTTGTGCTACATGACCGATGCATGTACCTTTCTTCATATGAATGGCTCCCGCATCCAAACTCTCCATTCCTGTTAGAAGCTGCAAGATAGTTGTCTTCCCACTACCGTTACGACCAACTAATCCAATACGTTCACCATTCTTTATTTCAAGCGATATATTTTCAAATATGATGTTTCCACCAAAAGATTTCGTTACATTATTTACACTACAAATTGTCATTTTCCGTACTCCTTTCAATATAAAAAACCATGGGAAAGAAACATTCCCCATGGTTTTTGGCATAGAAAAAGGAAGCCAAATAGCTCCCTTTTCACACGTTTATCAAAAATGGGTGAAGAGACTTCTATCGTTCAATAGCTACTATGCAATTGTTAAAAAAGGGCATACGTATCCCGTTAACAACTACATCATGAAAAATCGCACGACAAAAATAGATATAATCTAAAAATTTGGCACGCGCAGCTAAAGAACGTTTCATCTCATTCACCCCTTTCGTACGGAATTTAATACTACTTCTTTATTATACTTTCCCATTTCATGTTTGAATAGTCATTTTTCTGAAAATAATGAAGATAGACTAAACATTTCAATAAGTGACATCAAATCTTACAAAACTGTTATGTTCACGTAATGGAAAGCGATAGTACGAAAAGATGCCTCCCTATACAATAAAGGTATAAACAAGAGAGACAAAAACAAGGAGGAAAACAATCATGATGAAAGAGATCGTAAAAGCAATCTTTGAGGTATTAGTGAACGGACAAGCAGTTGTAAAAGAACTAAACGAACTATAAAAAGGAGTGAAGGAATATGATGAACATGGTGAAAATGATTTTACACGCTTTAGTCGACGCAAAAGCAGTTAGCCAAGAATTAAACCAACAATAAAAAGGGGTATATGAATATGAAGAAAGCCATTATTGTAATCGCAAGTACGGCAATTACCTTATACACAATAAAAAATAGAAAAAAGAAACAAAATGCAAATGCTCTATATTATCCATACACACTATTGAAGAAAAAATAAAAGACAAGGTAGCCTATTGTAATGAGGATATCTTGTCTTTTATTTTTTCCTATTCCCTTTAAAGGATTTCCTCCTCCTTTCCCCGAATGTATTAAGCGGGATTTTTACACATATTTTAAAGGGGCATATATACAAATGGATACACAACAACTATATTTTTTAAACGATATCGGTAAACAAAAGCCAGAAAGCATTCGGAACAGAAGCGCTGCATGTCCTTTTTGTGACAGAGAAAATTTAACGGGTATTTTAGCAGCTGAGGGCTCTATTATTTGGTTGAAAAATAAATTCCCTACATTAAAAGATACCTTTCAAACAGTGCTAATCGAAACAGATAATTGTGAAGATCATATCGGAACATATACAGAAGAACATATGAGAAAACTAATTCGTTTCTCTATTCACCATTGGTTAAACTTACAGAATAACGAGGAATTTGCATCTGTGATTTTATATAAAAATCATGGTCCATTTTCAGGTGGCAGTTTGCACCATGCACACATGCAAATTATCGGAATGAAATATGTAGACTACCTCGATAACGTAGAACAGGACAACTTCCGAGGAGTAATTGTACAAAAAAACGAACGCATTGAACTCAATATTTCAGATCGTCCTATTATCGGTTTTACTGAATTTAATATCATTATTGCAGATATTGGATACATAGATGAACTGGCAAATTATATTCAGCAAACTGTACGTTACATACTGACAGATTTCCATAAAGGATGTAGTAGTTATAACTTATTCTTCTATTACTTAAACGGAAAAATCATTTGTAAAGTTGTTCCTAGGTTCGTCGTTTCACCATTGTATGTAGGATATAAAATACCACAAGTTTCTACAAAACTAGAAGAGGTGAAAATACAACTAGCGCAGTATTTCATGAAACAAGAAGACAAAATTATTCATAAAAAAATAGAGTAGGTGTCGAAAACCTACTCTTTTATTACGCCTTTATTCCGATAATATACATCTTCTAATCCAACGTTATACTTCATATTGTTATCCGTCCACTCTGGCCCTAGATTCCCTGGCCATCCTGATGTATTTGCTATATATTTCAGTAATGCAAAATCAGTCAAACCCTTTTGCACCCCGCGCTTATATCCTTTCAGTAAGTGCGGCATTGCAATTTGCGCATTTGTACGCGGATCTTTCAACTCTTCATCAGTTAAATGATCTGGTGCAAGCCCACCACCGCGGTGCAATTGAAACAATCCGAATGAAGTTCCGTTATCTCCAACACTTCTTGGATTTAACCTACTTTCATGTTCGGCAATTGTAAGAGGTATCCATTCTGGAAGGTTTACTTTCTTTGCTTCCTCTATAATAATTTGTTTCATCTGTTTTGCTTCCTCTGAATCAACATAGCTTGTCTCATTTATTAGTTTATCCATTCCTTCAGACTTCTCTTGGAAATATAAATACACTCCAAGAACAACTAAAAATCCTACAAAGAATTTCTTCACTACCTCTACCTCTTTCTCCGCTGAAATTTGTCCCCTTTCAGCTTTCCCTTTACAATTACCTACATTCTATCGTTCTCTTACTCTTCCATCATAGCAAATTACTATACATATTATCATCATGCTTTAGACCGATTTTGTGAAAAAACAGTTGGTAAATACGTGCAAAAATGTAACTTACATGGACTATAACTTATTTATTGTATATAATTGTAAATTGAATTCTACATATAGAATAGGAGCACACAAAATGAAAAAATGCCTAATACTCTTGTTCAGCATTTTACTACTCATACCTGTACACACATCCGCACAAACATCATCAAAACCAAAAGTACTTATTTTATATAGTACAGAAAATAATACAGTTACAAACAATGTGCAAATCCTTAATACTCAGTTAGGGCACTTTACAAAAGATATTACAGTAAAAAGTTTAAAAGAGATAAATGAAATTACTAACTCATCTTCTTATACACATATCGTTTATATAGGAGAGAAAACAGAAGATCTTTCTACTGAAGTAAAACAATTTCTGGAAAGCTTCTCAGGTCCAGTATTAGTTTTAGGTCAAAATGTTGAGCAATTATCTAATCGTTTTTCGTTCATTACCTCGGATGAAACTGATATACGAACTCATACTATAGAATATCCGACACACAAATTAAAAAATGAATTACAAGAAGAACGCTTAATGAAGAAAATTGAAGCAAAAGGAACAAATCTTGCTTATGCCTTGAGTGCCGATGGAAACCATCCGTTAATCGTTCACCAAGGAACATCATATTACGTTGCAACTCCAAACCTGTTCGATTGGATGTCTCATTACGTCGGTGAAATGCTATTTTCTTACTTTGAACAAAAGCCGATGACAAATAAAACTTCAGCTTATTTACGTCTTGAAGACGTTCATCCAGCTGTAAATGTAAAGCAATTAAAAGAAATTGCTGAATTACTAAAAGAGAGAAACCTTCCTTATATGATTACTGTTATCCCTGTTTACAAAGATCCCGACACAGGAAAAACAGTACATTTAAAGGATAACTCTGAATTAGTCGATGTTTTACGCTTTATGCAAGATAACGGCGGTTCTATCGTTATGCATGGTTACACCCATCAGTTTTATGATAGTGAAACTGGCGAAGGTTTTGAGTTTTGGGATGTAAAAACAGATCAACCAATTCGCCAACCAAACCATGAAAAACCAAAGACAAAAGAAGATTTTCAGTCTACAGAAGACTATAATAGATACGTAGAAAACGGAAAAGCCTTCGAAGAAAAATATACGAAAGATCATATTGAAAAAGGGATTACAGAGCTTGTAGAAGCGAAATTATATCCAGTTGCCTTTGAGGCTCCGCACTATACAATGTCTCAAAAAGGATATGAAATACTATCACAATATTTTTCAACTTATGTAGGACAACTACAACTAAACGATACAACTTGGAAATCAATGCACTCACCGGCTTATATAAGTACACCGTCATTTTTACATGGGATGAAATTAATTCCTGAAACTGTTGGCTTTATTGAAGAAGATAAACCACAAGCTATAGCAAAAATGAAAGAACGTGCTGTATCTATCGAAAAATTATCTGATGGAATTATCGGCGCATTCTATCACCCTTACTTAGGTGTTCAACCATTAAAAGAAGTATTAAAGGAACTTGAAAGCATTCCAAACGTAGAGTGGATTGATTTACAAAAAGACACGAATGAAGTAAAAATGAAAGATATTCATATTACTACTAATAAAGACGGCATTCACGTTGAAAAACCAACAAGTGCAAATGACATAATTGATTATATAAAACAATATGGGTTCTTCCTTATAATTGGGTTCATTATAATTGTCTTTCTTTTATTATTAAGACGTGCGAAAAAATTAGAGTCATAAAAAAACACCAAGCGAGATGCTTGGTGTTTTTTTATGACTCACTAACTTTATAAAATCGTACCGTATTCGCATATATTTGCTCAGTAACTTTCTCTACTGATATTTTTTTTATTATACTAATTTCTTGTAATACATCTTTTATCATATAAGGATGTGTCATCGTATCCTTCTGAAATTCCCATGGACCATCTGTTTCTACCATCATATATTCAAGCGGATAATACGAAACGATTTTTCTAATTTTCTCCTTATGTAAAACATCCGGTGTGATAGAAATATAATAACCATTCCTCATCATCCGTTTCATTGTCTCTTCACTTCCTTTAAACCAATGGAAGTGTGCACGTGAAATTTTATATTCTTCAAGAAAATCACATACAGTGTCAGCATCTTCATAAACCGCATGCAATATAATTGGTAAATCGTATTTACTAGCTAGTTCTACAAACTTTTTTAACACCGCTATGTATGGATCAATAGCAATATTTTCATCTTCTTTCCTTAAATAATATGGCAAGCCCACTTCACCAATCGCAACGATTTCCTCTACATGATCTTCAATTAATTTATAAATTTGCTCACATTCCTCTTTATGAATCGGCTGCTCCGGATGAAAACCTATTGCTGGATGTACAAAAGGATATCGCTTTGCTAAAGATAAAGTTTCTAGGCATGATTGATAATTCATAGATACTGCAATAAGCCATTGTATCTCTTTACTGTTTTCCACATCTTTAAGTAATCTACTTTTCTCTTCATCCTGATATTGATCAACATGTATATGGCTATCAATCCATTTCATCTTTATGCCCCCATAAAAAAAACAAGAAAGGGTCTCCCTTCTTGTTTTATCATCTATATTAGTTAACAATTAAATTTGTTATTATATCAAATAATCCAATACATACTATGGCAACAGTAAAGTAGCTACAGAAATCTTTAATTGGAAACTTCACTACTTCTTCTTTACGCATCCCAATTTTCTCCCTTCTTACTATATCCCTAATTATTTTTTATCTATTTGTATCTATTATGCAAAAAATATGACAAAATTACTATCGAATTAACTTACGTAAACCTTACAATGTTGTAAGGTTTATAAAAAGAGCCCCATCTAAATAGAGATGAGGGCTATTAAAAAGTAGTTGGTTTTTCATTCTTCATTAACATTACAAACAGAAAGTAATACAGTGCGACTTTCTAATTACACTATATGAAATTTACTATCTATTAACCATCGAATTACATTACAGAAGGCTTACATGTTTGTAAGCCTTCTGTAATGTAATTCGATAGTTTCCCTTACCTACATCTCGTACAATAAAGTTAGAAAGTAAGCCCAATAAGAAGAACACTCACATAACCAAATTGCATTGCTAGTAGCCGACTCTTCTTATACCTTTCACTCATGCTACTACAATGTACCCCCTTCCCCTTTATATAATAAAAAAAGCCTTAGTCCATATGGACTAAGGCTTTTTCATACACTTCAAAATACCCCTACCTAGTATTTTTATTTTCGACAAAAAATAGGTGGGGGTATAATCCGCTATCTCGTCGTTAAAAGTTTACTCTTCGCATTAATAGGAATATTTACAGCTTCAATTTCTTCAATCGCCTCGCCGTAGCGTCCTTTTGCGTACACTTTTAATGCTTCATCTCTCTTTAACATATGCTTAACGGTCTTCTTTACTTTTTGTTCTTTTCCACGTTCGTCAAATGCAATAAATTCATATTCATACCATTCATCACCAATATGCTGACCAATTGTATTCACAACCGTATAATATTCTTTCGTCTTATAAAGTGGATTATATTTATCTATAACTGGTCCAAGTTTCGTAGGCAGTAACATTACTACTATCACTATCATCGCTATTATAGTAGTGATCATTTTTTTCTTCATAATAAACATTCCTCCTCCGCAGGATATATATACATCCATTTTAAAAAGAAGGAATAAAATCTACTATTGAATCTCATTACATTACACTTACATTTTTGTAAGAATTAAAAAAGGCGAACGAATTTACTCGTTCACCTTTTAGCTCGCTTTAAAGCCACCACCAAGTACATCACGTACATCGTGAATAACAACGAAAGCATCTTCATCTACTCGGCTAATAACTTGCTTTAACTTAACAAGCTCTTGTTTATTAATAACGATATATAATACTTCTTTATTTTTACCAGTATATCCGCCGCGCCCCTCTAATACAGTGACACCGCGTGTCATGTTTTTCGTAATAGTTTCACGTATTAAATCCGGTTGATTCGAAATGATTGTAACAGCTGTTTTTGTATCCATTCCTTCTACAATGAAATCAATTACTTTCGCTCCGATAAATACAGCAACGAGTGTATACATTGCCTTTTCTTGCCCTATTATAAATACAGAACCGGCAATTACAACGATATCAATAATAAGTACGCCTTTACCAACACTCCAACCTAAGTATTGATTAGCTAACTGCGCTAAAATTGCCGATCCTCCTGATGTACCTCCAGCTTTGAACATACACCCTAATCCGATACCTACAAATAAACCAGCGAATAGAGCTGCTAATAACGTATCACTATTTACATGATACTCAATATGTTCCGTAACATATAAAAACAAGGATGTTTCTACAATACCTAAAATTGTATAAACCATCGTTTTCTTATCAAAAAATTTATAACCAACAGCCAGTAAAATTGCATTTATAGCAAAATTGACAATCCCTGGCGACCAACCAAATAAATAATACGTAACAACCGTTACACCAATAATGCCACCTTCTGATAAACGGTTTGGAATTGCAAAATAATTAATACCGATTGCGAATAACAATGAACCAATTGTAATTAATGTTATTTCTTTTATACGTTGATTAACCATAGTTCATACCTCCCCCCATTTGACATTGTATCACTATCTCCTAGAGGTTTAGAAGTTGTTTTTATTCCGCATTTTTCCTCACAAAGACCAAGATATTATGTTTAAACAAAGGGGTGATTAATTATTCATATTCGCTCTAACTGTACGGACAAATCGCTCCACATTACCTTTCTGAATATACTTAGCTGTTACCGTTTCCTGATTACAAGTAAACACTAATTGCGGATGAAAATTTATGTCATCTATATGCAAATACGAATACGTTTCAAATGTTGATGGATAGTACGGAATTCCTCCATAAAAGAGGAGACGTCTAGTAGTAGCAACGAAAATCCCATGCCGATATGATAAGGTAAAATCATCTTTCTCAAATATCCCTATCACAAATGCTAAAATTTGTTCATCATCCTCTACATACTTTTTCATACTTAATAAAAGTTCATTCATACATATCCCTCCAAATTCTATTCATTGCTTTAACACTTGAAAAGAATCCATGGATTATTACAAACCGGTGTAACTCTTTTATAAAGTATGAAATGCGTTTCCTGTCAAAGACATTTCAAAAAATAATCCGTTATGTGATTATACACATAACGGATTATCGCTAAACTGTAGAGCGTTCCACAAGTTTATACGGAATTTCCATCTTTTCTTGTTTAGAACCCTCATCACTTACTCGTCTGTAAAACATTTCAAAAGCCGTCTTACCTATTCCCTTTAAATTTTGGTCAATAGTTGTCAGTTGTAAAACTTGAGAAATCGGTTGATTATCAAAACCAATAATCGCTAAATCTTCAGGAACTTTAATACCTAGTTTATTAACTTCTGTCATGATCCCAATAGCGACCTCATCTCCTGCCACTATTAATGCTTCAGGCGGATCCTCCATCTCCTTAAATTGATGCGCAACTCTTACACCATCTTCTAATGTAAAGCATTCTGTGAAAATCCAATCTTCCATCACTTCTTCATCTATTAATTGTAGCTGTTGTTTATAAGCATCAAAACGTTTCTTACTACTTGGTCCTAACTTTCTTCCCGTACAATATCCAATCTTCTTATAACCTTTTTCAATAAGGTAACTCATCCCTAATTGAAAGGCATTAAAATGATCTGTATATACACTCGATATACTTTCAATATCATTATCCTCACAAGCAATAACTGCCCCATACGCTGCATACGGCTCTATAATTTCCCACTCATTAGCACGAGAACAAATGATCAGACCATCTAGTTGCTTCGTTTTCAACATATGTAAACTTTTCATTTCTTCTTTTTTATTGTAGTTCGTTTGACAAAGAAGCACTTTGTAATTATGAGCTAACGCAACTTCCATTATTCCACCCACCATCGCATCAAAAGACGGATGATTAATATAAGGTAAAATTACACCAACAATATTCGTCTTCCCTTTTGATAAATGAACAGCATTTGCATTTTGTGAGTAATTCAATTTCTCAACTATTTCTAAAACAACTTGCCTCTTTTCTTCACTTACATATGGATGATCATTTAATACCCTCGAAACAGTCGTAACTGAAACCCCAGCCATCTTTGCAATATCTTTAATATTAGCCATACACTCACCTCTACTTTTAACTTAATAAATCACATGAACATATGTCAAATCTTCTCATCATGACACTTTCATTCATTTTTCTTACAAAAGTGTAATTTTCCTGTAAGCTAATTCGATAGTGACTCTCCGCTATATTTCATACAATTAAGTTAGAAACAGGGCAACAACCATTCGAAAAGGAGCGGATCTAATATGATGAACAAAATGAAATCAAACAAGTTCTTAAACACAATGGGCATGGTATTATCTGCTCTTATCGATGCAAAAGCTGTTGCTTCTACATTAAACAAGTAAGGAGAATATATTATGAACAACATCACTTTTAACAAATTAGATTTTTTAGGACTTGCTAGCGGCTCGGTTCTTCTTACTGCCTGTAAAAGCCCGATTGGTTCAACTAATAATCAGTGGGGATGAACAAAACCCCCACTGATTAAAGTTTCACTTTATATAAATAGTAATAGAAAAGACGACCGTCTATGCCCGGTCGTCTTTTCTTACTTTTGATTTGATTGAAGAGCTTCCTTTAGTTCTTCAAACTTTTCATTTAATTGATCTGTCATCATTTTCATAGCCGTTTTTCGATCTATTTGTTCTTCAGCATCAATTTGAATTGGGTCTCCAAAAACTAATTGCGCTTTTTTTCCTTTTATCAATTCTTTTACACTTGATGGACCAACATAAGCTGCCGGTATTAACGGAACGTTAGAACGCATTGCAATCGTAACAGCCCCAGCTTTTAATGAAACATCTTCTGATGATCTCGTTCCACTCGGGAAAATACCTACTACTTTTCCCTCTTTTAATAAACGCGATGGAATTTTCAATGTGCTTGGCCCTGGATTCGCACGGTCTACAGGGAATGCATTTACATTTTTAAAAAACCAATTTTTAAATTTCCCTTCAAACAATTCTTTTTTTGCCATGTAATGAATTTGGGTTGGGTACATTCCTGCCGCTAACATTAAAACATCCATAAAACTTGTATGTGTACACGCAACAACGTAAGGGCCATCTTCCGGTAATTTCTCTCTCCCTTGCACTTCTACCTTCCCAGCCATTTTAAATATATATTTCAACGAAAATGTAATTGGTTTATACATTTGTTTCGTTCCTTTCTGAATATCCGAAGTATAATCATTTTCTTACAACGATTATAACACTAAGTTTTAGGAGTTGGTAATAAAAATAAGTATTTATTGTTAAATTTCAATTCTTACAAAAGTGTAAGTTTATTGTAAGCTAATTCGATAGTGACCTCCTCCACTATCTTATACAATTAGGTCAGAAAGTAACAACAACCATTCGAAAAGGAGCGGATCTATATGATGAACAAAATGAAATCAAACAAGTTCTTACATACAATGAGCATGGTATTTTCCGCTCTTATCGATGCAAAAACTGTTGCTTCTACATTAAACAAGTAAGGAGAATTTATAATGAATAACCTGACTTTTAACAAATTAGATTTTTTAGGACTAGCTAGCGGATCAATTCTTCTTACTACTTTTATTTATGCCGCAACGCTTGTATAACTTTGTGTCCCCTTTCCCCTTTATATAGAAAAAGACGACCGTCTATGCCCGGTCGTCTTTTTAATTTTTTCCTTCCTTCAACTCTCTTAAAAGCTGTATCAATTCAGCTTGTTGTTTTATATTCTTACGACCGTTTCGATTAATTGCCGCAAGCTCGCAGGCAACTCCAGCAGCAAAGAAAAACAATAAACTTTCTAACATATAAAATCCTCCAGTTGCCTATTAAACAGCTTGGCGCAATTGCTTTTCTTGCAACATTTGTTTATTTGCATTTTCTTCTTTTCTCTGACAAACATTATTACGAATAAGCGCTGCAATAACAAATAATGTCCCTACAATATCAAATGTTGTTATTTTATACCCTTGCATCATCATAATAGCTAAAGTAGTAATTGGCACAAAGTTAATAAATAAAATACCATTAATGGATGATAAGATTTTCACACCGTAGTTCCAAGCAAGTAGTGCTACGATACCTGGTAATGTCATCATAAATAACAAATCATACTTCACAATAGAAATCGTTTCCATACTTGGAACAGATACATATCCAAGCACTGTAATGACTACAGTTATAATCCCTGTGACAGTTGTACCCAATACACATGTCAAAGTAGAATAGCGTAATGTTGACCAATCGCTACACGTTTGACCACCCATCGTATAAATTACCCATCCTACAACACCAACAAATATAAATGCTAGCGAAAACATGTTATCTTTCAATGTTAAAAAGAAACTCATATCACCTTTCGTAATAACAAATATAGCCCCTACAAACGCGATAATCATGCTCGTTATCATATACTTCTTCGGCTTTATATTTTTATATCCCCATAAAATACAAATTGAAATCATCGGCATCAGTGCCTCCATAATAGAAGCTACCATTACACCTGATTTTCCCATTAACATTTGTCCTAGAAAAATTAATACATTATATACGGTAAACGCCATTGTTCCAAAAAAGACGAGTAACTTTCCTCTTCCTTCTAAACGAAATGCCTTCTTACCTTCCTTTATTAGCAATAATACAATCAGTACAATTGCTACCGCTCCATAGCGAATAAGTGAAAAATAAAATGGATCTATGTATTCTAACGCATGATCAGCAACCGGAAACATTGCTCCCCATGACATACTTGCAATTAAACATGCTAAAGCCCCTATTATCATTTGACCTCTTCTCACCACAATCCCCCCACTTCTTTCTATTTGCACAAAGAGAATTGTAAAAGAAAAAATATATCACGTAAAATGATTCAAAATGATGTTAACTATCATTTATAATGATAGTTAACATCAAGGAGGATCGTACTATGGAATTAAGAGACTTACAAATCTTCCAGAGCGTTGCCGAACAAGGTAGTGTAAGTGGCGCAGCAAAGGAATTAAATTACGTACAATCAAATGTAACCGCACGTATTAAACAATTAGAAAACGAGCTGAAAACACCGCTCTTTTACCGTCATAAACGAGGCATGACTTTAACAGCTGAAGGAAGAAAAATGCTCGTTTATGTTCATAAAATTTTGCAAGGTGTTGAAGAGCTAAAACAAGTGTTTTTAGATAGCGAAACGCCATCTGGTATATTAAAAATTGGTACAGTCGAAACAGTAAGCACATTGCCTACCATTTTGTCTTCTTACTATAAGAGCTATCCAAATGTCGATTTATCATTACAAGCTGGTCTAACAGAAGAACTTATTAGAGAAGTAATCGATCACCAATTAGATGGTGCATTTATATCAGGTCCTATTAAACATCCATTAATTGAACAATACGATGTTAGTACCGAAAAATTAATGCTTGTTACACAAAATAAAGCTTTTCATATAGAAGAATTCACTACGACGCCCCTACTCGTTTTTAATCAAGGATGTGGATACCGTTCCAAGCTAGAACGTTGGCTTAAAGATGAAGGTTTGCTGCCAAAAAGAATTATGGAATTTAATATATTAGAAACAATACTAAACAGTGTTGCACTCGGCCTTGGTATTACACTCGTACCGCAGTCTGCTGTCCACCATCTTTCTAAAGCTGGTAAGGTACATTGTCATGCAATCCCTGAAAAATACGGTAGTATTTCAACGGTTTTCATACGCCGTAAAGATAGCTATATGACGAATTCAATGCGTAGCTTTTTAAAAACAATTGAAGAGCATCATCATATCAATATGCTTTGAAGGACATTCTTACACGAATGTCTTTTTTTCTTACAAAAGTGTAAGTCTCCCGTAAGCTAATTCGATAGTTGTAACTGATCATATTTCCTATAATTAAGACATAAAGCAGGGCAACAACAATTCGAAAAGGAGCGGATACGCATGATGAACAAAATGAAATCAAACAAATTTTTAAATACAATGGGCATGGTGCTATCCGCACTTGTCGATGCAAAAGCAGTTGCAACTACATTAAACAAATAAGGAGAGATTATTATGAACATCATTACATTTAACAAATCAGACTTTATCGGACTTGCAAGTGGAGCAACTCTTCTTACAGCTTTCATTTACACACTTGCTCAAAGTCTCGTTTAACACTTTGCTTCCCCAAACCCCTTTATATATAGAAAAAGCTGCTCGTCTTATAGACAAGCAGCTTTTTAGTTCGTTCCATATATAATTTGCCCTGTTTTCGTAATATCGTATCCGCCAATCGCTTTTAACTCATTATGAAATTCTTCCGATTGCAGAATGTCTTTCATAAACTCAATAAGCTCTTCATTTTCTTTATTCTTCAAAATTACTAAATCATACTGTTCTTTCATTATTGGAATAAAGTCTACATTTACAATTTGCGAAAACTTTTCTGACCCTACTCCAACATCAGCTTTTCCATTCGCAACTTGCGAAGCAACACCAAGGTGATTCGATTCTTCCCATTCATAACCGCTAATATCTTCTTTATTTATTTTTTGAATTCGCAATTGCTCATCCACTAATACCCTAATACCGGAACCCTTTTCTCGATTTATAAATCGTATAGATGACTGAGATAAATCCGCCCATGTTTTTATATTTTTTGGATTCCCTTTTTGCACATAAAACCCAACATTCCTTGATAATAAATTAATCATAATACATGGTTGTCCGACTAAAATACGTTTTACGTAAGGAACATTATACGTACCCGTTTCTCCATCAAACAAATGCAGGCTAACGACGCTTCCTTCTCCTTGGTACATCTTCACTAAACTCGTTAAACTACCTTGATACGCTCTTAATATATTAGAATTTGGCATACGATTTTCTATATGTTTTGCCAACATATCTAACGTTAGTTCTTGCCCGCTAATAATACATGTATTCAAGGTACTATTACCATCGTTCTTTACAGGAGCAACTTGCACCTTACCAGTTTTCATTTGCTTTATATATTGTTCTAAATCCGCTGCATCAATACGCATCTGTCTACCAACTCTATAAGAAGGCAGTTCTCCTTTTTTAATTAAGTCGTATACAGTTAGTTTTGATACTTTTAATCGCTTTGCTACTTCTTCCGTTGTGTAGGAATGATGATCCATAGACGATTCCTCACTTTCTTCTTTCATTGTAACAAAGAAAAGAATATTTCTCCTATTTTTTAAAAATAGCTATATGTTCAAATTATATTCAATTATAACTAGTTATAATTAGTTATATTTAGTTATAATTGAATATATCAAAACAAAAGGGGATTTTTTTATGAATAAGTTTACATTACGATCCATTGGGGCACTTATACTTTCTTTTCTTCTTATATTTAGTGCTGCATGTACAAGTGGAGCAAAGAAAGAGAAATCAACTGCTAAAGAAGGAAAAACAGTAGAACTTACTATATCCGCTGCCGCAAGCTTACAAGATGCACTAAAAGAAATTGAAACAAAATATAAAGAAAAAGAACCTAATATTAAACTTTCTTTTAACTTCGGTGCTTCTGGTGCACTTCAACAACAAATTGAACAAGGTGCGCCTGCTGATTTATTCTTCTCAGCAGCAGAAGATAAATTCCAAACTCTTGTTAAAAAAGGATTCATTGATGAAAAAGAAGGGAAAAATCTTCTTGAAAATGAACTCGTTTTAGTCGTCCCAAAAGATAGTTCTCTTACAAAATTTCAAGATTTAAAAGATGAAAAAATCAAGAAAATCGCACTTGGTACACCTGAATCTGTACCTGCGGGAAAATACGCAAAAGCTTCTCTCACACATGAAAATCTTTGGAACGAAGTTCAAAATAAAATCGTATTTACAAAAGATGTTCGCCAAGTGTTAACATATGTAGAAACAGGTAATGTTGATGCTGGTATTGTATATAAAACAGACGCTCTCATTTCAGACAAAGTAAAAATTGGAGAGACGGCAGCAGTTAATTCCCATGAGCCAATCCACTATCCTTTAGGTGTTATAAAGGAATCTAAGCACAAGAAAGAGGCGACTTCATTTTATGAGTATTTGCAGTCAAAAGATGCACAATCTATTTTTAAGAAATATGGATTTACAATCCTGCCATAATTGCTATGAGCTTTGATACCATTTTGTCACCTATCTTTCTATCCTTACGAGTAGCTGCGTGCGCCACTGTTATCGTTACGATTTTGGGAACGATTATTGGACGGGCGTTAGCACGCTCCTCGTGGCGATATAAAGTACTACTAGAAACTATTTTCTTATTACCAATGGTACTTCCGCCAACTGTAATCGGCTTTTTTCTCATTATCATTTTTGGAAATAATAGTCCCATTGGCACGTGGATAGAATCATTATTTCAGCAGTCTATTATGTTCACATCTACTGCTGCGATCATTGCTTCTACAGTTGTTGCATTTCCGCTCATGTACCAATCAGCAAAAACAGGATTTTCTATTGCGAATATGCAAATTGAAGAAAGTGCTCGTGACCTTGGTGCCAGTGAATACCAAGTTTTTCTGCATGTTACACTTCCACTTGCATTTCCTGCCTTACTAAGCGGAATGATTTTGAGCTTTGTTCGTGCACTCGGTGAGTTTGGTGCTACACTCATGTTTGCTGGGAACATTCCTGGTAAAACACAGACCATCCCAACTGCAATTTACATGGCGATTGATGCAAGTAACATGCAACTCGCCTGGACACTTGTAGTTATCACTATTAGTATGTCACTCCTATTTCTGCTATGTATTCAGCTTATTAATAAAAGATTTACTAACTCTTAAAGCAGCTTTTTTCGAAGCTGCTTCTTTATTTCTTAGGAAATAAAATATACCATCGGGAAATAACTGAATTTTAACTTTTATTAAAATATACATTTTATTTGAATTCACTTTCTAAAATAGGCAATTTCCTGTTATTATATGGAGGTGTTTCAAAAAATGAAGAAATGAAAACGCATTTATATCGTAAGTTCTTCATCCTGTTTTAGCGATCGGTAATCTTCTACTCTATTAGTGGGGCATTACCGATCGTTAGAACGATATGTAATTATATTGGTATAGAAAACCGAAGGGAGTCTTGTAATGGACATTTTATTAGCGCTTCTTCCTGCAATCGCATGGGGAAACATCTTATTAGTAAGCGTAAAAATGGGCGGTGGTGCATATAGCCAAACGGTAGGTATGACAATCGGTGCTCTATTCTTCGCAACAGTTATGTATGTATTTACTCAACCAGCTTTAACAATGACAGTCTTGATCGTTGGTTTTATTTCAGGTTTATTCTGGGCTTTAGGACAAGTAAACCAATTAAAAACAGTTGAAAAACTAGGTGTTTCAACTACTGTAACGATTTCTACTGGTATGCAACTTGTTGCAACCTCTATCTTTGGGGTTATCGCTTTCCGTGAGTGGACTACTACAACAACGATTGTTCTGGGAACGATTGCAATCCTATTAATCGTAGTTGGTGTTGTATTCACATCACTAGATGACAAAGAAAATGCACAGCCACCAGGACAATTGAAAAAAGGACTTCTTACTTTAATTGTTTCTACTTTCGGCTACCTTGTATATGTAATTATTATTCGTTGGTATAATATCGATGGTTGGTCTGCTATTTTACCACAAGCAGTTGGTATGTTTGTTGGTGCGGTTGTACTGACATCTAAACATAAACCATTTAACAAATATGCAATCCGTAATGCTTTATCTGGTTTACTATGGGGAACTGGAAACTTATTCTTACTTCTTTCATTACCACGTGTCGGAGTAGCAACAAGCTTCCCATTATCTCAAACTGGAATCGTTATCTCAACATTCGGTGCGATTGTATTCTTAGGTGAAAAGAAAACAAAACGTCAATTGATCTTTATTGCACTAGGTAGTGTTTTAATTATCGGCGGCGCTGTATTGCTTGGTATGACGAAAGCATAAGCTTATAATCTATTAATCCCTGAAGCAATTATGCTTCAGGGATTTTTTACTACAACTATTTTTTAAGTATAATAATATTTATAACCTTATTTGTATTACCCCTCCTCCCTCCATCTTCATCTTTTTCACGATAAGCCTTTTCTTTTTACAAAATTCTCTTAAAAATGGTATCGTTTTTTATAACATATCTCCACTAGAAAGGAATAAAGGATATGCTAACTAAACATCGAATTCTATTTATTGGTGCTGGTCGTATGGCAGAAGCTATATTTTCCGGATTACTTAAAACAAGCAAAGAATACATCGAAGAAATTATTGTTTCCAACCGAAGCAACGTAGAAAAGCTAGAACAATTACAAGGGCGATATAATGTGTCTACTGCAACAGATTGGAAGCAGCATGTTACATCTGTTGATACGATTGTTTTAGCAATGCCGCCTTCTGCACATGAAGAATTATTAGCAGAGTTATCTCCGTTACTATCGAATCAACTTGTCGTAACGGTAGCTGCTGGCATTGGCCCATCTTATTTAGAAGAAAGACTTCCCGGGGGAACACCTGTTGCTTGGATTATGCCAAATACAGCTGCTGAAATCGGAAAGTCTATCTCTTTATACACGACGGGAAATTCCGTAGAGGAACGACATCATGAAACGTTACAACTTCTTTTAAGAGGTATCGGTACCTCGCAGTTTTGTACCGAAGAGGAAGTTCACCAACTTACCGCAGTTACTGGTAGTGCACCTGCTTTTCTCTATCACTTTGCTGAAGGTTTAATTGAAGCAACGAAAAGCTATGGAATTGATGAGGAAACCGCAAAACATCTTGTCATTCAAATGATCGCTGGCTCTGCCACTATGCTCCAGCAAAATCAGGATCCAGCTATGTTACGTGAACAAGTAACAACACCAGGAGGTTCAACGGCTGAAGGTTTAAAAGTTCTATATGAAAATAATTTTTCAGAAGTCATTCAACAAGCAATTGAAGCGACCAATAAAAAAGCTAGGGGGAATTAATATGACTTTAACAAGTTTAAACGACTACACAACATTACATAACGGCGTAAAAATGCCTTGGTTCGGTTTAGGTGTTTTTAAAGTAGAAGACGGATCAGAAGTAATTGATTCTGTAAAAGCAGCTATTAAAAATGGATACCGTAGTATCGATACAGCTGCCATATATAAAAATGAAGAAGGCGTTGGACAAGCAATCCGTGAATCAGGTATTCCACGTGAAGAATTATTTATCACATCAAAAGTATGGAATAGTGATCAAGGTTACGAGTCAACATTACAAGCATTTGAAACTACATTAGAAAAATTAGGTCTAGAATATTTAGATTTATATTTAGTACATTGGCCTGTAAAAGGGAAATATACTGAATCATGGAAAGCTTTAGAGCAACTTTATAAAGATGGTCGTGTTCGCGCTATTGGCGTGAGTAATTTCCATATTCACCATTTGCAAGACGTATTTGAAATTGCTGAAATTAAGCCTATGGTTAACCAAGTGGAATACCATCCACGTTTAGCACAAGAAGAATTGCATACTTTCTGTAAAGAGCATGGTATTCAGCTTGAAGCTTGGTCACCATTAATGCAAGGACAACTACTAGATCACCCAACATTACAAGAAATTGCTACAAAATATAATAAATCGACTGCACAAGTGATTCTACGCTGGGATCTACAAAATGAAGTTGTAACGATTCCTAAATCAATTAAAGAACACCGCATCATTGAAAATGCGAACATCTTTGATTTTGAATTAAGCTCGGATGATATGAAAGCAATTCAAGCTTTAAATGAAAATCACCGCGTTGGTCCAGATCCGGATAACTTTAACTTCTAATAGGGAAACCACTGCCATATGCAGTGGTTTCTTGTTTTAATAAAACTGAAAATTTAAACTATATTCCATTTGATTGACACTTCATTATCTAAGGTGTAAGATTTTGAATTATCAAAGAAACACAAAAATTAATAAAACTTATTCGTTTACTCATTGTATCAAGAGAGGTGGAGGGACTGGCCCTTTGAAACCTCGGCAGCAGGTTCATTTTGAATACTGTGCCACTTCCTGCAAGCTTTGTGCTTGAAAGATAGAATGAGGGACTTCGTTTATATACGGGTGCATAACTTGTACGTAAAAATCCCTCTTTCTCAATACGAAAAGAGGGATTTTTTATTTTTCATTCCCTCATCATCATCCAATTTTATTAACTATTTAGGAGGAAAATCAAATGAAAAAGAAGTTTGTACCCGGTATTGCATCCGTTGTAGGAGTAAGTATTTTATTATCTGGTTGCGGTAGTTATAAAAACGAAGCAAGCGGAGCAAATGCAAAAGACGAGGCACCTAGTAAACAGGTCTTAAACTTATCTTCACCTACTGAAATACGAACAATGGATACAGCTCGTGCTACAGATACTGATTCTGGTCAAGTAATGAGAAACGTATTTGAAGGTTTGTATAATCTTGGCCAAGGTAACAAACCTGTCCCTGGCGTTGCAAAATCTCATGAAGTAAATGGCGATAAAACGAAATACACATTCCATTTACGAGATTCAAAATGGTCAAACGGCACTCCTGTTACAGCGAAAGATTTTGTCTTCGCTTGGCAAAGAGCTGTCGATCCAGCAACAGCCTCTGAATATGCATTTCTATTCTTTGATATTAAAAATGCAACAAAAATTAACAACAAAGAACTTCCAGCCGATCAACTTGGTGTAAAAGCAATTGATGACCATACGTTTGAGGTAGAATTAGAACGCCCTGTTCCGTACTTTATTAGCTTAACAGCGTTCCCAACATTTCTACCAATTAACGAGGAATTCTTTAAATCACAAGGTGATAAGTACGCTTTAGAAGATAACAAAATCTTGTACAACGGAGCTTTTACACTAAGCGATTGGAAGCATGAACAAAGCTTTAAATTTAAGAAAAACCCTACCTATTGGGATAAAGATAATGTCAAACTCGAAGAAATCAATTTCAACGTTGTGAAAGAGAAATCAACAGAAGTAAATTTATTCGAATCCAAACAATTAGACCGTATAAAACTAACATCTGACTTCGTTGATAAATATAAAAAGGATGCTAACTTCAAAGAACGTCCGAACGTAGGGGTACAGTTTTTACGTATGAATCAACAAAACAAAGTACTTCAAAACGTTTCTGCACGCCAAGCAATCGATCAAACAATTGATCGAAAATCCTTTGTAAATACGTTATTAAATGATGGCTCTACACCAACCTTTAGTCTCGTGCCGAAAAACTTTGCAAAAGGGCCTGATGGAAAAGACTTCCGTACTGCAAACGGCGATTTAACAAAAGTTGATACAACATCTACACAAGAATTATGGAAGAAAGCAAAAAAAGAACTTGGTTCTGAAAAGATAACATTAGAATTATTAACAAGTGATGGTGACCTTGAGAAGAAAACTGGTGAGTTCCTAAAAGGGCAACTAGAAAAGAATTTAGATGGCTTAACAGTAAATATAAAACCGCAACCACGTAAACAACAAGTTTCACTCTTATTAAAAGGTGACTACGAAATTGGAATTGACGGTTGGAGCCCTGACTTTGCTGATCCAATTACATTCCTTGAACTATTTACGACGAATAACCCTTACAACTTAGATCATTACTCTAATAAAGAGTTTGATGACACAATTGAAAAAGTTAAAACTACCTTGGCTGGTGATGAAAAAGCTCGCTGGGAAGCGTTACTAGAATCAGAAAAAATCTTATTTAAGGACTCTGTTATCGCTCCTCTTTACCAAAAAGGAGAATCTTATCTAGAGCGTTCTTATGTAAAAGGAATTGTACAAGTTGACTTTGCAGGCCAGTTAAACTTCAAGTGGGCAAAAATCGAAAGGTAGATTAATAGAAACAGATTCCCCGATACAAGGGAATCTGTTTCTTAATATATTATTCCAAGAAATTAATACTCTTTTTTTATTATTGACATATAGTTCTTTCCAGTGTTAATATTCTAAATAATCAAAGAGACGAAATATTTAACCATCAAAATGTAATGTCTACAAAGTTGAAACATATAACGTCAGATTATAGTTCAACATGTATATACATATAGAACACCTGATTACCTATATACACATATTTATAATAGGTTTTCTCTTCTGTAGCTACACTTCAAGACATGGACATTATGGCGTTACGAACAACACATTTAGGGAGGAAAGAACAATGAAGAAAAAAGTTGTACCTGTTGTTGCATCTGTTTTAGGGGCAAGTCTACTACTAACTGCTTGTGGGGGAAATAAAGATAATGCAAGCGGAGCGAAAGCGAACGATAAAGCACCTGATAAACAGACAATTAACTTATCATTCGCTTCAGAAATTCCAACAATGGATGTTGCAAAAGCAACGGATGGGGAATCCATGAACGTAATGCGAAATGTTTTTGAAGGTTTATATGCAATAGGAGAAGATAATAAACCGATTCCTGGTGTTGCTGAGTCGGTTGACGTTAGTCCCGATAAAACAAAATATACATTCCACCTGCGTGATTCAAAATGGTCAAACGGTACTCCTGTAACAGCAAAAGACTTTGTCTTCGCTTGGCAACGTGCCGTAAACCCTGAAACAGCAGCTGAATATGCATTCTTATTCTTCGATATACAGAATGCAAAACAAATAAACCAAAAACAATTACCAGTTAATCAATTAGGCATCAAGGCTCTTGATGACAAAACTTTAGAAGTACAACTAGATCGCCCTGTTCCCTACTTCTTAAGCTTAACGACATTCTCAACATTCTTACCAATTAATGAAGACTATTTAAAATCTCAAGGCGATAAATACGGTTTAGAAACAAATCACTTAATTTACAATGGTGCTTTCACATTAGATAACTGGAAACACGAACAAAGCTTCCAATTGAAGAAGAACCCTAACTATTGGGATGCTAAAACTGTAAAACTAGAAGAAATCAACTTCAATGTCGTTAAAGATAAGTCTACAGAAGTTAACTTATATGATTCAGGACAAATTGATCGTGTTGCTTTAACTGCGGAGTTTGTTGATAAGTATAAGAACGATTCAAACTTCAAGGAACGCGCTGAAGTCGGCATCCAATTCTTACGACTAAATCAGAAAAATGCAGTATTAAAAAATCAACATGCACGCCTTGCTATTAACGGAGCAATGAATAAAAAAGCGTATGTAGAAACAATTTTAAATAACGGTGCAATTCCAGCAGAAGGAATGGTTCCTGCGAAATTCGCAAAAAGTCCAGACGGTAATGACTTCCGTAAAGAGAATGGAAATCTAGTCAAAGATGATGTGAAAACAGCGAAAGAAAACTGGAAAAAAGCGAAGCAAGAACTTGGTACTGACAAAGTAACAATTGAACTATTGACAAGCGATAATGCTTTAGCTAAAAAGACTGGTGAATATTTAAAAGGTGAATTAGAAAAGAACCTAGATGGATTAACAGTGAATTTAAAACCGCAACCACGTAAACAACAGTTAAAACTACTATTAAGTGGTGATTACGAAATCGGAATCGATGGCTGGGGCCCTGACTTCGCTGATCCAATTACATTCTTAGATTTATTTACAACAGATAGCGCTTATAACTTCGATAAATACTCTAACAAAGAGTACGACGAGCTTATTCGTAAAGTAAAAACTGATTTAGCTGGTGATGAAAAAGGTCGCTGGGAAGCAATGAAGCAAGCTGAAAAAATCTTATTACAAGATGGCGCTGTCGCTCCTTTATACCAACAAGGCCGTTCTTACCTACAACGTGGATTTATTAAAGGACTTGTAACAACTGACTTCGGCGGTGAATTTAACTACAAGTGGACAGAAGTTGCAAAATAATAAAATAAAAAAGGTATCCTTCGTGGGATACCTTTTTTATTTTATACTTCTTTAACTACATGACTTCTTCTCTTTACTATTCCTTTTATAGCTACAGTAATTACTGCTACCAATTGTGTAACCAATATAATAACTAATAATGAAATAACATTTTTCTCCAAACTAACTCCGCCGAATATTATTGTATAATAACCATTTGCTGCATATGTTGCGGGAAATAATTCGCCGGTCGTTTGATATGTTTTAGAAAGCATTTCATGTGGTACGATAACACCTGAACTCACAAGTTGTAATGAGAGTGAGATAATATTAAAAATCATACCTGCATTTCCGAAAACAGTTATGAACATTTGTGTTAATGAAAGAAATGCGAAGAAGACTATTGCTTGAAACACCCATATACTCCATACTGTTTCATGCATTTCAATTTGAAATCCTTTCATTAAACCAATTGTAATACATGCAAGTAAAATTGATACTGTACCGTTAATGATTTGTCTTGATACGAAATTACTCCAACCGTTCTTTACTTCCTTTGCAACTTTTGATAGTTCCATACTCATGATCATTGCTCCTACAAATGAAGCTAATACAACCATTAGTGGTACCATATTAGCCGAAAATCCTTTTGCATCATTTACTTTGTGAACTGTAAAGCCAATTGAATCTTCGGTTAAACCTTTTATCAGTTCTACATTCTCAGTTCCTACAGCTTGTAATTTTCCAACAATCGCTTGTTTCTTATAACTTGCTATCTCTTTATTTACGTTGTCTCGAATTTGTTTTGCAGCCCCTTCCATCATTTGCTTTGCCATCATGGCATTCGCTTGATTAATGTGGAAGTTTAAATTTGTTTTTCCTGTTTCATTTATATCTTTTGAAAAAGAAGTAGGAATTTCAATAATCATATCGTACAAATGGTCATTCATTTCTTTATTTGCTTTTTCCACAGACTGTTCCGTTTTCACCTTAAATGGTAAATTTCTCTGCAAGCCTTCTGCTATTTTACTGCCTATATTTCCATCCTCATTCACAATAGCGATACGCATTTGATCTGCTCTTTCATTCACTCCATCATATGCCGTTAACCAAACACAAAAGAAAATAAGTTGGAACGATAGCGCTACTACCATTCCTACATACGTACCTGGTCGCTTTAAAAATTGTTTTAATATATCCATCTTCCCGCTCTCCCATTTAGCAAGCAAGTGCTTACTTGCATTTCATTTTAAATAAATACTAGGGTCTTAAAGCCCTAGCATATAAAACTATATTATTCTCGATAAATTTCTCATCATCGATTTCCATAAGTCGGTTTTCAAAACGCAATTTAGATAGGAAGTAACCAAAGTTAATCCATATAAAATTCATTACTTGTGCTTCAATATTTGTATGAATAATCTTTCCCTGTTCTTGCATCTTGGCAAAATAAATTATTAATTCCTCTTTTAATCCTTTTGGAATTTTAGAGATTTCCTCATCTAATTCTGGAAATTCTCTCGCATCACGTATACCGATAGAAATAATATCTTTTATGCTATTTAAAAATTTATGATAATGCCTCGCTAAGTTCTTTAAATCCGTTTCTAATTCCCACACAATTTCTGTTTGTAAAAACTGTTTTAAATGCGGTACATATGAAAATTCAGCAACCGCGGCTTCAATAACACCCTTCTTACTTTTAAAATTGCGGAATATCGTTACTTCATTAACACCAGCACGCATTGCAATTTCTTTCGTTGTCGCTGCTGTATATCCCTTTTCTTTCACTAATTCAATTGCTGCTTGGATGATTTTTTCTGCTGTCTTTGAGCGCGCCATAAAATCCTCTCTTCCTCATGCAAGTGATCACTTACATTTAGATTATATACCTTTTCTAATCATTGTCAATAATCTTCTTGTACTTCTTTTGCATTGAAGTAAAGCTCATAATAAATATAAACATCAAATATGTTTTCCATGTCAAAGAAAGTATATGCCCTGACCAAAGGTAACTAATTAAATAGCTGATTCCCCTAATACATGAGGATACTACTAGACTTATACTTATTAGTTGTACATATTTGAGCATACTTTTCCTCCTTACTTTTTTATTTTTCTACTTCTTCAAATTGCGGATTAATCCTTAAAGCTATAAGTAAATAATTTATTTTCAACACATACATAATTACATGAAATTGGGAAAAACTTGTATAGAACAAATTTACATAAGGAGGAATTTATAATGAGAATTTTACTATCAATTTTATTAGCTCTTATGCTAGTACCTGCATTAACAGGATGTAAAGCTCCTGCAAAAGAAGATACAACTTCTAATAAAAAGACTACAGAAGAGGCAAAAAACGAAGCTCCTGCTGATTTAAAGCTAAACTTCAATGAATTCGATTTAAAAGCGGACTATCAGGATACAAAGAAAGACTACGAAGCTGATTATAAAAATGTAGCAGCCGATAAAAAAATGGAAGCAAAAGTTGAAGACCATAAAGCAGATGTAAAATTAACAGGCGACGAGGCTATTACAAAATTAAGCCCACTTCTACAAGAATTAAAATTTGATAAAGATACTCCTGACCAAGAAGTAATTGATCAAGTAGTAAACGTGTTCAAACTTGATAAAGACTACCAAAAATTCGATTTAGAAGTTGTCTTCTCTGATGGAACGAAAAAAGAATATAAAAGAGAAATAAAATAAAGAAGTAGGCGATTGCCTACTTCTTTATTTTTGCATATCTTAGTTCTGGACTAGACCCAATAATGAATTGGACGCCAGATACTGATGATTTTTGTAAATACGAAGCACTTGGGAAAATAATTGGGATTAATGGTGTATCATCAAACATAATGTCTTCTGCTTTATGCAATAAGTCAAAACGTTTATTTTCATCTTGTTCTGTTTTTGCTTGATTAATTAAATTATCAAATTCTTTATTGTACCACTTCGCATAGTTACTCGGACCATCACCTGCATATAATTCTAAACGGGCACTAGGGTCTAAGTTAGAACCTCCCCACCCCATATAAGCTAATTGGAAATCACTTTGCTTGTATGTGTCGATGTAACTCTTCCACTCTTTATTTTCTAATTTAAGATCTACACCAAGGTTTTTCTTAAACATTTCTTGCATTGCTTCTGCTACTTTTTTATGTTGTGTATCTGTAGTGAATTTTAATGTTACTTCAGGTAAAGTAGACCATCCTTGCTCTTTCATACCTTCTTCTAATAGTTTTTTCGCTTCCGCTGGATCAAATTTTACGTAATCGCCTTTTTCTTTACGGAAATCACGGCCACCTTGTGTTTTTGCCCCTTCTGGAACGAATGCATATGCTGCTTGTGCATTATTTTTATACAATTTTTCAACGATAAATTTACGATCAACTGCTAATGAAAATGCTTTACGTACTTTTGCATTTGTAAATGGCTCTTTTTCTACGTTAAAGGAATAAATATAAGATGAAAATCCTGCAACACGTTTATATTCTTTATTTCCTTTTTCTTTCTCAATCATCTCTTGTGGTAAACCACTTAGTAAATCCAATTCTTTTGATTTAAATAATTGATACGCTGTTTTAGAGTCTGGAATAATACGAAACTCAATTTCTTTTAATGTTACCTTTTTATCATAGTATTCTTTATTTTTTTGTACTGTAATTGCTTGGTTATGCTTCCATTCTTTTAATGTGAATGGTCCGTTCGTAATTAACTCTTTTGGATCTGTTTTTAATTTATTATTATCATCAATTGATTTTTTAGATAATGGAATAAATAATGAACTTGCTAGTTTTTGTTTGAAAGAAGCAACTGGATATTCAAGTGTTACTTTTAATGTTTGAGGATTAACGACTTGAATCCCAACTTGTCCCTCTTCACCTTTTCCAGTATTATATGCCTCTGCTCCTTTAATAAAATACATTTCTGTCGCATTCATAGAACCTGTTTTCGGATCTAATAATCGCTTCCATGCAAACTCAAAATCATTTACTGTAATAGGAGAACCATCTGACCATTTAACATCTTTCTTTAAATGAATTGTATATTCAGTCCCATCAGCATTTACTTCTTCTTTATCCGCTAACTCATTATGGATTTTCCCATTGTTATCCTCAGTATATAGACTTGAAAATAAATTCCCAATTACATATCTCGAAGTAGTATCCGTCGCAATAGCGGAATCAAGCGTATATGGATCACTACCAATATTCGTTACTAATCGATCTCCTTCTCCCTTACCAGCACTCGCCTTTTGCGTCTCTTTCTTACCGCAAGCGACAGAAGTAATTGCTAAAACAGTCATAATGACAAACAGTAAAAACTTCTTCATCCTACATTCTCCTTTAACCTGAAATTTTTGGTGTTGATGCTAATAATGTTTTTGTATAAGAATGTTGTGGATTACGGAACACTTCGTCCGTATTTCCAAATTCAACAAGTTCTCCTTTATATAGGACAGCCACTTTTTCACATAAATAGTGAACCATCGGTAAATCATGTGCGATAAATAAATATGTATAGCCTTGTTCCTTTTGAATCTTTTGCAGCAAATGTACAATTTGGATTTGCAGTGAAACATCTAATGCTGAAATTGGTTCATCAAGGATTAAAACTTCTGGCTCACATAATAACGCTCTTGCAATAGCGATACGTTGACGTTGTCCACCGCTAAACTCGTGTGGGTAACGGTCAATATATCGTCTATCTAATCCAACACGCTCTAGTGCATCACCTGCCACTTTATCTTTCAATCCTTTATCGCCTAAACCGAATGAAATATAGCCTTCCGTTACAATATCGCGTACTTTCCAGCGCGGATTTAATGCAGCTGTGGAATCTTGAAAAATAAACTGTACTTTCTGTAAGAAATTTCGCTTATTAGCTGACTTCATCGTGTGAACAACTTGACCGTTATAATCAATTTCACCAGACGTTGGACGCTCGATCCCAGCTATGAGCTTACCAAGTGTTGTCTTTCCAGAACCACTCTCTCCAATAATGCCCAGCGTTGTTCCTTTTGGGATAGAAAGTGATATACCTTTTAACGCTGCGATTTCTTTATTTTTACTTCCATACGTTTTCGTTACTTGCTTTACAGTAATTAAATCTGTCGTCATGAGGCATTCACCTTCTCTTTTGATTTCGCTTTATTATGCTCCAGAATATGTTGCCAGCAATGTGAACTATGCTCCTCAGAATATGTTGTTCTCTCTGGGAAGCGATGAATACATTCTTTTATCGCTACAGGACAACGATTCACAAACGGGCATCCAAAACTATTTAACGTTTCAATTGAAGGCGTTGTTCCCTCAATTGCTCTAAGTACCTTTTCTGAATCATCCATATTCGGAATAGCTTGTAATAAACTTTTCGTATACGGATGCTTAGGTGAACCTATTACTTCTTGTATAGTTCCTTTTTCAACAACACGGCCCCCGTACATAACTACTACTCGGTCAGCTACTTCACGTACAAGTGCCAAATCATGTGTAATTAATAAAATACTCGTATTTTGTTTTTCTTTTCTTTCTTTTAACAACTCCATAATTTGCTTTTGAATCGTTACATCTAATGCCGTTGTAGGTTCATCTGCAATAACAAGCTTCGGGTGACAAGCAAATGCAATTGCTAAACAAATACGCTGCCTCATACCCCCGCTCAACTGATACGGGTATTGTTCAAAGCGTTTCTCTGCTTCATGTATCCCTAAATCATTTAGTAAGTTAATTGCAATTTCTTTTGCCTCTTTCTTCGATTTCTTTTCATGCTGCAAAATTACTTCTGTAATTTGCCTTCCGACCTTCATCGTCGGATTTAAAGATGAAAGCGGGTCTTGAAAGATAAAAGAAATATCTTTCCCACGAATTTGATTCCATTCTGATTCTTGTAAACTAGTTAATTCCTTTGATTTGAAAGATACATTTCCATCATCAATATGAATTGATTCTTGATTTAAGCCGATAATAGATTGTGCTGTAACACTTTTTCCTGACCCACTTTCTCCTACAAGTGCAACTATTTCACCTTCGTTAATAGAAAAGGAAACATGCTTCACAATCGCTTGCTTACTATTCTCTTTTTCAACGGCCAACGTTACGTTTTCTAAAGATAAGATTTGTGCCATGTTTTTTCTCCTTTCGATTACGTTTTACGATTTTCGGATCAATTGCATCTTGCAAACCATCACCAATTGCATTAAATGCGAACATGATGAGTGCAATCATGATTGCCGGGAAGAATAGTTGCCACCATTCTCCGCTTAGTAATGTCCCGAGTGCATCGTTCGTCATCGTGCCCCAGCTTGCCGCTGGTGATTGTACTCCAAGTCCGATAAAACTTAAAAATGATTCTGAGAAAATAGCTGCTGGAATTGTAAATGATAAATTTACGATAATAATCCCCGTTAAGTTTGGAATTAAATGCCCATATATAATTTTCATATGAGATGTACCTAATCGCTCTGCTGCGATAACAAATTCTCTTTGCTTTAAAGATAAGACTTGCGCTCTAATGAGACGTGCCATGCCAATCCAGCCCGTTAACGCAAGGGCGATTATAATTGTAAAAAGTCCTGGTTTCATAACGATTAATAATAAAATAACAATTAATAAATATGGGATGCCGTATAACACTTCAATTCCTCTTATAATCCACTCATCAATTAATGTTCCAAGACGATTACGTCCTCTCACGTATCCACTAAATCCACCGATAAGTACACCGAGTCCTATATCGAGAGCTGCTGCAACTAGCCCAACTGTTAGTGAAATTTTCCCACCAGCCCAAGTACGCGCCCAAATATCTCTCCCTAAATCGTCTGTTCCGAACCAATGCTCACTACTAGGCGGTAAATTAGTTGCTTCTTTTACTTGTTCACTCGCAGTAAATGACGTTAAACTTTCGCCAATAAGCGAGAAAACAATAATTAGTAATAACGTCCCTGCCCCTAAAACTGCTATAGGGTTTGATATAAACTTGCGAAACACTTCCTTCTTTCGGCTAATCGTTTGCTGATCTTTATTTATCGTTAATTCTTTTTTCTCTTCATTCGTTAATAACTGGTCATTAATTTCATAAGCCCCCATTTAAACATTCCCCTCCTTACGTAATAGAACGAATGCGCGGATCAACAATACCGTGAATGATATCTGTAATAAAGATACATACAATTAATAGCGCACTATAGAAAATGGTTGTTCCCATAATTACCGGATAATCTCGGTTAAAAATACTATCTACAAAATATTTTCCTAAACCAGGAATTGAAAAGATTTTTTCAATAACGAAAGTCCCTGTTAAAAGTCCAGCCATTAATGGGCCAACAAATGTAAGTACCGGAACAATTGCATTTCGAAGAGCATGTCTTATAATGATTTTCTTAATTGGTATACCTTTCGCTCTCGCTAGCTTAATATAATCACTCTGCAATACTTCAATCATATTAGAGCGAACAAACCTTGTAATAACCGCGATTGGCCCTAACGCTAATGCGAAGGAAGGTAATACAGTATGCTCGAAGGTTCCCCAAGACGCCACTGGTAGTAATTCAAATTGGATGGCGAATACTTGTATAAATAGTGGCGCTAAAATAAAACTAGGAATAGAAATACCGAGAATCGCAAGCAAGCTCACACTATAATCAATCACTTTTCCATGATATAGCGCGGCAAATGTACCTGCGGCAATTCCGACTAACAGTGAAATAACAAGTGCTTGTAAACCAATAATTGCTGACGGTCCAAAACCGGTTGTTATAATTTCCGATACACCTTGACCTGTCGATTGAACAGATTCACCAAAATCAAAATGAACTACCCCATCCAAATAAGCAACATACTGATTCCATAACGGTTCATCAAGGTGATACTTCGCTCTCATGTTTTGTATCACTTCTTCAGGAAAGATTTTCGCATCTGACGAAAATGGATCCCCTGGAATAATATGCATAATTAAAAATGTTACTGTCGTAATAACCCATAGTGTAAATACCATAACCGATAGTTTTTTTATAACATACACTTCAATAACCCCCTAAACACATAAATTTACTTTGTTTTATTAACGTATTTTTCCCATTACTTCTTTTTCTCTTCCTAGAATACAAAAAGCCTTGATCTTAAAAAATAAGATCAAGGCTTAATAAACAAGGGCCCATCACTTATCTTTCAAGACTTGCTTGCTGGAATTAGCACGGTGTTCTATTACAGAACCCGCTGCTGAGGTGTCATAGGGCCAGTCCCTCTACCTCTCTGGATAAGTAAATTGCTATATTATTATTTGGTTCAAATTGTATATTTTGAATTATAATTCTGAAAAAAAGAAAAGTCAATCAAATTGGATATATTTAGAAAAATCAGTTTTTTAATGTCATTATTTCTTAAAATCACTACTTTAACTTATAATAAAATTAATTACTTTAAAGGAGTTATAAGATGGATCCCTTACTTCTAGCCACCATAGGATTGCCATTAACAATTGTCATACTCGTAATCATCGGCTTCTACAAACTCTTCATTAAGAAGAAACGTATCACTTCTTTTTATACTCCATTCGATAATATTACTGGACAAACAATTTCAGAATTTCACGAAGAACAGAAGGTATTAGTATCCGAGGATGAAGACGGAGATGGTAAGAAGAAAAAATAACCTTGCGCATGCGCAAGGTTATTTTTGGGCCTCTGTTTGAAAACGTTTATAGTATGTCGATGCTGTTGAAAAATGAATTTCTATGTCACGAATCAACGAGGAGTCTTCTTCTGCTGCTAACTTCTGCAATTTTTTCATTGATTGTTCTGATTCATTTAAGAAACCAACATATAATTCATGTTCCTGTTCTTTCGACTTCGGAACACGAATTTCTTTACGCATATGATCAATATCTTCTAACATGCCCGTTGTTACCTGTTTCACGTCTTCCTTATATTTATCATTAGTTATTTCCTTACCGCCCTTTTCTTTTGCCACTTCAAATAACTGTAACGCTTTATTAATTTCTTTGTTCATTTTCACATCATACTTTTCATGTACCTCGTGATACACTTTCATCTCTTTTGTCTGTTCAGTAGATTGCTCCACCTTTTCTTTCGGTTCTTTATTCCCATTACATCCTGCTAGAAGGAGCATACCTCCCATTACAGCAATACCCAAAACCTTCTTCATCTTTAATTCTCCTTTTATCTACAGCTACTTCTAATTATAGTTTCTTTTATCTCCACTTATTTTATTATACCGAGAACATCCTAAATTTTGTACTTAAGATGATTTCTTAATATATATACCCACATTTTTGTCACAGTATCGTCACTTTATGCAAGTAACTTTTGCATGAGTTATTTCAAAGAAATGAAAAAAAGAGCTGATTCAGGGAAATGTTTGAATCAGCTCTTTTTTGTTAAGCCTCTAAATTTTGTTTTTGTTGCAGTTCAAACTGCTTTTCACTTCTTTTTGCCATGAATAAATAACATAACACAGCACCAATTTCACAAAGAGCTATAACAACACCCATAGGAAGTGCTGTATTGCTTCCACCAATACCTACTAGCGGTGCAACAAGCGCTCCTGAAATGAACTGTAATAAACCTAGTAAAGCTGATGCTGTTCCCGCTGCTTGTTTTTGATTTCTCATCGCTAACGAGAAGCCGGTTGTTGATACAACCCCAACACTTGATACAACAAGAAATAGCGAGCATAAAACACCGATTAGCCCTATTCCTAATACGATTGTAAGTAGTAACGATAGACCGCCAACAGCCGCAATAATAATACCAGCAACAAATAAAGTTTTCTCATTAACTTTCCCCGCTAAGCGGCCAGTAACTTGGCTAGCAATAATAATACCAATACCGTTAATTGCAAAGAACAAACTAAACTGTTGTGGTGATGCCCCGTATATATTTTGCAACACAAACGGTGAACCAGAAATATAAGCAAACATTGCAGCTGTTACTAATCCTTGCGACAATGCATACCCCATAAATAAACGATCTTTCAGAAGCTTTCCGTATGTTGCAAGCGTTCCTGATAATCCACCTGTCTCTCTTTCTTCAGGAGGTAATGTTTCACGTAATACGAAAGTAGCTGATATTAGCATGAACACACTAATTGCTCCAAGAACGATAAAAACGCCGCGCCATGATGTGAACTGTAATAATTGTCCCCCGATAATCGGTGCCAAAATAGGCGCTGCTCCGTTTACTAGCATAAGCAGTGAGAAAAACTTCGTCATTTCAGAACCTGAATACATATCACGTACCATTGCACGTGATATAACGATACCAGCAGATCCTGAAGCACCTTGTAAGAAACGTAAAAGCACTAAACTCCAAATCGATGGTGCAACAGCACAAAGTAAAGAAGAAGCAACATAAATAATAAGAGCGATAATAAGAGGTTTGCGTCTTCCGTAAATGTCACTAATTGAACCAACAAATAACTGTCCTACTGAAAGCCCAAGTAAACAAGCTGTCAATGTAAGCTGCGCAAGAGATGCTCCTGTTTGTAAATCATCCGTTAATTTTGGTAAAGAAGGCAAATACATATCAATCGATAATGGCCCAATTGCCGTAAGTGTCCCTAATACAAGAATCATCCATAACCTGTTTGTCTTTACAGGTTTATATACTTCGTGATTAACTCCATTCACTTTTTCCATTCACCCTTTCATATAAATATCGAATCGTAACAATTATAGTTACAACATAAATATACGTCAAGTATACCGTATTTCCCTGTTTAATAATGTAAAAAAAGCGATAGAATCTCTATCGCTTTACTTTTTCAAATTACTATTTGTAAATTTAGATACAGATGCCATCGTTTCTCCTGTGTCTAAATATGTGATTTGAATTGGATCTCCTACTTCTGTAAACATTGCATATGGGAATTTCTTCGCTGGTACCATGAATACTTTTTGCTCGTTTTCTAATAATACGTACACAATCGTATTTTCACCTGATTTTTCTTTATACACACGTTGTACAGTGCCTTCTTTTTGCGCTTCTTTCCCATTTGAAGTCGGTCTAAATGAATCACCACTTCCGTTTAGCGCATTTTTATAGTTCTCAAGTGCTTCTTTTTGCGTCGAACCTGACGCAAACACTTTTGCATTAGAAGCATATATAACAGTATGAGCACGCACTAATCCGCCGTCATCAATAACTGGTACAATCCAAGAAGGTTTACCGTATACGTTATAAATAACTGGCATTGTTCCATGCCATTTCTCTCTCTTAAAGGAATTATCTACTACTTCTGTAGCAGCCGAACCGTCCATAATTCCCTTCACTTCTTTTCCGTTATAGTAATACAACTTTCCTGTACGTGCATCAACTAATGAGTAACCGAGAGCAGAATCTACTCCTTCTTTCGGAGAGGTAAAGTCTGTAAAGTAATACAGTTTACCATCTTTTCCGAAGATCGGCGTAACGCCTTCCTTCGTCCCCCACTCAGTCGGAATCTTCATGTCAGTTTGTGAGAATTTCGTATTCCAAAATCCGTGAATGTATTTTCCGAAGTACGTATTTAACGTAGATGCTGTTTCATGATTTAATACACCATCAACGAATTTAGGTGCATTCCCTTTATCATATCGATTCACATCACCTGTTTGTGCATCAACAACGACAACGCCTTCTACTTCAAACCCTGATCTTCCTGAAATAAACTCACCGTATGTCATTGTATAATACGGTTTTCCTTTATCATCAACTTCAAATTTTGGTTTCCCTTTAAAAACTAAATCTGGCTCTGCTTTTCGAACGACACGTTCTAATTTATTACCGAAAAACATGCTTGGTACATACTTCATTTTATATCCAAGATGTAATTTCGCTTCCGCATCAGGGTTTGTACCTGACATTGTTACGTAACCTGGAATTGTTTCTGCTTTACGTGCTTTAAAAAATCCCGAAACTTCTATCGGTGCTACATACAAGGCTTCACCATTTACCATTTGTGGCGTTAATTCCCCTAGTTCAAAATAAGCTACTTTCGGAATATCACCAAATACCTTTTTCATTTTATTTTCCGCTGTTTTAGGCGGAACTGTAAACGGTTGGTCATTTTCAGTAAATGTCTCTGAAATATCTTTCTCTACCTTAACAACAGAATCATATTTCTTTTGCGAGATTACTATATCGTGCAAATAACCAAAATAGCCGTAACTTGCGAGTAAAACAAACATTAGAAGTCCTTTTAACGTACCTTCTAATTTCCCTACCTGCTCTTGTGAAAATAAAACAAGCCCAATTAAAACCGCTACTGCAACAGAATAATGAGTAAGAATAGAATCTGCTCGATCATCAATTAGCCAGAAATATTCATAGATTGCAATACCTATCCAAAATAAAACAGGAATAACTAAAATAGATGATTTCTTACCCTTTACAACTTTCTCATTTCCTCCTTTATCCACCGCACGAATTTTATTACCGCTTCTAGTCCATGGAATCAAAAACAAAGTGAGAATAGCTAAAACTATAAATTTCATCAAAGGCAATGTCCCCTTTTCTTTTGTCTTCTCCATAAGTATAACAAATAAAGGGTAATCAGGTAAAAATGGGTATGATTATATTTTTTTGCTACTTAATACAATTCCACTCACTGCATATAAAATAGATGCTATATAAAAAATGGTGCCAATCGTAAAGAAATCTACTAAATATCCCGTTGCAATAACTGCTACTGCTCCTCCAACCGATGTCCACACATGATATTTTCCAATTTCATAACCAGCTTTTTTCTGTTCTACCTTTCGTGCTAACGACGTCTTCTCCGTATTGCGCTGCACAGCACCTAAAATACCCATTAAAATTTGGAGAATGTATACATGCCAAACTTCTGTTGCAATAGGGAAACAAAGCATTAATATAGCCATGGACCATGCGTATATAATTAATAACTTTCTATCACCTACTCTATCAGAGATTCTTCCAACTAACGGATATACTAGAGCTGAAGTTAAGGCAAATAAGCCGTACGCCCAGCCAAATTGCGAGAAGCTATTCCCAACATTTCGAAGCAATAGAATGTAAAAAGGGAATACCATACTTCCCGCCATCATAATTATGCTTTGTGACGCTACAAATCTTCTATATGTCATTTGCTATACTCCTTATAAAATAAATTCACAAACCTTTCCTCTGGGTCTACTTCCTTCTTCTTCTGAAGGAATTCTTCTATACGAGGATACGCTTTCTTTAGTTGCTCCTTTGCCGGATAAGAATAATACGGTAAATAATAACTTCCATTATGCTTTAAAGTAACATCAATCATCTTCTGAATGACCACTTTTGTTTTCTTTATTTCATCCTCAGAACGCCCTTGATTAATTAGAAGCACAAGCGCAAACATATCATCTTTCGCATAAGATAGCACCGCATTCTCATTCTTCTCTACATAGCGGATTGTAATGTTAAGAAGGTTTAATTCCTCCTCATTTAAAACACTTCGCAAATCATCTATATACTCTGCAAAACCATCTATCGGTACAAAGTACTCTTGTAAAACTTCGGTCAAGTTTGGATTATCGTATTCCATAAAAGCACTATCAGATCTCATTACGTTATTTCGAGTTTCGTACTTACCATCTGTACGTTCAAAATAACTTCTTTGTATATCCCAAAATGCGCCCTTTCCCCAGTCACTATAACGTGATAACCCAAGTAAGAATTTCGGCGCAGCTATAATATTTTCTTCCTTTAATTTGCTGTACTCTTTCAACTTCTGTTGATCTTCTGCCAGTACATAATCTGTCACATACATCTCTTTTAAAAATGAATTTGGAGCAACAGAAATACGTGCTAAATGCATACGTATATTCTCGTCCCTTCGCACTTTATTCTTAAAGTATGAAGAGTATTCTTTATAATCTAGTACTTTCGTATGCGTTTCATACAATTCATCATTTGTTAACTGTAGCGTCACATCTAAAATTACACCAAACAATCCGTATCCCCCAATTACATACGGAAACAAATCAGCATTTTCTTCTCTACTTACATTACGCACCGTTCCATCTGCCATTAACAATCTGAACGACTCTACTGTATCAATTAATGCTTCATGACGAATATCACGCCCATGTACATTTACACTTAATGAACCACCAACAGTAAAAATATTTTGAGATTGCATCACTTGAACTGCAAGACCATATGGATTGATTTTCTTTTGAATGTCATTCCATGTGACACCGCTTTGTACCCTAATCCTCTTCTTCTCCGGATCGAATTCTAATATTCCATTATACCCTTTCATATCAAGCATCGTACCGTTCGGATAATACGTCTGCCCGCCTTGGCTATGTTGCATACCTGCAATAGAAATCTTCTCTCCAGAAACAGTTGCATCTTGCACTAACTTTTTTAATGAACTTTCATCCTCAGCATTTTCAACACGTTTAATTTTCGTTGGAAGCAACTTCCCTACATCACTCATAATAGGATGATCCAGTTGCTCTTTGTATGTATATACAGATGTCGCGAGCAACACTGTATACGCTACAATAACAACTGCTATCTTTCTTTTTTTCAAATGGCACTCTCCTCTTCTAACGTTCTTCCTCTTCATATTGTACCTACTTTCCTACGAAGAAGGTATTAACAAAAAAGAGAGAGACCCTTTATTTTAGGTCCCTCCCTCATCCAGACTGTTACTTTACTGCTGGCAGCTGTATTGGCTCAAACTTTTCGTACGATGTATATTTTGCATTCGTAATAATGTGTGCCTTATCCTTACCATTACTACTCATAATCATATCTATCTTCGCTGATTCATATTTAAAATCTTTTGTAATGATATATTCTGCATCCACTTCTTCTATCTTTGCGTTTTGTGCTTGTAGCATTTTCTTCTGCGTTTCATCCATGCTAGTTAACATACTCTCTGTTTCTTGCCCTTTTAATATAAACGTCAGCTTATATTTATCTCCGCTTTTCTCCATCTTCATTTTATCTAAAACTACTGCTGGCACTTCTAAATTATCTATAATATCTTGAGTAGCTTTCATTCCGCTAGCATTTAATTGCTCCTCCGGTACAGATATAACTTCTCCTGTATTAGGATTTTTCACCTGACCAGCAACTTTACCATCCACAGCATACACTACAACATCTGTACCAGAAACATTCATTTCAGAACGAGAATTCTTTTTCTTTGGCTCTAACTGCATTTTAGCCTTTAGTACATCCATCTCTGTTCCTTCAGCTTTTATCCCTACATCATATGTCATCGTTACATGTTCTTCATTTTTAAAAGCCTCATTCGCTTTCTTGAAAACATCCTTCGCTGCTAATTCCTTCTCCTTTTGCACCGATTCTTTTTTCGGTTCATCCGTCTTTGTTGTTTTCTCATTACTACAACCTGCCCCTAAAATAACTGCAAGGACTAAACTAGAAGTTAAAATAAGTTTTTTCATAATTCCCCCTCCTTTTCCAAAAGGATACCATCTATTTTCCTTTGAAATCTATATGATTTTTAATATTTCTATTTAATTTTATCCCTCCCCTAACAACATGATTAAAGGAATACCTAAATATGATGTAAATAAAGACAATTAAATTCAGGAGGTCATTATGAAAGCAATTATGTGCACAAAGTATGGGCCACCTAACGTTCTTCAGCTTCAAAATATAGAGAAACCTACACCTAAAAAGAACGAAGTATTAGTTAAAATTCACGCAACAAGTGTAACAACTGGAGATTGTAGAATGCGAAGCTTCACTAGTCCTCTTTTATTTTGGATTCCTATGCGAATTGTATTAGGTTTTAGAAAACCAAGAAAGCCTATACTTGGTGTAGAATTATCTGGTGAAATTGAGGAAGTAGGAACAGATGTAACTCAATTCAAAAAAGGAGATTACATCTTTGCATTAACAGGACTTAACGTTGGTGGTTATGCTGAATACGCATGCGTACATGAAAGTGGATTGATAGCATTAAAACCTCCCAATGTGACGTATGAAGAAGCGGCAGTTATTCCTTTCGGCGGAACTTCAGCATTACATTTTCTGAGAAAAGGGCACATAAAACAGGGACAACAAGTCCTCATATATGGCGCTTCCGGATCAGTAGGTACCGCTGCTGTGCAACTTGCTAAATATTTCGGTGCGACTGTTACAGCTGTTTGTAGCAATTCAAATTTTGAGTTAGTACAATCTTTAGGAGCTAATCACGTAATTGACTATACGAAAGAAGATTTTACAAAGCGGGATGAACGCTACGATATTATATTTGATGCAGTTGGAAAAATTAAAAAATCCTATTGCAAGAGCGCATTAACAGCTAACGGTAAATACGTGTCAGTCAACGGAACGATGGCAAAAGTAAGCAAAGAAGATATGCTTCTACTAAAAATGCTAACGGAAGAAGAAAAATTAAAGCCAGTTATCGATAAAACTTACCCGTTAGAAGAAATTTCAAAAGCTCATACGTACGTAGAGACCGGACATAAAAAAGGTAATGTTTCCATTACCTTAAAATAAAATATATTCAGAAAATAACATTGACAATTCTTTTTGTAAGATTTACTATTAGTACCATATTTAAAAACTACATACACATACTCTTATCAAGAGTGGCGGAGGGACTGGCCCGATGATGCCCGGCAACCGAGCTTATAACATATAAGCTAAGGTGCTAATTCCTGCAGAACGATTTTCGTTTTGGAAGATAAGAGAGGAACCTATTTCGTCTATTCGGCACCTCTCTTATTTTTGAGAGGTGCTTTTTATTTTGGAACGTATATTAAGGGGGAATTATAGATGAAAAAGGTATTATTAAGTATTGTAAGTGGAGCTGTATTATTGTTAGGTGCATGTGGTGCTAATTCTGATAAAGAGGTAAAAGCATTAGATGAGAAAAAGATTACCGTTGGTGTAACAGGTGGACCGCATGAACAAATTTTTGAAAAGGTGAAAGAAGTTGCAGCAAAAGATGGTCTCGAAATTGATGTAAAGGTATTTAATGATTATGTAGCGCCAAACGTATCTTTAGATGAAAAAAGCCTCGATGTAAATAGCTATCAAACTAAATCTTATTTAGACGTATTTAAAGCTGAACGCAACATGAAATTAACTGAAGTATTTTCCACAGTAACATTCCCTATGGGTGTATATTCTAAAAGCTTAAAAGATGTAAAAGAATTAAAAGAGGGCGATGCAATCGCTGTCCCAAATGACCCAACAAATGAGCTTCGTGCTTTAAAGCTATTTGAAAAAGCAGGGGTTTTAAAAGTTGATCCAAAAGCTACAGAAAAAGCGACTGCAAAAGATGTAATTGAAAATCCGAAAAATTTAAAGATTGTTGAATTAGAGGCATCTCAATTACCAACGCAGCTAAGTGAAGTGAAAGCAGCTGCAATTAATACAAACTTTGCATTAGGTGCAAAATTAAGCCCTGCGAAAGATTCTATCTTCCGTGAAGGAAAAGATTCACCATATGTGAACTGGGTCGTTGTTCTTACTGAAAATAAAGATGATGCTGTTGTAAATAAATTAAAGAAAGCTTATCAATCTAAAGAAGTAAAAGATTTCATTGAGAAAAAATTCGATGGTTCTGTTTTACCGTCTTGGTAGGAGCTGACTATAATGATTGAATTAAAAAACGTCTCCAAAGTATTTACAACAAAAAAAGGGAATGTTGAGGCTCTTAAATCAACTTCCCTTAAAGTAAAAAAGGGCGAAGTATTTGGAATCATAGGATATAGTGGCGCTGGTAAAAGTACATTAATTCGTTGTGTAAATTTATTAGAAAAACCAACGACAGGAGATATCATTGTAAATGAACAAGAGTTAACAACCTTATCGACAAAAGAACTCGCAAAGGCGAGAAAAAAGATCGGCATGATTTTTCAAGGATTCAATTTACTTAAAACCGTTACCGTTTATGAAAATATCGCTCTACCCTTACGTCTATCTGGTCTCTCCAAAAATGAAATTGAAAAAAGAGTAGAAAAGTATTTACGTATTGTTGATCTCTTTAATAAAAAAGATGCCTATCCAAGTGAATTATCTGGTGGTCAGAAACAGCGTGTTGCCATTGCACGTGCACTATCACATGAACCTGAAGTTTTATTAAGTGATGAAGCAACGAGCGCTTTAGATCCAGAAACAACCGATTCTATCCTTGATTTATTATTAAAGATCAACGAAGAAATCGGAATTACGATTTTGCTAATTACACACGAAATGAATGTCATCCAGCGTATATGTGATCGAGTCGCTGTTATGGAGCATGGGGCGGTAGTCGAAAGTGGAACCGTAAAAGATATTTTCACAAACCCACAACATGTAACAACGAAGAAATTTGTAAATAGCGCATTTGCAGCTAAAATTCCAGAAGAGGTACAGAAAGAGCTACAAAGTACTGGAGAAATTGTAACACTTTCATTTATAGGGACCGCTTCAGGAGAACCAGCGTTAGCTGTCGCTACAAAACGTTTTCAAGTATATCCTAATATTTTATCAGGCAATATTACGCAGTTAAAACATGAGGCATATGGGAAACTGGTTGTTCATATGCAAGGTGAAAACAGTGAAGTACACCGTGCCTTATCATTTTTACAAGAACAAGGGATCATCGTAGAAGGAGGTAGAACAGATTATGGGAAACAAGTCCTTTTTGGATGAGTGGGGTAACGTAATATGGGAAGCAACCATTCAAACATTTCAAATGACATCTATTTCACTATTTATCTCTATCCTTATTGCATTACCACTTGGCGTTACACTTGTTTTAACGAGACCTGGTGGACAGCACGAAAATAAAATCATTTATCCTATTCTTAATACAATTATTAATATCATTCGCTCTCTTCCATTTATCATTCTATTATTCTTCATTTTACCTTTTACAAAGTTTCTAATGGGAACGTCCATTGGCGTGCAAGGTGTTATCGTACCACTTGTTGTCTTCACAGCCCCTTACATTGCCCGTTTAATGGAAACTGCTTTATTAGAAGTGGATCGCGGTGTCATTGAAGCATATCAAGCAATGGGAGTCTCTACTTTAAAAATCATTTGGCACGTTATGGTTAAAGAAGCTCGCCCATCTCTCGTACTTGGATTAACAATCGCAACGATCGGCTTAATCGGTGCAACAGCAATGGCTGGACTTGTAGGTGCTGGCGGCCTAGGTGATTTAGCATATCGGTTCGGACATTTACGCTACGAACCTGAAGTGATGTATGCAACAGTCTTTATTTTAATCATTCTCGTTCAAGGATTACAGTCGTTAGGGAATGGTATAGCGCGAAGATTGAAGAAAGATTAAAAAGAAGGTATCTCACCGAAATGAGATACCTTCTTTTTATTTATAAACTTATCTCTTAAATCCACCTTCTGAATGAATAACTTGCCCTGTAATCCACCCGGCTTCTTCACTTACTAAAAACTTAATAAGCCTTGCTGCATCCTTCGGCTCACCAATTCTACCAAAAGGAAACATCGGCTTTAATCCTTGCTTTATCTCTTCAGTCATCCATCCTGTACTAGTTGGACCTGGGTTAATTGCATTCACTGTTATTCCTAAATGAGCTATCTCAGCTGACAACGTACTAGTAAGAGCATCAATAGCTCCCTTCGTTGTTGCATACGCTAGTTCTCCTGCCATAGGTCCTTTAAACTGTCCCGACGTCATATTCACAATTCTACCACCAGATTTCTTATCAAACCCTTGGGCAAATTGACTACTTAACAACGTAGTCGCACGAACATTTACCATGTAGTGCTTATCTAATTCTTCAGCAGTCAAATTAGAGAAATCATTATTCGTAGAATACGCTGCATTATTAATTAATATATGAGGGTACCCTAGTTGTTCAGTAACTTTATTTATAAGCTCTTTTGGTGCATCATTCTGAGTTAAATCTAACTCCATACTCGATACTTTAACACCGCTTTTTAGTAACTCTTCTTTTAATTGTGTTTGTTCACTTTGATCAACGCCCCAAGGCATCTCTTTATCGTACGCTGTCCAATACGTAAAAAATATATCGTATCCTGCTCCAGCTAATTCTTTACAAATCGCTGCGCCTATACCATCTAGACGACTTACACCTGTAACAACTGCTATTTTATTTTTTAATTGATTCATCATATACTCCTCCAATTTTACAGGACGCATACTTTATATAAGAGATATGAATTTCCCTATACATTATCCTTACAAAAGGGATGTACAAGCCAAATATGCAGTCCTTGAATGATTTACAGATAGCTAAATAAACCCTCACTTATGAGAGAAAAATTTATCTATCTAGTTTCTAATCATTACAAACTCATCCACATATTAAGTCCTTGTCTCCTTTCCATATATCTCTATTTCTATCATACCAATATGATGTAATATTTCAAATGATAAAAAAATAAAATTCAATATTCATGCCGATCTTCTACTAATTTCATTATATTACAATAACTAAATAATTAAAATGATCAGAAAAACACTGGTAAATACTGGCTTTATTTTTTATAATAAAATGTGGGGCTACTGTGAGAGTTGTAAACGGTCTGATTATACAGACTCAACTAGTTTTAAACAAATAGGGGGAAGAAATGTGTCAAAAAAATTACTTTCTTTATTTTCTACAGTAATCGTAGCAGCTTTTGTAATAACTGGCTGCGGTCAAAGTGATACGACAAATAAAGAACAAAAAGAAAATGCAACAAAAGAAAGCAAAACAGAAAAAACGGATACAACGAAAGAAAATAAACCTGTTGAAAAAAAATCCGAAGATAAAAAAACTGAAGAGAAAAAGCCTGAAAATACAGCTACTAGCTCAAGCGATTACTCTAAGCTGATTTCCTATATGGAAAAAGAAACAGGTGGTAAAACAAAAGTTCTTTTTGAAAATAAGGAATCACAAGTGTATAAAGCTGAAGATGTTTCAGTCTCAATGAACAGTTATACGTTAGTTGAATTAAATGGATTCCATACAAACTTCGACATTCCATTTAACCGTCAAACAGAGGGCGGAGTTATTCTTGTGAACTATAGCGTAAAAAATAGTTCAGCTAAAGATATTTATTATATGCCAGCATTGGACATGTCATTTACTGGTGCGCAGAAAGTATATAGTAACTATAAAGATTTAATTCCAAAAGAAGATCAGCTACCAACTAAGCTTGCTCCGACGAATGATTACTTAGTAAAAGCAGGAGAAACTATTTCTGGTTATATCGCGTATCCATTCGGAAAAGATGATTTAGCGAAAATTTCAAGTCTCTCAACAGTCTCAGTCTCAGTCCCAACTGCACAAGCTAATAAAGGAAAATTTGATGCTCCAATCGGAAGCCCTGGAAACTTTTCATTAAGTTTAAACAAACAAGGCGCTGAAAAGGTTGCAACAGATAACACTTTCTACCACGATAAAGCTACAGCTAATAACATGGGCGATAAAAAAATGTTAAAAGAGAAATCAAGTATTAATAACAGCCAAGAATTAGGCGCTGTTAATGTTACATTGGATGGATACCAATTTACTCAATTCACACCAAATTCCGTCGAAGCTCCACGCTTTGCAAATTTTAAAAACGGTCTTGTTCTGTTAACAGTAAAATTCAAGCTTGATAACAAAGATGCTCAAGACGTTTCACTATCTCCTATAAGCTCTACATTAAGAGTGAATGATGGTACACAATATACGATTAATGAAGGTATGCTATTAAATTACGACTATAATGCTTCAGTCAAAACAGGAACATCTGGAGAGTTACTACAAGTATATATTTTAGATCAAGAGCAGTATGAAAAGATTTGGAAAGACAAAAGCTTTGAGATTGAGTTAGGACCTATGAGAAATAAAGAAGCTAAAGATATTTCACAAGGTAAAAAAGCTAAATTTACATTACCTAAATAAATTACTAAATATATAATAGAAAAGGCATATAACATATGATTGTTATATGCCTTTTCTATTTTTATAAAGAACAAAACTTTTATTTAAGTGTATACATTTATCATTACCTATTCGTTGTATAAGTGTAGGGAGGACAAATGATGGGAAAAGAGAAAATTCCAGACAACTTAAACATTGTATGGCTATATATGACATCACCAATTGGAGATGAAAGTAAGGGGCCTGCTGGTATGCCCGTTTACGGATTTAATCCAGAAAAATCCCCTGAAGAAGCGTACAAAGGGTTCGTTGATTCACTTAAACAATATGATGATGATGGACATAACGAAGATATTCAGAAGTTTTTAAAATCAAACAAAAACAAACCATTCGATCAAGTGAAAATTTTAGGTGTTATGCTAACCGGGAAAACAGAAAACTTTAAGGCGTTAGAAAACCAAGACTTTGTTCGTGGTGCTTCTGTAGGAGTTACTGCGCAAGTAGCTCCTTATATAAAACCAGAGAAATAATAAGGAAAAGATAAGATAAACTAATAGTAAATAGTTAAAAGAACGTTTATTAATCTATTTATTATAAGAGTTATCTATTTTAGTGGAAAGCTCCCATCCCTCATTTATTGTTCATCCTCCAAAAAATAAATTTCCAAACACTTTATGTACAAATGAAAAATCATAATTTTTGTTCACATTATATCCATTGTGAATTTATTCACAATGGATATATAATAAACATGTAAATACAATACATTGGAGGGATTTCAATGGTTATCAATTTTTTAAGAACTGATAAACGCGCTACTTTCATATTATTATTTTTACGACTTTACATAGGATATGCATGGCTTGCTGCTGGAATAGGAAAAGTTTTTGGACAATCTTTTGACGCAAGTGGTTTTCTAAAAGGAGCTATCGCTCAAGCATCAGGTGACCACCCTGCAGTACAAGGTTGGTGGGCAGATTTCCTTCAACATTTTGTTCTTCCAAACGCAGACCTATTTAGCTTTTTAGTTCAATGGGGAGAAATTTTAGTAGGACTAGGTTTGATTTTAGGTGGATTAACAAAAACAGCTGCATTTTTCGGCATCATAATGAACCTTTCATTTTTATTAAGCGGAACTGTTAGTGTAAACCCAAACCTACTTATTTTAACTATGTTCATTTTAGTTGCAGGACAGAATACTGGACGTATTGGCTTAGATGGTTATGTTTTCCCAAAACTTTTCAAAAAAAATAACCATGAAGCATATAAATTAAGTAAAACTGCATAAGAACAGTTCATCTTTTAAATATAAATAAGGAAAGAGCCTACATTCAGGCTCTTTTCTCATTTACACCAAAATATTTCACAGTTTTCCTTATCCGAAATATTAAACTCAATTATATATAACTGGATAAATGTGTACGACTTTATTTCAAGCACCTAAAAAGCTTAAAGACTAAAACAAGCCATTATAAAACCCTAAAACCTTCCATACTTTCTCCAAGAATATAGTGTGAAAACCACATCAAATTCTGCTTCATAATAGCCACATGAATTCCTGGCTGGTCAGAACTATATGCCATTCCTTTAAATATAATTAATTCTGTATCAACTTCCATATCCCTTAATCCTTCATATAGCTCATATGCATTTGTAATTGGAATTCTCGCATCCTTTTCTCCATGTTGAATTAAGGTAGGTGTACATGCTGATTTAATATATGTCATTGGCGATGTTTTCCTATATATCTCTGGATCATTCCATGGAGTATTTCCTAAATGCATTCTAATAAAGTAAGGGATATCTGTATTTACATAATGAGTACCCCAGTTAGTAATTCCACCTCCAACTGAAATAGCTTTAAATCTACTACTAAATGTAGAACAGAAAGCTGATATATATCCCCCGTTACTCCATCCCATAACCCCTACTCTATCTTTATCTGCAATCCCTTTTTCAACTAGTTTATCCACTCCAGATATAACATCATCGTAGTCAGCAATTCCCTGTTTTCTATAGTTTGCTTTTAAGAATTCATTACCATAACCAGAACTTCCCCTATAGTTTGGTTCTAAAACTATAAAGCCTTTTTCGATAAACTGCTCAATAGGATATTTTTCATTAAAGCAGTCTGAAAATATTGGGAAGGATGCCCAAGCCGGACCACCATGGATTACTACTAATAAGGGATGTTTTTTACTTGCATCAAACTCTACTGGAGTTGATAAAACACCTTCTATTTCAAGACCATCGCTACTTTGCCATGAGATGATTTCCCTGTTACTTTTAAGTTTCCCTTTGAAAAAGCTATTTTCATCCGTTATTTTCTTATCGTCTAAATAGATTTCAAAGATTTCATTTGTTATAGCCTTATTGTAGGATATATGTTTTCCATCCTTTGTTATAGAGGCATCCATTATAAAGCTATCTACGTTTTCACTTAACATTTCTACAGTGCCATCCTCACATAGCAACCCAATAAGATAATTCGTTTTATCCTGCCATCTAATTAAAATTCCTTTAGCTGTCCACTGTACTGGCATAACCGTACTATCAAAATCTAGTAAAGGTCGAATTAGCTCTCCATTATTCATATCATAGATTTCTAATGTACTGTCTTGTATATGAGTCTTATAGTACTCCTTCTCCCTTATGCTTGCCGAGTAACATATTTTGCTGCCTTCAGGAGAAAAGCAAACGCTCCCTCCCAACAACTTATCTGTATTCATCTTTTGTAGCTCTCCAGCTTTAATATCTAATATGTATAGATCTCCATTCATATAATCTTCCATATTTGAGCTTGGTGTAGCCATAAATACAGCCTTTTTCCCATCATTTGAAATATCAAATTCATGGATATGAAAATCCTTCCCATCAGTTAGTTGATAAGCAACTCTGTTCTCGTGTTCATATGTATCACTTTGTATTACTTTTTCTATTTCAATGTAATATAAACAATTATTTTGATGTTCCTTACCTAAATGTTGAAAATCTCCATATAGGTCCTTACGTTTCTTTATCGCCTCACATTCTTTTGACTGCGTAACATAATAAAGACCCTTGCCAGTAGGCTCCCATTTGAATGTACTGACCCCTTCTTTCTCATCAGTAATTTGAACCCCATCATAACCATCTAGTGACTTAACAAAGATTTGATTTTTCCCATCACCAACTGGACTAAGATATGCGATACACCTAGCATCTGGAGACCATAATGGATGTATACTATCTATATCTCCAGTTGTTAATGGGTAACTCTGCTCCTTATCTTTTTCATATATCCATATATGATTCCTATATGTATTGTCTTTCCAGTTAGCTGTCTTCTTAACAAATGCTACGTTTTTGCCATCATCACTTATGTTTGTACTTGATAAAGCTGGTAATGAAATAATCTCTTCTATACTTAAATATGTTTTTTCTTTAACCTTCATTAATAAACCCCCTTGTAATGTCTAGTAATCTAATTTGTTCAATAAAGTGAAACTTTAATCAGTGGTTTTTTTCCATCAACGAATATCCGAAATGACAACAGAAAATTCAGTTAAATAAAAGTAGTTCCGTCCCAAATCCGATAAAAACTCATGTTGTCTGGCGGTTTTTATACTTTTTAAATCCTACTGACCAATCTAATGAGGGATCGTCTTGAATTTCAAGACAAGGCTGATAATCTCTCCCACTGCCAGTTCCTTTCCTCTCTTTAATCCACTTATCGATATTAGATGTTCTTTTTTTCGACACAAAAATGCCCCTTTAGATAATCATATCCAAAGGGGCAAAGCTTCACAACTTTTTTATAAACGTCGTGACTTTATTTTAAATTTACCATAATCTAGTTACTCTACCAATCTCCTACTCAACAGTAACAGACTTAGCTAAGTTACGTGGCTTATCAACGTCACACTCGCGGTGAAGTGCTGCGTAGTATGAGATAAGTTGGAATGGAATAACTGCTACTAGCGGTGCTAGTGCTTCGTGTACAGCTGGTAATACGAAGCTGTCACCTTCCATTTCTAAGCCTTTCATTGAGATGATACATGGGTTAGCTCCGCGTGCTACTACTTCTTTCACGTTACCACGAATTCCAAGGTTTACGTGCTCTTGTGTAGCAAGTGCGATAACTGGTGTACCGTTTTCGATTAAGGCAATTGTACCGTGTTTTAATTCTCCTCCAGCAAATCCTTCTGCTTGGATGTAAGAGATTTCTTTTAGTTTTAACGCACCTTCTAAACCTACGAAGAAGTCTACGCTACGTCCGATGAAGAAGCAGTTACGCGTTGTTGCTAAAAATTGTTTTGCTAATGCGTCCATCTCTTCTTTTTGATCACAAAGTACTACCATTGCATTTGCTACAAGTCCTAATTCGTGAGTTAAATCGAAATCAAGAACCTCACCTTTTGCTTGTGCAATGTCAGCCGCTAAGATTGAAAGTACTGCAAGCTGTGCCGTGTAAGCTTTCGTTGATGCAACTGCAATTTCTGGTCCCGCATATAACGGAAGTGTATAATCAGCTTCACGAGAAAGCGTAGAACCAGGTACATTTGTAATCGTTAATGCTTTATGACCCATTTCATTTGTTTGCACAAGTACTGCACGGCTATCAGCTGTTTCACCACTTTGTGAAATGTAAATGAAGAATGGTCTTTCTGTTAATAATGGCATGTTGTAAGAGAATTCACTTGCTACATGTACTTCAACTGGTACTTTCGCAAATTTCTCAATGAATTGCTTTCCAACAAGACCTGCATGATAACTTGTTCCACATGCAATGATGTAAATGCGATCGCTATCTAAAATTGCATTACGGATATCTTGATCTAATTCAATTTCGCCATTTTCATCTTGGTACTTTTGAATAATATTACGGATTACAAGTGGTTGCTCGTCGATTTCTTTTAGCATGAAATGAGGATACGTTCCTTTTTCAATATCACTTGCGTCTAATTCCGCTGTAAACGGTGCACGTTCAATCGTTTCACCTTGTAAGTTTTTAATTGTAATGCTTTCTTTCGTTACGATTACCATTTCTTTATCCATTAACTCGATAAATTGATCTGTAACTTGTAACATCGCCATAGCATCGCTTGCAATAACATTAAAGTTATCACCAGCACCTACTAATAGCGGGCTTTTGTTTTTAGCAACATAAATCATGTTTGGATTTTCAGCATCAAGTAATCCGATTGCATAAGAGCCATGTAAAAGAGATAGCGTATTACGGAACGCTTCTTCTACACTTAGTCCTGTGCTCACTTGTTGTTCCATAAGCTGTACGATAACTTCTGTATCTGTCTCACTTACGAACGTTACATCTTGTAAATATTCCTTTTTCACTAACTCATAGTTTTCAATTACTCCGTTATGAACTAGTGTAAAACGTTTTGATGTACTTTGATGCGGATGCGCGTTTACTTTGCTTGGAACACCGTGTGTAGCCCAGCGTGTGTGACCGATTCCCACGCTTGCTGCTACATTCTCTTCTACGACTTCGCGAAGTTTTGCAATACGGCCTTTTTCTTTGTATACAATAACACCGTTCTCTGCTTGTACTGCAATACCTGCTGAATCATATCCGCGATATTCTAGCTTTTCTAAACCTTTTAATAAAATTTCCTTTGCATCTTGCTCTCCAATAAATCCTACGATTCCACACATGTTTAGTCGCCGTTACAAATGCTTACACTGCTTTGCGAACATGTAACGACATAGTCCGATACCATTTAGTTATATTAAAAAAACGGATTACATATTGCTAGCCCTGTAAGCTTGTAACGGCTTTCACCTTCCTCTCGATTGGGTTAAAGTCCGTATATACTTATACAGCTAGTATTCATCCGTTCCTTTTCTCTCATCACACTTTCACCTTTGTCCACTAAGTCACCTTAATGTTTTAAGTAAAAGATTGCGGTTGTGATGAACAACCGGGAGTCATCCGCCGAAATCTCGATAAACTCCACCTCGTCAACTACACTACTTGTAGTTCTGGCGCTTTTATAATTTACAATATTTCCTTTGAGAAAAAGAACAAGACCATCGTATAACAAACAATATAAATCGTCAATGAAATTTTTTTCATTGTCTATAAAACATATGAAAAAGGAGCACTTTTTGTGCTCCTTTTAAATAAAATCGGCGAATTATTCAACGCCAACTTCAGCTTTCACAACTTCTACAATACGATGTACATACCCATCACAAATTTCTTGTGTCGGTGCTTCTGCCATTACACGAATAAGTGGTTCTGTTCCAGATGGACGAACAAGAATACGACCGTCTCCGTTCATCTCTTCCTCTACAACACGAATAATTTCTTTAATTTTCTCGTTTTCTAATGCTAGTTTTTTATCTGTTACACGAACGTTTACTAGTAATTGTGGGAATTTTGTCATCTCGCCTGCAAGCTCAGATAATGGCTTTTTCGTCATTTTCATGATGTTTACAAGTTGAAGTGCACTTAACATTCCATCACCAGTTGTAATGTAATCAAGTAAGATAATGTGACCTGATTGTTCTCCGCCCAGGTTATATCCACCACGTTTCATTTCTTCCATTACGTAGCGGTCACCAACTGCTGTTTTATCACTTGTAATATTGTTTGCTTCAAGTGCTTTGTAGAAGCCTAAGTTACTCATAACTGTTGAAACAACTGTATTATGTTTCAATTGACCAGTTTCTTTCATATACTTCGCACAAATAAACATAATTTGATCGCCATCAACGATGTTTCCTTTTTCATCTACCGCGATTAAACGGTCGCCATCACCATCAAAAGCAAGTCCGATATCAGCACCTTTTTCTTTTACTAATTCAGCTAAGACTTCTGGATGTGTAGATCCTACGCCTTCGTTAATATTCATACCGTTTGGAGAAGTTCCCATCGTTGAAATATCAGCTTCTAAGTCTGCAAATAAGTATGGAGCTAAAGAAGAAGTCGCACCGTGTGCGCAATCTAAAGCAATATGTAAACCAGAGAAATCTTCCTCTACAGTTTGTTTAATGTATTGTAAATACTTTTGTCCACCTTCAAAGTAATCACTCACTTGGCCAAGGTTAGTACCTGTTGGACGTGGTAACTCGTCAACTTCTTTGTCTAATAATGCTTCAATTTCAGCTTCTTGCTCATCTGTTAATTTGAAACCATCTGAACCGAAGAACTTAATTCCATTATCTTGTACTGGATTATGAGATGCAGAAATCATAACACCCGCTTGTGCATCTAAAGCTTTTGTTAAATAAGCCACACCTGGTGTAGAAATAACACCAAGACGCATTACTTCTGCTCCAGTTGATAATAGACCTGCTACTAAAGCTCCTTCTAACATATGTCCAGATACACGTGTATCACGGCCAATAATTACTTTTGGACGATCTGTATCTTTTGTTAATACATAGCCGCCAAAACGTCCAATTTTGAATGCTAATTCAGGTGTTAATTCCTTATTTGCAACCCCGCGTACTCCGTCTGTACCAAAATATTTACCCATTATTATTCGCTCCTTTTTCGTGCTCTTTTTGATTATCTACTGTTGGTTCTTGGCTCGTTTCTTGGCCATTTTCTTTATCTTTATCTTTTTCTTTGTCTTTATCTTTTTCCTGATCCTTTTCTGGATCAGGTTCAGGATTTTTTGGTTTTTCAGTCTGATTTTCTTTATTGTTTGTTGAATTTGGTTGTTCAATATTACCCTGTACTTCTTTATCCTGCTTTTCTTTCTTCACAATTGTGACTTTAGCACTTTTTTGTTTTGGTTCTATTGAAATATTACCAGGACCGCTCACTTGAATAGAAACATCCTTGGTCCCCGGAGGTACATTTTGCAGATTAATCGCAGCTGTTATTTGAGCAGCTGTTATTTTATCTACTATACTTGCTTCTCCTGAAATATCAACGCTTATCTTTCCATCTTGTGGCGAAAGTAGCTGCGCAGTAACATCATTCGGAATTCCACTTTTTTGAATTGGGATACCATCAATAGTTTTACTTTTCGTTTGTTTTACCTTTTGTACCCCTACGGAAACCTTCACTTGATTTGGTTTTGCACTTGTTACACCTTTTGGCAATAAAACAGAGGCATCGAATGTTGTAGAATCCGTCAATTGACTAAGATCTACCTCGACCCCCTCTATAGATTGTATATTATCCAAAATGTCTTTTGGACCTGCTATCGTTACTTCTTTTGGTTCAACACTAATATTTGTAACAGCTAAACCTTCTGGTAAATTCCCTTTTTTCGAATATGTTAAAGGCACTGTTTTTTCGACGTTATTTGCTGTAGCTTGCGTCACCACATTCAACGTTACACTAATTTTAGATGGACTTGTTCTTACATTTAAACGTTTTCCTTCTTTATTGTATAATGTAACTTCGGGTGTTTTTGTAACAGTTTTATTAACACCTTTCAAATCAATATACGCCTTAGCAGATGAAATACTTTCTATTTCTTCTTTCGTCCCAACTACCTCAACAGTATCAGGTTTAATGTTTGATTTTTCAAGAGTAGCACCCGCTGGCATCTGATCTTCATTTGATAATTTCAAGTCTACATGAACATACTTTTTCGCTTTTTCATGCAGAGTGACTTTGATTGTTGCTGGTTGGACTGTTCCTTTCACATCATCTGGAAGCCCATTCGCTTTTAAAGAAACTTCATAAGTTCCTTTTGGACTATCTCGCAAATCAACTGATATATCAAATTGTTTTTTTGCTTTTGCTGTAGCAACTGCTGATTTTGGACCTTCCAACTTCACCTTGACTCCACCTGATGGAATACCACTTACAATATATTTCTCTTCATCATACTTAAGGGTAATAGGATAATCAGTTAATGTTTCTTTCGTTTCATTTACGAAAGGTAATATACTCGATGTCGTATTTTTTTCAGTTAAAGTTGCTGACATGAAAAGCATACACGCCAATAGTAATGAGATTCCTTTTAAAAACCAATGATTCTCCATTAACTTATCCATGACGCTTTCTCCTCCAATTCCATAAAGACGAAGAAGTCGTTTTTTCGTTCCCACTAAATTCTGCTAACAACATATCCTTCAGCTGCTCTGTCTTCAAATCACGATGTAACTCACCGTTTTTCGTTAAAGAAATTTGACCCGTTTCTTCCGACACAACTACTGTAATACTATCAGTAACTTCACTAACTCCCATTGCAGCGCGATGCCTTGTTCCTAACTCCTTAGAAATAAACGGACTTTCTGATAGCGGAAGATAACATGCTGCTGCTTTAATTGTACTTCCCTGCATAATTACTGCTCCATCATGAAGAGGCGTATTAGGGATAAAAATATTAATGAGTAATTCTGATGACACATTTGCGTTCAGCGGAATACCCGTTTCCACATAGTCACCCATCCCAGTCTCTTTTGACAACGTAATTAATGCACCTATTCTTCGTTTTCCCATATATTCCGTAGCTTTCGCTATCGCTGTTGCAACAATTTCAGGTTCATCTTCCTCGTGAGTTCCCACACGCGAAAACAGGCTACCTCGTCCTAGCTGCTCAAGTGCTCTTCGCAATTCTGGCTGGAAGATAATAATAACAGCTAAGAATCCCCACGTTAATACTTGTTCCGTTAGCCAATATAGCGTATGCAATTCAAGTAAAATACTGATCATCCGGACGACAATAATAACTGTAATACCTTTTAAAAGTTGAACAGCCTTCGTGCCCCGGATTATAAGAATTAGCTTATATATAATAAACCATACAACAGCAATATCTAATGCCGTACTAAGATATTTCAAAATGGTCGTATCTTCAAAAGGCATGCTAACCCTTCCTCCTACTTACGAGCAATTCTATCCATATATTGAAATATTGTTTTATGCTCTATCTGTATGTATTTCCAACAACTAGTTAATTATACCATACATGAAACAAACGACAATTACAAACGCCCCGCCCCCTTTAGCCTAAATTGGTAAGATGTCAAACTTTCTTACCATACAGTATAATATAAGTCATTATTATACGCCTATTTTCCAATAAAAAAAGCAACTTCACAGTTGCTTTTCTTACATTTATTTCAGTTTTTCACCGAATAAAGAACCCATTAAAGCAACCGCTGTTGTTGCTGTTCTGTTTCTCTCATCTAAAATTGTATTTACTTCAACAAACTCAGCAGATGTAACAATATCAGCTTCTGCTAACATCTCCATCGCTAAGTGGCTTTCACGATAAGATAGACCACCAATTACAGGTGTTCCAACTCCTGGTGCGTCATGAGGATCAAGCCCATCTAGATCTAATGATAAATGAACGCCATCCGTATGAGATAAATACGCAATTGTTTCTTCCATAACAGCCGTCATACCCATACGATCGATTTCATGCATTGAGAATACTTTAATGCCTTCATCGCGAATAAAGTCTTTTTCTCCTTCATCCAATGCACGTGCACCGATAATTACAACGTTCTCTTTCTTCACCTTTGGATATGCTTCATATAAGTCTACAAGCGTCGGATGTCCATAGCCTAAACTTGCAGCAAGTGACATACCGTGAATATTTCCAGATGGTGAAGTCTCTTCTGTATTTAAATCACCATGTGCATCATACCAAATAACACCTAAATTTTTATAATGTTTCGCTACACCAGCTAGCGTACCGATAGCAATACTATGGTCACCGCCTAATACAAGTGGAAAACGACCTTCTTCTATAATATGATCAACCTTACTAGCTAATTCATTACATACAGTTGCAACTTGTGTAAGGTTTCTTAATTTTGTATTTTCATCTACTTCTTTTTCTCTCTCAATACATATATCTCCCAAATCTTTAACGTCATATCCAATTTGTTCAATTCTTTCAATTACCCCTGCATAACGGATCGCGCTTGGTCCCATATCAACCCCGCGACGCATCTGTCCTAAATCCATTGGAACTCCAATAACTGAGATTTCTTTTTTCATAGATAGTATCCCCCTTTTATGCCTTCCTAAATATTTTAAATCTTTTATATAGTCTGACTCAACTCGACATTTTTCTGCATGGATATACAATATATTCACTTGTACTCTCCTTAAAACCTAAATTTTAAGCCTATTCTATGTATAAAGTTAACTTAATGAAACAACTGACCTTTCTATCAGCTAATATTTTTATAAGCACTTTTCTCCATCATCACTCAGGATTATGCAAAATATCATCAAATAAATGAATTAAAAAACACTTCTACATTTAGAAGCGTTTTTCTGATGCTAGTTTCCACACTACTGCAATATTTCTTGCTGTCATTTCGATATTCTCTTCTGCCCTTTTATATGCTTCTTCTAATGTCATTGGACCCGCTGTAATACTAAACACTGCATCAATCCCCTTTTCGTAAACAGCCGTATAATTCGAGGATACAGATCCACCAATAGCAATTACAGGAATATGACGACATTTCGCCCGCTTCGCGACACCAACAGGAGCTTTTCCATACGCTGTTTGTTCATCTATTCTTCCCTCACCAGTTACAATCAGGTCGGCACCCTCTATACACTTATCAAAATTTGTATAATCTAATACAATTTCAATTCCTTTTCTTAACTGCCCCTTTAGAACTGCAACGACAGCTGCTCCCATTCCTCCAGCTGCCCCCGCCCCTGGCATTTCAGATACATCTAAAGACACATGTTGTTTAAGTATAGTAGCATAATGTTTTAAATTCTCATCTAGCTCTTTCATCATCTCTACATTTGCACCCTTTTGTCTCGCAAATACAAAAGATGCCCCGCTAGCTCCAACTAAAGGATTATCTACATCACACGCCGCTTCTAACTTTAGATCCTTTAGACGTGAATCAATCCTAGAAAGGTCAACAGTAGTAATCAAATGTAATGTCCCTCCAGAGGGGTCTATTACTTCACCTTTCCTGTTTATAAACCTTGCGCCTAAAGCAGATAGCATACCAGCTCCACCATCATTTGTAGCACTTCCTCCAAGTCCTAAAATAATGTGTTTCACTCCTTGATCTAATGCATGTAATATAAGTTCACCTGTCCCTTTTGTTGTTGTAATAAGTGGGTTTCTCTTTTCAATTGGAACGTGTTGTAATCCTGATGCTGCTGACATTTCAATAAATGCTGTCTCCTTATCCTTAGACATACCATAAAAGGCTTGCACGCTCTCTCCAAGCGGCCCTGTCACATTAAGTGATATAATTTCCCCCATTGTAGCACCAACAAGAGATTCGACCGTTCCTTCACCTCCATCTCCAATTGGTACTTTAACGTACTCTGCTTTAGGAAAAACTGCTGCAAAACCTCTTTCAATAGCTTCACATACCTCCATAGCTTTCAAACTTTCTTTATATGAATCAGATGCAATGACAACTTTCATAATTATCCCCCGTTCCTTATTTACACCTTTTCTTCATTTTAAACGACAAATATGAAAGTTGCCTTTCCCAATAAAATTTAAACACAAAAAAGCTTACATCAAATGATGTAAGCTTTTCCTATTTATATGGAGCCTAGCGGGATCGAACCGCTGACCTCCTGCGTGCAAGGCAGGCGCTCTCCCAGCTGAGCTAAGGCCCCGTAGTAATAAAGCGGAAGACGGGATTCGAACCCGCGACCCCAACCTTGGCAAGGTTGTATTCTACCACTGAACTACTTCCGCGAAAATGGTGAGCCATGAAGGATTCGAACCTTCGACCCTCTGATTAAAAGTCAGATGCTCTACCAACTGAGCTAATGGCTCGTAAATGGCTGGGCTAGCTGGATTCGAACCAGCGCATGACGGAGTCAAAGTCCGTTGCCTTACCGCTTGGCTATAGCCCATTAATATTTACTAGTATGGTTATCTTCTCAAAAAAATAAACCCTTTCAGGTTATTTTAAAGAAAATGGTGGAGGGGGGCAGATTCGAACTGCCGAACCCGAAGGAGCGGATTTACAGTCCGCCGCGTTTAGCCACTTCGCTACCCCTCCGACATTTAAATATATATGGTGGAGGATGACGGGATCGAACCGCCGACCCCCTGCTTGTAAGGCAGGTGCTCTCCCAGCTGAGCTAATCCTCCAAAAGTGGTGACCCGTACGGGATTCGAACCCGTGTTACCGCCGTGAAAGGGCGGTGTCTTAACCACTTGACCAACGGGCCAAAAAAAAATCAAAACTTTTCTCAAGCTTCCAACCGGGCTTGAACCGGTGACCTCTTCCTTACCATGGAAGTACTCTACCAGCTGAGCTATGGAAGCATAATGGCTCCGCAGGTAGGAATCGAACCTACGACCGATCGGTTAACAGCCGATAGCTCTACCGCTGAGCTACTGCGGAATAATACAAGCCTGGCAACGTCCTACTCTCACAGGGACAAGGTCCCAACTACCATCGGCGCTAGAGAGCTTAACTTCCGTGTTCGGTATGGGAACGGGTGTGACCTCTCTGCCATCATTACCAGACTTTTATCATTATACACATTCTTTTCAGAATGTCAAGAAGAAATCTAAACATATATTCCTTCAAAACTAGATAACATCGCTACATATTATATGGTTAAGTCCTCGATCTATTAGTATTCGTCAGCTCCACATGTCACCATGCTTCCACCTCGAACCTATCAACCTGATCATCTTTCAGGGATCTTACTAGCTTACGCTATGGGAAATCTCATCTTGAGGGGGGCTTCATGCTTAGATGCTTTCAGCACTTATCCCTTCCGCACATAGCTACCCAGCTATGCCCTTGGCAGAACAACTGGTACACCAGCGGTGCGTCCATCCCGGTCCTCTCGTACTAAGGACAGCTCCTCTCAAATTTCCTACGCCCACGACGGATAGGGACCGAACTGTCTCACGACGTTCTGAACCCAGCTCGCGTACCGCTTTAATGGGCGAACAGCCCAACCCTTGGGACCGACTACAGCCCCAGGATGCGATGAGCCGACATCGAGGTGCCAAACCTCCCCGTCGATGTGGACTCTTGGGGGAGATAAGCCTGTTATCCCCGGGGTAGCTTTTATCCGTTGAGCGATGGCCCTTCCATGCGGAACCACCGGATCACTAAGCCCGACTTTCGTCCCTGCTCGACTTGTAGGTCTCGCAGTCAAGCTCCCTTATGCCTTTGCACTCTACGAATGATTTCCAACCATTCTGAGGGAACCTTTGGGCGCCTCCGTTACACTTTAGGAGGCGACCGCCCCAGTCAAACTGCCCACCTGACACTGTCTCCCGGGTCGATAAGACCCGTAGGTTAGAATTTCAATACAGTCAGGGCGGTATCCCACCAGCGCCTCCACCGAAGCTAGCGCTCCGGTTTCAATGGCTCCCGCCTATCCTGTACAAACTGTACCAAAATTCAATATCAGGCTACAGTAAAGCTCCACGGGGTCTTTCCGTCCTGTCGCGGGTAACCTGCATCTTCACAGGTACTATAATTTCACCGAGTCTCTGGTTGAGACAGTGCCCAAATCGTTACACCTTTCGTGCGGGTCGGAACTTACCCGACAAGGAATTTCGCTACCTTAGGACCGTTATAGTTACGGCCGCCGTTTACTGGGGCTTCAGTTCAGAGCTTCGCTTACGCTAACCCCTCTCCTTAACCTTCCAGCACCGGGCAGGTGTCAGCCCCTATACTTCGCCTTACGGCTTCGCAGAGACCTGTGTTTTTGCTAAACAGTCGCTTGGGCCTATTCACTGCGGCTTTCCGTTAAGAAAGCACCCCTTCTCCCGAAGTTACGGGGTCATTTTGCCGAGTTCCTTAACCAGAGTTCTCTCGCACACCTTAGGATTCTCTCCTCGCCTACCTGTGTCGGTTTGCGGTACAGGCACCTTTTATCTCGCTAGAAGCTTTTCTTGGCAGCGGGGAATCAAAGACTTCGCTCCATAAGGAGCTTCCCCATCACAGCTCAGCCTTCACGATAAGCGGATTTGCCTACTTATCAGCCTAACTGCTTGGACGTGCACAACCAATCGCACGCTTCTTCTATCCTTCTGCGTCCCTCCATTGCTCAAACGATAAAGAGGTGGTACAGGAATATCAACCTGTTGTCCATCGCCTACGCCTGTCGGCCTCGGCTTAGGTCCTGACTAACCCTGAGCGGACGAGCCTTCCTCAGGAAACCTTAGGCATTCGGTGGACGGGATTCTCACCCGTCTTTCGCTACTCATACCGGCATTCTCACTTCTAAGCGCTCCACCAGTCCTTCCGGTCTGACTTCACTGCACTTAGAACGCTCCCCTACCACTGATACATAGGTATCAATTCGCAGCTTCGGTGGTGTATTTAGCCCCGGTACATTTTCGGCGCAGAGTCACTCGACTAGTGAGCTATTACGCACTCTTTAAATGGTGGCTGCTTCTAAGCCAACATCCTAGTTGTCTAAGCAACTCCACATCCTTTTCCACTTAATACACACTTTGGGACCTTAGCTGGCGATCTGGGCTGTTTCCCTCTTGACTACGGATCTTATCACTCGCAGTCTGACTCCTAAGGATAAGTCATTGGCATTCGGAGTTTGACTGAATTCGGTAATCCGATGAGGACCCCTAGTTCAATCAGTGCTCTACCTCCAAGACTCTTACACTTAAGGCTAGCCCTAAAGCTATTTCGGGGAGAACCAGCTATCTCCAGGTTCGATTGGAATTTCTCCGCTACCCACACCTCATCCCCGCACTTTTCAACGTGCGTGGGTTCGGGCCTCCATTCAGTGTTACCTGAACTTCACCCTGGACATGGGTAGATCACCTGGTTTCGGGTCTACGACCACGTACTAAACGCCCTATTCAGACTCGCTTTCGCTGCGGCTCCGTCTCTTCAACTTAACCTTGCACGGGATCGTAACTCGCCGGTTCATTCTACAAAAGGCACGCCATCACCCATTAACGGGCTCTGACTATTTGTAGGCACACGGTTTCAGGATCTCTTTCACTCCCCTTCCGGGGTGCTTTTCACCTTTCCCTCACGGTACTGGTTCACTATCGATCACTAGGGAGTATTTAGCCTTGGGAGATGGTCCTCCCAGATTCCGACGGAATTTCACGTGTTCCGCCGTACTCAGGATACATTCAAGAGAGAACGAAGTTTCGACTACGGGGTTGTTACCCTCTGTGACGGACCTTTCCAGGTCGCTTCGTCTACCTCGTTCCTTTGTAACTCCGTATAGAATGTCCTACAACCCCAAGAGGCAAGCCTCTTGGTTTGGGCTAGATTCCGTTTCGCTCGCCGCTACTCAGGAAATCGCATTTGCTTTCTCTTCCTCCAGGTACTTAGATGTTTCAGTTCCCTGGGTCTGTCTTCCATACCCTATGTATTCAGGTAAGGATACCATACCATTACGTATAGTGGGTTTCCCCATTCGGAAATCTTCGGATCAAAGCTTACTTACAGCTCCCCGAAGCATATCGGCGTTAGTCCCGTCCTTCATCGACTCCTAGTGTCAAGGCATCCACCGTGCGCCCTTTCTAACTTAACCAAACTAAAATTAAAAAAATATGAGCTACACTGTTATCTAGTTTTCAAAGAACATACATTTAAACTTGAGAGATAGTTCTCTCAAAACTGAACGAAACGAAACAAGTCAACGTTTATTGATGAACTGCGTTCATCAATTCTCCATAGAAAGGAGGTGATCCAGCCGCACCTTCCGATACGGCTACCTTGTTACGACTTCACCCCAATCATCTGTCCCACCTTAGGCGGCTGGCTCCATAAAGGTTACCCCACCGACTTCGGGTGTTACAAACTCTCGTGGTGTGACGGGCGGTGTGTACAAGGCCCGGGAACGTATTCACCGCGGCATGCTGATCCGCGATTACTAGCGATTCCAGCTTCATGTAGGCGAGTTGCAGCCTACAATCCGAACTGAGAACGGTTTTATGAGATTAGCTCCACCTCGCGGTCTTGCAGCTCTTTGTACCGTCCATTGTAGCACGTGTGTAGCCCAGGTCATAAGGGGCATGATGATTTGACGTCATCCCCACCTTCCTCCGGTTTGTCACCGGCAGTCACCTTAGAGTGCCCAACTTAATGATGGCAACTAAGATCAAGGGTTGCGCTCGTTGCGGGACTTAACCCAACATCTCACGACACGAGCTGACGACAACCATGCACCACCTGTCACTCTGCTCCCGAAGGAGAAGCCCTATCTCTAGGGTTTTCAGAGGATGTCAAGACCTGGTAAGGTTCTTCGCGTTGCTTCGAATTAAACCACATGCTCCACCGCTTGTGCGGGCCCCCGTCAATTCCTTTGAGTTTCAGCCTTGCGGCCGTACTCCCCAGGCGGAGTGCTTAATGCGTTAACTTCAGCACTAAAGGGCGGAAACCCTCTAACACTTAGCACTCATCGTTTACGGCGTGGACTACCAGGGTATCTAATCCTGTTTGCTCCCCACGCTTTCGCGCCTCAGTGTCAGTTACAGACCAGAAAGTCGCCTTCGCCACTGGTGTTCCTCCATATCTCTACGCATTTCACCGCTACACATGGAATTCCACTTTCCTCTTCTGCACTCAAGTCTCCCAGTTTCCAATGACCCTCCACGGTTGAGCCGTGGGCTTTCACATCAGACTTAAGAAACCACCTGCGCGCGCTTTACGCCCAATAATTCCGGATAACGCTTGCCACCTACGTATTACCGCGGCTGCTGGCACGTAGTTAGCCGTGGCTTTCTGGTTAGGTACCGTCAAGGTGCCAGCTTATTCAACTAGCACTTGTTCTTCCCTAACAACAGAGTTTTACGACCCGAAAGCCTTCATCACTCACGCGGCGTTGCTCCGTCAGACTTTCGTCCATTGCGGAAGATTCCCTACTGCTGCCTCCCGTAGGAGTCTGGGCCGTGTCTCAGTCCCAGTGTGGCCGATCACCCTCTCAGGTCGGCTACGCATCGTTGCCTTGGTGAGCCGTTACCTCACCAACTAGCTAATGCGACGCGGGTCCATCCATAAGTGACAGCCGAAGCCGCCTTTCAATTTCGAACCATGCAGTTCAAAATATTATCCGGTATTAGCCCCGGTTTCCCGGAGTTATCCCAGTCTTATGGGCAGGTTACCCACGTGTTACTCACCCGTCCGCCGCTAACTTCTTGAGAGCAAGCTCTCAATCCATTCGCTCGACTTGCATGTATTAGGCACGCCGCCAGCGTTCATCCTGAGCCAGGATCAAACTCTCCAATAAAGTTAGTTTGTCTAGCATCTAAAAATAAAAATTGACGTTCACGTTGTTTGTTTCGTTCAGTTTTCAAAGAACTACTTAGTCGCTTATTTGCGACTTCCTTATGTTAACATCCTCGTTTTTCGATGTCAACTAAGTTTTTCAATTTCTTTTTTGTCGTTTGCTGCGTTTCTGCATCAGCGACGGTTATTAATTTATCATATACTTACTCTTAACGTCAACACTTTTTAATAAAAAATTCTTTTTCTTATATAACGAATACATTCTTCCCTATTAGCAACTCTCCGAAATAAACAAAAAATGATTTTATATCTTTCTTCCATCGCCTTTTTCACAACGCTATGTATACGCTCATCTTCAAAATCAAATAAAAGTTCCTCTAACTCCCTCTTCAATATGTATTCCATTTCTTTTCTCTCTTCCTTCGTTAACATAATCCCAAGCAAATTATCACCCCAATAGTTCCTTACATATATCAATAAACGCCCCACTCATTTTCAATTACCAATAATGTATCATCTAAAAATAAAATTCTATCATTCATTATATCCACCACTTACGATGTTAATCCCTTGTTCTCTTTTTTAAATTTAAAGCATATATGTAACTGAAAAGGATTGGACAAAGGGGCGTAATATTATGTTTTTCTTTTTTATTACGAGTAAAAGAACATTTAAACACATTAGCTTAATAGTCGTACTTTCCTTATTTACAGCATGGTTACTCTTTTTAAAAACATATTCACATGAATCTGCTTTTTCAACTGCTACTGGTCCTAAAGTGATTTACAAAGGGGACACCGCAAAAAAACAAGTTGCATTCACGTTCGACATTAGTTGGGGAGATAAAAAAGCTATTCCAATCCTTAATACACTCAAAGAAAGAGAAATTAAGAATGCAACCTTCTTTCTCTCTGCTGCATGGGCCGAAAGACACCCTGATATTGTCGAACGAATCATGAAAGATGGACATGAGATTGGTAGTATGGGCTATAATTACACATCCTACAATTCACTAGAAGCAAATGAAATACGAAGGGATCTTTTGCGCGCGCAAGATGTTTTTACGAAACTTGGTGTAAAACAAGTCAAGCTATTACGCCCACCTAGTGGCGACTTTAACAAAACAACCCTTAAAATAGCAGAATCACTCGGATACACCATCGTTCATTGGAGTAACAATTCAAATGACTGGAAAAATCCCGGCGTAAATAAAATCGTTTCCACAGTCTCTAGCAATTTAAGGGGTGGGGATATTGTCTTATTACACGCTTCTGATTCTGCTCTTCAAACAAATAAGGCTTTACCATTACTCTTACAAAAATTAAAGAGCGACGGATATGAACAAACCTCTGTATCACAACTTATTTCCAACACAAGTACGCAAAGCGAAGATATTAAGTAATTCCTTTCTACACAATTCCTCACACATAAAAGCTCTGCTATCTTAATGAAAGATAGCAGAGCTTTTTTATCCTGGTATTTACAAATGATAAGAATCTGGCTAATTACAAATCCACTCTCCTCATTAAGTTAAGCTGACTTACTTTTTTGTCCGATTAAACGATGCAATACAAGTAACTGATATGTATTACATAATAGGAGTGGTATCACCATTAAATACAACCAATCTGTATCATTAATCCGGAGCGCTGGTACCCATTCAAGAATTGTTACAACAACCATAAAGAACAGAGCGGGCACAAATGCTTTTTTATTCGTTTCTTTACTCTTTATGTATGCGACAATTGCCCCAAACACAAATAACATCCCCGCAACAAGTATGTTATTCCCTAATGAAACTTCCCCATTCGCAATAAGTACTGACCTTAAATAAACGAAATCAAACAATACGAACGCAATAAAGAAGAGTTGCACCGCATTCCATAAAGACGATGATCGAAACATCCCTAATCCAAAACGATGGATTGTTAAATACGCAAAGAACCCCATTTGACTTATAACACTAAAAATAAATCCTACGCCCATCAACCAAAAAGAAATTGCTAAAATCTCTTTTCCGTCGAAATTTTGAAAAAATTTAGCGTACTTGTCCCACTCTAAAACAAATCCAATAATGACTGTGCTAATCCCACCCAGAAATAACGTCGTAAAAAATAGTCGTACCCACTTGCGGCTATTCACAACACATCCCCCATTATTCTTATATTTCTAATTAAATTGTATCAATGACAATTTCAAAAAGCTAGCCATGTTAATGTATAAATTCCTTAAAGAGATTTATATTAAAAAAAGAGAACTGTGCTGAAAGGAGCTCCAATTTATGAAACGGCTGCTGCTCGTTTTGATTTCTTCTTTTCTATTTATCGCACTAGTGGCATGTGCACAAGAAAAAGAAGCAAAATCCGAACTTGATTATGATCAAACAAAAAAAATGATTGTTGATATTTTAAAAACAGATCAAGGAAAAAAAGCGATCCAAGATGTATTAACTGATGAAAAAATGAAACAAGCACTCATACTAGATGAAACAGTAGTAAAGAAAACGATCGAAGATGCGATGGTATCTGAAAAAGGGCAACAATTCTGGGAAAAGCTCTTTAAAGACCCTGAGTTCTCATCAAAATTTGCTAAAAGTATGGGAAAAGAACAAACAAACTTAATGAAAACTTTACTAAAAGACCCTGAATACCAATCAGGTGTTATAGAGATTATGAAAAATCCTGAAGTAGAAAAAATTATGTTACAAACAATGAAGAGTAAAGAGTATCGTCAATATTTACAACAAGTACTAACCGAAACTGCCGAAAGTCCACTCTTCCAGGCTAAGATGATTGACATCATTAGTAAAGGTGTACAAAAAGCTGAAAAAGGCGGGTCTGATAAAAAAGGTGCAGGCGGTTCTCAAGATGGGAACAAAGAACAATAATAAAAATTATAGTAACGAGTGGACAATGATATATTGTCCACTCGTTACTACTTTACTTTTGTGTAACAGCTGTTTTATCAATAACTGTCTCAGCTATCGAACGATAAATAAGACCAGTTGTATGTGTATCCTCATATACTGACGGCGCAAAGTCCTCTTTATTCCAATCCGGTTGTTGAAGTGGAATTCGGCCAAGCACATCTGTTTGGAGTTCCGTAGCTAATTTATCTCCTCCACCTCTTCCAAACACATACTCTTTTTCACCAGTTGCTTTACTTTCAAAATACGCCATATTTTCAACAACACCAAGAATACTATGTTCTGTACGTAAAGCCATAGCTCCAGCACGCGCTGCTACAAATGCAGCTGTTGGATGCGGCGTTGTTACAATAATCTCTTTGCAAGCCGGCAACATCGAATGCAGATCTAGAGCAACATCACCCGTACCTGGTGGTAAATCCAATACTAAGTAATCTAAATCACCCCATTCTACTTCTGTGAAAAAGTGATTTAACATTTTCCCAAGCATCGGTCCTCTCCAAATAACGGGTGCGTTATCTTCTACAAAGAATCCCATTGAGATTACTTTCACACCTAGACGCTCCACTGGTATTATCTTATCCCCTCTTACGATTGGGCGTTTTTCGATGCCCATCATATCAGGTACACTAAAACCGTAAATATCCGCATCAATGATACCGACTTTTTTTCCTAGACGAGCTAAAGCAATTGCAAGGTTAACGGAAACAGTCGATTTCCCTACTCCACCTTTTCCACTTGCCACTGCTAAAAATGTTGTATGTGAGTTCGGCGATAATAAAGATTCACTTTTCTCTTCCTCTTGCGGTGGTGCAAACTGAGCTAATTCCTCTTCTGTAAATTCTGCAAAACGAAGTCCAACTGTTGTTGCCCCAAGTTCTTTTACTAACTTTACAATTCCAGACTGCAACTGCATTTGTTCCGCTGTACCTGTTTTTACAATTGCAATTTTAACACTTACATGTTCCTTCTCAGGCTTGACTGTTACCTCTTTAATTGCATTTGTTTCTTTTAACGTTTTATGTAAAAATGGATCTACAATCCCTTCCAACGCTTCCACTACCTGCTCTTTTGTTACCATAATTAGCCCAGCCCCCTGTATGAAAAATAACGTAATGTTAATTGAATTTATCTCTCTTTATTTTTGAAATAAATGCGTTTACATTTCCAGTATAACATATTTTCGGAAAACTTCGTTAACGAGAGAAACTCGAAAAATCCTCCTTATTCCGGAGGATTTCCTTTTTCTGTGAAATAACGTAATATACCACGATATATTGCAGCTGCTACTTTTTGCTGGTACTTCTCCGAATTTAGCATATACCTTTCATTCACATTCGACAAAAAGCCGGCCTCAATTAAAGCACCCGGTTTTTTAGCATACTTCAATAAGTACACGTGAGGAATTGTTTTAGCAGAACGATTCGTATTTTCTAAGCTCGTTCTCAATTCAGCCTGAATAAATTTCGCAGCCCGTTCATTTTCAATTAAAGAACGGTAGTAGAACGTTTGTGCGCCTTTAGATCCACTGCTAGTTAGAGCGTTTAAATGAATGCTTGCAAAAAAGTCTACATCAGGCTTATTAATAATCTCTACACGCCTTTTTAAGTCCTCTGCTTTACGCCTACTATATGACTTTGTATCTTTGTTAGCTAAATCATAATCTCCTTCACGAGTTAAAATAACTAACGCACCTTGTTCTTGTAAATAATCTTGTACTTTTTTTGTAATCTCGAGCGTAATATCTTTTTCTACAATATCCTTTCCACCAACAGCCCCTCCGTCTGGACCACCATGCCCAGCGTCGAGTACAATCACTTTCCCTGATAAGGGTAAATTCCATGCTCGCCACGATTTTGTAATTTGAAATTCTTGTTTGACTAAAAAAAACAAAACAACCGCAGCGAGCGCAAAAGAGATAATTCGAATTCTCTTCATACCTTTCCTCCTCCAGCTAGTCCCTCTAATTACTTATATGGGACAAGAGGAAAGTTTATGCTTGTCTTAATGCAGCTTTAATCGATATCTTCGTTCACCTTTTTCATACCCTTCCTGCCACCACAGGCCGATAAACTGCTGGCAAGATTCAAAAAGTAATTCCTCGTCTTGCAATTTAATTTCACGCATAGTCATACTTGTTAAAAATTGAAATAATGTTTCAGTTAATTGTTGCTCTTCTTCTAAGGCTCTATATTTCACATCAAAGAATGATTCACCATAATAACCAAATTTACTGTATCTCGCTCCTAATAAATAAGATTCTATCCCTAGTTCAATACAATAATCTTCATACTGACGATGAAGTTCTTGCATCTGAAAGGCATCACGAATATTTGAGCGCAATGTTTTTAATGATAATTCTCGTAGCATCTTCCGCTCGTATTTTAACTGCTTTTCTTTTTGTTTTTCTTGTAAGCTGACAATGACATTCATAGTACTTATAAACCTCCCTAATACGTATTAGTCTAAGCTTCTAAAGAAGAAGCATACGCGAGGCCCTAGCACTAAAATATTCCAAACTAAAAAAATTGTAAAAGAGGAATTAAACACAAAAAAACCCCAACCAAAATGGTTGGGGTTTGTAGTTCGCAAAAATTAACGTTTTGAGAACTGAGGTGCACGACGTGCGCCTTTAAGACCGTATTTTTTACGCTCTTTCATACGTGCGTCACGAGTTAATAGACCTGCACGTTTTAGTGTTAGACGGTATTCTGGATCAGCTTTTAATAAAGCGCGAGAAATACCGTGACGAATAGCACCAGCTTGACCAGTGTATCCACCACCATTTACGTTTACAAGTACATCGTAGTTACCTAAAGTTTCTGTTGCAACTAGAGGTTGTTTCACTACTTCACGTAATGCAGCAAATGGGATATAGTTTTCAAAATCACGACCGTTAATGATAACGCGTCCTTCGCCTGGAACTAGGCGCACGCGCGCTACTGAACTCTTACGACGTCCAGTGCCATAGTATTGAACCTGTGCCAAAGTAAGCCCTCCTTTAATTGATTATCCGCGAAGTTCGTAAACTTCTGGTTTTTGTGCTTGGTGTGGATGCTCTGCTCCAGCATACACGTTTAATTTCTTAGATACTTGACGTCCTAAACGTCCTTTTGGAAGCATCCCTTTAATTGCAAGCTCTAACATTTGTACAGGGTAGTTTGTACGCATTTCTAGAGCTGTTCTTTGCTTAAGTCCACCTGGGTGGTTAGTGTGACGGTAGTAAATTTTATCGTTTAATTTATTACCTGTTAAATGAATTTTCTCAGCGTTAATAATAATTACATGATCACCCGTGTCAACGTGTGGTGTAAATGTAGGTTTGTTTTTACCACGTAAAATGGATGCTACTTCCGTAGATAGGCGACCTAAAGTTTGACCTTCAGCATCAACCACATACCATTTACGCTCAACTTCGTTAGCTTTTGCCATAAAAGTCGTACGCATGTGTTTCCCTCCTCGTTATCTTTTCCATAGAAAAAATCTATTGTTTATCTTAAACACGATTTCCTTCCGGGGCTAATCGTGGTTTTAGAAACAATACCATATGTTATGATATACTTTTGAGTTTCTAATGTCAAGCAAATGTTACACCAGGATTAGTTGTTATAGTTTACCTGCCATAAGTAAAGTCCATGACCTGGAGCCATCTTTCCAGCAAACTGGCGATTTTGTTTCGCTAAAATCTCTGGAATGCTATCAGGATCAAGCTTTCCTTGCCCTACGTTAAGTAACGTACCAACAATAATTCTGACCATATTATATAAAAATCCATTACCTACAAAACGAAAAATTAATTCATCGTCTTGCTCAATTAACTCAATTTCATAAATTGTTCGCACTTTATCTTTTTTGTCAGTTTTTGCCGAACAAAAAGAAGTGAAATCATGCGTTCCAATAAAATAAGGAATCGCTTTTCTTATAGAGTTTATTTCAAGTGGATATGGATATTGATATACGTAATTTCTACGGAATACATCCGCAGTCTTTGATAATAATACACGATAACGATATTCTTTTTTCTCGACACCGTAACGCGCATGAAATTCTTCTGTTTTTTTCTCTACCTGTCTGATAACAATATCATCTGGCAACATTGTGTTTAAAGCATTACTCCATTGCCACTCTGCAAGAGACAAAGGGGTATCAAAGTGTATCACTTGTCCTTTTGCATGAACGGTAGAATCTGTTCTGCCCGATGCTTGAACACGAACAAGTTCTCCTTTATGCAATTTCTGCAATGCTTTCTCTATCTCTTGTTGAACAGTACGATGCTGCGGCTGAATTTGATAACCACAAAAATGCATGCCATCATATGCAACCGTACATTTTATTCTATCCATTTCTTTATTCTCCATTAAGATCGCACCCATGCCAAAATACAAGCTAAACAAAGTAAACTCATAATCGTTACTGTATCACTTGTTTTCCAGCGTAGTTGCCTAAATTTAGTGCGTCCTTCGCCACTTTGATATCCACGAGCTTCCATCGCAATCGCCAAGTCCTCTGCCCGCTTAAAAGCACTAATAAATAGCGGAACGAGTAGTGAAATAATAGCTTTCATCCTATCTTTTATCGGTCCCCCGGCGAAATCAATGCCACGTGACGCTTGTGCTTTCATAATTTTACTCGTTTCATCCATTAATGTCGGGATAAAACGTAGTGAAATTGACATCATTAATGCGATTTCATGAACAGGAACTTTTATACGCTTCAACGGCTTTAATAACGTCTCCAACCCATCTGTAATTTCAATAGGTGTCGTCGTTAACGTTAATAATGTCGTCATTAAAATAATAACGAAGAATCGTATAGAAATGTATATCCCTTGCTCTAATCCTTTTTCATGTATCGAAAACCAACCAAGCTGGAATAGTACTTCCCCTTCTTTATTTGTAAAAATATGCAGGAAAAATGTAAAAAGAAAAATCCATAGAATTGGTTTTAAGCCCGAAAGTACATAACGAATCGGCACTTTTGCAAAAAATAAAGCAATGAGTGCATACAAAAATAAAAATCCATATGAAATCGCATTATTTGCTAAAAAAACAACAAATACATATAAAAAGACAATCAACAGCTTCGTACGAGGATCAAGTTTATGAATGACTGACTGACCTGGAATGTATCTCCCAATGATCAACTGCTGCATGATTCATGACCACCTTTTCGTAACACCTGTACAACTTCATGAGTAAGATCCTCTAAAGATAAGGTAGCCTTCGAAATTGAAATACCAAACTTTTCTTCAATTGCACGTTTATACTTTAAAGACATCGGAAGATCCACACCAATTTTCTCTAATTCCTCTGCATGTGAAAATACTTCCTCTGCTCTTCCTTGCAAAAAGACCGTTCCTTTATGCATGACCACAATTTGATCTGCATACTTAGCAGCATCCTCCATATTGTGGGTGACAAGAATGACTGTAAGCCCCTGTTCCTTATGAAGCTTGTAAAACATCTCCATGAGCTCGTGCTGTCCTTTAGGATCAAGCCCTGCTGTAGGCTCATCTAATACAAGCACTTCGGGTTCCATCGCAAGTACGCCTGCTATTGCAACGCGCCTCATTTGCCCACCGCTTAACTCAAACGGAGAACGTGCTAATAAATCTATGTCCAATCCAACAAGCCGGATTGCATCTTTCGCCTTTTGTTTTGCCTCTTCTTCAGATACACCAAAATTAGTAGGTCCAAAACAAATATCCTTCTCAACTGTCTCTTCAAATAGCTGATGTTCTGGGAACTGAAAGACAACCCCTACTTTTTTTCGTAGTGGTTTAAGTTTCTTTTCTTTCTTACCTGCTGAAATTAAATGTTCGCCAATTTGAACCGTACCATTTGTCGGCTGTAATAAACCATTTAAATGTTGAATCATCGTCGACTTTCCTGAACCAGTATGACCAATAATGGCATAATAGCCCCCACTTGGAAACGACACGTCTACATCATAAAGTGCGCGTCTTTCAAATGGAGTTTTATATTGATAACGATGTTCTACTTTTTGGAATGTAATCTCCAAAGTTCGTTCACCAAGCTTTCCATTGTAAGATGCGTATTTTGCAAGTGAATTTCATTTCTTTTTAATAATTCTGCTATTTTGACCGAAAAAGGTACATCTAATCCAATCTCTTGGAGCATATGAGAGGATTTGAAAATTTGCTCTGGAGTACCTTCCTCTAATATTTCTCCCTTGTTCAAAATAATAATACGGTCTGACTGTGCCGCTTCTTCTAAATCGTGCGTAATCGATAACACCGTAATACCCTTTTGATTAACAAGTTGTCTAACCGTTTCTACTACTTCAAGTCTCCCCTGAGGGTCTAACATTGAAGTTGCTTCATCTAGTATTAAAATAGATGGCTGAAGTGCTAAAACACCTGCTATTGCGACTCGCTGTTTTTGTCCGCCAGATAACGAATGGGGTTCATCATTAAGAAAATCTTCCATACGGACCAGTTGCAGGGCTTGTTCTAGTCTTTCTACCATCTGCTCCCTTGGCATTCCGATATTTTCTAGACCAAATACAACGTCATCTTGTACTGTCGTTCCAACAAATTGATTATCAGGATTTTGAAATACCATCCCAATTTGTTTTCGAACATCCCATACCGTTTCCTCTGATAAAACCACTGTATCATTTACAGTAATGGTCCCTGATTCCGGTAAAAACAAACCATTCAATAATTTTGCAAGTGTAGATTTACCTGAACCATTTTGTCCAATAACAGATACCCATTCTCCTTCATATAAGGAAAATGAAACATCTTTTAATGCATAAGAGGCTGCCCCAGGATATTGAAATGATATATTTTCTGTCCGAAGTTTCACTTTTTTCAATACAAGGCACCCTTTCCTTCGCCAAGTTAGCCTTTTTTATATTTAAAAAAAAAGGGCCATGACCAGTTACTTGAAAAGAACTGTCCTGCCCTTTTAATCATCATTATACTAACTCGATAATTACCATTGGTGCTGCGTCTCCGCGACGTGGACCAATTTTTGCAATACGAGTGTATCCGCCTTGGCGCTCAGCATAGCGTGGAGCTACATCAGCGAATAATTTTTGAAGTGCATCTTGACCAGTCTCAGCGTTAGCAACTTCATTACGGATGAAAGCTGCTGCTTGACGACGAGCATGAAGATCTCCGCGTTTACCTAAAGTGATCATTTTTTCCACTACAGAACGAAGTTCTTTTGCACGAGTTTCTGTCGTTTGGATGCGCTCATTGATAATTAAATCAGTAGCTAAATCACGTAACATAGCTTTACGTTGCGCGCTTGTACGGCCTAATTTTCTGTATGCCATTCGTAGTTCCCTCCTTTGTTGATGGGTTTAAATCCTCAGTCGTCTTTACGTAAACCTAAACCTAATTCCTCAAGTTTATGTTTAACTTCTTCTAAGGATTTACGTCCTAAGTTACGAACTTTCATCATATCTTCTTCTGTTTTGTTCGCAAGCTCTTGTACAGTATTAATTCCTGCACGTTTTAGGCAATTATAAGAACGAACAGAAAGATCTAGTTCTTCGATAGTCATCTCAAGAACTTTCTCTTTTTGATCTTCTTCCTTCTCGACCATAATCTCAGCATTTTGTGCTTCATCAGTTAAACCAACAAAGATATTTAAATGCTCAGTTAAGATTTTGGCACCTAAAGAGATAGCTTCTTTTCGCCGATGCTTCCATCCGTCCATACATCAAGCGTAAGCTTATCATAATTAGCCACTTGTCCGACACGTGTCTTTTCCACTTGGTAAGTCACACGTGATACTGGAGTATAAATAGAATCAATAGGAATTACTCCTATTGGTTGATCTTCGCTTTTATTTGCATCAGCTGGCGTATACCCACGGCCACGCTTTGCAGTTAAACGCATGCGGAAATGCGCATTTTTTGCTAACGTCGCAATGTGTAAATCTGGATTTAAGATTTCAACATCACTATCGTGAGTAATATCAGCAGCTGTGACAATACCTTCGCCCTGTACATCGATTTCCAACGTCTTCTCTTCTTCAGAGTAGATTTTAAGAGCTAACTTTTTCAAGTTTAAGATGATCGTCGTAACGTCCTCTACTACGCCCTCAACTGTTGAAAATTCGTGTAAAACGCCATCGATTTGGATAGCAGTTACAGCGGCACCAGGGAGTGAGGATAAAAGAATACGACGTAAGGAGTTACCCAAAGTAGTACCATATCCACGCTCAAGCGGTTCAATCACGAATTTGCCATACTTAGCATCTTCGTTAAGTTCAACCGTTTCGATTTTCGGTTTTTCGATTTCAATCATTAACTAAACCCTCCTTCAAAACGTCGAAACCCCGGTTAAACAAAGGACAAGCCTCTGTTTAACCGAAAGTCCCCCTTAGGCAGTTCCCGATTGTGCACAACAAGCGATGTTTCTGTACGAAATTTCTCGATAATGCATCATATCCATTATAGACAAAAGGGAAAATTCTATACAGAAAAATTACACACGACGACGTTTTGGTGGACGACATCCATTATGAGGAACTGGAGTAACATCTCTAATTGCTGTTACTTCTAGACCTGCAGCTTGAAGAGCACGAATTGCAGCTTCACGACCAGCACCAGGACCTTTAACAGTAACCTCTAAAGTTTTTAAACCGTGCTCCATTGCAACTTTAGAAGCAGCTTCAGCAGCCATTTGCGCAGCGAATGGAGTAGATTTACGAGATCCACGGAAACCAAGTGCACCAGCACTAGACCAAGAAAGTGCGTTACCGTGAGTATCTGTAAGTGTTACGATTGTGTTGTTGAAAGTAGAACGAATATGAGCTATACCAGCTTCAATATTCTTTTTCACACGTTTTTTACGAGTGTTTGTTTTACGTGCCATTGTTAGTTCAACCTCCTTTACTTATTATTTCTTTTTATTTGCTACTGTACGACGTGGACCTTTACGTGTACGAGCATTGTTTTTAGAGTTTTGACCACGAACTGGTAAACCACGACGGTGACGAAGACCACGGTAAGAACCGATCTCCATTAGACGTTTAATGTTAAGAGATACTTCACGACGAAGGTCTCCCTCAACTTTAATACGATCGATAACATCACGGATACGTCCTAGTTCGTCTTCCGTTAAATCACGAACTCGTGTTTCTGAAGAAATACCAGCTTCAGTAAGAATTTTTTCAGCAGTTGTGCGACCAATGCCGAATACGTAAGTTAAAGAAATAACAACGCGTTTGTCTCGAGGAATATCTACACCTGCGATACGTGCCATTCTGAATGCACCTCCTTCTGATTAACCTTGTTTTTGTTTATGTTTAGGGTTTTCACAAATAACCATTACTTTTCCACGTCTACGAATAACTTTACACTTTTCGCAGATTGGTTTAACTGACGGTCTTACTTTCATGTCTCGAACCTCCTTAAAGATTACGGAGTGCTATATTATTTAAAACGGTACGTAATACGACCACGATTTAAATCGTACGGAGATAATTCTACCGTAACTTTGTCTCCTGGTAAAATACGAATGAAGTTCATACGGATTTTACCAGAAACGTGAGCCAATACGACATGCCCATTCTCTAATTCTACTTTGAACATAGCATTTGGCAACGTTTCAAGAACGGTACCTTCGACTTCAATTACATCATCTTTAGCCATTCAATAGTTCTCCCTTCTTCAAATCAGTAACATTTTACACTGCTCTGAAATCCCGGAGAGCCAGCTACTTATAAAGTGGTAAGGATTTCGTATCCTGCTTCTGTAAGAGCAATCGTGTGCTCAAAATGTGCACACCATTTACCATCTACCGTTACCACTGTCCAGTCATCAGATAGTGTTTTTACATATCGTCTTCCTTGATTCACCATCGGCTCAACACAGATGACCATTCCCGGCTTTAATCTAGGGCCTCTATTTGGTGGACCATAGTGCGGGATTTGAGGGTCCTCATGTAAGTCTTGCCCGATTCCGTGACCAACATACTCCCTAACGATCGAGAATCCATTCTCTTCAGCATGGGTTTGAACCGCATGTGAGATATTTGATAATCTTTCGCCTGGTTTTACTTGTTCTAGACCAAGATACAACGATTTTTCTGTGACATCAAGTAGCTTTTGAACAGATTCAGAAATGTTTCCAACCGGATACGTCCATGCAGAATCTCCATGGTACCCATTGTATTTCGCACCAATATCGATACTGATGATATCGCCCTCTTGGAGCTTTCGCTTCCCTGGAATTCCGTGTACAAGCTCTTCATTTACAGAAGCACATATGCTCCCCGGAAATCCGTTGTATCCTTTAAAAGATGGCGTAGCACCATATTTTTGAATCGTCTTTTCCGCTATTTGATCGAGCTCTTTCGTTGTAATTCCTGGAGTAATATGCTGTTTCAACTCTTGATGAGTTAAAGCAACGATCCTGCCAGCTTCTCGCATGATTTCTATCTCGCGAGGAGTTTTGCAGATGATCATTACGCTAAGCCTCCAATGAGAACATCGATATCAGCAAATACTTTATTGATATCTTGCTCACCATTAATGCTTTGTAAGTAACCAAGCTCCTCGTAGAAATCAAGCAAAGGTTTTGTTTGCTTAATATTTACATCTAAACGATTTGCTACAGTTTCTTCATTGTCATCAGAGCGTTGGTATAAATCGCCACCACATTTATCGCACACATCAGCTTTCGCTGGTGGATTGAATTCTAAGTGGTAAGTCGCACCGCACTCTTTACAAATGCGACGGCCTGTAAGGCGTTTTAATAATAACCCTGAATCCACATTAATGTTTAAAACATAGTCGATTTTTTTGCCAAGCTCTTTCATAATCTCTTCAAGAGCTGATGCTTGTGCAACAGTTCGTGGGAAACCATCTAATAAGAAACCTCTTACGCAGTCTTCTTGACTTAAACGTTCACGAACGATTCCGATTGTAACTTCATCTGGAACAAGTGCACCTTTATCAATAAAAGATTTTGCTTGTAAACCCATTTCAGTTTCAGCCTTCATAGCTGCACGGAACATATCTCCTGTTGAAATGTGAGGGATGTTATACTTGGCAACAATCTGTTCGGCTTGTGTACCTTTACCAGCACCAGGAAGCCCCATTAAAATTAAGTTCATCCTTGTTCCCCCTCAGAGTACATGAGCATGTAGGGAAGACAATTCTTCCCACTTACTCACTGCTTGATAAACCCTTTGTAATGGCGTTTTACCAGTTGGCTTTCTAGCTGCTTCATTGTTTCTAAAGCAACGCCGACAACGATTAACATACTCGTTCCACCAATCTGTGCAGATGGAGGAAGATTTCCCAGCTTCGTAAAGATAACTGGTAAGATTGCAATCGCTGCTAGGAAAATTGATCCTACAAAGGTCAAACGATACAAGATTTTTGTTAGATATTGTTCCGTATTCTTACCCGGACGAATACCTGGAACATATCCACCTTGCTTATTTAGATTCTCTGACATTTGCTCTGGATTAACCTGAACAAACGCATAGAAATATGTGAAGGCTACAATGAGCGCAACATATATGATCATTCCCACTGGGTGAGAATAGTTAAAGTTAGCAATGATCCACTGCGATACATCATGATTCGGGAAGAACTGTGCAATAGTTGGAGGCGTAATTAAGAATGAAACAGCAAAAATGACCGGAATAACACCCGCACTATTTACCTTAAGCGGTAAATGTGTGTTTTGTGCTCCAGCATGATTCCCATTCCCTCCTGTTACACGCTTCGCATATTGAATTGGGATCTTTCTAACAGCCTGTTGAATGAAAATAACACCAACAATAACTGCTAGCACAGCTAGTAAGATCAATGCAACTTTAACGATACTCATGAACAATTGATCTCCGATATTTTGAAACTGTTGTTGATACACTTGAGATATAACACTTGGGATCGCTGCGGCAATACCGCCAAAGATAAGGATGGAAATACCATTACCTACACCTTTAGCTGTAATCTGTTCACCTAACCACATTAAAAATGCAGTACCAGCAGTCAGTACCGTAGCAATGTATAAATAAGTGCTCCAACCAGGATTCAAAATTAATTGCCCACCTACCATACCATTAAAACCGATTGACATACCAAACCCCTGAATAAACGCAAGAACAATTGTAAAGTAACGCGTAAATTGCGTTAGTTTACGACGGCCCATTTCACCTTGCTTCGACCATTCCGAAAATTTAGGAACAACATCCATCTGCAATAATTGCACGATGATGGATGCTGTAATATACGGCATGATTCCCATCGCGAAGATGGAGAAGTTTTTCAAGGCGCCACCGCCAAATGTATTTAGGATACCTAAGGCATTTAATTGATCTTGTGCTTTCAGTACGTCTCCATTTGTAAATGGCACTGGGATAAACGTGCCAATCCTGAATACGACTAACATCGCTAAAGTGAATAATATTTTACGTCTTATCTCAGCAACGCGCATAAAGTTGGAGATTGTACGAAACATTAGATCACCTCAACTGATCCGCCAGCTGCTTCAATTGCTTCTTTAGCACTTGAAGAGAACTTGTGCGCTTTAACAGTTAATTTTTTCTCTACTGCTCCGCTTGCAAGAATTTTAACACCGTCGTTTAACTTGCTGATAACGCCAGTTTCCAGCAATAATTCAGGTGTTACTTCTGTACCATCTTCAAAACGATTTAACGTTGATAAGTTTACAATAGTAAACTCTTTACGGTTAATGTTTGTGAAGCCGCGTTTTGGTAAACGACGGAATAATGGAGTTTGACCACCTTCGAAGCCAAGACGAACACCGCCACCAGAACGTGCGTTTTGTCCTTTATGACCTTTACCAGCAGTTTTACCGTTACCAGAACCGATACCACGACCGACACGGTTACGTACTTTACGAGAACCTTCTGCAGGTTTTAATTCATGAAGTTTCATTCCCAGGCACCTCCTTATATTAATGAGTTATCCTTAAGCTTCTTTTACAGTTATAAGGTGAGAAACTTTGTTGATCATACCAAGAATAGCAGGAGTTTCTTCCTTAACTACAGTTGAATTCAACTTTTTAAGACCTAAAGCTTCTACCGTCGCACGTTGATCTTGTGGACGACCAATTACACTACGAGTGAGGGTAATTTCTAACTTTTTCGCCATTTGTTTTCCCTCCTTAACCTAGTAGCTCTTCTACAGATTTACCGCGTAATTTTGCAACATCTTCAGCGCGCTTAAGTTCGCTTAATCCGTTCACAGTAGCGCGAATCATGTTGATTGGTGTGTTAGAACCAAGAGATTTCGAAAGAATATCTTGTACACCAGCTAATTCAAGTACCGCACGAACAGGTCCACCAGCAATAACACCAGTACCCTCAGCAGCAGGTTTTAAGAATACTTCACCAGCTCCAAAATGACCGTTGATTGTGTGTGGAATTGTTGTACCAACTAATGGTACAGCGATTAGGTTTTTCTTAGCGTCTTCGATAGCTTTGCGAATTGCGTCTGGTACCTCTTGTGCTTTACCAGTACCGAATCCAACATGACCGTTTTTATCGCCAACTACAACTAGTGCAGCAAAGCGGAAACGACGACCACCCTTAACAACTTTCGCGACACGATTTATCGTAACTACACGTTCTTCAAGTTCTAATTTACTTGGGTCAATGCGATGCATCAATTTTCCCTCCTTTGACCATTAAAATTGTAATCCAGCCTCACGAGCAGCTTCAGCTAGAGCTTTAACACGGCCATGGTATAAGTAACCACCGCGATCGAATACTACTTCTTTAACGCCTTTCTCTACAGCACGCTTAGCAACTGATTCTCCAACTTTCGTAGCAGCTTCAATATTGCTAGTACCGTTAAGAGCAAGGTCTTTATCAAGAGTAGATGCACTTACTAATGTTACACCATTTACATCATCAATAACTTGAGCGTAAATATGTTGGTTAGAACGGTACACGTTTAAACGTGGACGTTCTGCAGTACCAGTAAGTTTAGCACGTACACGTGCATGTCTTTTCTTACGAGTCGCATTTTTAGCAGCTTTAGTGATCATTCTTGTCACTCCTTTCTTTCACCTAACGGGTTTACTTAGCAGTTTTACCTTCTTTACGACGAACAACTTCGCCTTCGTAACGAATACCTTTACCTTTATATGGCTCAGGAGCACGTACAGCACGGATGTTAGCAGCAAATTCGCCAACACGTTGCTTGTCGATACCTTTGATTACGATTTTAGTTGGTGCAGGTACTTCAACTTCAAGACCTGCTTCCGGAGTCATTTCTACTGGATGAGAATAACCTACGCTTAAAACAAGTTTATCTCCTTGTTTTTGAGCACGGTAACCAACACCGACTAATTCAAGTCCGCGTGCGAAACCTGCAGTTACACCTTCAACCATGTTTCCGATTAAAGCACGAGTTGTACCGTGTAATGCACGGTGTTCCTTCTGTTCAGATGGACGCTCAACTGTTAGTGTATTTTCTTCAATTTTGATAGACATATCAGCATTGAATGTACGAGTTAATTCACCTTTAGGGCCTTTTACTGTTACAGTATTGTCTTCTGCAATTGTAATAGTAACACCTGCAGGGATTTCAAGAATCTTTTTACCAATACGAGACATGTGGTCACACCTCCGTTCGTTTTAAATATATATTACCAAACGTATGCTACTACTTCTCCACCAGTTTGTAATTGACGAGCGTCTTTGTCTGTCATTACTCCCTTAGATGTAGAAACAAGAGCGATACCTAATCCGTTAAGTACACGTGGTACTTCATCAGCTTTTGCGTAAACGCGTAAGCCAGGTTTACTGATACGTTTTAATCCAGTGATTACACGTTCATTGTTTGCACCATATTTCAGGAAAATACGAAGGATACCTTGTTTGTTATCCCCAATGTATTCTACATCACGAATGAAACCTTCACGTTTTAAAAGTTCAGCGATCTCTTTTTTGATTTTAGAAGCAGGAACCTCTAATTTCTCATGACGTACCATGTTCGCATTACGGATGCGAGTAAGCATGTCTGCAATTGGATCTGTCATCACCATGTGTTTTACCTCCTTCCCATTTGTGGGTTTTACCAACTAGCTTTTTTAACACCAGGAATTTGACCTTTATATGCAAGTTCACGGAAACAAATACGGCAAAGCTTAAATTTGCGGTATACAGAATGCGGACGACCGCAGCGTTCGCAACGTGTATACTCTTGTACTTTAAACTTAGGAGTACGCTTTTGTTTCGCTATCATAGATTTTTTAGCCACGTTTTCGCCTCCTCTACTTAGCGTTGGCTTCCATTATTTTTGGAATGGCATACCGAATTGTGTTAAAAGTTCACGAGCTTCTTCATCAGTTTTCGCTGTAGTAACGATTACGATGTCCATACCGCGGACTTTGCTTACTTTATCATAATCAATCTCAGGGAAAATAAGTTGCTCTTTAACACCTAATGTGTAGTTCCCACGACCATCGAATGATTTCTTAGAAACACCACGGAAATCACGTACACGTGGTAAAGAAACCGATACTAATTTGTCGAAGAACTCATACATTTGCTCGCCGCGTAAAGTTACTTTCGCACCGATTGGCATACCTTCACGAAGACGGAAACCAGCGATTGATTTTTTAGCACGAGTTACAACAGGTTTTTGACCTGCGATTTGTGTTAATTCTTCTACTGCATTGTCTAAAGCTTTTGAGTTAGATACCGCGTCACCAACACCAGTGTTGATTACGATCTTTTCGATTTTCGGTACTTCCATCACAGATTTATAGTTAAACTTGCTCACTAGAGCAGGAGTAATTTCCTTTTGGAACTTCTCTTTAAGGCGATTCAATGAAGTGACCTCCTTTCTTAAGAAAATTATTTATCTAATAATTCACCAGATTTTTTTGCAACACGAACTTTTTTACCATCTTCTACTTTGAAGCCTACGCGAGTAGGTTCACCTGTTTTCGGATCTAAAATCATAACGTTAGAAACGTGAATAGGTGCTTCTTTAGTAATAATTCCACCTTGTGGATTTAATTGAGATGGCTTAGAGTGTTTTTTAACGATGTTAACACCCTCAACGATAACACGGTTTTGCTTTGGGAAAGCCACAAGGATAACGCCTTGTTTTCCTTTGTCTTTTCCAGTGATTACCTGTACTTTATCACCTTTTTTTACATGCATCTTAATTCTGCACCTCCTTAGCAAGGCAATACCTTAAATTATAGAACTTCTGGAGCTAAAGAAACGATCTTCATGAAGTTGCTATCACGTAATTCACGAGCTACTGGTCCGAAGATACGAGTACCACGTGGGCTCTTATCGTCTTTAATGATAACCGCTGCGTTTTCATCAAATTTGATATAAGAACCGTCCGGACGACGAGCTCCGCTCTTCGTACGTACTACTACTGCTTTAACAACGTCACCTTTTTTAACAACGCCACCTGGTGTTGCTTGTTTTACCGTAGCAACGATAATATCACCAATGTTAGCATATTTACGACCAGAGCCGCCTAATACTTTAATTGTTAAAAGTTCACGTGCACCAGAGTTGTCAGCAACTTTCAAACGAGATTCTTGTTGGATCATGTTATGAAACCTCCCTTCGGACTAAAAATTCCGATTCGTCTATTTAGATAATAACCGCTTCTTCAACGATTTCAACTAAACGGAAACGCTTAGTAGCAGAAAGCGGGCGAGTTTCCATGATTTTAACGATATCGCCAAGTTTCGCTTGGTTTTGCTCATCATGGGCTTTGTACTTTTTAGAATACTTAACACGTTTTCCGTACAAGGAATGAGTTTTGTAAGTTTCAACTAAAACTGTAATCGTTTTGTCCATTTTATCAGACACAACACGACCAGTATAAACTTTGCGTTGGTTACGTTCGCTCACTATGCAAACCTCCCCTCAATTTATCGATTAATTCCGATCTCTCTTTCACGAACTACAGTTTTCATACGAGCAATCGCTTTACGCACTTCACGGATGCGAGTTGGATTCTCTAATTGTCCTGTAGCAAGTTGGAAGCGAAGATTGAATAATTCTTCCTTTAAAGCTTTAACTTTTGTTTCGATTTCGGCAGTGGTTAGTTCACGAATATCATTAGTTTTCATTAGATTCACCACCATTTTCTTCACGTTTTACGAATTTACATTTCACAGGTAACTTGTGAGCTGCAAGACGTAATGCTTCGCGTGCTACCTCTTCAGATACACCCGCGATTTCGAACATAATTTTCCCAGGTTTTACTACTGCTACCCAGCCTTCTGGTGCCCCTTTACCGGAACCCATACGTACTTCTAGAGGTTTTGCAGTGTAAGGTTTAGAAGGGAAAATTTTAATCCATACTTTACCGCCACGTTTCATGTAACGAGTCATTGCACGACGAGCAGCTTCGATTTGACGGTTTGTAATCCATGAAGCAGCTTGTGCTTGTAAACCGAATTCACCGAAAGCAATTTCAGTTCCACCTTTTGCACGACCACGCATTTTACCACGATGCTCTCTACGATATTTTACGCGTTTTGGCATTAACATATTATTTTCCTCCTTCCTCAGAAGCTTTCTTTTTTGTAGGAAGGACTTCTCCACGGTAGATCCATACTTTTACGCCTAATTTACCGTATGTTGTATCAGCTTCAACTGCTGCATAGTCAATATCAGCGCGAAGTGTATGAAGTGGAACAGTTCCTTCACTGTAAGATTCTGCACGAGCGATATCAGCTCCGCCAAGACGACCAGAAACCTGTGTTTTAATACCTTTAGCACCTGCACGCATAGCACGTTGAATAACTTGCTTTTGTGCACGACGGAATGATACACGGTTTTCTAATTGACGAGCGATGTTTTCGCCTACTAATTTAGCGTTAAGATCAGCTCTCTTAACTTCTAAAATGTTAATGTGTACACGCTTGCCTGTTAATTGGTTAAGTGCTTTACGAAGTGCTTCAACTTCAGTACCACCTTTACCAATTACCATACCAGGTTTTGCAGTGTGAATTGTAACATTTACACGATTTGCTGCACGTTCGATTTCTACTTTAGCAACAGCAGAATCTTTTAAGCGTACAGTAATGTACTCACGGATTTTGATGTCTTCATGTAATAATGTAGCGTAATCTTTCTCAGCGAACCAACGAGATTCCCAGTCACGGATAACACCGACACGAAGACCAATTGGATTAACCTTCTGACCCATCGATTATCCCTCCTTCTTTTCTGATACCACAATTGTGATGTGGCTTGTGCGTTTGTTAATTTGGCTTGCACGACCCATTGCACGTGGACGGAAACGTTTCAACGTTGGACCTTCGTCAACGAAGACTTTTTCAACAACTAGGTTGTTAATGTCCATCTCATAATTGTGCTCTGCATTTGCGATTGCAGATTTTAAAACTTTTTCTACAACTGGAGAAGCAGTTTTTGGTGTGTGGTTAAGGATAGCAATCGCTTCACCCACTTGCTTACCTCGGATTAAGTCTACTACTAAACGAACTTTACGAGGAGCAATACGAACTGTTCTCGCTACTGCTTTAGCTTGCATTGAAGTGCCTCCTCTCATTATCTTCTAGTTTTCTTATCGTCAGCAAGGTGACCTTTATACGTACGAGTTGGTGCGAATTCACCTAACTTATGGCCAACCATATCCTCAGTGATGTACACAGGTACGTGTTTACGACCATCATATACAGCGATTGTGTGTCCGATGAACTGAGGGAAGATAGTTGAACGGCGAGACCAAGTTTTAACAACTTGTTTTTGCTCAGATGCAACTAATTTTTCCATTTTGCTCATTAAGTGATCATCGACAAATGGTCCTTTTTTTAAGCTACGAGCCATTTTGGTGCCTCCCTTCGTGATTGGCGTACGGTTCTTGAAGCGAACCGTACTACAATCCCATTATTTTTTACGACGACGAACGATAAATTTATCAGACGCTTTGTTTTTCTTACGAGTCTTGAATCCAAGAGTTGGTTTACCCCATGGAGACATTGGAGACTTACGTCCGATTGGAGAGCGTCCTTCACCACCACCGTGTGGGTGATCAACCGGGTTCATTACAGAACCACGAACCGTTGGGCGCTTACCTAACCAGCGAGAGCGACCTGCTTTACCGATTTTGATAAGTTCGTGTTGTTCGTTACCAACTTGACCGATTGAAGCGCGACAAGCAGATAATACAAGACGTACTTCACCAGAAGTTAAACGTACAAGTACGTATTTTCCTTCTTTACCAAGTACTTGAGCAGATGTACCAGCAGAACGAACTAATTGTCCGCCACGACCAGGCTTAAGCTCGATGTTATGAACAACAGTACCTACTGGAATGTTGATTAATGGTAATGCGTTACCGATTTTAATGTCAGCTTCAGGGCCAGACATAACTTCCATACCTACTTCTAAAGTTTTAGGAGCAAGAATGTAACGTTTTTCACCGTCAACGTAGTTAATTAATGCGATATTCGCAGAGCGGTTTGGATCGTATTCGATCGTAGCAACGCGTCCTGGAATTCCATCTTTGTTACGCTTAAAGTCGATGATACGGTATTGACGCTTATGTCCGCCACCTTGATGACGTACAGTAATTTTACCTTGGTTATTACGACCAGCCTTTTTGCTTAAAGGAGCAAGTAAAGACTTTTCCGGTCTGTCAGTCGTGATTTCAGCGAAATCATTCGTAGTCATGTTACGACGACCGTTAGTAGTTGGATTATACTTTTTAATTCCCATCTCAATTTCCCTCCTTCTTTAGTAAGAATTAAACGCCTTGGAAGATTTCGATTTCTTTGCTGTCAGCAGTTAGCTTAACGATTGCTTTACGACGACGGCTAGTAAAACCAGCGTGACGACCAACACGTTTTGCTTTCGGCTTGTAGTTCATGATGTTTACTTTGTCTACATTAACACCAAAGATCGCTTCGATAGCGTCTTTAACCTCTGTTTTATTAGATTTAACGTCCACGTCGAACGTGTATTTTTTTTCAGCCATCATTTCCATAGAACGTTCAGTGATAACTGGGCGCTTAATGATATCACGAGGATCTCTCATTATGCAAGCACCTCCTCTACTTTTTCCACTGCCGCTTTTGTCATGATTAGCTTATCATGATGAAGCACATCTAGCACATTTACGCCATCAGCAGTGATTACTGTTACTCCAGGGATATTGCGAGCAGATAACTCTACAGATTCGTTTGCATCAGCAGTTACGATAAGAGCTTTCTTCTCAACAGTTAATCCTTTAAGTACTGCTACCATGTCTTTTGTTTTTGGTGCATTTAACACTAGGTCTTCAAGAACTACAATGTTGTTCTCAACTACTTTAGTAGCTAATGCAGATTTGATCGCTAAACGACGAACTTTCTTAGGAAGTTTGTACGCATAGCTTCTTGGTGTAGGTCCGAATACCGTACCACCACCACGCCATTGAGGAGAGCGGATAGAACCTTGACGAGCACGTCCAGTTCCTTTTTGACGCCATGGTTTACGACCACCACCGCGAACTTCAGAGCGAGTTTTTACTTTGTGTGTACCTTGACGTAAAGACGCACGTTGCATCATTACAGCTTCGAAAAGTACAGCTTCATTTGGTTCGATACCGAAAATAGCTTCAGCTAATTCGATTTCACCAACCTGTGAACCAGTTTGGTTATATACAGTAACTTTTGGCATTGGAATTCCTCCTTCCTATTGTGAATTATTTGCTAACCTTCACAGCGCCTTGAACAACTACAAGAGATTTCTTAGCACCTGGAACGTTACCTTTTACTAGTAATAAGTTGCGCTCAGTGTCAACTTGAACGATTTCTAAGTTTTGGATAGTAACTTGGTCTCCACCCATACGTCCAGCAAGTTTTTTACCTTTGAATACACGGTTCGGAGCAACTGGGCCCATTGAACCTGGACGACGGTGATAGCGAGAACCATGAGACATAGGTCCGCGAGATTGTCCGTGGCGTTTGATAACACCTTGGAAACCTTTACCTTTAGAAATTCCTGTTACGTCAACGATTTCACCTGCAGCGAAAACTTCAACTTTTACCTCTTGACCAACCTCTAATCCGTCCACGTCTGCATCGCGGATTTCGCGAATGAAGCGCTTAGGAGTTGTAGATGCTTTAGCAGTGTGGCCTTGTTCAGGTTTGTTAGTTAACTTTTCACGTTTATCTTCAAATCCTAACTGGATTGCGTTGTAGCCATCAGTTTCAGTTGTTTTCTTTTGAAGAACAACGTTTGGATTAGCAGCGATTACCGTTACTGGGATTAACTCACCATTCTCAGCAAATACTTGAGTCATACCGATCTTTCTTCCTAAGATTCCTTTGGTCATGAGTTACACCTCCTACATTTTTAAGTTATATAATTTATAGTTTGATTTCGATATCTACACCAGACGGTAAGTCTAAACGCATTAATGAATCTACTGTTTGTGGAGTAGGACTCACGATATCGATTAAACGTTTGTGTGTGCGCATTTCGAATTGCTCACGAGAATCTTTGTACTTATGAACAGCACGAAGAATTGTGTAAATAGTCTTCTCAGTTGGTAATGGGATCGGACCAGAAACTGTTGCCCCAGAACGCTTAGCTGTTTCTACAATTTTCTCAGCTGATTGATCAAGAATACGGTGATCATAAGCTTTTAAACGGATACGAATTTTTTCTTTTGCCATTATTTTCCCTCCTTCGTTCGCCTATTTCTAAAATAGACCTTCTCCATGGAAATTTCCCCACACCATGCCATGGCAAAGCGGCCGGGTGTGTCAGCAACCTTCCACTTCATCGCAGTCAAAGACCAACATTGTCTATTATACAATGTTATTCGTCTAGATGCAAGCATCTTTTTGTTTGCATCTGCTTTTCTCTACTTTTGCTATTATACATGGCACTTTAAAGAATTTCAAGTTTTCATCTGTTCTTATTCCACTTACAGTTTTTGGATGTTATATTCATTTTTATATACTATAGAAGAAACTCATTCAAAAACAAAAAATACGTCTCTTTCTTCTATATTAATAAGCAATAAAAAAACTCAAGGGAGAATCCCTTGAGTTTTTAATAATCTATTTAAAGATTACTCAGCAACGATTGTAGCAACTACACCGTAACCTACTGTACGTCCACCTTCACGAATAGAGAATTTAGTTCCCTCTTCGATAGCGATTGGAGCGATAAGTTCGATAGTCATTTCGATGTTGTCACCAGGCATTACCATTTCAGTACCTTCTGGTAATTGGATGATACCAGTTACGTCAGTTGTACGGAAGTAGAACTGAGGACGGTAGTTAGCGAAGAATGGAGTATGACGTCCACCTTCTTCTTTAGATAATACGAAAACTTCAGCTTTGAATTTAGCGTGTGCTTTTACAGAGCCAGTTTTAGCAAGAACTTGTCCACGTTGGATGTCTTCACGAGCAACCCCACGAAGAAGAGCACCGATGTTGTCTCCAGCTTGAGCTTGGTCAAGAAGTTTACGGAACATTTCTACACCAGTTACAGTTGTAGAAGCATTCTCTTCAGCAAGACCGATAATTTCTACTACGTCACCAACTTTAACGATTCCGCGCTCTACACGACCAGTTGCAACTGTACCACGACCTGTGATAGAGAATACATCCTCGATAGGCATTAAGAATGGTTTGTCAGTTTCACGCTCTGGAGTTGGGATGTAAGCATCAACTTCAGTCATTAATTCAATGATTTTTGCTTCCCAATCAGCTTCTCCTTGAAGAGCTTTAAGAGCAGAACCTTTGATTACAGGAATGTCGTCGCCTGGGAATCCGTATTCAGATAATAGGTCGCGAACTTCCATTTCTACTAATTCTAATAATTCTTCGTCGTCTACCATGTCGCATTTGTTTAAGAATACAACGATGTAAGGAACACCTACTTGACGAGAAAGAAGGATGTGCTCACGTGTTTGAGGCATTGGACCATCAGCAGCAGATACTACTAAGATACCGCCGTCCATTTGAGCAGCACCAGTGATCATGTTTTTAACATAGTCAGCATGACCTGGGCAGTCAACGTGTGCATAGTGACGAGTTTCAGTTTCGTACTCAACGTGTGCAGTTGAGATTGTGATTCCGCGCTCTCTTTCTTCTGGAGCAGCGTCGATTTGATCGTATCCGCGTGCTTCAGCACCACCAGCTTTTGCAAGAACTGTAGTGATCGCAGCAGTTAATGTAGTTTTACCATGGTCAACGTGGCCGATTGTACCGATGTTAACATGGGGTTTAGAACGTTCGAATTTAGCTTTAGCCATTCTAAATTCCTCCTTAGTTTATATAGGTTATTTTATATTTAGACTAGAAAGTGAAACTTACGTCCCACTTTCTAAGCTTACATAAGTAGTTATACTTGAACAATCGATAAAAATCAATTATTCACCTTTATTTTTTTTAATAATTTCTTCAGAAACAGACTTCGGTACTTCTTCATAATGATCAAATGTCATTGAGAATGTTCCGCGTCCTTGAGTGTTAGAACGTAATGCCGTTGCATAACCGAACATTTCAGAAAGTGGAACCATAGCGCGAACAACTTGAGCGTTACCGCGAGCTTCCATACCTTCTACACGTCCACGACGAGATGTTACGTCGCCCATAATGTCACCCATGTACTCTTCAGGAATTACAACTTCAACTTTCATCATTGGCTCAAGAATTACTGGGCTACATTTAGAAACCGCAGCTTTAAGTGCCATAGATGCAGCGATTTTGAACGCCATCTCAGATGAATCGACATCATGGTAAGATCCGTCAACTAACGCAGCTTTGATGTCAACTAGTGGATAACCAGCTAGTACACCATTTTTAAGTGAGTCTTCAAGACCCGCTCCAACAGCTGGGATGTATTCACGTGGAACTACACCGCCGACGATTTTGTTTTGGAATTCAAAACCTTTACCTTCTTCATTAGGTTCAAACTCAATCCAAACGTGACCGAATTGTCCACGACCACCAGATTGACGAGCGAACTTACCTTCAACTTTCGCAGCAGCGCGGAAAGTCTCACGGTATGCTACCTGAGGAGCACCAACGTTTGCTTCCACTTTGAATTCACGGCGCATACGGTCAACGATGATATCAAGGTGAAGTTCACCCATACCAGCGATGATTGTTTGGCCAGTTTCTTGGTCAGTGTGAGCACGGAATGTTGGATCTTCTTCAGAAAGCTTAGATAATGCTGTACCCATTTTATCTTGGTCAGCTTTAGATTTTGGTTCGATAGCTACAGAGATAACTGGTTCTGGGAATTCCATAGACTCAAGGATAACAAGACTCTTCTCATCACAAAGAGTATCACCAGTAGTAGTATCTTTTAAACCTACAGCAGCAGCGATATCACCAGCGTAAACTGTTGAAATCTCTTCACGGCTGTTAGCGTGCATTTGTAGGATACGACCTACACGCTCACGCTTACCTTTAGTTGAGTTTTTCACGTATGATCCAGAGTTTAACACACCAGAGTACACACGGAAGAACGTTAACTTACCAACATAAGGATCAGTCATGATTTTGAATGCTAAAGCTGCGAATGGCTCTTCATCGCTAGACTTACGTTCGATAGCTTCATCTGTATCCGGAAGAGTACCTTTAATAGCAGGTACATCTAATGGAGATGGTAGGTAGTCGATAACTGCGTCTAACAGAATTTGAACACCTTTATTTTTGAATGCAGAACCACAGATTACTGGGAAGAATTCTACAGAAGTTGTAGCCTTACGGATACCAGCTTTAAGCTCTTCTACAGTGATTTCTTCACCTTCTAGGTACTTCATCATCATTTCTTCATCAAGCTCAGCTACCGCTTCAATAAGTTTTCCACGGTATTCTTCAGCTAATTCTTTGTGCTCTTCAGGAATTTCGACACGCTCGATGTCTGTTCCTAAATCGTTACCGTACATATAAGCACACTCTTCAACAAGGTCAATGATACCATTGAACTCGTCTTCAGCACCGATTGGTAACTGAATTGGATGTGCGTTTGCTTGTAAACGATCGTGGATTGTTCCTACAGAGTATAAGAAATCTGCACCGATCTTATCCATTTTGTTAACGAATACGATACGAGGTACACCATAAGTAGTAGCCTGACGCCAAACAGTTTCTGTTTGTGGTTCTACACCAGATTGTGCATCAAGTACTGCTACCGCACCATCAAGTACGCGTAAAGAACGTTCTACTTCTACTGTGAAGTCTACGTGTCCTGGAGTGTCAATGATGTTTACACGGTGACCTTTCCATTGAGCTGTAGTTGCAGCAGAAGTAATTGTGATACCACGCTCTTGCTCTTGCTCCATCCAGTCCATCTGAGATGCACCTTCATGAGTTTCACCGATTTTATGAATACGTCCTGTGTAATACAGAATACGCTCAGTTGCTGTTGTTTTACCAGCATCGATGTGAGCCATGATACCAATATTACGAGTGTTTTCTAAAGAGAACTCTCTAGTCATTTGGTGTCTTGCTCCTTCCATATATGGATTGGATTATTTTATTTTAAGTAGCAAAAAAGCCACTTTATATTGTTACATATGCCAGTGTCTTGTACCCTCATTATGTAAAACGAGCGCCCAACGAAAGGGAGAGGCATTCTCCCTCTCCACACTTCCATAAGCGACAAATAAAGCGGTTTATGCTTACATTTATTTTACGTTGAATCCTACCAACGGTAATGAGCAAATGCTTTGTTAGCTTCTGCCATTTTATGAGTGTCTTCACGTTTCTTAACAGATGCACCAGCATTGTTAGCTGCATCTAAGATTTCGTAAGCTAGACGCTCTTCCATAGTTTTTTCACCACGAAGACGAGCGTAGTTTACTAACCAGCGAAGACCTAAAGTTGTACGGCGTTCTGGACGAACCTCAACTGGAACTTGGTAGTTAGCACCACCAACACGACGAGCGCGTACTTCAAGAACAGGCATGATGTTCTTAAGAGCTTGCTCGAATACTTCCATTGGTTCTTTATCTGAACGTTCACGAACGATATCGAAAGCGTTATAAAGAATTGTTTGAGATTTACCTTTTTTACCGTCAACCATCATTTTGTTGATTAGGCGTGTTACTAGTTTCGAATTGTACATTGGATCTGGTAACACGTCACGTTTCGCAACAGGTCCTTTACGAGGCATATTGAGTTCCTCCTTTCATTATAAGTTTATTATTTTTTAGCAGGTTTTGGTCGCTTAGTACCATATTTAGAACGTCCTTGCATACGTTTGTCAACACCAGCTGTATCAAGCGCTCCACGAACGATGTGGTAACGTACCCCTGGTAAATCCTTTACTCGACCACCGCGAATTAATACTACGCTATGCTCTTGTAGGTTATGACCGATACCTGGGATGTAAGCTGTAACTTCAATACCGTTTGTTAAACGTACACGAGCGTATTTACGTAACGCTGAGTTAGGTTTCTTTGGAGTCATTGTACCAACACGAGTACATACACCACGTTTTTGAGGTGCAGAGATATCAGTTGATTTTTTCTTTAAAGAGTTAAAACCTTTGTTTAATGCAGGTGATTTAGATTTCCATACTTTATCAGTACGACCATTTCTCACTAATTGGTTAATAGTAGGCATTTGATTATCCTCCCTTCGCATGTTTGTATGACCACATATCCAGGTGGTTCATTATTAGTTGAAAACAAAGTTTTTGCAAGGAAGAGCAAATGCTCTCTCCTCACAAAAACAGTTTTAACTTATTATTCCTATTGCTGAAGCTCCCACTTGAATCCCCGAAACTTTTCCAAGCTTACGAACCGATTCAACCTTGGTTATGGGTATGTTATGTTGCAAGGCGGTACGAATGACAACATGGGTTAACCGCACGTCAGCATCTTCCGCAATAACAACTTCTTTAACTATACCATTTTTGATTGCTTCCAATGTTCGTTTATGACCAACGACTACATTTTCAGCATTTGACACTTTTTGATAAGACATATAAATATCCTCCAAAGCATCGTTCAGGAGCAACCTTGATTATAGTAACATTTTGACTCATACAATGTCAACTAGGATTAGATGTTTTTATACAAAATTTACGACGGAAAATTTTACTGTTCCACATAAATCTCATCGTTTTCTACATTCATGTCATCTTGTGTTGTTTTTACAAGATCCACTTTGCGATAACGATTCATACCTGTTCCAGCAGGAACAAGTTTACCGATAATAACGTTCTCTTTCAATCCTAGAAGCTCATCACGTTTACCTTTAATTGCTGCATCAGTTAAGACACGAGTTGTTTCTTGGAATGATGCTGCAGATAAGAATGAATCAGTTTCAAGTGAAGCTTTTGTAATACCAAGTAAAACAGGTCTAGCTGTCGCTGGTTGTTTACCTTTTAGTAACACCTTCGCATTCGCATCAGTAAACTGATGGATATCTAGTAATGTTCCTGGTAATACATCTGTTTCACCCGCATCACTTACACGAACTTTACGTAGCATTTGACGTACCATTACTTCTACGTGTTTGTCACCAATTTCTACCCCTTGCATACGGTATACTTTTTGAACTTCACGTAATAGGTATTCTTGAACTGCCGTAATGTCCGTTACTTTTAGTAATTCTTTCGGATCAATAGAACCTTCTGTTAACTCTTTACCGTGGCTAATTGGCTGTCCTAGAGTTACTTTCAGACGAGCACCGTAAGGAATAGCATACGTACGAGCTTCAACCTCACCCTGTACAACTACTTCTTGACGATCTTTAACATCGTTGATCGCTGCGATAACACCGTCGATTTCACTGATAACTGCCTGACCTTTCGGATTACGAGCTTCAAAGATCTCTTGGATACGAGGTAAACCTTGTGTGATATCATCTCCGGCAACCCCACCTGTATGGAACGTACGCATCGTTAACTGTGTACCTGGCTCACCGATAGATTGAGCTGCGATAATACCTACCGCTTCTCCTACTTCTACGTCTGTACCAGTTGCTAAGTTACGGCCGTAACACTTCTTACATACACCATGGCGAGTATTACACGTAAACGCTGAACGAATGTTTACAGTTTCAACACCCGAATTTTCAACAATATGAGCGATATCTTCAGTAATCAATTGATTTTCAGCAACTAATACTTCACCTGTTTCAGGATGTTTTACAGTTTTTCTTGCAAAACGTCCAACAAGACGATCATATAATGACTCAATTACTTCATTACCCTCTTTAATCGCACCGATTAGTAAACCGCGATCTGTTCCACAATCATCTTCACGAACAATTACATCTTGTGCAACGTCTACAAGACGACGTGTTAAGTAACCAGAATCGGCAGTCTTAAGTGCTGTATCGGCAAGACCTTTACGAGCACCATGCGTAGAGATAAAGTACTCAAGTACTGTTAAACCTTCACGGAAACTTGATTTGATCGGAAGTTCAATGATACGACCAGATGGATTGGCCATCAGACCACGCATACCAGCAAGCTGAGTGAAGTTAGATGCGTTACCACGGGCACCGGAATCACTCATCATGAAGATTGGGTTGCGTTTATTCAAGGACTTCATCAGTTTTCCTTGGATAACATCTTTTGCATTACTCCAAATAGAGATAACGCGATCGTAACGTTCTTCTTCCGTGATTAAACCGCGACGGAATTGTTTAATTACATTATCTACTTTTGCTTGTGCTTCGTGGAGAATTTCATCTTTTTCACCTAATACAAGAATGTCAGATACCCCAACTGTAATACCAGCTTTTGTAGAGTATATAAATCCTAGGTTCTTCATACGGTCAAGCATGCGAGACGTCTCTGTAATTTTGAAACGCTTGAATACTTCCGCAATGATGTTACCAAGGATCTTCTTGCTAAATGGTGCCACTTCTTCGCGACTAGCAATAATTTCTTTAATGTTCGCACCTTTTTCAACGAAATATTCCGCTGGTGTTTCTTTTTCAAGGTTTGAATTTGTTGGTTCATTAATATAAGGGAACGACTCTGGTAAGATTTCGTTAAATATTAATTTACCAACTGTTGTTAATAGAAGCTTACTCTTTTGCTCTTCAGTAAACGTTACATTATTTACTGAACTTGCAGCAACTGCAACACGTGTGTGCAGATGTACATATCCATTTTGGTATGCAAGTATTGCTTCGTTTGCATCTTTGAAGACCATACCTTCACCGATTGCACCTTCACGCTCAAGTGTTAAGTAGTAGTTACCTAATACCATATCCTGAGATGGAGTAACAACTGGTTTTCCGTCTTTTGGATTCAAGATGTTTTGTGCCGCTAACATAAGAATACGAGCTTCTGCTTGTGCTTCTGATGATAACGGAACGTGAACCGCCATTTGGTCACCATCAAAGTCCGCATTGTATGCAGTACATACAAGTGGGTGAAGACGGATTGCACGACCTTCTACTAATGTAGGTTCAAACGCCTGGATACCAAGACGGTGAAGTGTTGGTGCGCGGTTTAGAAGTACTGGATGTTCTTTGATCACAGATTCTAAAACGTCCCAAACTTCAGGTTGTACACGCTCGATTTTACGTTTCGCACTCTTAATGTTGTGTGCTAATCCTTTTTCCACTAACTCTTTCATAACAAAAGGTTTGAACAGTTCAAGTGCCATTTCTTTCGGTAATCCACATTGATACATCTTTAAGTTCGGTCCTACAACGATTACAGAACGACCAGAGTAGTCAACACGTTTACCTAATAAGTTTTGACGGAAACGTCCTTGTTTACCTTTAAGCATGTGAGATAGTGATTTTAATGGACGGTTACCTGGTCCAGTAACTGGACGGCCACGACGACCATTATCGATTAATGCGTCTACAGCTTCTTGTAACATACGTTTTTCGTTTTGAACGATGATGCTTGGTGCACCTAAGTCCAATAGACGTTTTAAACGGTTGTTACGGTTAATTACACGACGGTATAAGTCGTTTAAATCAGAAGTAGCAAAACGTCCACCATCCAACTGTACCATTGGGCGTAGTTCTGGTGGGATAACTGGAAGAACATCTAGGATCATCCAAGATGGGTGATTTCCAGAGTTACGGAATGCTTCTAATACTTCTAGACGTTTAATAGCACGAGTACGTCGTTGTCCTTGTGCTGTTTTTAATTCTTCTTTTAAGAAGTCTACTTCTTTATCTAAATCGATGTCTTGTAATAGCTTTTTAATCGCTTCTGCACCCATAGCAGCTTGGAATGTGCTGCCATATCGATCACGATATGCACGGTATTCTTTTTCAGAAAGTAATTGCTTCTTATCAAGTGGTGTATCTCCACTTTCTGTTACAACATAAGAAGCGAAATAAATTACTTCTTCAAGCGCGCGAGGGGACATGTCTAAGACAAGTCCCATGCGGCTCGGGATACCTTTGAAATACCAAATATGAGATACAGGAGCAGCTAATTCGATATGACCCATACGTTCACGACGAACTTTTGCACGCGTTACTTCAACGCCACATCGATCACAAACTACACCTTTATAACGTACACGTTTATACTTTCCGCAATGACATTCCCAGTCCTTTTGTGGTCCGAAAATACGCTCACAGAACAAGCCGTCTTTTTCAGGCTTTAACGTACGATAGTTAATCGTTTCTGGTTTCTTAACTTCACCGTATGACCAAGAACGAATCTTGTCAGGTGAAGCAAGTCCAATCTTCATATATTCAAAGTTATTTACATCTATCAAGGGGCCTACCTCCCTTTTAGTCTACAGGTTATCCCAATTATTCCTTAGTTGTCTCAACTTCGACATTCAATTTATCTGCTGATTGATGATCATCGTCATCTTCCGTATCACGCATTTCAATTTCTGTGTCGTCGCTAGACATCATTTTAACGTCCATACCTAAACTTTGCAGTTCTTTAATCAATACTTTGAATGATTCTGGAACGCCTGGTTCTGGAACATTTTCGCCTTTAACAATTGCTTCATACGTCTTAACACGTCCAATAACATCATCAGACTTCACTGTTAAGATTTCTTGAAGAGTATAAGCAGCACCATAAGCTTCAAGTGCCCAAACCTCCATCTCACCGAAACGCTGTCCACCGAACTGAGCTTTACCTCCAAGAGGTTGCTGTGTTACAAGTGAGTATGGTCCAGTAGAACGAGCATGAAGTTTATCGTCAACCATGTGCGCAAGTTTGATCATATACATGACACCAACAGATACGCGGTTATCGAATGGTTCACCAGTACGTCCGTCATACAGGATTGTTTTCGCGTCATTTGCCATACCAGCTTCTTCAATTGTGCCCCATACATCTTCCTCACGAGCACCATCGAATACTGGTGTTGCAATGTGAATACCAAGATATCTTGCTGCCATACCAAGATGAAGCTCTAATACCTGACCGATATTCATACGAGATGGTACCCCTAATGGGTTTAACATGATATCGATTGGCGTACCGTCTGGTAAGTAAGGCATATCTTCTTCTGGTAAAATACGAGAGATAACACCTTTGTTACCGTGACGTCCGGCCATCTTGTCACCTTCAGAAATTTTACGTTTTTGAACGATATATGCACGTACAAGTTGATTCACGCCTGGTGGCAATTCATCGCCATCTTCACGGTTGAATACTTTTACGTCCAAGATAATACCGCCACCACCGTGTGGTACACGTAGTGATGTATCGCGTACTTCACGTGCTTTTTCACCGAAGATTGCATGTAATAGACGTTCTTCTGCCGTTAATTCTGTTACACCTTTTGGTGTTACCTTACCAACAAGTAGGTCTCCATCTTTTACTTCAGCACCGACGCGAATAATACCGCGCTCGTCAAGGTTACGAAGTGCATCTTCTCCAACATTCGGGATATCACGTGTAATTTCTTCTGGTCCAAGCTTCGTATCACGAGCTTCTGACTCATATTCTTCAATATGAATAGAAGTGTACACATCATCTTTTACAAGGCGCTCACTCATGATGATCGCATCCTCATAGTTATAACCGTCCCATGTCATGAAGCCAACAAGCACGTTACGTCCAAGTGCTAATTCGCCTAGTTCCATAGAAGGACCATCCGCAAGGATTTCACCTTTTACAACTTCATTTCCAACACTTACGATTGGACGTTGGTTGTAACAAGTTCCTTGGTTAGAACGAATGAATTTTTGCATTTTGTAGCGATCTAAGTCGCCTTTTACTATTTGACCGTCAACTTCTACATAGCGACGTACCCAAATTTCACGTGCTTCTACGCGCTCAACAACACCAGGGTGTTTACAGATTACTGCAGCACCTGAGTCTTTTGCTGATACGTACTCCATACCTGTGCCTACAATCGGAGATTCCGGATTCATTAACGGAACCGCCTGACGTTGCATGTTCGCTCCCATAAGTGCGCGGTTAGAGTCATCGTTTTCTAAGAACGGAATACAAGCTGTCGCTGCCGACACTACTTGTTTTGGAGATACATCCATGTAGTCGATGCGCTCTTTATTTGTGACAATGTTTTCACCACGGAAACGAGCTACGATATCTTCATCAAGGAATTCCCCTTCTTCAGATAATTTCATATTCGCTTGGGCTACAACATAATTATCTTCTTCATCTGCTGTTAAATAATCAACATGCCCTGTTACAAGACCAGTTTCTGGGTCAACACGACGGTATGGTGTTTCGATGAAACCAAACTCATTTACTTTCGCGAACGAAGATAATGAGTTAATCAAACCGATGTTTGGTCCCTCTGGTGTTTCAATTGGACACATACGACCATAGTGAGAGTAGTGAACGTCACGTACTTCAAAGCCTGCGCGCTCACGCGTTAAACCACCGGGTCCTAATGCAGATAGTCTTCGTTTGTGAGTTAACTCTGCTAATGGGTTTGTTTGGTCCATGAACTGAGATAACTGAGAACTTCCGAAGAACTCTTTAATAGATGCAATAACAGGACGAATATTGATTAATGCCTGTGGTGTAATTGCATTTGTATCTTGAATCGACATTCTCTCACGAACAACACGTTCCATACGAGAAAGACCGATACGGAATTGGTTTTGTAATAGTTCTCCTACTGAACGCAGACGACGGTTTCCTAAGTGGTCAATATCATCTGTATCCCCTACTTTGTATAGTAAGTTGAAGAAGTAACTAATAGAAGCCAGAATATCACCTGGTGTGATGTGTTTTACATCGCGAGTAATATTTGCATTCCCAATTACGTTGATAGAACGTTCGCCTTCTGATTCTGGAGCATAAATCTTAATAGATTGCAGCTCAACATCGCCTTCTACCACTCCACCCATTGGTTTCGCTGTTTTGAATCCAATGTTCTTCTCTAAGTAAGGTAAAATGCGATCCAGTGTACGACGATCTAAGATTGTTCCTTCTGCCGCTAAAATTTCACCAGTTTCTGGATCCACTAATGTTTCAGCTAAACGTTGGTTAAACAATCTGTTTTTAATGTGTAGCTTTTTGTTGATCTTGTAGCGACCTACATTTGCTAAATCGTAGCGCTTCGGATCAAAGAAACGAGACACAAGTAAGCTCTTTGCATTTTCTACTGTTGGTGGTTCACCAGGACGTAGACGCTCATAAATTTCAAGCAATGCTTTTTCTGTGCTATCTGTGTTGTCTTTTTCTAACGTATTGCTTAAGTATTCGTTATCACCTAAAAGCTCGGTGATTTCTTGATCAGAGCCAAACCCTAATGCGCGTAACAAAACAGTTACAGGAAGTTTACGCGTACGGTCAATACGCACATATACAACATCCTTAGCATCTGTTTCATACTCTAACCAAGCTCCGCGGTTTGGAATTACAGTAGCAGTAAAACCACGTTTTCCGTTTTTATCCACTTTGCCACTATAGTATACGCTTGGAGAGCGAACTAACTGGGAAACGATAACACGTTCTGCACCGTTAATTACGAATGTTCCAGTCTCTGTCATGAGTGGGAAATCTCCCATGAACACATCTTGTTCTTTTACTTCACCAGTTTCCTTGTTGATTAGACGCACTTTTACACGAAGTGGTGCTGCATACGTCACATCACGCTCTTTGCATTCGTCTACAGAGTATTTAGGTTCACCTAAGCTGTAGTCGATAAATTCAAGCGATAGATTTCCCGTAAAGTCTTCGATCGGAGAAATGTCTTGGAACATTTCTCGCAAACCCTCATCAAGAAACCACTGATAAGAAGAGGTTTGAATTTCGATAAGATTTGGTAACTCTAATACTTCACTAATACGGGCATAACTTCTTCGTTGGCGGTGGCGTCCGTATTGAACTAGTTGACCTGTCAACTGCTTCACCCCTCAAATCATGAGTATTATAAATGCACAAAAAAATTTGTGCAAAATCACAAATAAATACAACTACTGCTATTAGCGTAGTTTTTTCTCTTAAAGATAGATACGTTGAGTCTTTCTACCTGCTCAAAAAAGAAAAATGGCTTCTTTAAGAAAACCATCATTCTGTTTCATAATCTGCTGATTTTACTATCTTTTCCAAGAGAAACAAAAATATACATCTTTCTCAACGCAGAAAATCATATATTGGCATTGTATAATGTTAACATAGCCAAAAATAACCGTCAACGCTTTTTTGATTTTATGATATAATATCCTTTTTTCTTTTCTACAACTTCAACTTCAGAAAATACTTCTTCTAGTTTCTTCAGCGCAGATGGTGCACCTTGTTTCTTTTGAATAACAATCCACAATTCTCCACCTGGAACCAAATACTCCACAGCCTTTTCTAAAATCTCGTGCACGACATCTTTACCAGCACGAATTGGAGGGTTAGATAGAATAGCAGCATACTTGCCATCTACATTTTCATAGACGCTACTTTGAAAAATACGTATATTCTCGATTTTGTTATTAGCGGCATTTTCTTTCGCAAGCCCAAGCGCCCTTTCATTCACATCCACCATGTGAACGTCGTGACCTTGAAACTCTTTCGCTAACGACAAACCAATAGGACCGTATCCGCAACCTACGTCTAATATATCACCTTTAATATCCGGCATTTGAAACGCTTCAATTAAAAGACGAGAACCAAAGTCCACTTCGTTTTTCGAGAACACCCCATGGTCAGATAAAAAAGTAAATCGAGATTCACGAAGTGTAAATTCCCATCGTTTACGATCACTTTTACTAGAAGGGTCGTTAGAAAAATAATGGTCTGCCATATGGCCACCTCTTTTCTTTACAGTTAAAAAAAAAGCTCGCATGAGAGCGAGCTTTTTTTAAAGCATCAAAAGTTAATTACTTAACTTCTACAGCAGCGCCAACTTCTTCAAGTTTAGCTTTCATTTCTTCAGCTTCCTCTTTAGAAACGCCTTCTTTGATTGCTTTTGGAGTGTTGTCAACTAATTCTTTAGCTTCTTTTAAGCCAAGACCAGTGATTTCACGTACAGCTTTGATAACTTTGATTTTTTGAGCGCCAGCACTTGCAAGTACTACGTCAAATTCAGTTTTCTCAGCAGCAGCTTCACCAGCGCCACCAGCTACAGCTACAGGAGCAGCAGCAGTTACGCCGAATTCTTCCTCGATAGCTTTTACTAAGTCGTTAAGTTCTAATACAGTCATAGATTTAACTGCTTCAATGATTTGTTCTTTAGTCATTGTAAATATCCTCCCTTAAATAGGTTTGTATTGTTTTATAGATAACAAGTAATTATCTTTTAAAAAATTAAGCGCCTTGCTCTTCCTTTTGCTCTGCAACTGCTTTAGTAGCAAGTGCAAGGTTACGGATTGGAGCTTGAAGAACGCTAAGAAGCATAGAAAGTAAGCCTTCACGTGATGGAAGAGTAGCGATAGCTTTAACCTCATCAAGTGTTACAAGTTTACCTTCGATTACGCCCGCTTTAATTTCTAAAGCTTCATGTTTTGTAGCGAAGTCGTTTAATACTTTCGCAGGAGCAACTACATCCTCGTTACTGAACGCGATTGCGTTTGGTCCTGTTAAGAATTCGTTTAACTCAGCCATTTCAGCAGACTCTGCAGCACGACGAGTTAAAGAGTTTTTGTAAACTTTGAACTCAACGCCAGCCTCACGTAAGTTTTTACGTAATTCTGTTACTTCAGAAACTGTTAAACCACGGTAGTCAACAACGATTGTAGATTTACTCTCGCGAAGTTTTTCAGCGATTTCAGTTACAACTTGTTGTTTAGTTTCGATTACTTTGCTCATGTTATTACACCTCCTGTAGATTATATAGAAGATGTACCGAAAGTGCACTAAAAACCTCCATGCCCAACTTGTAGACATGGAGGCATATAGTCACAGAAAAAAGATTCCGCTTCGTATATTAACACCTAGGTAGGAAATTAAGTCGAATGACACCTACTGTCTACGGTACACTATTAAAATTCACAACATAAATAATTATATTAAAACTTCTTTATGAAGTCAACTTCCAATTTTTACGCAAGTGTAGAAACGTCTACGCGTACGCCAGGTCCCATTGTAGAAGCAACAGTTGCATTCTTCATGTAAGTACCTTTTGCAGCAGCTGGCTTAGCTTTTTGTAGCGTGTCAGCAATTGTTTTGAAGTTTTCTACTAGTTTAGCATCTTCGAAAGATACTTTACCGATTGGAACGTGGATGTTACCAGCTTTATCAACGCGGTATTCAACTTTACCAGCTTTGATTTCGTTAACAGCTTTAGTTACATCGAAAGTAACTGTTCCAGTTTTAGGGTTTGGCATTAAACCTTTAGGTCCTAATACGCGACCAAGTTTACCAACTTCACCCATCATGTCAGGAGTTGCTACTACTACATCGAAATCGAACCAACCTTGTTGGATTTTACCGATGTAATCAGCATCGCCTACGAATTCAGCGCCAGCAGCTTCAGCTTCTTTTGCTTTTTCGCCTTTAGCGAATACTAATACACGTTGTACTTTACCAGTACCGTGTGGAAGAACAACTGCGCCACGAATTTGTTGGTCAGCTTTCTTAGGGTCAACACCTAAACGGAATGCAGCTTCTACAGTTGCATCAAATTTAGCTGTGTTTGTTTTCTTTACTAATTCTACTGCTTCTGTCGCAGAGTAAGCAGCTGCACGATCAACAAGCTTTGCAGCTTCTACGTACTTTTTACCTCTTTTAGCCATTTTTATTTCCTCCTCGAATGTGGTTTTAGCGGAATAACCTCCCACGTTTACGCCTTTTTTTCAGGGCTAACCTGAGGATGCGCGCCACCCTTTTATTTAAAAAACGATAATCATTTACGATAATAAAGGTTGCGAATTGGAATTCCAGACCCGCAACCTTTTTTTAAAAACAAATCGAATTAGTCTTCGATAACGATGCCCATACTGCGTGCAGTACCTTCAACCATACGCATTGCAGCTTCTACGCTAGCAGCGTTTAGGTCAGGCATTTTAGTTTCAGCGATTTCGCGTACTTTATCACGCTTAACAGTTGCCACTTTATTACGGTTTGGTTCACCAGAACCAGACTCAATACCAGCTACTTTCTTAAGAAGAACAGCAGCAGGAGGAGTTTTAGTAATGAAAGTGAATGAACGGTCCTCAAATACCGTAATTTCAACAGGGATGATAAGACCAGCTTGATCTGCTGTACGAGCGTTAAACTCTTTACAGAAGCCCATGATGTTAACACCTGCTTGTCCTAATGCTGGACCAACTGGTGGAGCTGGGTTAGCTTTACCTGCAGGAATTTGAAGCTTTACCATTTTAATTACCTTTTTAGCCACGAGACACACCTCCTTAAGTCCGTGATGTGGTCAATTGGACAGTGATTTGCCCTCCCACGTCATATTTTATCTGTAACGATAAAATCTTTCAAAAAACGTCTCCGATAACGAAGACGTACTGACTTAAAAGATATTATCACTTTTTACAATTCATTTCAAGTTTCATTTTATAATTTTTCAATTTGATGGAAGTCAAGTTCAACTGGAGTCTCGCGACCAAACATGTCTACAAGCACACTAACTTTCTTCTTCTCCACATCAATTTCTTCAATAGCACCTGTATAATCTGCGAATGGACCCTCATTTACACGTACTGTCTCATGAAGTTCAAAGTCGAAATCAACCACTTCGTTGTCCATTCCCATATGTTTCATAATGGTAACAACTTCCTCTTCTAATAGAGGAGATGGTTTAGATCCAGAACCCGAAGAACCAACAAAACCTGTTACACCCGGTGTATTACGAACAACATACCAAGAGTCATCAGTCATGATTAGTTCCACTAACACGTAACCCGGGAACACTTTTCTTTTCATTAATTTTTCTTTACCATTTCTCATTTCTACTTCTACTTCTTCCGGGACAACAACACGGAAAATTTTATCTTGCATACCCATTGATTCTACACGTTTCTCTAGGTTTGCTTTTACTTTATTTTCATATCCAGAATAAGTATGGACAACATACCAACTTTTTTCCATTCATTTAGGACGAGCGTCCTTCCCTCCCTGACGTACATTTTTTTGCGCAAATGAAAAAACCCGTTCACCGGGCTTTTACACAGTTCTTATAAATAACATTATATCATGGATAAGTGCTTCTTATTCAAGAATTAACCAAGAATTAACCGAATTAAAGAAGAAATGCCCATATCAACTACTGCGAAGAAAATCGCAAAGAACACAACTGTAGCGATAACAGTCGCTGTTGAGCGGAGTAATTCATCTTTTTTAGGCCAACTTACTTTTTTCATTTCGCGACCTACATCGCCGAAAAAGTTCGTTAAACGCATCTACGGGACCTCCAGTGTATTATTTCAATTATTTATTTTGTTTCCTTGTGAACTGTATGCTTATTGCATGTTTTACAAAACTTCTTTATCTCAAGTCGCTCTACTGAGCTCGTATCTTTCATCGTAGAGTAGTTTCGATTTTTACACTCTTCACATGAGAGTACAACTTTTTTCCTCATTAGTTACACCAGCCTTGTAACGTTATGTCCCTAAAAATGTATCATACAACAAAAGACAATGTCAATGTCATGACTCTCACTCTCGTTACAAAAAGAAAACAGGTGAATTAATTTACACCTGCGGTATTTTCTATGAATTTAAATTTGTACTCTCTCTCATTTCCATATACCGTTCCAACTTCCTTTTCACACGCTGCAATGCATTATCAATGGATTTCACATGTCTGTTTAACTGTTCTGAAATTTCTTGATAGGAACGGCCATCTAAGTATAAAGAGAGTACTTTTCTTTCTAAATCGCTTAATAATTCAGATATTTTTGATTCTATGTCGGTATATTCTTCCTGACTTATAATCATTTCTTCAGGATCAGTTACTTTCGCTTCCGAAATAACATCTAACAGTGTTCGATCAGATTCCTCATCGTAAATTGGCTTATCTAAAGACACATACGAATTTAATGGAATATGTTTTTGCCTTGTTGCTGTTTTAATAGCGGTAATAATTTGTCGAGTGATACACAGTTCAGCAAATGCTTTGAATGAAGATAGCTTGTCCTCTTTATAATCACGAATAGCTTTAAACAATCCAATCATACCTTCTTGAACAATATCTTCTCGATCGGCACCCACTAAGAAATAAGATCTTGATTTCGCGCGAACAAAGTTCTTATATTTGTGTATCAAATATTCTAGAGCGTCTGTATTACCTTTTCGAACTAACTCAACGATTGCCTCATCCTCTAAATCACGAAATGTAACGTCGCCTACACTTACGAAGCCTGCTTCCACCTTGATCCCTCCGACCGCTATTTATTTAGCAATATTATACAGTAAAAAGATAAAGAGCGTCAATGCTTCAACGCTCTCCTCTTCTTAATTTTTCTAACTTTTCTGTAATATCCTTGCTAAATATCTTTCGCATGGCTGGTTGCTTTTCTTTCGTGTCTTTCGTACGTCTTCTTACTTGTTGCTCCATCGCTTGTACTTCTAACTCTAATTCACGCGCAGATTTCCGAAGGGCACCTTGCGCAAATATAACCCATTGTTCCGTATAATCAGAAGTCGCAACATATATTTGTGTATTAATATTTCTAAGCTCGATTGCAAGTTTCTCTATCTTTTCGTCCGCAGTTTGATTCTTACGTGTGAATATTACTTCCACCCGCGATTGTTTCATCTTTTTTTCAATACCATGGACTGTATAGGCATCAAATACTATCATTACTTTCGTTCCTGTATAACCTTGATAATCCGCCATCTTATCAATAAGCGCGTCTCTTGATGATTGCAAATCTACATCCCGTAGTTCCTTCAAGTCTCCCCAAGCCCCGATAATGTTGTAACCGTCAACGATTAAAATATCGTTCATTTTTTATTTACCAATTTCGTGACGTTTACGATATACCTCATACATTAACAAACTTGCGGCTACTGAAGCATTTAAGGATGTAACTTTACCAACCATTGGTAAAGTAATTAAGAAATCACATTTTTCACCAATAATACGACTCATACCTTTTCCTTCACTACCGATTACTAATCCGATTGGCATTTTACCATCTAAATTACGGTAATCTGTTTTACCTTTGGCATCTGTACCAGCAATCCAAAGGCCACGTTCTTTTAATTCATCAATTGTACGAGATAAATTTGTTACACGCGCAACAGGAATATATTCAATTGCCCCAGTCGACGCTTTCGCAACTGACGCTGTAAGTCCTACCGCTCTTCTTTTCGGAATAATAATTCCATGAGCTCCCGTCGCATCAGCTGTACGCATAATAGAACCTAGATTATGTGGATCTTCAATTTCATCTAAAATTAAGAAGAACGGATCTTCATTACGTTTTTCTGCTACTTTAAATAAATCTTCTAGCTCAGCATATTGATATGCAGCTACTTGAGCAATTACACCTTGATGATTTCCCTCAACTAATTGATCTAATTTCTTCTTCGGTGCATGTTGCAAAATAACCTTATTTTCTTTCGCTAATGCCAGTACAATCTGTACTTGCCCTTTGGCAGCACCTTCTGCGATCCAAATTTTATTAATATCTCTCCCTGATCGTAACGCTTCAATTACAGGGTTACGTCCGATAATATATTCACTACTCATGATGATGTGCTCCCTTCCTTTTCTTCTAAAACAGCAATTGCCTTATATACAATTTCGTCTAATCTTTCACGATTATTTAATAAGTGATGATAACCGATTAGAGCTTCCAACGCTGTACTATATCGGTATGTTTGTACATCCGTATTCTTCGGAACAGTACCCGAATTCGCATTGCGCCCTCTTCTTAGTACTGCCTCTTCTTCCTCTGTCAAAAATGCCGTCTCTAATAAATGATAAACAACTTTCGCCTGTGCTTTTGCCGAAACAAAGCTCGTCCCTAAGCGATGTAATTGATTAGGGCGAACTGTTCCTTTTTGGAGAAGGTGATAGCGGATATATTGTTCATATACCGCATCACCCATATATGCTAACGCTAAGCTGTTCAATTGCTTTGCATCAATCATTTTTATCCTCTTTTCCATCTTGTACCTTGAGCGGTATCTTCTAAAATAATATTACGTTCTTTTAAATCATCGCGAATTTGATCGGATAATGCGAAATCACGATTTTTACGAGCTTCAATACGCTTTTGGATAAGCGCCTCAATTTCTTCATCAAGTAATTCTTCTTGCGCTAATTCTAATCCTAAAATATCAAATAATGTTTCAAGTTGTTTCACGTATGCTCCAATTACAACTTTAGAAGTATGTTCTTCTAATAAATATTGATTTGCGTGATTTGCTACATTATATAATTCAGTAATCGCATTAGCCGTATTGAAATCATCATCCATTGCTTCTTCAAATGCAGCCTGGAATTTTTCCATTTCAGCTAACCATTTCTCATTATGATCTGTTAAATCTGTACTACTTTCCATACGATGCTTTAAATTACCGTAGGCCGTTTTAATTCTTTCTAGCCCATTATTCGTACTTTGTAATAACTCTTCACTAAAGTTAATTGGATGACGGTAATGTACTGATAACATAAAGAATCTAATTAACTGCGGATCATATTGCTTAATGATATCGTGAACTAAAATGAAGTTTCCAAGTGACTTAGACATTTTCTCATTATCAATATTAATATATCCATTATGCATCCAGTAACGTGCAAATGTTTTTCCAGTCAACGCCTCAGACTGCGCAATTTCATTTTCATGATGAGGAAATGCCAAGTCTTGACCACCAGCATGAATATCAATTGTATCCCCCAAATATTTACGCGCCATCGCTGAGCATTCAATATGCCATCCTGGGCGTCCTTTCCCCCATGGGCTTTCCCAGAAGATCTCTCCTTCTTTCGCAGCCTTCCATAAAGCAAAGTCAAGAGGGTCTTGTTTCTTTTCTCCTACTTCAATACGTGCACCGTGACGTAAGTCTGCGATTGGTTGATGCGATAATTTACCGTAACCCTCGAATTCTTTCGTTCTAAAGTACACATCACCTTCTGATTCATATGCATACCCTTTATTCACAAGTTCTTGAATAAATTCAATAATGATATCCATATTTTCCATTACACGCGGATGAACCGTCGCATGTTTGCAACCCAGTGCCGTTACATCTTCAAAATAAGCTTCAACAAAACGATCTGCAATTGTTGGTACATCTTCGCCTAATTCATTTGCAGCCTTAATTAATTTATCATCCACGTCAGTAAAGTTAGATACATACTGCACATCATATCCTTTATATTCTAAGTAACGGCGTACCGTATCAAATACCATAGGTGGTCTTGCATTCCCAATGTGAATGTAATTATAAACTGTAGGTCCGCACACATACATCTTTACCTTATTTTCTTCTAGTGGAATAAACTCTTCTTTTTGACGCGTTAACGTATTATAAATGTGAATAGTCATTTTTATCCTTCCTTTCTACCTTTACTTCGAGTTGCTTTCTCAATTTATCAAGTTCTGCTTCCATAACCTTTAATTTATCAAAAATTGGGTCCGGAAGATCAGAATGATTTAATTCTTGACCAATCTTTACTCCATTTTGAATAACGACTCGACCAGGTATGCCTACAACTGTAGAATGCGCAGGGACTTCTTTTAATACGACAGACCCTGCTCCAATTTTAGAATTCTCTCCAACCGTAATCGAGCCTAGCACTTTAGCACCTGTTGCAATTAATACATTATCCTGAATTGTAGGATGCCTCTTTCCTTTTTCTTTACCGGTACCACCTAATGTAACACCCTGATAAATCGTTACATTATCACCAATTTCACACGTTTCTCCAATCACAACTCCCATTCCATGATCAATGAAAAAACGACGACCAATAGTTGCTCCCGGATGAATCTCAATGCCAGTAAAAAAACGACTTACTTGTGAAATCCAGCGTGCAATAAAGAAAAAATTCCTTTTATAAAAAGCATGTGCAATTCGATGAGACCAAACTGCATGTAATCCAGAGTAAGTTAAAATGACTTCGAAATAACTTCGTGCCGCTGGATCCTGTTCAAAAACGACTCCAATATCTTCCCGAAGCCTCTTAAACATCGATGTTCCCTCCCCTTTATGGGCTGCTTTTTTCGAATGAACTAACTCCCCACTTCCCCCTAAATCTTTATACAAGGAGATAAAACTTATACTCATACCCTATTTTGGTATAAAAAAAAGACGCCTCTGTCATATCGACAGAGACGCCTTATAAGCGCGGTTCCACTCTGTTTAGGCTAAAGAAAGCCTCAAACTCATCCATGATAACGGTTTACACCGCTTCTGTTTACTTTCCGCCCTAAGGCGTTCTACGAAATAATTCGCTGTTCAACAGAAGACTCGAAGGGGCATTTCAAAAATCCGCTTATAAACCACTTCCAGCCTAAAGGTGGTTCTCTCTGTAAAAAGCCTGATTTTCTACTTCTCCTTCTCGTCGCTTTTCCTTATTAGGTTTTAAGTATACTTATTATATTTCTAAATCTAGAAAATGTTAACCAATTACTTTTTGAATACGATTTAAAACTTTTTCTTTTCCAAGAAGAGCAATCGCATTAGGAAGTTCTGGGCCATGCGTTTGTCCAGTAGTAGCAACACGGATTGGCATAAATAAATTTTTACCTTTATGTCCTGTTTCCTTTTGAACTGCTTTAATAGAAGCTTTAACTGCTGCTGGCTCCAGCGCTTCTAGAGCTTCTAATTGACCAGCAAATGCACGAAGCACTTCAGATACTTGTTCACCTTTCAATACTTCCTGTCCTTCTTCTTCATGATCAACATGATCTTTAAAGAACATTTCAGAAAGCTCTACAATTTCAGCCCCAAAACTCATTTGGTCATGATATAAAGCAATTACATCACGAACCCAAGCTTGTTCTTGTTCGCTTAAGTTTTCACCTACGCGACCAGCCTTCACTAAATGCGGTAAGCTTAGTTCAACAACCGTATCTAATTCTTGCTTTTTCATATATTGGTTGTTCATCCATTTTAGTTTTTGAGAATCAAACAATGCAGGTGATTTCGATAAACGAGCTGCATCAAACATTTTGATAAACTCATATTGAGAGAAGATTTCATCTTCTCCTACCGGCGACCAACCTAGTAGTGCAATAAAGTTAAAGATTGCTTCTGGAAGATATCCAAGCTCTTTATATTGCTCAATAAATTGAATAATAGATTCATCACGCTTACTTAATTTTTTACGGCTTTCATTTACAATTAAAGTCATATGACCGAATTGCGGGATATCCCAACCGAAAGCTTCGTAAATCATCATTTGTTTTGGCGTGTTTGAAATATGATCATCACCACGAAGTACGTGTGTAATTTCCATTAAGTGATCATCTACTGCTACCGCAAAGTTATAAGTTGGAATACCATCTTTTTTCACGATAACGAAATCGCCAAAATCATTTGAATGGAATGCCACTTCGTCTTTTACGATATCTTTAAACGTGTAGTCGCGATCAGCAGGTACACGGAAACGAATACTTGGAATGCGGCCTTCAGCCTCAAATCCTTTCATTTGCTCCTCAGTTAAATCACGGTGATTTCCAGCATAACGCGGTGTTTCACCACGAGCGATTTGACCTTCACGCTCTGCTTCTAGCTCTTCTTCTGTCATATAACATTTGTAAGCTAAACCACGCTCTAATAAATCTACATATAATTTTTTATAAATATCTAAACGCTCTGTTTGACGATATGGTCCAAATTCACCACCAACATCAACACCTTCATCCCAGTCCATACCGAGCCATTTCAAGTATTTTAATTGGCTTTCTTCTCCACCAGCAACATTACGTTTTACATCAGTATCTTCAATACGAATAATAAACTTACCATCTTGATGACGAGCAAATAAATAATTAAATAATGCCGTACGCGCATTTCCGATATGTAAGTGTCCTGTTGGACTTGGCGCATAGCGCACTCTCACTTGCTTTTCCATAATTGGTACACCTTCCATTCTTAATGTCTACACATTTTATAATTGTACAACAAAAAAATGTGATTATCCATCTTACGAATTAAAAACCATTATTTTTTCTGCAATAATACAACTGCTTGAGAAGCAATCCCTTCTTCTCTACCTGTAAACCCTAATTTTTCTGTTGTTGTTGCCTTTACATTAATATTATCAACAGACGTTTCTAATAGTTCACTAATACGTTTGCGCATGCTTTCAATATGCGGCGCCATTTTTGGCTTTTGAGCAATAATTGTACAATCTAGATTCCCTAGCTCGTAACCTTGTTCACGCACAAATTCCCAAACTTTCTGTAACAATATAGCTGAATCTGCATCTTTAAAGGCAGGATCTGTATCTGGAAAATGCTTTCCAATATCTCCTGCTGCAATTGCTCCTAAACACGCGTCAGCAATCGTATGTAACAATACATCCGCATCCGAGTGACCGATTAATCCTTTCTCATGAGGAATTGTAATTCCGCCGATAATTAATGGTCTACCTTCCGCAAATTCATGTACATCAAAACCTTGTCCAATTCGAAACATCCTTTGCATCCTCCTCAAGCTAAACTACTGAGCTTTATGATTCTATATTATATCGCTATCCCTATAAAGAAAAGCCCGGCCGTTGCCGAGCTTTTCTTTACTATAATGCCATCACTACTATTTCTTCTGGACATGAAGGAAACTTTCAGCGATTAACAAATCCTCCGGGGTCGTCACTTTAATATTATAGTAACTCCCCTCTACTACACCTACTGGCTTCCCGATACGTTCTACGAGACTTGCATCATCTGTACCAAGGAAACAACTCTGCTTTGCACTTCTATGAGCTTCTAATAACAGAGGAACAGAGAACCCTTGCGGTGTTTGAACTGCTTTAAGCTGAGAACGTTCTACCGTTTCAACAACAACACTCTGTTCTACTTTCTTAACTGTATCCTTCACTGGCACTGCACAAATGGAAGCACCATATTTTTCTGCTGCAGTTAATACATCTTGAATCATTTTATTCGTTACGAACGGGCGCGCACCATCGTGCACGAGAACATACTCAACTCCGCTCACATGATGCAGTGCATTATATACGCTATCTTGTCTTTCCGCTCCGCCCTGAATAAATTGCACCTGTTTTCCAACTGGGTACTTCTGCATTAACTCCTCAAAATAAGGACGTTCCTCTTCATTAATTGCCATAATAATACTTTCACATGCTGTATCTTTTTCAAAAGCGCGTAATGTATGCACAATAATCGGTACTTCATTTATAAGTAAGAACAACTTATTTTTGCCAGCACCCATCCGTTTCCCTTGACCCGCTGCTGGAATAATTAATGTATACATATTAAAAATCCCCTACTTATAATGCTTTTTCTAATAATTTACGTTTTGCGAATATCATACGACCAGCCGATGTTTGCAATACACTTGTAACAAGTACATTGAGTTGTGAACCGACATATTCTCTACCGTCTTCTACTACAATCATCGTGCCATCATCTAAATATGCAACACCTTGATTTTGTTCTTTACCATCTTTCACAACATAAACACTTAGTTCTTCGCCAGGGAGTACAACTGGTTTAATTGCATTTGCTAAATCGTTAATGTTTAACACTGTTACCCCTTGTAATTCAGAAACTTTATTTAAGTTGAAATCATTTGTTACAACAGTTCCACCGGTGATTTTCGCTAACTTTACAAGCTTGCTATCCACCTCTTGGATATCCTCGAAATCGCCTTCATAAATTTCTACCGGAATTGGCATCTCTTTTTGAATACGATTTAAAATGTCTAACCCTCTGCGACCACGATTACGCTTTAACGCATCGGAAGAATCGGCAATATGCTGAAGTTCTTCTAATACGAATTGTGGAATCACAATTGTTCCTTCTAAAAACTTTGTTTGGCAAATATCAGCAATACGTCCATCAATAATTACACTCGTATCGAGAATCTTCCAGTGAGCTGTAGACTTCTCTACTTCTCCCTCGGCCTCTTCAGTCTCACTATTGTTCTTTTTCTTACCACCACGTTGCGGTAATGTAAATAACCCTAGCAATTCATTTCTCTTTTTAAACCCTACTTGGAACCCTAAATATCCAAGTAAAAGGGTAAAGAACACTTGCAATACTGTACTAATGACTGGAATTGTAAATTCACGAATTGGTATTAAAATTAAATATGCAACAATAAGACCAGAGATCAACCCTAATGTACCAAATAAAACATCTGCTACAGGCGCCTTTACAAGGGCCTCTTCGATATGCTTAATAAGTTGAACAATATAATCTACAAGCCAAAATGTTGTTAAAAATAAAATAATTGCACCAATAACCGCCCGAACATACGATCCTTCAAGCCATGGAACAGCACCTATGTCCAATACATTAATAACTTTTGGGATTAAGAAAATCCCTAACGCTCCCCCGATTACTAAAAAGAAGAGCTGTACGATCCGTTTTAACATCCAACCACCTCCTACTCATTATTAACCATTGTTTTGCTAATCAAAACGCCGAATGCAAAAGCGGACGTGTTTTTTTATAAATAGTTTTATTTACCAATATACCATATCATATACCAAAAATGTTCTAGTGTCGTTATATTATGGAATCAATGTAATATTCTTAATTGTGTCTACTCATATAGAGATGCTCTTGAATTCTTTTTAGGCCTTCTCGTATTTTCTTCGCCCTAACTTCTCCAATTCCTTCCACATCATCCAATTCATTAATAGTTGCGCGACAAACACCCTGCAACGTTTTAAAGCGATTAATTAAATTTTCAATGATAAGTGGTGGAACGCGAGAAATTTTGCTTGCGATTCGGTATCCTCTCGGTGTCACACTTTCCTCTAAGCTCATTTGTCCTGGATAACCAAGCAACTTAACTAAATCGCTATCCTCTAGAAGTTGTGTATTTGCAAGATCTTGTAACTTCTTCAAAATTTGATGGTGATCTTGCGTTTTCTCTTGATAGTAATCCTTAATCAATAGCGCTGCCTCTGCTTCTAAATCAGCTAGTAATTCTGTGAGTTGTAAACGAATTAATCTTCCTTCTGTTCCTAACTCATGAATATAGCTCAATATTTCATTTTTAATACGCAGTACCATTTCGACACTATGTAAAACATGAACTACCTCGGACATTGTAACGACCTCTTCAAATTCTAGAATGCCCAAATTCGTAATCCCATCATTCCATACAGCTTTATATTTTTCTAACGTTTGAATAGCTTGATTTGCCTTTGTCAAAATTACACCTATATCTTTTAGTGTATAACGTAAGTTCCCTTGATATAGTGTAATTACGTTACGTCTTTGTGAAATAGCCACAACAAGACTAGCCGTCTGCTTTGCTACACGCTCTGCCGTTCGATGACGCATACCCGTTTCAATAGAATCAATGGATGGATCTGGAACTAATTGTGCATTTGCAATTAAAATTTTGCTCCCAGTTTCATTTAAAATAAGTGCCCCATCCATTTTTGCTAATTCATATAAACTAGCCGGTGAGAATGCACAATTAATGTGAAATCCTCCATCAACAATACTTTTAATCTGCTCATTATACCCAAGAACAATTAGCCCTCCAGTTTGCGCACGAAGTACGTTATCTATCCCTTCGCGTAGTGGTGTTCCTGGGGCAACGAGCTGTAGAATGTTAATCATACTTTTGACACGTTGCTTGTTTTCCTCCATAGCCTAGCCTCCTAATGTCAAACGAAGCGCTTCTCCTAAATTAGAAACACCCACTACCTCAATCCCATCTGGAATCGTCCACCCTCCCAAATTTTTTCTAGGAATAATAGCACGTTGAAATCCTAATTTCGCTGCTTCTTGTACACGTTGTTCAATTCTTGATACTCTTCTTATTTCTCCAGTTAGGCCTACTTCTCCTATTACCGCATCGGTTGGTGCAGTAGGTTTATCTCTGAAACTTGAAGCAATACTTAATGCAACGGCCAAATCGATTGCTGGTTCATCTAATTTCAAACCACCCGCGACTTTTAAATACGCGTCTTGATTTTGCAACAATAAACCGGTTCTTTTTTCTAACACTGCCATAATAAGTGAAACGCGGTTATGATCAATTCCCGTCGCCATTCTTCGAGGATTTCCAAAACTAGTAGGAGAGATTAATGCTTGTATTTCTACTAAAACCGGTCTTGTTCCTTCCATTGAAGCAACCACTGTGGATCCTGCAACTCCAACTGGACGTTCCTCAAGGAAAATTTCAGAAGGGTTTAGTACCTCTGCAAGACCTAGCTCCTTCATTTCAAAGATACCCATTTCATTTGTGGAACCAAAACGGTTTTTCACAGCTCGCAAAATACGATATGTATGGTGACGATCTCCTTCAAAGTAAAGAACTGCATCAACCATATGTTCTAACATACGTGGTCCTGCAATTGCCCCTTCTTTTGTCACATGTCCAACTATAAAAATAGGAATCCCTTTCGTCTTTGCAAGTTTCATTAATTCCGCTGTACATTCACGTACTTGCGCGACACTTCCTGGGGCTGACGTCACTTCAGGTAAATGTATCGTTTGAATGGAGTCAATAACAACAAAAGCTGGATTCATCTCTTCAATGTGCGATGCAATTCGCTGTAAATCAGTCTCTGCTACAACAAATAGATTACTACCCTTTACATGCAAACGATCTGCACGAAGTTTAATCTGCTTTGCCGACTCCTCACCCGATATATATAGTACATCATATGAAGAATCTGCTAATTGCGATGAAATCTGTAATAGCAATGTTGATTTTCCAATCCCAGGGTCTCCACCAATAAGTACTAAGGACCCATCTACAATCCCACCACCAAGTACACGGTTAAACTCTTGGAATTTCGTTTCAATACGCGCCTCTGACTTTGTTTCTACTTCTGTTAGGCGTCTTGGTTTTGTTACTTCTGATTGGATTGCATTGACATAATTAAGGCGTCTTGATGATACAACCGGTTCCATCTCTTCAACAAGCGTATTCCATTGACCACATCCAGGACATTTCCCCATATATTTTGGTGACTGATAACCACATTCTTGACATGTAAACTTTGTTTTCTTTTTAGCCATATCTTTTTATAGTTCACTTCACTTTCATCTATAAACGTTTATCCTTCTCGTACAAGAAAGAGGGCTATCGCGTAGCCCTCTTTGTTTGTCTATACTTATTTTACCTTTTCCGCACTATGAATGACAAATGATTCTCCTTCTACATCAAAGATAACTTTTTGTCCTTTCTCAATAGCGCCTTTTAACAGTTCTTCTGACAGTCTATCTTCCACATGCTTCTGAATTGCCCTACGAAGTGGACGAGCACCGTACTCACGATCAAATCCTTTATCAGCAATCGCTGCAATCGCTCCTTCTGTTAGGTGTAATTCAATCTCTTGTTCTTTTAAGCGCTTCACTAACTGATTAACCATAAGTGTTACAATCTCTTGAATATGTTTTTTCTCAAGCATATGGAACACGATAATTTCATCAATACGGTTTAAGAATTCTGGACGGAATGCCTTTTTCAGTTCATCCATTACTTTACCTTTCATATCTGAATAATCGCGGCTCTCATCTTGTACGTTAAAGCCAAGGTGTTTATTACGTTTTAACGCATCTGCACCGACGTTAGACGTCATAATAACAATTGTATTACGGAAATCAACTGTACGCCCTTTAGAATCCGTTAAACGACCATCTTCTAATACTTGTAGTAAAATATTAAACACATCAGGATGAGCTTTCTCTACCTCATCTAATAGAACAACCGAATATGGCTTACGACGAACTTTCTCTGTTAATTGTCCACCTTCTTCATATCCAACATATCCTGGAGGAGATCCAACTAAACGAGAAGTAGAATGCTTCTCCATGTACTCAGACATATCGATACGAATCATCGCATCCTCATCACCGAACATAGATTCTGCCAACGCTCTTGCAAGTTCCGTTTTACCTACACCTGTTGGTCCTAAGAAAATAAATGAACCAATCGGGCGCTTCGGATCTTTTAATCCTGCTCTTGCACGACGAACAGCTTTTGCCACAGCTACGACTGCTTCATCTTGACCAATTAAACGATCATGTAAAATTGATTCTAAGTTTAATAATTTATCTGTCTCTGTTTGTGCAAGTTTAGAAACTGGGATACGTGTCCATGTGGAAACGACATTTGCAATGTCTTCTACTGTTACTTCTGAATTTTCTTTTCCTTGTTGCTCTTTCCACTGGCGTTTTGTATCTTCTAACTTTTCACGTAAACGTTGTTCCATATCACGTAAGGAAGCAGCTTTTTCAAATTCTTGACTTTGTACAGCTGCATCTTTTTCTTTTCTAATTTCCTCAAGCTTCACTTCAAGCTCTTTTAAGTTCGGTGGTGTTGTGTAAGAACGTAAACGTACTTTTGATGCAGCCTCATCAATTAAATCAATTGCTTTATCAGGTAAGAAACGATCTGTAATATAACGATCTGAAAGTTTTACAGCCGCATCGATTGCATCATCTGTAATAGATACACGGTGATGCGCCTCGTAACGATCACGTAAACCTTTCAAAATTTGAATTGATTCCTCTAAACTCGGCTCATCAACATGGATTGGCTGGAAACGTCTCTCTAAAGCTGCGTCTTTTTCAATATATTTACGATATTCATCTAAAGTTGTCGCCCCAATACATTGCAATTCACCGCGAGCTAAAGATGGTTTTAAAATATTTGACGCATCAATTGCACCTTCTGCTCCACCTGCACCAATTAATGTATGAAGCTCATCAATAAATAGAATAATATTGCCCGCTTGACGAATTTCATCCATCACTTTCTTTAAACGGTCTTCAAATTCACCACGATATTTCGTTCCAGCTACAACTGTCCCCATATCTAATGTCATAACACGCTTATCTCTTAAAGTTTCAGGAACTTCATTATTTACAATTTGCTGTGCTAACCCTTCTGCAATTGCTGTCTTACCTACACCAGGTTCTCCAATTAATACTGGATTGTTTTTTGTTCTACGGCTTAACACTTCAATTACGCGTTGAATTTCTTTACTACGTCCAATAACAGGATCTAAACGATTTTCACGTGCCACAACTGTTAAATCACGTGCTAAACTGTCAAGCGTCGGTGTATTTGCATTTGTTGATGAACCACCTTGGTGACCTGAACTAGCTTCGTTACTTCCAAGAAGTTGCAGTACTTGTTGTCTTGCCTTGTTTAGACTTACACCTAAATTATTTAAAACACGTGCCGCTACCCCTTCACCTTCACGGATTAAACCAAGTAAGACATGTTCTGTTCCAACGTAGGAATGGCCCAGCTTACGCGCTTCATCCATAGACAACTCAATAACCTTTTTAGCACGAGGTGTGTAATGTACTGTTTGTGAAGCTTCTGTTCCACGCCCAATTAATGCTTCTACCTCTTTTTGAACTTTCTCTGGACTTAATCCAAGAGCAATTAACGCTTTTGCTGCAATCCCTTCGCCTTCGCGTACAAGCCCAAGTAAAATATGTTCTGTACCAATATTATTATGCCCAATGCGAATTGCTTCCTCTTGAGATAAAGCTAATACTTTCTGTGCTCGTTCTGTAAATCTTCCAAACATCATAGAAATCGCCTCCTACTTGCGCTTAGTTTTGTTCAATACGTAATCGCTCACGGATTAAGGTTGCTCTTCGATAATCTCTTTCTTCTGGCCCTAAAGGTCCTCCTGCATATTGCTGCAGAATGCCTGGCTGAGTAAGGACCATTAACTCAGTCAAAATATTTCTTGATATCCCTTTTATATATCCTAGGTCAATACCAAGTCGTACATCGGATAAACAAGTAGCCGCTTCCGCAGATTGGATTAAACGACTATTGGAGAGTATACCGTAAGAACGATATACTTTATCTTCAAGCTCAATACTTGAATTTTGTACGATTAATTCTCTAGCTATTTTTTCTTGTTGTATAATTTGTTGAATGACACTCTTTAAATCTGCAATAATATCTTCTTCTGCTTTACCTAGTGTCATTTGATTGGACACTTGAAATATATTACCTAACGCTTCGCTACCTTCACCGTATATTCCTCTTACTACTAGCCCTAATTTTTGAATTACTTGTATAATACGGTTAATCCTTTTCGTTAAAACGAGTCCCGGTAAATGAATCATTACAGAGGCCCTTAATCCTGTACCAACGTTAGTAGGACAACTCGTAATATATCCAAGTGATTCATCAAAAGCGTATTCAACTTCTTCCTCGATCCAATTATCTATTTGATTGGCACTCTGAAGCGCCTTTGATAACTGTAACCCTGAAAATAAACACTGAATCCTAACGTGATCCTCTTCATTAAGCATGATACTAATATGTTCACTTTCTGATAGTAAACATGCTCCGTATTCTGTTCCTGCAAGATTTGGACTAATTAAATGTTTCTCAACTAAAACCCTCCTTTGAAGAGGATTTAATTCATTCATTTTTAATAGTTCAAACTTCCCAAAAGGTTCTACCGGTTTATTTACAAACTTCTTCTTAAATAATTCATGAATCTGTTTAGCTTCTTTCTCGTTTTGCATAGTAGAGAATTGATATTTTTTTAAATTACGAGCCAAACGAATTCGACTACTTAAAACAATATCAGAATCAGGGCCATCTCCCTTCATCCACGGACTAATTGCTTCGTTCATAATTCTGTCCAGTGACATAGAACTATTCCCCCTCTCTATGCTCACTAAGCCGATTTTCAAGACCTCGAATTTCATCTCGTATTTCAGCTGCTTTCTCAAACTCCTCTTTTTGCACAAATTGCTTCAGAGTGAGTTTTAGTTCATCTAATTCTTTCTTTAAGTGGATATTTCCTTCTATACGCTCTGGAATTTTTCCACAATGATCTGTATGTCCACCGTGTAGACGTTTTAATAATGGTTTTAAATGCTCTTTAAATGTATCGTAACAAGAAGCACAACCAAAGCGTCCCACTTTTGTAAATTGTTCATATGTCATCTTACAATCTGGACATCTTAGTATATTTGTATTTGAAAATGTATTTTGTCCTTCTTCAACCATTGCTGATTCACCATGTAATAATCCAGCTAATAATTCATGGAATGAAAAATTAGACTGCTGTGATTGAAAGAAAGACGTATAGCCACTTTGTTCTGCACATTGCTCACAAAGATGAACTTCCGCCTTTTTCTCGTTGATTACTTTTGTATAATGTAAAGTTGCTGTTCTTATATTACAATTTTGACAAGTCATCGCTATCCCCACCTTTACAACAGGAACGATCTATCTCATGATACTTTTCATACATTACTAGATTGTTCTCTTGCCTTAATCCATTTAATAAAAGCACATGTACCCTTCAAAATCCCTACAATATTAAACTGCATTATCTTAGTTATCATTTTTTACAAAAGTTATATTTATTTATATTTCAGTGTTCTTAACATTGCGCATAATATTCGAGCCCTAAGTTCATCTCGAGAAGGAACATCCATTAATAATACAGAACGATCTAGTACACTTAACATAAGTTTAGCTTCACGATTTGTTATGATGCCCTCTTCTATTAAACGTATAACCAGACTTTCTGCATTTCCTTGTGCAACGCTATGATCAATCATATGAAGCATTTGATCAATAATGTCTATATCGTCATGCAGTTTGACTTTTATAATGCGAATGTAACCTCCTCCACCTCGTTTACTTTCTACTACGAATCCTCTTTCTAACGTAAAACGGGTATTGATTACATAGTTGATTTGAGACGGAACACAATCGAATCGATCCGCGATCTCATTCCTCTTGATTTCAATCACATTATTATTACTTAAGTCAATAACTTGCTTTAGATATTTCTCAATGATATCAGATATATTTCTCATTTATCCGCCACCTTTATTGACTTTGACTATCTTTGACTTTAATTATATACGTATTAAAAAAATTTGCAACTCTTTTGCTTATTCACTATCCTAGCCACATTTCACAGTCTTTAATCAAAAGGACGATTTTTTAAGTAAAGATTTTTTAAATTACTATGAATTATAAAAGAAAACACGAAAAAACACGAGTCAAATGACTCGTGTCTTAGTTGCTTGGCGACGTCCTACTCTCACAGGGACAAGGTCCCAACTACCATCGGCGCTAGAGAGCTTAACTTCCGTGTTCGGTATGGGAACGGGTGTGACCTCTCTGCCATCATCACCAAACTATGAAGGCATATTCCTTCAAAACTAGATAACATTGCTACATATTATATGGTTAAGTCCTCGATCTATTAGTATTCGTCAGCTCCACATGTCACCATGCTTCCACCTCGAACCTATCAACCTGATCATCTTTCAGGGATCTTACTAGCTTACGCTATGGGAAATCTCATCTTGAGGGGGGCTTCATGCTTAGATGCTTTCAGCACTTATCCCTTCCGCACATAGCTACCCAGCTATGCCCTTGGCAGAACAACTGGTACACCAGCGGTGCGTCCATCCCGGTCCTCTCGTACTAAGGACAGCTCCTCTCAAATTTCCTACGCCCACGACGGATAGGGACCGAACTGTCTCACGACGTTCTGAACCCAGCTCGCGTACCGCTTTAATGGGCGAACAGCCCAACCCTTGGGACCGACTACAGCCCCAGGATGCGATGAGCCGACATCGAGGTGCCAAACCTCCCCGTCGATGTGGACTCTTGGGGGAGATAAGCCTGTTATCCCCGGGGTAGCTTTTATCCGTTGAGCGATGGCCCTTCCATGCGGAACCACCGGATCACTAAGCCCGACTTTCGTCCCTGCTCGACTTGTAGGTCTCGCAGTCAAGCTCCCTTATGCCTTTGCACTCTACGAATGATTTCCAACCATTCTGAGGGAACCTTTGGGCGCCTCCGTTACACTTTAGGAGGCGACCGCCCCAGTCAAACTGCCCACCTGACACTGTCTCCCGGGTCGATAAGACCCGTAGGTTAGAATTTCAATACAGTCAGGGCGGTATCCCACCAGCGCCTCCACCGAAGCTAGCGCTCCGGTTTCAATGGCTCCCGCCTATCCTGTACAAACTGTACCAAAATTCAATATCAGGCTACAGTAAAGCTCCACGGGGTCTTTCCGTCCTGTCGCGGGTAACCTGCATCTTCACAGGTACTATAATTTCACCGAGTCTCTGGTTGAGACAGTGCCCAAATCGTTACACCTTTCGTGCGGGTCGGAACTTACCCGACAAGGAATTTCGCTACCTTAGGACCGTTATAGTTACGGCCGCCGTTTACTGGGGCTTCAGTTCAGAGCTTCGCTTACGCTAACCCCTCTCCTTAACCTTCCAGCACCGGGCAGGTGTCAGCCCCTATACTTCGCCTTACGGCTTCGCAGAGACCTGTGTTTTTGCTAAACAGTCGCTTGGGCCTATTCACTGCGGCTTTCCGTTAAGAAAGCACCCCTTCTCCCGAAGTTACGGGGTCATTTTGCCGAGTTCCTTAACCAGAGTTCTCTCGCACACCTTAGGATTCTCTCCTCGCCTACCTGTG
>NZ_JAXHPX010000007.1:5330000-5332412 GCF_042466195.1 Bacillus sp. R86525
TCTCGCAGTCAAGCTCCCTTATGCCTTTGCACTCTACGAATGATTTCCAACCATTCTGAGGGAACCTTTGGGCGCCTCCGTTACACTTTAGGAGGCGACCGCCCCAGTCAAACTGCCCACCTGACACTGTCTCCCGGGTCGATAAGACCCGTAGGTTAGAATTTCAATACAGTCAGGGCGGTATCCCACCAGCGCCTCCACCGAAGCTAGCGCTCCGGTTTCAATGGCTCCCGCCTATCCTGTACAAACTGTACCAAAATTCAATATCAGGCTACAGTAAAGCTCCACGGGGTCTTTCCGTCCTGTCGCGGGTAACCTGCATCTTCACAGGTACTATAATTTCACCGAGTCTCTGGTTGAGACAGTGCCCAAATCGTTACACCTTTCGTGCGGGTCGGAACTTACCCGACAAGGAATTTCGCTACCTTAGGACCGTTATAGTTACGGCCGCCGTTTACTGGGGCTTCAGTTCAGAGCTTCGCTTACGCTAACCCCTCTCCTTAACCTTCCAGCACCGGGCAGGTGTCAGCCCCTATACTTCGCCTTACGGCTTCGCAGAGACCTGTGTTTTTGCTAAACAGTCGCTTGGGCCTATTCACTGCGGCTTTCCGTTAAGAAAGCACCCCTTCTCCCGAAGTTACGGGGTCATTTTGCCGAGTTCCTTAACCAGAGTTCTCTCGCACACCTTAGGATTCTCTCCTCGCCTACCTGTGTCGGTTTGCGGTACAGGCACCTTTTATCTCGCTAGAAGCTTTTCTTGGCAGCGGGGAATCAAAGACTTCGCTCCATAAGGAGCTTCCCCATCACAGCTCAGCCTTCACGATAAGCGGATTTGCCTACTTATCAGCCTAACTGCTTGGACGTGCACAACCAATCGCACGCTTCTTCTATCCTTCTGCGTCCCTCCATTGCTCAAACGATAAAGAGGTGGTACAGGAATATCAACCTGTTGTCCATCGCCTACGCCTGTCGGCCTCGGCTTAGGTCCTGACTAACCCTGAGCGGACGAGCCTTCCTCAGGAAACCTTAGGCATTCGGTGGACGGGATTCTCACCCGTCTTTCGCTACTCATACCGGCATTCTCACTTCTAAGCGCTCCACCAGTCCTTCCGGTCTGACTTCACTGCACTTAGAACGCTCCCCTACCACTGATACCATTGGTATCAGTTCGCAGCTTCGGTGGTGTATTTAGCCCCGGTACATTTTCGGCGCAGAGTCACTCGACTAGTGAGCTATTACGCACTCTTTAAATGGTGGCTGCTTCTAAGCCAACATCCTAGTTGTCTAAGCAACTCCACATCCTTTTCCACTTAATACACACTTTGGGACCTTAGCTGGCGATCTGGGCTGTTTCCCTCTTGACTACGGATCTTATCACTCGCAGTCTGACTCCTAAGGATAAGTCATTGGCATTCGGAGTTTGACTGAATTCGGTAATCCGATGAGGACCCCTAGTTCAATCAGTGCTCTACCTCCAAGACTCTTACACTTAAGGCTAGCCCTAAAGCTATTTCGGGGAGAACCAGCTATCTCCAGGTTCGATTGGAATTTCTCCGCTACCCACACCTCATCCCCGCACTTTTCAACGTGCGTGGGTTCGGGCCTCCATTCAGTGTTACCTGAACTTCACCCTGGACATGGGTAGATCACCTGGTTTCGGGTCTACGACCACGTACTAAACGCCCTATTCAGACTCGCTTTCGCTGCGGCTCCGTCTCTTCAACTTAACCTCGCACGGGATCGTAACTCGCCGGTTCATTCTACAAAAGGCACGCCATCACCCATTAACGGGCTCTGACTATTTGTAGGCACACGGTTTCAGGATCTCTTTCACTCCCCTTCCGGGGTGCTTTTCACCTTTCCCTCACGGTACTGGTTCACTATCGATCACTAGGGAGTATTTAGCCTTGGGAGATGGTCCTCCCAGATTCCGACGGAATTTCACGTGTTCCGCCGTACTCAGGATACATTCAAGAGAGAACGAAGTTTCGACTACGGGGTTGTTACCCTCTACGACGGACCTTTCCAGGTCGCTTCGTCTACCTCGTTCCTTTGTAACTCCGTATAGAATGTCCTACAACCCCAAGAGGCAAGCCTCTTGGTTTGGGCTAGATTCCGTTTCGCTCGCCGCTACTCAGGAAATCGCATTTGCTTTCTCTTCCTCCAGGTACTTAGATGTTTCAGTTCCCTGGGTCTGTCTTCCATACCCTATGTATTCAGGTAAGGATACCATACCATTACGTATAGTGGGTTTCCCCATTCGGAAATCTTCGGATCAAAGCTTACTTACAGCTCCCCGAAGCATATCGGCGTTAGTCCCGTCCTTCATCGACTCCTAGTGTCAAGGCATCCACCGTGCGCCCTTTCTAACTTAACCAAACTAAAATTAAAAAAATATGAGCTACACTGTTA
>NZ_JAXHPX010000008.1:0-4500 GCF_042466195.1 Bacillus sp. R86525
TTCTTTGCCGCTCATTTGCGACTCCCTTATGTTAACATTTTCATATTTCAATGTCAACTAAGTTTTTTATTTCGTTTGTCGCTTTCTGCGTTGTTGCTATCGGCGACTTGTCCTATATTACACCTCTATACGCTAATCGTCAATACCTTTTTATAAAGTTATTCAAGTTAATATTTTTACACTCTCTAATCTAGAGAAGAACCTATAAATATTGCATTATCCGAAAAGCCTCTTCGACTTCGCTTTAATTTCTTCTTCCAAAATATATTCAAGTTTACTTATACCCTAGACTTAATTGGTACGGAAGTTTTTCCCCAGCGAAACTAACAACCTTATTTTAATAAATACTAATATGTAATTAAAAAGTTATTGCGCTCCCTAACACCTCTTTGTTTATCAGGCACTCTATTAGAAACGATGGAAGATATACTTATTCTTATAACAGACAACGATACAGAAATTCTTATATACTACTCTAGTTATAGAGTTCCCCTTATATAAAGTAATGGTTACTTACCTGTTTACTCGTAAATATATAGAAACACACTAATACATTTACTAACTATCCCTGTGTCACTAAAATAGCAGACTTATATCTCTTTCATCTTTAGCAGCATCCATTTCCATATGGCCTAGTCGTAATAACTTTCATATCCTCTTAACAAACATTATAAGATATACAAATAAACTACACTCGAGGCCCGAACCAATTAATAGCATTTCTTTTAAACACATATACTGGATTAAAAATACGTACCTCAATTGATCGAGTGTACCTAACACACCCAAAGGAACGTTTGTTCTATTTGCATTTTATCACTTTTTATCACATTTAAGGATGTTTATCCTATACCTATATTTACGTTTTACCGCTAGAAGAGAGAATCGAGTTACTAACAAAGCATATAATTTTATTGTTTCTATATATATATCCTCCGTTTTGAAGTACATATAGAATTACAAATTCATTTATTTCTAGCTATAAACCTAAGAATACATAACAATAAGAAACCAATACATATAAAACACCCATAAAAACAAATTCTGCAACAAGGTATACTACGGCTGTACAATTATAAATCATAATCTTCTTAACACCTATAGGAGTCCCATCCGCATTTTACGCAAATATAAACTAAAAAAATTTCAATATAAAAAGAGCCAGAATTTCTACTCTAAGGAAAATCCGGCTCTTTTTTTTGGCCACAACCAAAATTATTTAACTTACTCGCTATAACTGAACTCCCTCATAATAACCATAGCCAAAATAATTTTTACATTTAATATTAAATGTCTATTTAATATTCCCTACTCTGCTGTACTGAAGATGAATGTATCATATCTATCACTGCATGATATAAATTTTCCGGATATTCAGCTATCCGATGGCATAAATACAAGTACCACTCTTTCCCATAAGTCAAATACACCCTAGCATTATGTCCTTTGTTTTTCAAATCACTTAACATATCCGGACGAATTCCATATAGCATTTCTATTTCTACATTAGATTGACTAAAATATTGACGTTGCTCCATTTCTTTAATAAGAATTTCATCATGTGTAGCTATAGATACAGGATGGTTGTTTTCAACTAGTTGTTCTACAATCTGAAGATACTGTTGATTTAAGTCAGTTGACCTAGGCATAGCAATATCCGAAACTTCTTGATAGGCACCTTTTACAACTCGTATTTTCCCTGGATAATGTAGGAGTTCTTGAATATCATTGTTTGAGCGATATAAATGCGCCTGAATCGTTATCCCTACATTAGGATATTGCTCAGTTGTTTTTTTATAGATGGAAAGAATGTCTGCTGCTTTAGATGATTCTTCCATACTTATCATAAGGGTAGTTCCATGTACTTTTGCCTTCTCTGCCAACTCTATTAAATGAATATAAGATATTTCTGGATCTATAGATAATCCAACATGCGATAAATCGAGTGATACTGTTTGTTTCATAGATAGAGCACCCATATCCCCAATAAGATTCCAAAACTCATTTTTTGCTTTATAACATTCCTCTATATCTAGAATATTTTCCCCTATGTATTCTAGTGAAGTATGATAACCTTTTGCAATTAGTTCTTTTGCTTTCACAATCCCCTCATGTCTCGTTTCTCCGGTAACAAAGCGTTTCGCGGCTTGCAATAATAACGTATAAAGTTCAGTGGATTGTTGTACATAGGATTTTATATGTTCATTTCGTGCAATCGATTTAAATGCCTGAGCTACTTGGAATTCTGGTTTCGTCATCACATTTTCATCCCCTTTAGAACTATTTGATCCAACTATAGCATGCTAAAATGGTTTATATTAGTACCATTTCAACCAAACCTTTATGGTACCAATTTTGATGAAGGGAGCATTTATATGCTTTGGATACCTATTGATCGATCGTTAGATATAAGTTTAATTCGACAGGTTTATCACCAACTACGTGAACGAATATTAAACGGAGAGCTACAATCTGGAGAAAAACTACCATCGACACGGGAATTATCTTCTGAGTTAAGCGTGTCTAGGAATGTAATTTTAGAAGCTTATGATCAATTATTTTCCGAAGGTTTTTTGGTCGCTCGACAAGGAGCTGGGACATTCATTGCCGAAGGGACTTATTTAGAACAACGTAAAAAATCAACTCTAATCGATTCTTTATCTTGGTGCGAAGAAACAAACAAAGACAGTAACATCATTAATTTTCGTTCAGGGATACCAGCATTAGACTTATTTCCACGTAAGGGATGGGCAAAGTTATCTCATACTATATGGAATGAAACACCTCCTTCTACGTTTGGATACGATATTCCCGAAGGGCGTCTCGAATTAAGAAAAGCTTTATCACGCTATTTACTAAAAACAAGAGGAGTTTTTTGTCATCCAGAACAATTGGTAATTACCTCCGGTGCAACTCAAGCTTTAACACTTGTTTCTAAGTTACTTTTGTCAACAGGCGACGAAGTACTAATAGAAGATCCCATCACCAATGACATTCAAACAATTTTTAAAAATTCAGGAGCCTTCCTTTATCCTATACCAGTTGATGATACTGGGATGAATACATCTTTGCTGCCTGCAAATAAAAACCCAAAATTCATCTTCACTACTCCTTCTCATCAGTTTCCTTTAGGAGGAGCGTTACCGATTCAACGACGGGTTCAATTGATTAACTACTCAAGAAAAACAAATTGTTATCTCATTGAAGATGATTATGACAGTGAGTTTCGATATGAAGGCTCACCTGTAAGTTCATTACAGGGATTGGATCCCGAGCGTGTGATATATATAGGTTCATTTAGTAAAATTTTATCACCGGCCCTTAGGATGGGATACTTAGTTCTTCCCTCACACCTTATTGAAAAGTGTCGCAGGGTAAAATGGTTTTCAGATCTACATACATCTTCTTTAAATCAGCTTGTCCTTGCTAAATTTATTGCCGAAGATTATTTGGAACGGCATATTATGAAGATGAAAAAAATCTATAAAAATCGAAGAGACTTCCTTATCCAGCAATTAAAATTAGCATTCTCAAATAAGATCAATATTTTCGGTTATTCTACAGGATTACACCTGATTGTTGAATTCAATCAAGTTCAATTCACCAAAGAATTACTTGAGAAAACCCAACAACTGGGGGTTAAAGTATATCCTGTGGAAGACCACGCCATTGAAAAAGGAAAACATCATAATCGAATTATTATGGGGTATGGACATTTAACAACTGAAGAAATAAAAGAAGGTGTAAGCAGACTACAGAGGGCAATACCTTGTATATATTCTTGTTAATAAATAGACTTTAAAACTCAAAATTAAAGAATCTAACAAATAAGGAAATTCCCCAGGGATTATAAAGAGACTAAAATATTAGTTAAAGTGAGGTAAGTACACAAATGAATCCATTAGCACAATCATATTGGGATACTTATTGGGGAAACAATGAAAAACCAGAATCTGTTACAGCTTGGCAATTTGGTGATTCTCCTGATTATCTCGCTCAATTAGTCATTGATGGTGTGAAAACCGCAACATGCTCCGGCCATATTTTTTATGAATTAGAAAATGAACCACTACCAACAACTAACGATTATAGTATTGTACTCAATAGTCAGGATGAACCTGTAGCTATTATTAAGACAATAGAAGTAACTATAATGCCAATGAATGAAGTAACAGAAGAATTCGCTATCGCAGAAGGCGAAGGCGATCGTACTTATAGTTACTGGAGAGATACCCATATTCAGTTCTTTACAAAGGAACTAAACGAGCTTGGTCTTAGTTTTTCTGAAGATATGCTGCTCGTTTGCGAACGTTTTAAGCTTATCGATGTAAAAAACAAAGTGAAGCTATGATAAATAACCATTTTACCCGAAGTCCATGCTATATAAATATATTTATCTTTAAACAAATAAGCTTGTTATGAATGGATTTCTTGAGCCATTCATAACAAGCTTATTTCATTAAACACAAAAAAGACGAGTCATTCTGACTCGTCTTAAAG
>NZ_JAXHPX010000009.1:0-2407 GCF_042466195.1 Bacillus sp. R86525
CATCTTCGTTAGTTAATGTCAACTAAGTTTTTTTATTTCGTTTGCCGCGTTCTGCGTTATTGCATCGGCGACTTGTCTTATATTACACTTATAAATAATAATAGTCAATGGATTTTTATAAAAAACTTCATTTTTTTAAAATCTCATTTATATTACCAAGTTATCTATTTAAATACCTCTTCTATACTTATATATAAGCAACCCATATAACTCCATATGGGTTGCTATTCCATCATAAAAACTATTGTTCTTTTGAAGGGATCGAACAACTTCCATCAGTACAAGACATATCGCTTCCTTCTTCTGATGAAAACTCTTGTAACTTAGGTGCGGGATTCTCTTCTTCCCACACTTGCTGAAGTGCACCAACAAAAGTTTCAAGTGGTTGTGCACCTGAAATAGCATACTTTTGATTAATAATAAAATAAGGTACTCCCGAAATTTGATATTGTTGAGCAATCGCTTCATCAATTCTAACATCATTTGCATATGCATTTTTATCATTAATAACCTGTAAAGCTTCTTGCTTATCTAAACCTGAAGCTTCAGCGATAGTAGCAAGCGTATCCACATCACTTAAATTTCTCGATTCAGTGAAATATGCAAAAAGTAGATTTTCCGTAATCTCTTTTTCTTTCCCTTGATCCTTTGCAAACTTCGCTAGACGATGCGCATCAAAAGTGTTTGTCGGCTTCATCTCTTCAAAATTAAAATCCAAACCCATACTAGCTGCATGATTTCCTAGTTGTATATTATTACGCTTAGCTTCTTCAATACTAATCCCATACTTTGATGCAAGTACTTCATTGATACTTGTTCCAGAATAGATTGGAGCATTTTGGTCTAATTCAAAACTTTTAAACTCAACTTCAACATCCTTCTTATGTGGAAATTGCTCTAAAGCCATTTCTAGTCTACGTTTCCCAATATAGCAAAATGGGCATACAAAATCTGACCATACTTCAATTTTCATAGAAACACCTCATTAACATGTAGTTTTCAATCATTGTAGCACTGGCACTAAAGAATTCAAAAATTTATGCTTCAAGCCTTATATACTACAACCTAAAATGAATTTACGAATAGAAAAAAAACGATAATCAAAAGTATAAAAACACTACCTTCTGATTATCGTATATACAACTCTAAAACAATCTAATTATGCTGGAATATATCTCCCCACGAACTTCCATACGGTATTCCAATATTTATTCGAATCTACCTTTTCAGCTTCTCCATGTCCAGCACCTGGAACAATTAATTTCTCTTTTTCTACTTTTGCAGCATTATATACTTCATCTAACATTTCATAAGGAACGAATGTATCAGCATCCCCATGAATAAATAACATAGGTGTTTTACTTTTCTCCACTTGTTTTATAGCTGAAGCTTCTTCTAAATCATATCCAGCTCTTAATTTCGTAACTGTATTTGCTGCATTCATAACAGGAAACTTCGGCAAATGGAATAAATCTTTTAGTTGATAAGTAAATTCATCAATAACAGTCGAGTATCCACAATCTTCAATAATAACTTTAACGTTAGAAGGTAAATCTTCACCTGAAGTCATCATTACAGTTGCCGCGCCCATTGAAACACCAAATAGCGCTATTTCAGCATTCGGATCTTTCTTTACAATTTGTTGAATCCAAATCAAAATATCTTTACGATCATGCCACCCCATGCCGATATAATCGCCTTCACTATTTCCATGCCCACGAAGATCTGGCGCTATGACGTTATAACCTTGTTCATAAAAATTCCGGATATATTTCGTCATTGCTGATGCCCTGCCATCATATCCATGAACTACAAGTGCCCATTTACGACTAGATTGCTCATTCATATATTCATAACCTGTTAAATTTAGCTTATCAAAAGAGCGTATAGTTAATGTATTAGGTCTATATTTTGATACAAAGTTCGCATTCTTGTCTTCATTCGTAGCCAATGCACCTCCCGATGCATTCACCGTTTCCGTTAAGTGAGGATTATCCTCTAAAAAATCTTTTTCTTGTTTCGCATTCAACGCATAATTATAGAAATAATTCCCGACTAACATATATGCAATCGCTAGAAGGACTAAAACTACTATAGTAATTACACCTATCTTTTTCATATTATCTCCTTTTTCAAAATTAAATCTTCTTATATTAAAGTACTTCAAAAATAACTGTACTATTTTAACACACCAATGAATCGTATCTATAAGAAATAAAATAGAAAATCTTAAATTACATATCAAAAATCACGGGAGAAATTGAATAAAAAATTATATGGCTATGCAACCACAAATCTTAAAAGAATGGGGAATACTTAAAGTCTAAAGTGGTATTTTGGGTTAGTAAGAAGTTATTTCTAACGAAATATACACAAAAAAGACGAGTCATTCTGACTCGTCTTAAAG
>NZ_JAXHPX010000010.1:0-420790 GCF_042466195.1 Bacillus sp. R86525
AACTGCAAAACCAAATCTTCTACGTTCCAAATCACTTCCAGTGGATTCAAATAATCGGACATCAATGAATTTGCTGGTTTCTCTCCGGATACGGAAAAATAGATCACGTTTCCATCCGTGATCTACAAATAACTTTTCTAATTCATTAGGCAAGGTTTGTAAATTTACAATTTTATCGAACCACATTTATATTCATCCCCTATATTGTTTTTTCGAAAATACCTAACCCTGCTGGACGATATGCAGTAGCTGGCATCTTGGTAATTGGCGAAATTGCATCTACGGTAAAGAACCTGTAGATATCATGCGTATCTGGGCATGTATTTTGTCTAACTTTTAATTTATCTCCATTTAACAACCCTAGCGGAGAAAGAAGTACAACATACGGCATATAACCACGCACTCCTTCATCTGGATGTATAATATAAGCCCTAGAAGTATGAACCCTGCCGCTATATAAAGATGAATTGAATTGATACTTATATTCGTCATTATCGTGGCTTTGCCATGCTGTAGGATATTGGCCACCATTAGCACCTTTTCGATCGGGTGGCATAATATTACTCGGTACATTCCATGCAATATAATGCGCTTGGTACCTTGCACCAAAGCGGGAACGTTTAATAATTACGTTATCAATGCCGTTACCTGGCGATTTAGGGTATTGCTTTGTGCGTGGCATATAGCTAAATACATTCCTAAATGGCGTTTTACTTTCAAAATTAAAGCTGTGAGAAGAGCTTTCTCCACCTTCATCGTAAGCAGTTCCAGCCCAAAGAGCATCCGCTATGGTATCGTCATTTGCATAGCTTTCTAAGCGTCCCATGTATACTGGAGTTACAGGGACAGTATTATTTTCAAATGCTGGAGTTTTATCTGCTTGTATTAATAAGACAATCCTATCTTTATCAACTTGTCCTGTAATACGTACTAAAGAATCTGGCCACCAATTCGTATCAGCGTCTATATTTAGCAATTTAGGGTTTCTTAAAGTCGATTTAACCCAAGGTGACATCATTAAATCTGGTGTATCCGTATATTCATAAACGGTATATGTGTAAGGTTGGTGGTTACCGTCGTATCCCGTTTTTTCTGTGGCTTTCACTTCGGATAATTCAACATCCATAATAGATTGGAATTCTTTATTGTCTTCTGCCCCCATAATAATTACACTATCCTCTTGATAGCTTGGAAGTTTTTCAATCATATACAAATACATGCATGAACGATCTTTATATTGTGGGTTGTTTTCTAAATATGTCTTAAATTCCGTTTTTCCCTCTGGCTTAGAAAAATCAATGTTTAATTTAGACTTTGTAGTCCATTTCCAAGCTTGGACAATTCCGTATAAACCACCATCGTTATTTTTTAAAACCACATGCTTCGCAGCCCAATATTTATGTTCAGGTTCCTCTGATTTAGTAGCTTTATAAATTGTTTTATAAAAGCTACTTACTTTCTTCCATCCATTTGCAACCATGGTGTTTACTAACTCCATATGAAATTCTGCTTCTGATACTATTTTTTCAATATATGCCATAGGTTTCACGCTCCTAATCTCTTAATAGTTGATAATTCAGCTTTACTACTTTGGATGTGCCGGTTATATTGTGGTATTCGAACTTTAATACGGCGTTAGCCGGAATAGGCCTAATAATAGAAAAATTGAATCCTTCTGGTACATCTTTTACATAAACATTTTTAAATATTTGTTTCCCATCGATAAATAGATTCCAATAATCACGATCGCTATAACTTGATGCAGCTATAGAAAATGCAATTAACTCTGTATCGAATGGTAGTGAGAATTCATCTTTTTTTATTGAATCATCTATTCCAATTCTTCTACCTTCTATATACGGTTCCGTTTTTGTAGGAAAATAAGGTGCGTCAAATCTACCGCCCGCCATATACGTAACAGCAAAACTCATGATACCCCTCCTTTATGATAAAAAATGCAATTCAAACCATACTGTTTTATCAAGAATACCTTGATTTTTAAATGAAAATTGAACAGTACTTCCTGCTGCTAAAGGTTTATAAACCATGAAGTGCATACCTTCGGGAATATCCTTGGTATATATGTTTTTACAAATCGTTTTACCATTCACGATTAAGCTCCATTTATCATCTAATTCATATATAGATGCACTTACACTTATTGCATACAGCTCCATATCTGCAGGTAAAGTATATGTAGTTTCATTTGTTTGGAACGAAAAAGAATCCATAATAAAACCAGGTATAAATGGTTCTGTTTTTGTTGGATGAAAAGGTGGATCTAATCGACCACCAGCTAAATAGGTTGTTTCAAACAAGAGTAATCACCCTTTTTCTTGTATTAAAAAATTCCCGTGCATCATTACGACACATCGGGAATTGCTAAATCAGATAGTATACCGTTACCTTTATTAAGAAATCTCGGCTGCACACGCTCTAATTGCTTTTGTGCATTGTATATTAATTGTATCTCCATTTCTTTTCCTGTTACTTTATGAGAGACAAGAACCTTTTCTAGCATGCTGTGTGCATTAAAAGCTAAATTATAGTGTAAATATTTATCTCCATCGACTTCAGATAAACGAGCACCATCACGAATAAGTGTATATCCTTCGGTCATGCCTTCTTTAAATACGTCATTTGGATCATTACCAGGAATCGGTTTTCCACCGCTGTAAAATTCCCTATCAATTAACCCTTTCATTAAATACATAATAGGATCATATAAGTTCTTTTGCATTATCATTGAATCACCCCTAATTTACCCTCGTAACAGACCAAGTTTTTGCTGGTCGTTGGATATAATAGTGATCTTTGTTTTGATTTACCCTAGGAAATGATAAATCTGGTAACGAACCATAATCAAACAAGATATTATTTTGCGTATCCAATACTTGCAAACGTCCTGTAAGAATCCCTTTTGGGTTTCGTACTGCTTCAAATACGATAGTATTCACACCATATTCAAGTGGAATATCAACATATGTCGGATTGTTCCGGATAAAATAATTTTCTTCGATTAATTTATCATCGCAGTAAATATTTAACAAATCGCCATCCTCTACATCCCAATCCCAAAGTTTTAAACGTAATGTATCTACATTTACTGTAATACCAGTTATATCTGTATACGGAGCAGGTTCATATCCATAGTTAACAGATAAATCTAAAGTTTGATAGAATCCATCATCTGCAGATATCATGGTATTAATTCCTTTAACAAAGTAATTCCATTGTTGACCAGAATCTCTATTGTAAACAGAAACCACATCGAATAATTGAATCCTTGGATCTCCAATGACTGCTACTGTTAATGTTCTGAACTTCTGGATTGCTTTTAAATGATAAGCTGCAGCAACCGCTCGCCTTGCAAAGAACGTTGTCGCCCAAGGAACTTCTATCATTTCCTCTCGTAAATCACCCTGCGATACATTTTTTAATAGAAACGAATTAAGAAATCCGTTTGCATAATCTCCACATTTAACAACAATGCTGTTACTTATATCCTGGTCAGTTAGCTGCATATCTAAAGAGACAAGGTTTTCGCCTTCTCTAAAACTAAACTTTGCAGGTTCATTAACTGCATAGTCTGGCATTTTCATAAATGTACAACTTCCATCTGGTTCATGTTTAATGTAGTGGAATGTTGTATCTATAATATCCCGTACAATTTCATCCCACTTTTGAAACCTCTTTCCAGTTGCCCCTTCAACAATCCAACTTTCATTGGTCCCAGGAATGTTTACCCTACTTCCGTGTAATGTAACTCCTGCTTTTTCAAGGAAGAATTTCACTACATCATACACATTTCCAGTCGGTGCAACAATTTCATCTGATCCCGGCGTTGGAATTACTGATTTTTGTAGAACCTTTTTATAAGATGTTGTGCAGGTAACTGATATTGTGCCGCTTTCGGCATTCACCTTTACGTCAGATACAAAACCATGTATATACGGTAAAGCTTCTTCACCATAACCGATAGAAACCTTAAATTCAGTCTGCGGATATAGTTGGTTTGTGTTTGTTACTTCACTGTTGTAAAACCATTCTTGAATGGAAGAAAACTTACCATACCAGTTATCAGGTGCCATTTGTCCATATTCATTAGCAAAGGTAATAGAAAATGTACTTGCGAACTGATCTGCGTTCTCTTGCACTTCCAGGCTCATTACACGATGTTGTATTTGTACATAAGAAGAAGATTCTCTTTTTTTCATATAAACAATTAAATTAGGAGCATTATTCCCCACTTGGAAATAGCTCCCCAACATTCTGATTAAAGAAATAGATCCTTCTCTCACATTCCATCAACTCCAATACCTGCTTGTGACATAGATATTAATTTACACTTTGCTATTACTAGTGTTCCTTTACGTATTGCATCAACTTCATTAGGCGGTATTATACCACCATAGGTACCGTAATCACCTGTAATAATATGAGGGCGATATATTTCCCCCATGAACTCACGCCAATGGCTGATATCATTGAATAAAGCAGTAAATTCTACTTCACATCCTTTATTACCAGTACTTTGGTAACGAGGATATCCATGCATAACATTGTAATTTTTTAATCCGTTTAAGGATTTAGGCATTTTCGTTTGTTCAATCATTGCAATTGTAGATATAGGTCCATATGCATGATAATAAACATCACGCAAATAGGCTACGTCAGAAGAACCGTAACCGATTGTTGTAAATTCAATTGTTTGTGGCCCTGCCCCAACAAAAATTTCTCTTGCTTCCCAGGCATAAGCACCTCTTGCTCTAAATTTTTCAATACCATTTACTCGAACAATAAAGTATTTATCTGGTAACATACCATCAGAGCCAATAGGAACTTGGGACATAAAAGAAAAATTATATGTACCAGGCCATGAAAAATTAATAGTATATTTAATTGTACTTTTTAATTCTGTAGCATCCCAAAAGAGATGATATGAACCAGCTCTTCTATGCAATGTTTTTAATATACTCATACATTACGCACCGCCATTCCCATTAGATCGTCAGCAACTACGTTTTGTAGTAATTTTCTCATTTTCACAAAATCCTCTGCGGTTTGCAATTTTTCAACAGCAACTTTGAATGTAGCATTTTGAATTGTAACACCTTTATCTGTTTTCTTTTCAACAGAAGAATGCCCAGCAAATGGATGTGCAGCTTTTCCAATCATATCAGCAGAATGTGCCCCCATTTGTCCAATTCGGGTAGATACATCCGTTACTAGTTGCATCGGTTTCGGTGGAACAACCGCTTTATTTAACAATCCAGAAGCCTTGTCTACAGCCGGAATCATTTTTTCCATCCCTACACCAAGACCTTCTGTAATATATCCGCCGTATTCCATCATTAGACGCGAAGGAGATTTTATACCAAAGAAACTTTTAACTGCTTTTGGTATTCCGTCTACAACGCCTTTAGCTTTATCAACAACCCAGCCAGCCATAGATGCCATACCTTTACCAATACCAGCAATAATATCTTTCCCCCAGCTTACAGCGTCGTTTGCTATCCCTTTAATTATAGAACCTACTTTACCGAATACATCCTTTACTGTATCAACAATACCGTCAAACGCTCCGACGATAGCTTTTTTAATTGTGGCAAAGTTACTTACTATGAAATCTTTAATAGCACCAACAACACTAAATATTGTGTTTTTTATCTTATTAAAGTTATCCACCACAAAGTTAACAAATGTCCGAACAGCAACTATTATTGTTTCTTTAATAAAATTCCATGCGGTTACAATAATAGACTTTACGATATCCATTACAGTCGTAATTGTGTTTTTTATAAAATGAAATGCTGTAACCACAAAATTCTTTATGGACTCTAATACAGTTATAAAAATTGTTTTAATTACATTCCAAATCGTAGAAACAACCGTTTTTATTCCATTCATTACAGTCGTAATTATGCTATGAATTTTTTGAAACACACTACTTACAACTGATTTTAAGAAGTTTAATACAGTCGTAAAAATTACCTTTATTCCATTCCACACTGTAGAAATGACGGTTTTTATCCCATTCATCACAGTCGTAATTATGCTGCGAATTGCTTGAAATGCACCACTTATAAATGATTTCAAAAAGTTTAGCACCGTCGTAAAAACTGTTTTTATAATATCCCAGCCAGTTTTAAAAATACTTTGCCATATTTTAATAGCAGTAGAAATATAGCTTTTAATAAATTCTAAAGCAAACTTAACAACACTTTTTATTACATTTAGCACTGTATTAAATATCGTTTTAATTAAATTCCAACCAATTTCAAATGTCTTTTTCCATATGTTGATATACATTGTAATTACAGTAGTAATTATTTTCCATGCCCCGCTAAGTATTTTATCTATAAACGATACCGCAGATTGGAATACCTTTTTTGTTCCTTCCCAAAAACTTGAGAAAAACTTTGACAAGCTATCCCATACTGACTTCGCAACTTTAACGATAGCATCCCAGGCTTTAGAACAAATATCACCGATCCATTGCACTGCCTGCTTTGTATATTTCACAATTGAATCCCAATTTTTATACAGCACATATACTAAAGCAACCATTGCAATTATCGCAAAACCCCATGGGCTTAATACTAATGAAAACATTGATTTTCCAAGACCAGTCAATATCTGTGCAAACTCACTAAAAACTTTAATAAGTTTTAAGGCATCTTTAATAATCGCCGTAATTGCACCCGGTATTTGCATTAATGTTTTAACTATATTTACAAGGCCACCAATGATTTCACTCGCCTTAGATATAAGACTAGAAACAGATTTGATTAACTCAACCGTTTGTTTCAACGATGGTATTACTATATTAGAAATTTTCACGACTTGTTGAGCGATAGGTTGAATAGTTCCAGCCAAACTCTTTGCATCTTTTTCAGTTAACCCAAGCATATCCTGTAGTTTTTTTTGAGAACCTTCCAAATCAGTAGCAAATTGTAAAGCTTTGCTATTGACTTGTTCTATCGGTTTTGTGACTTTATTTGAAATAGTGTCACCAAACGTTTGCATTTGCTTGCTAATATTCCCAAGAGAATCTGCTGATTTTTGGATTTTTTCTTGCATTGTATTAGAGGCTTTTTGCACTCTCTCTTCAAACTTTTCTACACCTTTATATGCCTGATCCGCTTTGTTACCAATCTTCCCAAAAACATTGGTCGCTCCGTTACCAAATTTTTGAATTTGTCCATTTATTTGATTAAGTACTTCTGCTGGTTTTTGAAATTTTTCTTGTATGTTCTTAGAAGCCTTTTGTAAACTTTCCTCGAACTTTGCTAAATCCTTATAAGCTTCATCTGCTTTAATTCCAATTGTACCGAACAACTGGAATACTTCTGTAAACATTCACTCCCCCCTTTCTAACTAGGAAGTTTTTTATTCCTGATCGTCTTCAAACTGAAACTCTGCAATCAGCTTATTTGCATGGTCGATACATTCCTCTTTGGACCAAACTTCCATAGTCTCATTTTCTTCCCCATCCGACGTAGATTCCGTAAGTCCAAAAGCTTGCAAATAGTCATGAAAAGTTGTTCCTTCTTCTAATTGCCTTGTTTGAAATCCGATAAAGGCCATCTTTTTCCATTCATTTAATTCTTCTTGCTGCTCTTCCTGACTAATAAAAGAAAATAAGTCCATTAAACGAGAATACGGTATGGATAAGACATAATCATCTGTCCATCCATACCGTTTTTGGACTTTATCAAAAGCCCTTAGCATATTTTGCTCTGTTTCTTCTATGTATTTATTAGAATCCTTTTCTACATTTCTTTTTTGTTCCATTTGAGACTTTGAGATTTGATTAGACCCTTGACCTGATTGAAAAAAGACATTAAATCTTCACTTTCTAATAATCCTTCAATAACTGCCACCATGGCTTCTGGTGGTAACTGATCGAATTCTTCACGCTTAATCTGTAATAGACTAGAGAAAAATTCCGAAAACTCATCTTCACATTCCGGAATCATAGACAATAATTGAAAGACAAACTCTAAACCCTTTTCTTTTTTTTGTTTTTCAATTTCATTTAACTGTTCTTGTTGCTCTTCATTCATTTGGGCCAATTGGATTTTTTCATCGATTTCATTCTTTTCTTTCCCAAACTCCATAAAATCAGTCATTGCATGACGACCAACTTTAGAAATAATCTTAGTAAAACGCCAAACATCTTTTACATTTAAACGTCTCATCTTCATCTTCTGACCTGAAATTGTAATTTCTGTACTATTATGCATCATTTTTTCTAGCATTGTTGTCATATTCAATATCTCCTTTTATAACCTAAAAATAAAACCTACAACTTATTTACTTGTTGTAGGTAATTTAGGTGCTTTTTTCTTTGGTAAATAAATTTCATAAGGGGGTGTATTAGGCGAACTTTCACTATAATGACCAATAAATTTGCATTTAAGTCCTACAGTTCCTTTACCATCTTTTAAATCAATCTCTACAGAAGAAACTACCATTGCATTTCGGATAACAAAAATAACCGGAATATCACTTCCTGAAACTACACCTACTATTGCAATATCACTATAACTTGCGTCTTTAATTTCATTGGTTGGTTTTACAATGTTATAATCGTTATCAGTCGTACTATCTACATCTACGCCTGGTAGAGCTAACTCTAAATTTTCTTTCGTAAACTCTACAAGTGTAACCTCCATATGTGGTTCATCTTTTAATAGCCATTTTCCGCGAACTAGTTTTCCTAAAACACCATCAATATCAGCATCATAGTATTCTCTAGTAAACCCCACTTTACAGCCACCTGTAGTAGCTCCTAACATCTCACCTAGGTCTTTTACACTTTTAAAACCTTTATACATTACACCCGGTCCAATAACAAAATTATCAGTTGTACCCTCACGTACACCATTAATAAGCTTCCAACTCATTTTTTTCCCTCCTTAATATAATTCCATTCTTCCTACCCGTACAAGAAACTTAATACTAATATGAATAATTGATGGATCTTCATCTGGAACTGTAATACTGCCTGCTCGATGAATCGTAATAATACCAGAATCTCTTAACAATCCCGCTTCTCTGTCTAACAAATGTTCTATTCGCCTTGAAATTACATCCGCTTTTTCATAATCACCATGGCCACAATATATATCAAAAGTGAGGATCATACGATCAATTACCTCTATATCATCCGGATTATTAGATTCAATTCTCATTACCACATAAGGCATTTTCATATCATTTTGTGCAGTTTGAAATGTTAGAGCGGGCTCTCCTTCATATCTCGATAGATTACTTTGCACAATTGTATCTTTCTCAATAATATTTCTAATTGTTGCAATCGCTTTTGTCGTCATTGTTCTCCTCCCAATGTCCTTTTTAATTCCCCACGCTCTTTTTCAAACGTTTTTAAGAAAAAAGGTCGGGCTTCTACAGTACTTGTACCATTTTCGACATACACCGCTCTTTTTAATTGACTTCCAATCGTTCCTACTACTTCGTTATCTGTAATATGTAAGCCATATTTAATAGAATCTTGTAATTCTCCCGTTCTAGAAGCAAATGTCTCTCCTGGTTTTGAAGCAATATATGTGCGACTTGATCGTGGAATTTTATACTTCACACCATTGTGACTACCTGATACTGTTTGTTTCATTTCTCGTTGAAGTTGATTGCAAGCACTTATAATTCTTTCTACCATTATTTTATTAAGTTGCTCTTTAACCTGTTCTACATTACGTGTAACCATGAATTCCGATGTATTCGTCATTTCATTCCAACAACTCACAATACAATTCAATATGGTGATTTAAAAATGATGGATTTCTTGGTTCTCCTCTTACCTCAAATACATAATCATGAAAATAGATTACATCATTTGTATGGATGTTATGTTCTGCAGAAGTATAAATTTTAAAATTCGGCTCAAAATTTTGTTTATTTCTTTTTAACCTTTCATTATCTACCGCTGTGTGTGTTGTTACACGACACTTCATTCTTTCATAAATAATGACAGGCTCTTCTTTAAAATTTCCTGCCGGCTGTTTTACCTTTTGATTCCTTTTCACAGTTACTTCATGTATATATAATTCTTCCATATCTAATGTTCACAGCCTATTCTTTCATTCATAATGCTATTAAAGGGTTTCTACTACGGTATTTTTTTAATACTTTTAAAACCTTTTTATTTACTGTTTCCTCATCTAGCGATTCAATATTTATTTCATATGAATAATCTCCGATATTTGCTGATTTTTTCATATTTTCATATTGTAGATTTGTTCGAATTACCGCATAACACGTCATATCGATGATGCATTTTTTCATTAAAGTCAAAAGCCCATCATAATCTTGTATTGTATACTCAAATTCATATAATTGATTCTCACTTAAACCATATACAGTGCAGCCATCAAAAAAAGCTGAATTGGTAACTTCTTCTCCAGAACCAATATGGATTACCTTGATCAAATTTTCTGCTCGAAAAGAAAGCCAAGCCAATTTACTTGTTCTAACTTTCTCTTTCATTGGGTTACTTGGCTTACTTCTCAAGTAGTTTTTAGTAATCAATTCATATTGACTAATGAGCTCCTGGATTACCGTATCGGGCATTCGTTGAACATTCACCCTGTTCTTTATGTCCTGTACAGTAATTTCCATCCTTCCACCTCTTTTACTTCTCTTTCTTTTTAACCTCTATACTATCTATTAACTTAAAATGTCCTGTACTCAGTAAATAGTTTGCTTTCTCATTTGCAACCTTTTCCTTCACTCCGTTAAAAAAAGTATAGCCATATGCAGTATATGTACCGCCTAATTTCAATTCTATAATCTTCATATGCAAATTACCTTACTTAATTTCCAAATTTATCAGGAATATTAGTAAGAATTGCTACTGCGTCCATTTCTTGAATAACTGCATCATCATCCAAATGAATAACATAGAATCGCTTATCTTCCATAACAGCAGATTTTCCTTCTACAGTCTTACGAACTCGCGTGTCATACGTATTTACCGCAATAAAGTTTTTAGGATCTGCAAAAATAATTACATCATCTTGAATAGAAGGGACTGTGACAATCTCATACCCCAACGGCTTATTAACTTGATCCCCTGTACCTAATAACGCAGCATCGCCTAAGCCAGTTGAACGAGTTGTTAAATATTCAATCCACTTCTCTCTACGAGCAGGTGACATAATCCACTTTAAACCTTCATTTTTATATTTATTAGGCATCGCCTTAGATAAATTAAAGATCGAGTCTTTACTAAACCCAGCGCTAGCTTCAGCATCTCCCGTTCCCGTCACTAATTTAAAATGATCGACAATATGAGATTTACTTGATTGTTTAATTTGTTTTAACCAGCCATCATTAATTTGTAGAAATGGATCCTCTGAAGTTACATCCCCATTCCAATGCAGGTCTTCAAGGTCAATACCTAACTGAGTTGACATTAATGTCATAACAGTATCTTCATATCCTTCACCTTCGATATTTTCTCGAAGTAGCTCCTCCGTTATCTCCCATGGTAAACGAATAGAAACTGTATCATATTCAACTTTCGACGTTTCTACACCTGCTCGATAGCCATCATCACTATTTTCCACTTTCCTACGCAAAATTCGACCACCGATTGCAATTTTATCTAATTCACCTTTTTTCGCTTTACGAATCTCTTTGCGATGCAATTGAGAAAATGGAGTTGCATCAAATACCATTCGGAAAAATTCTTTACTTTGTTCCGGATATAATAGCCCCGCTTTCATTCCTCCTGTTGTCATTGTACTCTTTTCAATTCGTTCAATACGCGCTAATAATTCTTTATTATTCATAGATTCATTTCTCCTTATCTTTATAGATCTAATCCTACCCATTTATTTACTGGTTTTCTCATCTCGTTTGTTGGTTTGGCATCAGCCCCAAGACTTTTACGAACTTGTGCTGATCGCTCAATTACTTCAAGTCTCTTTGAAATGGGGTCTATTACCTTCTGAATAAATTCACTTGTCTTTTTAGATTCTCTGTCATTTTCTAATTCATTAGTATCATGAGTTGATTCAAGTTCTTTATTTAACTGTTCTTCCAACTCCTGTAACCTCTCGAGAAAAGGACCCATTTCTCTCTTTACAATGTCTGCAATTTCATCTACATTTTGATCTGCGTTTTTTTGCAACTTATTTTCTTTAATTTGGTTCATCAAAGAAATCATTTCATCAAATTTTTTATCATTTTTCTTATATAAGATTTTGCCTACTTCATTTATGGAATTAATGGTAATATCTTCTGGCGAGAAATCTGTATCACCACCCTTCATTGTATTTAAAATGTCCTTCATTTCATCTAAGGTGGAAACCATCCGCTTAATATCTACATTTCCCTCCCAAATCCCAACATAAAATACATCTTCAAACAAATTAAATACTTTTTGCATCTTAGAGTTTTGTTTATTATTTAATGACTGATTATCCATCTCCTGAGTTTGTTCCTCGTCATAATGTGACTTAAAAAAACTAAACATCTTACGAATTACACCTTTCTCATCTTGTGTAAACTCATCCATTTTTGGCATCTCCATTCTTTCTCCAACCCCTCCCATCGAAAAGCCTGTGATTTTCCCTTTTTTGATTTCTTTCCATGTTTCACTATCGTCTACTCGAACAGTCATAAGCCATGTTCCTTTTTTAATATTTTGTTTTCCAACAACCGTATTATTTTTAGAAATCCAGCTTTCTACTACTGTTCCTTTTCCTGCCAACTCGTCATGGTTTTTATCTATGTATCTATATTTCTCTAAAAAATTATAAGCCGCTCTTTCAATTTCCTCAGCCGTCATGATATCACCATGTGCATCTTCTATATTGGGCTCATAAACAACCCCTGTTACAAGTTGTTTTTCATCTTCCCTCTTTAAAATAGGAACATTTTTCAAAACATTAGAGCCATTCATGTTCATACCCTTCATAATTGCAAAAGGCCTACCATTAGCCCCCTTTGTTACTAATGAAACATAACTAATTTCTACGTTTTTCAATTCATTTGGCATAATATATTCCTACTTTCTAGCAAGACTACTAAATCGAATTTGAATCTTCATTTAAAAATTTATCTCCTTCTAGAACTGGTTCGTATCCAATGACCTTTCGGCATTCATTTCTTGTTAATATACTCTTTTCGTATCCGTCTATTGCATATTGCATATCACTCGCTCGATCATCTGTATCAATTTCATTTAATTGAAACTGCCAGTCCAATTCCCCTAATGTTCCTGAAAACTCTTTAAATAATTGTGTATTTAATCGATGTTCTAAAATTTGTTGACCCGGTTCAATAATTGATCTTTTATACATTTCATTCATTTCTTTTGCTGTCGTCTGCCCAAGTGATCCTGTCATAGCCCAACCAATTCTATATGGTGGCACCCGATGAGCTACACAAATTTCCATAGCATTATCTTGACGATATAAACGAAAGCTCGCTTCTTTGACATCAGGCCCTAATTTCTCTAAGCGAGCTTTTGCTCCTTCAGGGACAGGAACAACTGCTAACTTATGATGTTCTCCTTTTGTTTCAACAGAGAAAAATGTTTTTAATTCTCTTTCAACTGAATCATCTATTTCATCAACACCCTCAACAAACAAAACAGCATCTGGAATTGTTTTACCAGTGAAATAATTAATATTGTAATCTCTTACAGCTTGTGATCCTACAATGGAACCAATAGAACTCACATAATCGGGAATACCATAGTATGATGATCTAGAACCAAATTTACGAATTACAATAACTTCACCAGCTTTTTCTTCAGTGTCTAATAACGAGTTTTCATCTAAGCTATCACTAATCGTTTCTCCATCTACTAACCTAAAATCATAAGGATAACTAAATCGTTTAAACCATCTCTCCTCATTATTTACAATTTGCGCAAATCGAATCTTATCTTTATGCGCACGTACCGTATGTGCTGGAATATGGTGAAGCTGCGCTGGTTCTCCTTTCAAATTACGAACAACCTCTATAATTCCCCAACCTACAGTTTCATAATCCTCCCAAACTGCCCTAAGTATTTCGCTACTTGTCATTTCATTATTGCAATATCTCATAAAACGCTTTAATTCTTTATATTGTCCTTGATTTGCCTCTGTCACTTCATCTAGCGGTGCAAAATCAAATCCCATACCAGCAATATCATTTACTTTTGCACTAATACATGCCGAGTGAATAGGGTTACTTTCTCTCAAATTTAATAATACTTGCATATCATATGGAGGCTTTACTAGTTCTTTATCACCGTACACTTGTGCAAATGGATCAATTGTCATTTGTTTACTTTGCAGTTCCTCATTCCGTAAATTCATCTCACGATTTTGTAATTTAAGTACTTTCACATTCTTAATTGCTTTCTTCTCAGCCATAAAACCTACGCCCCCTTTCATATACAAATCATTTATTCAATGTTTTTCATAAAAACTTTACCAATATAAAAAAGCTGAACATGTAATGTTCAGCTAAACTCTTTTTATTTTTCCACCCATTATTTTTTTTTGCTTAGTAAAAAAGTATTCTAAGGCTTGTGACGTTGTATCTACTTGATCATTATGCTTACCAGATGGGAAAGAAGCTAATTCATCTACATAATCATATACCCAAGATTGTATTTTAGGATTAGGTATATATACATTTCCAGATTGAAATTCAGGGGATATCGCCTCAGCACGTGTTTCTTTTGAACCCTGTGGATTTATAGGAATGATTCCACTTATTTCATTCTTTAATGAACTAATAATGGCAGGGCCATTTGCTTTTTTTTCAACCAATTTCGGAATGGACTTTTTAAACCCAGAATTCCGAAGAATCGACTCATATTTATGATGAAAAACAACAAATGCTTTCTTTGTTTCTAAGAAATTCATTTGCGCCCTCACTTGATCAATTAAATATTTGTCTCCATCTATTTTCCCCCAAATCTGTCCAACCACAAATGAACTTTTATTTGTAGTGTTATCAAAAGCCATATCCCAGGAAGTAATAATTTGATCAAATTGTTCCCAATTTGGTAATACATCATAATATTGAAACCAGTGCCTTTTAAAAATATTCCCTATATTACTTGATGGTTTTTGTTGCCATAAAGATAACCATGAGCGTGCAGAGGAAAACTTCTTTTTATCTTCATAATAATTTTGACCATAGTGTTCAACCCATAAGCCTCTTCCTATTACTCTGTTCAATGGATCATCCTTTGACTCTGCTATAGCAGGAATTGATAACACAGTCCATTTCTCCTGTTCTTTCTCTAACAATCTACCAGCTAAATCGTCCTCATGCCATCGCGTCAAAATTAGAATTACCTTTGCACCTTTTTGTAAACGTGTAGATAAAGTATCTTCCCATTCATCCCATAGTCTATTTCGGTATGTAATTGATTCGGCCTCTTGGCGATTTTTAATAGGGTCATCAATAATTAATAAATCTGCTCCTTCCCCTGTAATCGAACCACCAACTCCTACAGACAACATTCCACCAGAGTGGTTATGTAGTGCCCAATCTGTTACGGAACCTTGCCGCTCATCAATTCTAATGTTAAATATTTCTTTACCAAACTCTTCAATCTTAGCACGATTTCTTCTACCAAACTTTTCAGCTAAACTTGATGCATAAGATACCTCTATAACTCTCTTATTTGGGTAATTTCCTAAATACCAACTTGGCAATGTTTCTGTTATAGACTGCGATTTTGAATGCCTAGGTGGCATAAACACCATTAATCTATTAGTCGATAATTTCTCTTCAATTAAATCTTGGCAAATCTTTGTTATTAATTTTGTGTGCTTTGCATGTTTATAGAATCCCTTATGTGTATACTGAACATAGAAAGGGGTAGTTCACTTTTGCCAATTCCTTAAATGTATTTTCATCTATTAACTTGTGCACATTCATCCGTGTCATGATTGTAATTCTCCTCCTTGAACTTTCTCAAATAATTTCATAGCTAAATCAAGCATTTCCTCATCACACCCAATTTTCATAGCCATTTTATTATGCTCTACTTTCATTTCTCCTGAATGATTTACGTTTGCTTGCAATTGATCTTTTCTTCCCCATTTAGTTGGGAATTTTCTTTCTAATCTCCATGCTGCAGCTTTCCAATTAGATTTTGCATGCTCCCCAATTGTCTCAACGTCTCTCGCTTCACTAAATGCTAATGCCTGATCAATTTCCAAGACCAACTTCACATAAATCTTATCTTTTCTCGGTACTACTTCACCTGTCTTTTCACTTGTTTCTATTGCTCTACGCCCTTGTTTTAACCAAACATAAACTATACTTCTACTAATTCCAACTAACGCACATGCGGTTTCAATGTAATTCCCTACTTTAATATATTGGGTCAACCTATTTATCAGCTCATCATTCAATTTCATTGGTCGCGCCACTAGCAGTCCCTCCCGTTTTAACTCATCATTTGTACTTCTTTTTCTAAACACTCAATACATATTGTTGTTATATTGTCGTCAACTACCTCACGAATAAACATTTGTTCACAATACTGAATTGTGATTGGAAATTTCAAAACCCACAAACATTTTTCAAGGCAAATTGAACATATTGGCATTGTATCTATATCTTGTTCTAACATCTAATCGCATCCTTCTGTAGTTTTCATGTACTACTGCCTATTTTGTAGTAAATAAAAAGATGCCGTCATTTTTAAAATCTCTCCTTTAATTTATAGATATCCTTTGGGTCACTCATTCTTTTTGCTAGTATCCATTCTTCATTTTTTATATTTCATTTAAACTTATTTTATTACTCTCTATTTATAGGTGGCACTATGGTGACAAGAATGTGTTTGTAAATAAAAAAAAGCCTTAACTACTTTCGCAGAAAAGACTTTCTCTAACTTGTTTAGCAATTTTTATTTCAGATCTATATAGAATCGTTTTAATTGTACTTCTTGAAACATTCAAATATTTAGCAATTTTCTCTTGTGTAATGCCTCTTCCTCTTGACATGATATATATTTCTCTTTCATATTTTGTCAAAGTAGAGAGCGCATCTTCTAATTTTATTCTTTCCCCTTCTGAAATGGTACTTTCCTTGTTTTCATCATCCCATTCATATGTTGTATCAGTACTACGAAAATATCTTTGCATTAACAAGGAATCATATGATTTTTCTCGTTGGTAAGCAGCTCTACGTTCTATTCCCCGGCGATTACCCGGCATCTTTGCATTCTTCATCCACTCCAAAGCATATGTGACATCACTAATCATACTCGTTAATATTTTAATCTCTTCTTCTTTTGCACTTATTTTGGCACGCTCTAACTTACATAAAGTTTCCTTATATTGGATAATTAAATCTCGCATATACTATTCCCACCCTTATAACAAAGCAAAATTGTTAAAAATAGAGACCATCTAAATCTACATTTAATTTCCATTTATTTTTTCTCACCAAAAACTAAAATTATTTTAAAAAATCTTCCTTAATACTATTTATCATTGCTACTTTGTACTTATATGATATATGTATATAACGATTCGTTTTTATCTCTTTTTCATCATTTTTTTACATAAAAATAACCACCTGCTTGTTTACACAGGTGGTTATAATCCATATTAAAAACTTATTCATTATTAGTAATCTTTACACTCCTCAACCTCAATCCCTAATGCATATGCATAGTTGTAAAAAGCAGTATTTCTTTTTCTATAATAATCTCCCTCGGATAAATTCAACTCTTTCATAACCTCATATCTATTAACTCGATTCTTTAACAAATATTTTTGAATAATTATTCTATCACTTTCAATATCTAGCTTTTCTAACCCTTTGTTCATCGCAATAATATAATTGATCCGCTCTTCTTTCGCATTTTCTTTGAATATATTTTCTTTCGAGAGTATCGTTTCGTTAAGATAATTACACTTCATAAATAATCTGTATTTCTTTATAGCTTTCAGTACATTTTCTTTTGTAGCTTCTTTATTTAATACTGGTAATTCTATATTTAGCATGTTAAGCCCCTTTCTTATCATTTATCCTTAATCATAATTTGAATTTCAGATATCAGAATCATTACAATGATTTGCTATTAAGGCTTACATCCTTTATGTATTATTCCATACATTGTATTGCTAACGTTTATTTTCTTATCCTTATGATTTTTGATTAATTTTATTAACTCATCACTATTTAATTCGTACAATTGTTTATCCTTATATTTGTAAATTCCATTTTCAATAAGTTGATTAATTAAAAATAACTTCATCTTGCTACACCACCATATCTTCAACGAAAAATTGAATCTCTATATCTTTTGAATTATAATAACAAATTGCGCCCCCATTAATTGGAACACACCCTACTACAATTTGAGATTCACTTCCACTTTTTACAATAGCCACTTTATACAATTTATTATCTCTTTCAACTACATCACCAAGTCTAAACTCATTTATTTTACGCCCTTTGATAGCGAATAGTTTTGCCCGTTCAAATAATAATTTTTCACTTTTTTCAGCTTTCCTAATTTTTAATTTCGTACTCTTTTCAAAATGACCATAATTATTAGAGAACTCCTCTCCATTAATCCAGAACCAACTACCATGCTTTATTTCTTTTTCATTTTCTTTACAATATTCAGCGATGAATTTTTCACTTTTTTCATTTTCAATATACAATAGTTCTCCTTTTCGAATAGTTTCTCTACAATCTATAAATTCATTCTCAAAAAAGAAATTAATTTGTTGATAGCTTTCTTTTTTACCTAAATAATCAGCAATCACTCTTTCACCTTCTATTTTCCAACACATCGGTGTCTCTTGTACTGTTGTAATCCAATTTGTTTTCATTCGTTTAATTGCTTCAAATCCTTTATATGTTCTCATTTTCAAGATGCCTCCATTTAATTATTTAAAACATATTAAATAAACTTAAAAACTGCTTTCAATGTACATACGTGGAATTTCTGATCAAATGCTCTTTCCATTCCTCATATTCTTTCTTAACTTCCGAATCACTTCACTTACTCGCTAATTAAAAGAACCAATTCATACAGTACAAATTTCTTGAACAATATGTTTTCATCTGCATCTATATTTCCTACACAATATATATTCTTTTCCTAAAAAGGTAATTTTCTCTTACGCTTATCTCTTGTTTTTTTAAATTCTATGTGTCGATATGTATTAAACATACGAGATGTAACTCTTTCATCGTACGCTTTTATAATTGCCTCACCTGTTAAATTCGTTGTGATAATTGTTTTTTTCCCTTGTCGTCCATCAAATAGTTTAAATAACACACGATTTACAAATGCTGTTGCTTTTAAATCATTAATATCCATATCCCCTAGCTCTGCTCCTAGATCATCAATGACTAATAAATCCATAGAAATTAGCATATTTGTTATGCTATGCTCTGTTTCACATGATTGTGTATTAAATGTCGAACGTATGTAATCAAAGAGTTCTGAACTTGTAACATACATAACTTTATCCGAACTTTGTTCATTCATTTCATGCGCTATAGAGTATGCAATATGACTTTTTCCAGCTCCAACTTTACCCACGAGAATCAAATTAAATCGAATATCATTTAAATAGTCTGTAAGAGCCTTTTTAGCTAAAATTAAATTGTTTTCATCCTCTTCACACTCTGATATAAATGTCAAAAATCTAGCTAATTTAATAGTTTCATCTTTAATAAGACTATGATCGTAAAATATACTTTTACGTTTTCTTTCCTCTTTTTCATAACGAAAAACATTCATTTCTTTTTCTAACCTTCTATTTTCTTCTTCTAAACGACATACTGGACAAATCGTTTCACCCTGAATCTCCATCAATCTTACCATTCGCTTCCTCTCCTGCTTACATATCAGACATGTATCAGAAAGGAAGTTCATTCTCTTCGAAAGACTTTGTACTATATCTGTTACCTTTGTTAAAGCCATTTGATTTCACCATCTTTCTCTGTTGCAAATATCCCTCAAATTTAGTTCCAAATAAGGTTTCTGGTCTTAAATATTTTGCCTGTTCTGTATAAAGCCATTCTTTCGCCTTCGTCTCAATAACTTCTTTAAATTCATTTATATTAAATCCCTCTTGTAGTCTAGATTTAATTAACATTTGCGTCTTTTTAGTTGAAATACGATAACTTGTATTACATACACTGTTGAGATAATTAATTATCTCTACTATATCTTTTTGAGTGGTATTCTCTGAGTTAATCTTTTGTGTAGTCTCTGGTATTGGTTGAGACATATTATCATTTTCCATCATGACAATATGTTCTTTTCGTTGAGACAATTTGTCACAATCGTTATCTATTTCTAATTCAACTAGTCTGTTATAATTTATTGAATACCATTTTGTTTTATCAAACTTTAATTTGTTATAGTTACCACTTATCAATAAATTAAACTCTTCTAGATTTTTAACAATACGTTTCAACGTTCTTTCATTCCAAAACGGGAATTGTTTATGCCAATTTGTAATGCTATTATAGACCCAATAACGATCATCATAATAATGTTTCGAGCGCTTGAGCCAATAATGTATTTGTTGAAGAAAAATTGCCTCGTTCAACCCAATCTTACTTGCTAATCGAGGTAATACTAATAGTGGCTCATCCTGTATTAGCAAACTACTCATTTTATCTTCCTCCAGACTTTTTTCTTAAAATCAATATATTAAATTTATGATACATTTAAGGTTTTATTCTCCTAAACCTTTAAATTTCCCAACCTATTAATACTTTTATAGCTTGATTTGCTTGCTTCCTTGTAAGATCACTCAGTGATTGAATTTTAAGTTTTTCTTTTAATTTATTTTTGATTTCTTCTTTTGATATTACTCCATCATATTTCAATGCTATTATATGCATTTTGGCATAAATCATTTTTAACTGTTTATTCGAAAGTTTTTCCGATTCAAAAAAACTAGTATTACTAAATTCTTCATTTTCATTAGTACTCTTGCTGACATATCCTGGTTTTTTTGTCACTTTAAAAACCATGTTTAATCCTCCTCCCTACAATAGACTTTCCTATAAGATTTATTTTTAAGACGATAGTCTTTCTTTTCTTACACCTCATTCTCTGTTAGCCAATTTAATAAAAATGCCTTCATTTCTTTAGCCAGAAAATACCATTCCCCGCCCGCTTTAAATTTTTGAAAACGCTGATCAAAAAAAGAGTTCTTTTTGAATAGTATTCCATAACATGCACGTTCTTTTTTTTATTCACTTGTATCCCAAAATACAAATTCTCCATCCACTTCTTTAAGCTTTTCTTCTAATTTTTCTAAATATAATCTTCTGATCGCTCTTTCATCTACTTGAATATTTAGCATTCTATATTTCACCTCAATTTTTATATACCAAATACACTTTAGCGTTTCATTTTTTGAATCTCTTTCCTTCTTTTCTAATTTAAAACCTATATATAAAGTACCTTTAATAGTAGAATTATTAGATATTTTGTTTAAAATAGCCCCAAAAACATCCTATAATCCAGATATAAATACGTGCATTTTTGTCACAAATTATTTAAAAAAAGATCAGGGAACAACTCTTCTATAGATTTCTCTAAATAGCACGATAACATATGTGCCTCTTTCAGAGTGAATTCACTTTTATTATGTTCTTTTGCCCAATATGTACGTGGAGAAACATTAAGAAAATCAGCAACTTCTTCAATAGTTTTTCTCTTTAATTTTCTTTCTAAAAATATCATCTTGTGCATTTTTGTCACCTCTTTTCAAATTCAAATATAGTACTACGTGACAAAACAGTCAAGAATTTTTTTACCAAATAACGAAGAAAGTTGCATTTTTGTCACACCAATTATATAATCAATCAAGACGGAGGTGACAAAAAGTCATGAAATCATTCGGTTTAAAATTATCTCAATTGATGAAGAAAAATAATATGACAGACGAACAATTAGCTGAATTATTATCTGTTAGTAGAACTACTGTTTTACGGTGGAGAAATGGTGAAAGAAGCCCTAAAATGTCAAAAATATCTCAAATCGCTAAGATATTAAATGTCTCTGCAACCTACTTTATTGATGAAAATGAATCCTATGGTCCTGAAGATCACGCAATTACCAAACGGAATATTCCCATTTATGGTACAATCGCGGCTGGTAAACCAATTGAAGCTTTAGAAAATGTTATTGGTGATATACAGGTACCTGATATCATTTTAGATAAATATGGATTTGAAAAACTATTAGCACTTCGTATAAACGGAGACAGCATGAATAGAATTGTACATGATGGACATATAGCTGTACTTGAGAGGACAACAAATATAAATAATGGCGACATAGCCGCTGTACTCATCAACGGATATGACGCCACTTTAAAAAGAATATACAAAACCAATAATAGAATTATCCTAGAACCAGATTCTTTTGATCCTAGTATACATCCATTAATGTTTGATTGTACAGATATAGAAAATTGTCCAGAAATAAAAGTAGTTGGAAAATACATTTGGAGTTGTGCACCAATTCAATAATATCTCATCAATGAATAAAGTTATTTTTTAATAAGTTTTAAAGTAAGGGGGCTTTCTCCCCTTCTTTTTTATAGGAGAAATTTATCTTGGCTAGTTTCAGGGAATTTTGATTTTTTGTGGGTGTTTTGTAGGTGAATTACTCTTCTTTCAAATAAAAGTGTTTTTACCCACAACATAAAAAAACCTCAAAACGTTTTGTGTCAAGGGTTTGAACCTCTTATTATAGAGACATATACTGATCGCGTTCCCATTGGTGAACTTGTGTGCGGAATATACAGTCCGCTTTCGCCTCTTAAACGTTCAATCACACTTGATACTTCTTCAAGATTTATACTTGGATACTTTTTCTTGCCCAATTTAAAATACCTTTCTTATAAATTAATACGGTAATCTAATATTAACATGGTGCAGTTTCAAGGGTAAGTTATCAGAAGACATATGAAGTCAGCATTCTACAAATAATATTAAATTAAATCTTGTTAAAACAAAAAGAGGTGTCTTAGTAGTATACCTAGGACATCCCCTTCATTTTATAATATCTAGATTCTATACATCTCTAACAATTAAATATTTATTCTACCTAAAACATCGTATTATTATTAGCTGCCTCATTTGGAATCTCTTGAATTACATCCCAGTGTTCGACAATCTTTCCATCCTTTATACGAAATATATCGACTATAGCAACTCCCTTATCTTGGGGATTCGTACGAGAATGTACATGAAGAGCAACTGTATCCCCTTCAGCTACTACACGTTTAATCTCTGCAGAGGAATTAGGATTTTTAACAAAACCCTCCTTAAAGAAATCCATGAAGGCTTTTCGTCCATCAGCAACAAAAGGATTATGTTGCTTATAATCTTCACTTACATATTTAGGAATAATATCGATATTATGTTTATTAAAAACCTCATTATAGAAATCTACTACCATTTTTTTATTCTTTTCTTTTTCTGTCACATCATCTTTTGATACTGAGGCAACATTCTCGCTCTTTATTGCGTTACCTTTGTTTTTACCTGTGAAGCTTGAAATATCAAAGTCGACACAATTCCTAAAATAAACACAGAAATAATTATTACTACTAAATTTTTCTCTAATTTCATTTATACCTACCTCTTCTAATTATATAGATTATCTTCCATAACACGCTTGAGAAGTAGAAACCTTCCCAAAAATGTAATGTAAGGGGTAATGTTAGGAAATTTCGTTTATCCTAACAATTCCCCCTATACAAGGCATGTTAGAAATGATTAACTCTAACTTAATACCTCATTAACAGTTGCACTGTCCACAATTTGAATAAACTTCTTAACTTTATCGTTTTCATCAAACTCATACAGATGACAGAAATCTGCTACAAATGATTTCCCTGTAGTTTTATATGTTCCACTATATTTTCCATACACGATAACAGTATTGTTATTAAATGCATAAATTTCATCTTTAGCGCTATAGTTATCCCATTCCGTGCCAAGAAGTTCATGTACATTTTTCACTACTTCATCTGGACCTATATAAGTACCTGCATATGGAAACCCAGCAGCTTCTGTCCAAGATACATTTTCACTTAAATACGTTTTGAAAGCATCCAATTTCCCTTCGCCAGTTAACACATACGTTTCATGTAATAGTTTTTGATATTTATTCATGGCATTAACCCCAAGGCATTTCTTTTGTTACAACTTTTGCACTTAATTCTAATACACCTTTATTTGCATAGCCTGGATATGCTGCATCAAGTTTCGCTACAAAATCTTTTGAAGTTTTACTTTCCTCAGAAGCTTGAACCGCAGTTTTTAGGTAATCCATAGTTGCAGTAAGTGCCTGATTATTTAAAGATTTTTCAATTGATCCATGGCTAGGTACAATTATGTCAGCATTTAATGCTTGTAATACTTTCAAGTTCTCAATCCATGCCTCCATAGCCGCTTTTGAGCTAGTATCCGCTAAGAATGCATGTATTTCATTAAATACATCAATACCACCAATTAATAATTTTAGCTCTTTATTAAATAAGCTATTTCTGTAATGATCTAAGCCTACTAGTTCAAATGTTAACCCCTGAAAATCAATCGTTTTTTCTTTAAACACTTGAGGTAATACTACGTTGCTTGGTGCGTTTTCTCCTAGGGCGCCTTTCCAAACTTTTAATTTACCTAAGACAGAATGAACAATATGTTCAACAGTAGACTCTGTAGCATACGCTATAGCTTCTGGGTAAGCAGCCTTAATACTTTCTAATCCAAAGTAGTAATCAGGATCCCCATGAATAATAAAGATTTTATCTAAAGATAAGTCGTTTTTTTTCAGATACTCAACAATTTCTTTCGAATCAGATTGAGTAAATTTTGAGTTTATTAAAAATGCATGTCCCGCTTTCTCAACTAAGGTTGCAGTGACCATGAAACTTTTTTCGTCTGAACTAAACACCGTCAATTTTACATCTTTTTGATTTGTATCAATTGTTTTAAACATAGAATATTATTCTCCTTTTGTTAAAGTTATTAACTCGTTAACATATTTTTATCTTGTTCCGACAGAAACTCTCTTTTCAATTCACCTGAAAGTGTAATAACACCAGCAAATAGACGAGAGATGAATGTCGGTTGGCTTAAGGTAACATGTTTGCTACTATAGCTGCTAGTAAAATTAAAATTGGACTCTTTTTAAAAACAAATTGAAACCGACTGTTATAAAAAGGTTTAAGTCCATTCAATTCTTTTCTTTTTTAAAACGTTAAATGTTATATACTGTAACTTAAAATTCATTAATATAAATTTTTAAAACGTGCTTCGAGTTTATCTGGCGTCATTACCCCACCACCAATAGGGATAATTTGATTATCCTTTTGTAAAAGTAATGAAGGATAACTATTAACACCAAGCTGTCGAACTTTATTGAAATCATTTTGGACATCTATTATTGTTTCTTGAGCGTTTAAGCGTTCTAATACTTGTTCAGGGTCCAAACCATGCTCGATTGCAATCTTACGATATGTTTCAGGATTACTCAGACTTTGGCCCTCATAATAAAACGCTTTTTGCATAGCCGAAGTGAATTCTAACAAACGGGCTGGTGCTAATGAGCGTAAAGCTGAAAAGCCAATTGCAGCATCTTTCGAATTCATTGTAAAAGTACCTTCTTCCACCAATTTTTGATATGAAGAACCAAATTCTGCACCTGTAAGTTGATTAATTCTTTTATTCCCCTCTTCTATATATGAGAAATTTTTTATTGGTAAATCATCTAAAAATAATCCTCCACATAAAACTGTTAACGGCACTTCAGTGTGGTTTTTGTAAAATCCTTTAATACTTTCTGAAAAGCCATAGCACCATCCGCAATATGCGTCCCATACGTAAATTAGGTTATCTTGTTTTGTCTCCATTTAAATCTCCTACCTTTATTTTTATTATCTAGCTCAGCTAACTTTTTGGTTTATATAAGTACATCTTTTTATACCTTGTTCTTTTTGGGATACCTTACTATATTCCCCAAAAACTAATATTTCCAAAGAAAGATTAACCAAGGTTTTTAACAAAAGATTACGTTGCACATTATTGCCCCGTATCAGAAAATACTAAAGTTGGGATTATGCATTAATTTGAATGCATTAGTAACTTTCTACACCGGGTGGCAACGTGTGGACCATCCTCCTTAATTAAATATATAAATCATATTTTTATCTTAAGTAGATATTAGTTGTAACTAATTTGATTACAACCTTATGTAACCATATTAGTTACAACTATAGTGGAAGTCAATTCTTTTTTAACAAAGACAATAAATTTCTACCCTAACGCTTTTAGAATTCTATTATTAAAAACTGGCTTCTTGTTCTTAAATCTTTCAAAAACCTTAGTAAATCCCTTAAAAAATATATGCTACTGAGTTGATAAGAAGCTATGTTATCCATTAACTCTGTATTTTCTACTGGGTTTATTTATTAGCTTTATTTTTAAATTATTTATAGCCAACAATAAATTCTTCAAAGAAAGATTTTAAAGTATTCCACACCAAACAAGATAGTTAACCACATAAAAATAGTGTTAACTATCTTAATTGAATATTAGTAATAGTAAGTCAAAATATTATCAATTTACTATATATTACATATGTGTAAAAATAATAACATAAGCTTTTTCAAATCTTTCACCTAATAAAGATTTGAAATTAGCACTTCATTACTCTCCTTACTGTTAATATGCCTAGAAAAAGAACCCTATAGGGTTCTTTTTCTGTTCATAAAATAAAATCTTATTTTAATAAAGAAAAAAGAAGAGGGATCCCTCCCCTCTTCACCAATAAAATTGAACATATTAAAATTAAGGAAGGGTATACATTCATCAAGAGATGAAAGGGACAATAATAGTTCACCTAGTGAATTATAACATAAAAAACCTCCATTAATAGGTAATATTACCATTAATGGAATTATTGTTACAACTTTGTTAAATATCTTAATATTAAAAGGCTTTATATGTATGCAAATGGAATGTGGATAGTGTAGGGATAAAATATAAGGAGGATATATATTATGTTTAACAAAAAACAAAAATTAGTAACAACCGTAACAGCTTTAACATTAGGATGTGGATTTATTTTCGGATTAACACCAGCCTTAGCAGATTCTAATAAGACTTCTGCCAACAATACTCCTGTTCATTCTATTCAGAACCAAGAACAAGAACCTTTTACTGGATATGTCATTTCAGTAGATAAAAATTACTTAGTGGTTGCTGCTACATCTACAAAAGATGAAGCGCTCGCTTACCAAAATGATTGGTGGGATCTAGTTTCTCAGAATAAGATTTTACGAGTTCCTATTTCAGATGGGGGAAATTACACATTAGGTGAAAAATTAAACGTATATGCAGTTGGTTGGACGGCTTCATTACCACCAATTGCTGTTATGCCTACAATTGAAAAATTAGCCCAATAGGTAATATCATCTAATATAAAATAAATAACCGATTCCTAAATAGTACAGGGAATCGGTTATTTTGTATCAAGAATATGTCTAAATATAAAATTCTCCTGAAATGATATGGTGCCCCCGTTTAGTAAGCGTAAAAATAGGAGTGCTTGACCAGAGCACTCCATACACTAATAACAACACCTATAAGAGTATATGAGTACTTGGAGTAAATATGTTTTTAACTAAAATCTATATTTAACAGAAAGAGAACGCCCGGGAAAGCATTCTTGACCAAGCCTCATATTAAAAAGTGAAAATGTGACAGCAATATAGCCTATGTATGCTAGCTAATAAAGTGCATAAAAAGAATTACTTGCTTTTAAGCTCTCCTAAAACGAAGTTAATCTTACTGGTAAAGGGTACCTTATTGCATGTTTGTTTTTGAATATATGAAATATTTTATAAAATTCTATTTTAGTAAGTAGAATCCTTCTTTAAAAAGGGCCTGTTGTAAGGGTAGGCCCTTTCAGGAATAAAATTAATAGTAAAGTTTGCGTTGAAGTTACTTATATAATACAAAATACAATTTATAAATTCTATATGTCAGATGTTGAAAAATTTTTTAGGTGCTAAAAAAGAGCACCGTGCACAAGTACTCTTTTTAGGGAGGGTCATATGAGGGAAAAAGCCTCACATACATAATATATGCATATTCCTTTAAGTGGTGACAAGCTAATTAAAATGAAAAAAGAATACCTTTAGACCGTACTCTTTCTAGGAATAAATAGTCAAATAAACCGATTAACGCTATCCATTTTAATCTTTGATGATATTTGCTACAGTTCATATTTTCCTTTTATTTGTTACTACAATAACATCATTATCGTTTATAAAAAATTAAATCCACGTTTAAAAAACGGTAATGTTTTTTCTGTATTTTCGATAAATTCATTGCGAAATATGTAGCTAGAGCGGTATTTTTTTAAATATGATACGATAGTTATATAGCAGGAAGAATTAAAAGGGAAATATATATAAATTAGGGGGCGATTTTCATGTATAACTTACAAGAAGATACGTATGAACAATTAAAAGAGAAAAAAGGGGATATCACTATATTTTTAAAGAGTGGCGTTCCCATACGTGGGCAAATCCTTTCAATAGATAAATTTACCATTCTTATGATAGTTCATGGTAAGCAACAACTAGTCTACAAACAAGCTATTTCCACAATTCTTAAGTAATTCTTGTTCCTTTTTTCAAGAGAAGAGGAACAAACACAAAAAAAGAAGATTGAGATCAATCTTCTTTAGAAAAAGGAACAGATGACAGATTACTACTCCAACTCTTAATCAATTATAAATTAATGTATAGAAATATTCAATTCGTTCTGAATTTTCTCAATGTATTCGTCCTATTTTTAAATTATAATATGAGTAATTCTTTTTATAATTATATATTTGTTCTTTCCTGTTGCAGCATCCTCGTTATAGGGATGCTCTTTTTTGTATTACGAATTCAAAAATAAAAAATCTAAACTTTCATGCAAGCGATCCTATTCTAATTAATTCATGCTCTTTAATTCTTCTATACATTTTTGAACAAGTGTGACTGCTTGACTCATAGTAGGACCACAGCCAAATGCTGCCGTTACACCAGTGCAATCTAGAATTTCTTGTTCAGAAGCTCCTTGATCGATACATCCCTTTGTATGATATATAATACAATACTCATCCTGAGAATAAAGACTAATACCTAATGCAATCAATTGTTTTTGCTTTTTTGATAGTGCACCCTCTTTAAAGCACTCTTCCGTAAATGAATTAAATTGTTCAGTAAGCTTCGGCATCTTCTCAGCAAATACTCCCAAACCATATTTGTACTGAAGTAGTGCATCTTCTGTTGAATTTCTACCTTTATGTTCCACTTTACATTCAACTCCATATCTATCATGTATTAAACACAGATTAGTATGGGCCTAAACAGTTGTGATTACTCATAATCGGTAAAAGAAGACAGGTTGCAAAGAAAATTGAATGATATTTTTCTTCAATCTCTATTGCTGTAATGAATCCGAAATACTTATTCATGAAAACTCCACATAATTTTACTAAAAAGAAAAATACTAATACTTGTTTCAATGCCTTACTTCAAAGCATTGAAGCAAATTTACTAACTACGATACAAGGAGGCATCACTGTGGACATTCGTGAAGGATTAATTCCAACAGCTCTAGGTACAGCAGTGACAGCAGCAGGTTATGCTCTTAAACAAACTCGTGGAACTAATAAAATGATTGCAAATACAGTATTTGGTTTTGGTTTAGCTCACGTCGTTTTAGGTGTAATTGATCTTGTTGAACATCGTCGTTAGAACGAAAGGCAAGCATTGATATATGCTTGCCTTTTTGGTAATGCAATTATTATTCATATTTCAAAGTATATTTGTATGACGTAATCTTATCAATGAAATTAAATAGTTACACTACAGGAAAACTATAAAGTAAAGCTTTGCGCATTGAATTATATGAAATGAGATGGTGATGGAATGGAATTTTCTTCTGAAAGTAACACGTATAATGCTGGTGACATTGTCTATATTTTTTATCGAAATCCTCACACGCAGGATGTAGCTAATATACAAGCTGCAGCAGTTGTAAATAATCCTGAAAGACCTAATGAATTAGCACTATTTCTTTACGAAACATATTATCCACTAACAAATGAGATGGCTGTATATGCTACAGAAGATGAGGCAAATCAAGCGTACATTTACTATTATGGTGATATTTCAGAGGGGATATTGGAATGAATAAACCATTTATGCCTAAGCTTGTATATTTTGAACCTAAAGCATTAGATTATCCTTTGGGGAAAGAGCTTTTTGAGAAGTTTTCAAATATGGATGTTGAAATTCGACATACTACTTCCCATAATCAAGTAAGAGATTTGCCAGGCGATAACGATTTTCAAAAGTATCGAGTAGCCAAATCTACGCTTGTTGTTGGTGTTAGAAAAACTCTGAAATTTGATACTTCCAAGCCTTCAGCGGAGTATGCAATTCCTTTTGCAACGGGCTGTATGGGACATTGTCATTATTGTTATTTACAAACAACGATGGGTAGTAAGCCTTATATACGAACGTATGTAAATGTTGAAGAAATTTTAGATGCTGCTGACAAATATATGAAGGAGCGTGAACCTGAAGTAACAAGATTTGAAGCGTCGTGTACTTCGGATATTGTAGGAATCGATTATTTAACGCATACCCTTAAACGGGCCATCGAGCACTTTGGAGAATCTGAATATGGGAAATTGAGGTTTGTTACGAAATTCCACCATGTAGATCATTTACTTGATGCTAAACATAATGGAAAAACAAGATTTCGTTTTAGTGTGAACGCTGATTATGTGATTAAAAACTTTGAACCAGGAACTTCTCCCTTAGCGAAACGAATTGAGGCAGCAGGAAAAGTAGCTAGAGCAGGATATCCACTTGGTTTCATTGTAGCGCCTATATATCTTCATGAAGGCTGGCAGGATGGCTACTATCATATGTTTGAACGCCTGAATGCTGAATTACCTCTTGACGCACGGGATGATATTACATTCGAATTTATTCAACATCGTTTTACAAAGCCAGCTAAAAGAGTGATTGAAAAAAACTACCCGATGACAAAATTAGAATTAGATGAAGAGAAAAGAAGATATAAATGGGGGAAATATGGAATCGGAAAATACATTTATCAAAAAGAAGAAGAAGAGGATATAAAAAATCATCTGTATTCCTATATGAAACAGTTCTTTCCTAATGCAAAATTAGAATATTTCACATAAAAAACGAAAAAATATGCTGGAATCGTTACGGGGATTTCACAAATTATCTTGATGGACATATGGTGCTACCCCATTCTGTACAATAATGAATAAAAATGAAACATTAATATAAAATAAATTCAAAATATTTTCTGTATTGTTAGAGCAGGGTTTGATAGGTATGTTTAATTGGACAACACCAGGAGAAGCAATAGCTGGCATATTGCTTTTAAGGGCAATCGTAATTGCAACCAGGTACACAATAGTCAGATACAATAAAGTACCTATAATAGTAGGTGCTTTATGCTTTATTATATATAAATTATACATTAATTCATAATTGACCCAATAAAAAAATGATGGAGAATAATATTTATAATATTTAAGAAGAGGGTTATTCTTACGATTAATAGTTACGTATAACTATATGTACATTCCAAATAACTATATTATTTTTAAATATAGTTATTTATCTTTCTATAAGAACGCTACATTCTTCTCTATTTACTTATACTTGTATTTTCACTAATTAATTACGATGTAGATATTAATTTAAAGTTATTTATACAAAATAACTAAACGGATTTTTTAGAAAAAGAAAATGATACACCATTCTATTTTCTTAATTCACATAATTTTCAAAATAAAAATCTATAGATGTTAATTTTTGATATATAATGAAATCAAGCCATATGTAAGATGGTTTCCCCGTTACGAGTAATGAGGTAGTTTGATTCACCTTTTGTACATTATCTGAAAAAGAACTTGTAGGGCTTCCTACAAGTTCTTTTTGCTTTTCATTTTAAATAATTAAAAGGCATAAGCTCAGTTTTACTTTTCACCAGTATTATGCTCTTAAATTTATCTTTCTTGTCCATCTGTTTGATTGGCTTGGAACTCCATTTTTAGCGCAATACTATCCCCTTGGAACACGTTTTGATCTGTTCCGTTGTCTTCAAATATAAACTTTATCCAAAACCAATCCATTTTCCCAGGTTTTAATCCCCCTGTTTCAGTCCACTTAGAATAAAATACTTTTTTGGAGGCAATCTCTGGGCTTTGTGATTTTAGTTCTGCAAGAGTTGTCTCGTATACAGGGCTTTTCGCAGGATCCCAATCCAAAAGAAATTGTACTTTAATATGTTTACCGAAATCTTCTGTAGTGTTATTTTGTTTTAAATCGTTTACAGTATAGTCTATTTTCATCATAATATCTTTAATATCTAATGTACCACTATTTGTTAAATTGAATTTCTTTAATATTTTGTCCCCAGGTTTTAAATTTTCTAAGTTAAGTGAAGTAGTTGGTTGCATAGCTAAATCCAATGTACCTGCAGCAAATGAATTATTTGTCACCACTTGATCGCTAAAATATGCATATGTTCCCCCACCAATTAAAGATAAACCCAGAGCGGCTGAAACCACTCCAACACCTAATTTCTTTTTCAATGACATTTTTTGTTCCTCCCATATCATTTTTATAATCTTTCTCCCTAATCAACCGAAAAGGTCCCCTTAATACAGATATACCATGAATTGTCAAAAAATTATATTAAAAGCAGTAAATTCCTTATTGAGAAAATTATGTTATTATCTATCTTCTGTAAATGAAACGTCCCAAAACTAGAAAAATTGGATTTATAATGATCAAAACCTATGCCAAAAACGAATTAATAGTAGCTGCCCTTTATAATTGGTATTATTTATTTCTTCAGGAGTATTCTAACACTTCAAAAGGTACGCTTTTTGGGAGTATAACAAAGCTACTAAAATCCCCGTTTCAATAGGTATAAATAATATTTTTGATACACTTCAAAATGTACGTATACCTTTTGATCTTTTCTAATAATGTTTTCTTTACATCTACTATTGAATAATACCCCGAAGTTCCGTCAAAACTATAAATAACCAAGTCTTCAATTCTCCTAGAGCTGAGCAGTTAGTTTATTCTAACTGCTCTTTTTCTTTTTATCGTCACCTTTCCATTGCACCTCCATATGTTGTATAGAGATATCTCCTTTTAAATTGTCAATGGTGCCTCTTTCAAGTCCTAATGCACATCTTAAAAAGAGCACTTTACAAAAGTGCTCTTTTTACTTTGCCAGCCACTGACCCTATAATGAAGTAAGATTTTAACTTATGAATAATTTTTGGAATCCTTTCCGATAATACGAATAGATTGGTAACAGCCAATCTGTATCCATAATGAATCTCTGATTTTCTTGAATTTTCCCTGAGGCAAGGTAGCTATATTTTAGCTACCTTCTTGCATGAACTGCAAATATATGCACATACTATTAACGGAATGCTTGAATCATTGTCATTGAAAATGTTCAGCACTTCCGCTCCTTAAGAGAGCAGTCTACGCAGCTGTTCTCTTTTTTATTTTCTTTTTTTAAATATAAATGGAGAAATATGTTTCAATAATTCTTCATTGAATAAATTTAGAGCTATCACTCATGCCTTCAGTTGAACACCCCGATGACTGAATTAAGATAAGTTATGGATGAAGCGCCCGTGCCATCGCATCAAAATAATTCTGACTGGCACGCTGACTCACTTCGGCTTCAGGCACAAGTACTTCAAAGCAATGGAAGCAGCCAGGGTAGAGATGAAATTCAACATCTACTCCTGCTTGTGCAAGTCGTGTTACATATTCAATAATTTCATCTCGGAATAAATCGAGTTGACCTACACATGTATAAGTTGGCGGTAGTCCTGCTAAGTTGTCTGCTCTCGAAGGTACGGCATAGGGAGATGGTTCGTTAGTATCGTTCTTCTTTCCCAAGTACATATTCCAAGCCGTTAAATTGTTTGATCTATTCCATGTTGCGTTGTCTTCTATAATCTCATAGCTTGATGGTGTTATGTTGTGGCTATCAAGCATCGGATACAGCGGCATCTGAAAAATAATAGATGGACCTCCTTTATCACGAGCCATTAACGCAAGCGCTGCTGTTAGTCCACCGCCTCCACTTGCACCGGCGATCGCAACTCGATTCACATCAATTCCAAGCGAGTCTGCCTCATTTGTCATCCAAACCAAGCCTGCATAACAATCTTCAATAGCCGCTGGATAAGGATGTTCAGGCGCAAGTCGATAATCGACAGACACAACAACGCATTCAGCAGTCTGAACAAAGCGTTCACACAAAACATCGTCCATATCAGGGTGGCCCATTACGTATCCACCACCGTGAATCCACAGCATAGCTGGAAGTTTATCAAGATTTTTCTCAACGGGTTCGTAAATTTTAACTAACATCTCGCCGGCTGCGCCAGGAATCATTCGCCTGGTCATGTTTACAAGCTCTGATTTTTCCAAATGTGGATTCGACAAGAGACTTCGACTCGTCTCTAAATCCCCCTCTAATTGAAAGCCTGGAAATTGTGAGAAAGCCTGTTTTAATTCTGGTAATACTCGACTGTCAATTTTCATATAAATTCCTCCAGTTAAATAATGAAACTTGATGTAATCCTTATGGAATAATTAACGGAATAGATGTGTCTCTTGTTCTCCTTCAGCTTCCCATTTGGCAATTTCCTCTCTTACACGAGGAGCAACTTCTGTTCCAAGCAATTCTATGGCACGCATGACTTGATCATGTGGCATGGTACTTAATGGTACATACATCATAAAGCGTGTAATCCCTACATGCTTACGAAGATGAATGATTTTTTCGGCGACTGTATCTGGATCACCAACATACAACGCCCCTTCAAAACTTCGTGCAACATCAAAGCTGGAACGATCATAATAAGGCCACCCCCGCTCTTTACCAAGTTTATTCATGCCTGCCTGAGTGGAAGGGAAAAATGTATCTGCTGCCAATTCCGTATTCTCTCCAACAAATCCAATTGAATGAGATCCCACCTGAAGCTTTGATACATCATGACCAGCGTGAGCCGCTGCTTTCTTATATAGCTGTACAATTCGTGCAAAGTGCATTGGGCTACCACCAATAATCGCCAGCATAAGTGGTAATCCCAGAAAACCGGCACGGATAGCAGATTCCTGATTCCCACCGCTACCAACCCATATCGGTAAAGGATTTTGAACAGGTCTTGGATACACACCTAAATTATTGATTGCTGGTCTATGTCCGCCTTCCCAAGTCACTTTTTCGGACTGACGTATTTTGAGCAGTAGGTCCAAATGTTCTTCAAACAGTTCTTCATAGTCTTTCAAGTTATAGCCAAACAATGGAAAAGATTCGATAAAGGAACCACGACCCGCCATAATCTCTGCGCGTCCATTTGAAATGCCATCCAGTGTAGAAAAATCCTGAAAAACGCGCACAGGATCAGCTGAAGAAAGTACGGTTACAGCACTCGCGAGCCGTATCTTTTTCGTTTGTGGCGCCGCCGCTGATAGAACCATCGCTGGAGAGGATGCTGCATAATCCTTCCTATGGTGCTCACCAACACCAAACACATCAAGTCCTACCTGATCAGCAAGAACGATTTCTTCAACAACTTCACGTAATCGCTGTGCGTGACTTATCACTTCACCACTATGAACATCCGGTTTCGTTTCTACAAAAGACGTAATACCTATTTCCATTTGTTATCTCTCCTAGTCCAATTAGATTTTAAGTCAAAAAAATTAATCATTTCCTTTATGGTAGTAACGTGTTTCTCATATTGGCTAACACACGTTTACTTCATAAAATCTTAACCCGTCTGGTCATAGCCCAAAAAAGAAGAGCTAAAGCACTGACAGAGGCTCCGAGTAAGGAAACCCCTCCCCAGCCAAAGTGTGCGTATATTTGAGTCGACGCAATTGAACCACCAGCACTGCCGATAGAATAAAACACCATATATCCAGCAGTAAGTCGACTCCGTGCTTCTGTATGCAATGGAAGAATCATGGTTTGATTCGTGACATGTATTGCTTGTACGGCCAAATCAAGTAGAACTATCCCTATCACTAATGCGATTAATGACTGCTCTATATAGCTGATGAACAACCATGAAATCAATAATAGAGCTAAAGCAATGCCTGTCGTTCGTTGTCCGTAACCTTGATCGGCCAATTTTCCTGCCCGTGCCGCAGCCAAGGCTCCAGCCACACCTACAAGACCGAATGCGCCAATTGCACTATGAGATAGAGCAATTGGCGGTGTACTAAGTGGCAGTACTAGTGAAGTCCACAAAATGCTGAAATCAGCAAAAATCAGCATGGCTAGAACGGAGCGAACGCGTAACGTTCGTTCTTGAATAAACAAAGCAAGCACCGATCTAATCAACTGAGGATAGGATAGCGATTTTACCTCGCGCTCAACATTGGGCAACATCTTTATAAACATAAAAACCATCAAAAGCATGAGCGCTGCAGAAAATAGATATACAGAACGCCATCCCGCAACATCTGTTAATATACCAGCAAAAGTACGTGCGAGAAGTATGCCAATAACTATCCCACTTGTTACAATGCCAACAACACGTCCTCTTTCTGTAGGGGAAGCGATGGTCGCTGCAAACGCCACGAGAGTCTGTGTCACAACTGCAAGCAGACCCACCAAAGCCATACCTGCGAAAAGTACCATGCTGGAGGAAGCAGTACCAACTATAACCAGAGCTGTTGTAGATAATAGCATCTGACCGACAATTAGACGTCGCTGGTTTAGCAAATCTCCAAGCGGTACGAGTAGCAGTAAGCCCACTCCATAAAAAATTTGTGTAACGGTAATAACAACACCAATAATGGAATGATTAATACTAAACTCATTAGATAGTTGATCAAGCAACGGCTGTGCAAAGTAAATATTGGCAACAGACATTCCACAGGCAGTCGCAAACAATAATGCCAAAGCGTGAGACATGGATAGGTGTTGATTCAAATTAGGTTTTGTTATGGAAGATTTATGACTTATCTTAGTGTAGAGTGGATCATCTTCTATATTTGTCTCTGTTTTGCACATACCTTAACCTCCAATCACATTAGATTTTTAACCATAACATACCGTTCAGTACAATATGGTTACTGGTAAATATAACTTAGCCTTATTTATGATGTCAACGATTTTTTTACACTAAAGTTAATGTTGCATTAACTAAATGGAGCTTGATTTGACATGAATAATGGCTAATTATATAATAATTACATACTGTTTGGTAATAAAAAAACAATTGTAATTACCTACACACCTATCCTAAAACAATTAATAAAATCAAAGTTTGAGGAGGAGAATTCTTAATGGCAAGAACCCGTGAATTTGATGAGGATCAAGTTTTAGATGCAGCAATGCAGTTATTTTGGGAGAAGGGATATGAGGCTACCTCATTAAGTGATCTTACTTCTAGAATGGGCATTCAACGCCCTAGTATTTATTCGGCTTTTGGAGATAAGAAAGAATTGTTTGAAGCCGCACTTCGCAGGTATACAATGTCTCGGGCCTCTGATATACGAAATAGGCTTCAAAGTCACTCCTCTGTAAAAGAGGCATTTTCTATTTTCTTTGCCGATGTCGTCAATGAAGAATACGCAGGGGATCTTAGTAAAGGTTGTTTTTGTATCAATACAATGGTTGAACTAGCACCTCATGATGAGAGATTTGAAATTTTGACCAGAGAACATCAAATGTACCTCGCCGTCATTTTTCAGGAGACGATCGAACGAGGAATCCAATCAGGTGAACTGGAAGTCAACACAGATGCAAAGTCTTTGGCACAGGCACTGATTGTATCGTTAATCGGTCTAACGGTTATGATGAAATCTCGCCCCCAACGTTCATTTGTCGACAATGTAATAGCAGCGACGCTCACATTACTTAAGTGACATAATTGTATTTAAAAGTACGAAAACCATACCTTTATAGGGGTAACGTCAAATCTCCATCAAGCTACAATTTTATAGTACCCCCAGAACGAAAGTTTGTGCTAACTTGTAACAAAAAAGCTCATTTTTTCATTTCGGGGTACTTCTTAAGTTGATGTGTATGTTGCCGTGCCCCTATTAGACTAGATCATGAATTATAAAATAAATTTTTAGTATATTAGAGTAAGTAGTAACGATCAATCTATTGAGAGACGACTCACGACCGCATCAGAGATAAGTATTTCTGAAGATTACCCCATGCATCATATTCGTAATTCGCACTAACTTACCCAATCGAGTCTGTCATCGCTACTACATCACCGCGTGGACTATAGTGATAGAATAAAGTTTGTCCTTGTGATTTCATCGCTAAACGAACGCCGTCTATTGAGTAAACATATATACACCATCCTAACTTTCTATCTGTAAAAAACTTTGCAACAGAACCGTCTACTTCATTCCATGTGTATATGAAAAGAAGAAGCAATTTTCTTGCTTCTTCCCTTAATTTTATAATCTATTAATGTTTCAGTTTGCTCTGTTTCCATCACTACCATATCTTTATCAGTGATTATCTTCACCGTTTGATTTAAAATTATACTTTTTTCATAATATATGCAGAAGAAATATAACCTACTAGTTTTTGATCTGCCGTTTTAACTGGATACCATACAAACTGATTGCTACTATCTACAGATTCATCATATGCAGCGTTTCCTTGAATAATCAAGTTCGTATTTTTACTTAACGTTTTCCCACTTGAAGCGGAAGTAGGTTTAGATCTTAAATTTACTCCTTCTCTTGTTACAAGTACTTGATCACCTGTTTTTAGGTAATAGGTAGAAGAATGTAGATTTGTTAGTATATACTCCTTCTTTTTAAATACAATATTTGTGCTCATGTTAGGATCATATTCGAAATCTGCTGTACTGAAAGGAAACTGCCCCAATTTTGTATCATTTAAAAAACTGTATTGTTCTAGAATAGAAAACACTTTTTCTTGGTAAGCATTTAAATTTTTTTGACCGGTAGCTTTGTACAAAGGACTGTTTGCAGGTTTTGTTCCATTATAAGCCATAACAGAGAAGTACCAGTTTTCGATTACTTCTTGTCCAGCAGCTTTTACCTTTGGTAGATCTGTTCGCTGATACATACTACGAAGAACTTTAACACCTGCTTCAATATTATAATTAATATCATATTTTAACTTTTGTTGATCGAACTGAGGTTGATTGGTAATTTGCATAATCCCAATTCCACCATCTTGCGCTATGATTGGCTGGCCGTTTCCATCAAATTGTTTCCATCCACTTTCTTGTGTAGCTACTGCTTTTACAACTTCAGGAGGAACATTTTCTTTTAATGCTGCGTTCGTTAGTAGGCAATTTATGTGCTGACGAGAGGGATTTTGGTTCGGCTTAATTTCACCATATGGCTCACACGTAGATGCAGCAGAGACATCTTCATAGGACCAACAAAATATCATGAAGCAAGCCAATATCCCTATTCTTAGTAATTGTACTTTCATTCTAGTATTCTCCAATCTATTTAATAATTTATAGTTATACACATTTCACCATAATATATTTCTAATATTCTATTTTTTAAGAACCCATAGGGGCAATCACGAGAGTGGTAATGGGACACCACGGTCTTACACGTAAGCGATAGTAGAAATGGACTTCGCCTTTGGTAGCAAGAATCCTACTAACGTTAGTCAACTTGCCTCTTTAGGGATAGGAGTTTCAATTTAAATAATGCGTTCTGAGACACTACTCTTCTTCTAAAATAGCGTAATAATATTCATCCCACCATTCATTCCCATGTGGTATACACTTCCTGAAATAGCCTTCTCTTCTCATTCCAATCTTCTCCATCACTCGATATGAGGGGATATTTTGTGGCTGACATGTAGCTATTATCCTATGTAATTTCATTTCCTTAAAGCCATATTTTAATGTAGCTTGTGCTGCTTCAGAAGCATATCCTTTATTGAAGTATTTTGAATTGAACACCCAACCAATCTCATAAGTATGCTCACCAAAATATTTATGAAAAACTATATGACCAATTAGGATATCTTCATCTATTAATACCACAGGAAAGTTCTTAGCGTTCTTACCAATGTTTTCATTCACAAAGTTCCTTGTATCTTCTTCAGTAAAAACCCCTTCAGGTATGTATTCCATAACATTGATATCTGATGTATACTCATGGACAGCTTGCCAATCTTTAAACTCAAATTTCCGTATTAATAATCTTTCTGCTTTTACAAGCATGTACTTTTTCCCCCTCAAAAAATTGTAATTATATTTTAAATCCACATATAACCCTTAAAACAAAAAGAACCTGTAGGAATCTCTACAAGTTCTTTTTAGTTTAAGATGAATATATGGGGCAAACAAACTATCTTACAGATTCATCATAGAAACTACAGGGGTAATGCTTTGACAAATACATTATATAACAAATATTAACATCCATAGATTTTAATTTCGAAAATTATGTGAATTAAGAAAAAACTAGTTTTTTTCTTAGATATTATTATTAAAAGCTGACGGTATCATTATATTTAATTCCACAGCTTATTTAGAAGAGTCATGTACATTTCGAAGACGTTCTTCAATAAGTTTTGTTTTTTCATTCACCTTTGATGCATATGTGAAATCACCATAACAATATGGATACCTAAAATTATTTTGATTTCCACCACAAGTGTACATCGCTGGATTTTGATCAACTTTCATCTTAGAAAACTTTTTAGCCGAATCTTCCGAGTGTTGTTTAACTTCTTGACTAGCAATAAAATCAATATACCCTGGTCCCATATTATAGCTTTGAATAATTGTATCCATGCTAACATCCTTGTCCGTTCCATACTTGTACATTTTAGCAAAGTGCTTTACCCCTTGTTCAATGCTCAAGCTTGTCTCTTGAATTTCATTTGGCTTTAATCCAAGTGATTCAGAAGACTGCATAGGATCGTTTCCCTCACCTCTACTCTCTTGATACATAATTCCTAATAAAAGTGCTGTTTTTTCTCCTAAATTATATTTTTCTAATTCTTTTTTCAAGGTAGACTCATATTGCAATACACGTTTTTCTGTGGCTAGCGCTTTATTTTGTTGAATATTGGTTTTATGATTAAAATATAGCATTCCAAGTATTGTTCCTAAACCTAAAATACTAATAAGGAACACTTTTATAATTTGGTTTTTACTTATATCCTTCATATATTACTCCTCGTATAAGAAATTCAATTTTCCAAAGATAATTGGTTATTTACAAACTATGTAATGAACATCTATCTCCCGCACTTTTTTAGACTCAAACATCAATACTTTAAGGTTTTAAGTTTAATATAAAAATTTAAAGATAAGGTAAAGATAAGATAAAGATAAGATAAAGATACGATAAGATAAAGGGCATTTTTTAGCGTACTTTAAAAGATATTGATACAAAGTGATATGTGGGACAACTTGTTGATATGAATGGATTTAGTGATGATTGAGAGGTTATCGTACAAGTTATTAATTTTGGAGATATCATTCCAGAAGATTTACCCTATCTTTTCAATATGCTTTATATAAAAAACTAAAACATAACATATATTGAACTACCCCCACTTTCACTTTGTTTAGAAGAGGGGGATTCCTAAGTAAAGAGTTCTATCGAACTCTAATTTATTAGGCTAACCCCGCAGTCCTTGCGGTTAGAAGCCTTATCGCTTCATTCTTTAGATTGATACTTGCGTTAATATCCCTATCATGGTGTGTACGACAAGAAGGGCAGTTCCATTTACGTAGGTTTAGATTTTTAACGTCCTTGTTTTGATATCCACAACAAGAACATAATTGGCTTGAAGCAAATGTTTTCGATACGACAATGACTTGTTTGCCATACCATTTTGCTTTGTATTCCAACATTGTTCGAAATTGTGACCATGATACCTCACTAATCGCTTTTGCTAACTTATGATTCTTTAACATATTCGACACTTGCAAATCCTCTATACCAATAACATCGTGGTTTTTGATGATTTTAGTCGAGATTTTGTCCAAATAATCTTTTCTAGCGTTCGTCATGTATTCATGAATTCTAGCTACTTTTACTCGTTGTTTATTCCAGCGAGAAGATCCTCTCGTTCTTCTAGAAAGAATACGCTGTGCTTTTGCCAACTTCTCTTCTAATGATCGAAAAAACTTCGGATTTTTATAGGTTGTTCCATCGGACAAAATGGCGAAATCTTTTAGTCCCACATCAATTCCAATGTAAGAATTTGTTTTCGGAAGTTCTTGCACTTCTGTTTCCACTAACAATGACACAAAGTATCTACCAGAAGGGTTCTGTCTCACTGTAGCATTTAAAATACGTCCCTTTACTTCACGACTTTTGGCAAATCGAACAAGACCTAGTTTTTGCAATTTTATTTTGTTTCCTACAACGGCAATGTTTTCATTTGTTTGTTTTGTGGTGTAAGATTGTACGTTGTTCTTCTTAGATTTGAAACGCGGGGCACTGTTTTGTTTTTTGAAAAAGCGTATATAAGCATCCGCAAGGTTGCGAACAGACGACTGAACCGCAATACTATCCACTTCTTTTAGCCAAACAAACTCTTTCTTCAAGGCAGGAAGTTTGGCAGAGCATGTACCATATGTCAAACCTTTTCCTGCTTCTTTATATGCTTGATCCCATAGGGATAGGAAGTGATTGAATACAAAACGAGAACAACCAATCGTTTTATTGATTAGTGTCGCTTGTGATTTATTTGGATAGATACGAAATTTATATGCTTTATTGATCATCATTCATTTCACCCCCATTTCGATATAGTTCTATCATACAACAAACATACATTCGGTGGGTAGTGAAGTAACAGTTTATGTATGTCGAACAATTAAGATGGCTTTCTGCCATCCCTTGTCCGAAGCCAATTCATCTCCCACCTACTCACTTCGCGTTCCTTGAGGAAGGAGTCTTCTTGGCTAAAACGATAAAAAACGGCGAACCCTCTACGTAGGAGAATCCACCATCACAAATAACTGATTATTTCACACCTAGTTTTTCTTTTGCTTTCTTAGGGAGCTCGTCTTCCTGCACTTCCTCCCAAGCTGTTACACCTTTTTTCTCTGAGTGATATACACGTAGGAATGCTTCTTTACGAAGATTCTTTTGTGCCATAAATTCTAACTCTTTTTCTTTACCTTCCTTATCAAAACCCGATAATGTATATGCATACTCCTTTCCCATCACTTTACCATCCATAGATTTTGAAACTCCCTCTTTTCCATCCATTGTAATTTGAACGTAATATTCATCTTTACCCATACGATTGATATCACATCCAACTAGTAAACTTGCAAATACAACTAAAAGGCTTAAAAGTGCCATATATTTTTTCATATTGTTCACCTCATTGATTTCTATGATACTGTAATCTTAATCTGTGTTCATTTGAAGAGAAATTCAAAAACATTACGTCAACATTACATTTTCGAAAGATAACAAAATTACCTATATCAATGTTTATAAATGAGATATTCGCTTAACCATTAAAAATTATTTAAACAATTACTTTCTTCATTTTTTTACTATTTCATAACTTGCTTCAAATTCACTCTTCACATTTATTGCCTTTTAACGATTATCACACATGACTTAATACATTATTGAAAGAAAAAAAGCTCTGCACTATGCAGGCTTTCTTTATGATTTCACAGCTAAATTATTCATAAAACTTTCTATAGAATTCGCCTGAAATATACGTAAATGATGAGATTGAACGTCGTAATGTTTGTCGGTAATGATAAGGATTGAAGGAAAGAATTTAGAACCTTTCGGTTGCCAGGATTCATTGTGCCATTCTTGGCTATGGAAGTATAACTCGTATCTGTTTATCTTATCTTGCATTATTTTTTTACTGTACACTGACTTTTGAACTTCAATAAAGAATGGTGATCTACGCCATATAGTAAAAGCATCCGGCTCCATATATTCTTTCCCATACTTTGGTTCAACTTTGAATAGTTTAGGATTTTCATAATGAACGAGTTGTTTGTATACGTGCACAATACCAAGGAAATGAGGAATTTTTTGACTTGTCTTTCTGATAGAACTTGGCTGCGGAAAATAAATGTATGGGTGCTGCAATACGTTAGCATCAACATGACCGTCTCTTCTTAATCGTTTCATAACCGTATTACAGCAGGTTATCGCATTCTTTAAGCCTTGAAAATGCAAGTCAATAATATCGTCTCGGGACATGCATCTAAATTGCTTCAAATCATTCAGAATTCCTTTATCTCTACTCTTCATCATCTAACACCCCAAATAACGGAATTTCTTCTTGCGATGAATTCTTGAGCATCTTCTCCTCTTTAGACATGCGATATGGTTCAACAATTTTTTTCGCCTTACTTAATTCTAAATAAGGAGCTTGCGCTTTCTTTAATCCATTTCGTTTAAAAATCATTTGGCCAGATTGCTCTAAATACTCTGAACCAGGAGTACCCATAATATTACTATTAATTACACTATCACATTTAAAGCCCATCCTTACAGTCATATTAAGTTTTAACTTACCATCTAACACCTTGGCATCTGGCCTCTGCATACTAAGCAAAAGAAAAACTCCAAGTGATCGCCCGACTGCTGAAATCTTTTCAATCGTAGACATACACTCTTTTTCATCTTTAAGCATAGCCACTTCATCAATAGCAAGTAGAATATATGGTTTTTGATAATTAGGATTTATTTTGTTGTACGCATCAATATGATCAACTTCATATTCTTCCATAAGTTTTCTTCGTTCTCTGATTTCCTTCCATAACTTTTGAAGCATTATTTTCATTTCGATTTCTTCCATACAAACTTCTTTTACATGATTCACTCTACGCAAAAAATGAAATTCAGAGTTTTTTAAGTCACCAAGGTACAAATGTAACTTTTCAGGAGACATATATTGAATAAGTGTGGATAATACAACACGTACCATACTACTTTTCCCGCTTCCCGTTTCTCCTGCAATTAATAAGTGCGGTGAATTGGAATCAATCATATCGTACGCTATCATTTTTCCGAATTGGTCCCTGCCGACCACAACAGGTAAACGGTAATCTTTTAATAGTGGCTTCCATTCTTTATAACAATAATTGTACGATTTTAGTCCAGCATTTGAACGAAATACATGTAGGACAAATTTTTTTACATCACCTTCAATCGTAATATTTCGTCCTAATATTTGCTGGAAACAAAACCACTTCTTTTCAATCTTCTGTGGATCTAAACCGTTTGGTATGGTAAACACATATCTCACACTTTCTGCTGAGGAAGAAACAGTATGTACCTTTGGATAAATAGATACTTTCCCCCCGCGTGTTTGATGTTCCGTATATAAACCTGCTTTTCCGAACACCTCCATAAGCTGATTCCTTAACCTTTGCGTACGAAGCCACTCCTTTATAATCCCCATTACTCCCTTCCTTCCTTAAAACATGATTACGATACGAACAAATACATATCCAATCAAGCAAACTCCACCAATTCGCGTTCCGTGATAAATACCTTCACTTACAAATTTAGCTGCTGATATATAGTCATGTCGCACCAAGTATTTTTCTAACATGACTGCTCCGATTAAAATCGTTCCCATTACTCCTAATGCAATGTAAGTATTGAGTACCTGATCCGACATATGAAGGAATGCGAAAGGACTTAATGAATTGTATTTACGTATTTTTTTTCTTTCCTACCACGCATTTAAATGCCCCCTCTATAAACAAAATGAACAAACTAGGTAAAATATAGGGTTTATACACTTATTACCTTGATAGCATTATCTTGACTGTTAACGTGTTAGATACTTTGCTAGTTCAAAGGCTAATTGATTTGGTATCTACTTTGGTAATAAATTTGCTAGATACCATAGTGGCTACCTTGATACATCATATTGCGTGGGGCTTGTACATTATTAACACTTTTGTTTAAAAAAATCATGCTTTGGTAAAGATGTGATTAATAGAGGATTTAAGAATAGGAGTGTTCACAATGTTTGGCTTGGGGAAACCATTATCAAAGTTTGGTAAATTTTTAAGAAAAAATAATATTACTCAAACCGAATTAAAGGAATGGAGTGGAGTAAATCAAAATACAATTAGTCGTATTTCTCGTTCAAATACATTCAAGCCTTCATTAGGGAATGGTCAAAAACTAATTAGGGCCTTAAAAAGAAAAGGTTACAGCATAGACTTTGAAGATTTCTGGATGTAATAATCAGCTCGATAAATCGAGCTGATTATTTTTTGAAGAATTCATCATTCTTTTTGATTTTTGGACCGTGTTAGCTTATATAAAAGTACTAAAATTCCAAAAAGCGTGTATAAAAAGTGACAAACAAAAGATATATCGTTAATAGCAATAATATTAATACACAAGTAAAATACACGATAGAAATACGCTTTCTATTCTCTTTCCAATTACGTATACTGGAAATCATAAAACTTACTATCACCATGCAACAAATTCCTACCAAAAACACCAATACATACTCGTGAATAATAACACCACAAATTAAAAATATAACTGCTAATATTGCTAATAGTGAATGAACTACACGCAAAAATAACCTCTCCTTATCTCATTGGAAACCTATTAATGTAATATTATTTTATTTAGCAAACAGATGGTTTCCAATTTGTGCAACGGTTTGACGTGTTGTAATCCATTTATCAGTCGAGGTTTTGGGATTGTAGAAATAAAGCCAATCAGAATTTGTTCCTTTTGAAGTGAGAGCCTCTTCTACTGCCATTCTTGCTTCCTGTGTAGCGGGCTGATTAATTCTACCGTCTGTAACAGGAGTAAATGCATAACCATTTTTAATGGGTTCATAAATTACGTCTGTAATTGTATTTGGAAAACCATTTGCGTTAGCACGATTTAATACTACCTTTGCAACTGCAACCTTTCCTTCATACGGTTCTCCTCCTGCTTCTGCATTCACTAATCGAGCCATTAAATCAACTTCTTGTAATGGAATACCAGTATCAATCTTTAAGTGCTGACCGACAAAAATTTGATTTCCGTCTACGTTATTGTTTTGTTTAATAAATTGTATTGAAACCTTATATTGTTGTGATATAGAACTTAATGTATCCCCGCTTTTCACTTGGTAAATTGCTTGATATGTATTACTTGAAACTGCTGAATTATTTTTTTGAACATTTTCGTTTGCAGTTGAAGATCTTGGAATTATTAAGCGTTCTCCAATATTAATTTGATCATTTGCTTTACTATTAGCTTGTTTAAGTGATTGTACGGACACCTCATATTGTTTACTTATTGCTTCTAGGGTATCATTCTTTTGAACCGTATAAACCGTTGAAGCCGCAGTCCCTACTGGATTTGATACTACTGTAATTATTGCAGCAGATAATGGTAACCAGGTTTTCGCCTTACATAACTTCATTCAAAAAAGCCTCCTAAAAATTATTAAGTACTCTTAATATGTTTAAGTTAAAAACAAATCAAGCTATCTATAGCGTAACAAAACATTGAATTCAAGTCATTGAATTTGTATTTCTATATAATAATTGAGTTGCCTATGATATTGAAATTGAATTATTATAGTTATGTTTCAAAAGAATCGGACAATCTAATTTTTAAACTAAATATGGTGAAAGTAGAGGCTTACTTCAATTGCTTAATAGTTTCTTTCCTAAGAACTGTTTCTATATGCTATACTGACTCCTAATTACTTGTAGAAGGAATGATAAAAATAAAGGTTTTGTTATCCATTATTTTGTTTAGTTCTCCTTCAATTAAGTATCTTTCTTTACATTATATTGACTGTCAATCATTATATTTGAGATGATAAATATAATGATATAAATAATGCCATGGAGGTTTACAACATGAAAAACATAATGGAACTCCTCAACAATCCATATATTAAATATCCATTAATTGTGATTTCAGCTATAGCTATAATAAAAACAGGTTATGATTTAGGTTCCTTTATTACAAAGTTAAAATATTTTTAAATCGTAAAAAGGCAATTGACTTTTTTAACAAAAGATCAATTGCCTTAAATGATATAGAAAAAGCACTGCTGAAACCTTCAGCAATGCTTTCCCATTAACCGTACTATGATAATGAACGTCTAATTTTTTCTACTCATGAGTTCTGTATACTCACATATATTTATTTTAGATTTAAGATACGTTCTATTTCCTTCACACTCAACTTACTTGCTTTTGCAATAGTTTCAAGCGGTACACCAATTTCATACATCCCTCGAATCATCTGCATCTTACCTTGCTCAAATCCTTTTTCCATGCCCTCTTGTTCTGCATGCGCTAACTTAGCTTGTTCATCTAGAAGTAATTTCTCTCGAGCTTCATATGCTGTTCGGAAAGAAGAATCATGGCTCATATTTTCCCATTTATTTATTGCCTTTTGTAAAATTGGATCTTGATTCATCGCAATCTCCTCCAATGTTTGAGTTAAATGTTCATCTTCATGTGCTGGTAATAATAACATCCAACGAACAAATGTATTTTCCCATGGATTCACTTTTTCTTCACGCCATTGTTTTACCAATTTCGGTATCTCTACAAAATGGATTTCAATGTCGTCACTTAAAAGTTGCTGCATTTTAGTATTCCATAATTGTCCGATGGTATGGAATGCATCATCCTGAGAAAATAAAATAAAATCTAGTATGTTAATGGTAATAGTTTTCCGAAGTGAACGATATGGCATTCCTTCTTGCATTTGGGATGTATAAAGTTTACTCCAGTAATATAAAGATCGCTTTACCATATCATGTGTATTTCGAAGCTGAATTTCAATATTTACTTGCGTTCCATTATCTAGCGTTGCTAATAAGTCTAAAATCGATAACTTATCATCTTCATAAGATTTATGGAGATGTGGATCATCTAATTGTAGCGAAGTAATAGGTGCATCTAAAGATTCCTCTAAAATTGCATTTAGGAAACCCGTTAAAATTTCCTCATTTCCTTTTGTTCCAAATAACTGTTTAAAAGCAAAATCAATGCGTAAATTTACTAATTTAGTGGACATGGATTTCCTCTCCCTGTCTATATCATCTCTTATTACTATTGTACATAAAAAAAGGTAGCACATGCAAACAGGCTCTTATGTTATCAGCTTGCCTAAACCCATAAAAACTTGTAATTCCGACAAAAAGCGATTGCAAATAACATCGTTTTACGCCACAACCTTTATTATTCGTCTATTCCTTGATCACATTACTATCAAACTAAAACCTACTTTGCTAAGTGGCGGGTAGTTCACAGCTCCAATAATTCCTTTATTTTTCTGCTAACGTAATGAAACTAGATATACCGCAAACAAAAGTTGAGTTATGAATATCGATTCATTGCTAAAGCAACAAAGAGCCGCTTCAGCATATTTACCTGAAGCAGCTCTTGTTATCTCAAAAATGGTAATGGTGCTTGCTGAATCCCGTTTTGAGTTGAAATATAAAAAGATTTTGCGAATCCCTCACTGTGAATACATTCGTCTATTACGAGCATGATAGGAATTTTACGTAAGTCTAACATTAGCTCCTTTCTAACATGTTCTGCTAAAGCGAGATTAGATATAGATAAAATAAAAATACCTGGTAAACTCTTCGTATTTTCGAAGTTCAATAAATTATTTGGTCCATTTTGAATTTGATCTTCCCAAATTTTCAATCGCGATTTTAAATGTTGTGCATATCGTTGGCCTTGTTGTACTCTTTCAAATATAAAGTTTTGATTTCCGATTGGAGTTTTAATTTCTCCAACAGCAATTGGATTATACCCAGTACCAGTACCTTGTAGCTTCGGATACCAGCACCAGTTTTTTAATAATTGTTGGCCTACTGCAAACTCATATTTTATTTGATTCATAGTGACAAATCTTTGTACCCCTGCTACTCCAAGTTTTAACCACTTTTCTGGCTTTAAAGAATAGCTTGTATTACGGTTATGATAAGCCCACATCATCAAATGACCGGCAGTATTTAAAGTGATTGGAGCAGAGGTTTTGGGCTGATCCGGAAATAACCCCGATTTTATCTCCCCTCGACTAACAAATCCATACAGTGCCAGCTTTTTCAGCGATTCTGAAACCTGTGACCTACTAATTTTAGATTCCACAAAATATTTAATTTGAGCTTCAGTAATCGCTAATGAATCCCAAATAAGCTTTAGTATTAAATTGTCTTTTTCATTTATAAAACCTGAATTAATTCTGTCATATATACTACGTAAATCTGTGAGTGGTTTAAATTTATCTGGAAGAATTGGTCCCCCCTGTAAAGAGGGGTCATCCCAAAGTGATAACGATTCGTCCCTATTAAGCCAATATTGAACCGCCTTTCCATTCTCTTGTACGGAAACCTGCGGCGCACTCATTAGTTATATAAAAACGCCGTTGGATTGTTAACTTTTTTGCGTCCAAATGGAAACTTAAAGATAACCCCCGACCCTCTCTCTTTCTCCACATCCACACTTACAATTCTCATACTTACTACGTCATCCAATACTGGTTGTTCGATTGTTCTAGGGACAATTCCTTTAATTGTGCAGCCTTGATCCAATTCAACAAAAACTCCAAAACGCGGGTCAACATTTACAACCCTTCCTACAATTGTATCCCCTTCAGCTAATTCAGATAATAACTGATAAGGATTTTCCACGGCTGCTTTTCTAGAAACGTGGATTAGTCGCTGTTCTGGATTAAATTGTAGAACCTTAACTGGGATATGTTCACCAATTGGTGCATAGCGATCCACAGCGTTTTTATACACTCTTCCATAGTTTAGTTCATGTAATTTCATGAAGCATTCTGCACCATTGATGCGTAAGAATATGGTTGGAACCTGAGCATTCATGTTGTACCCAGTTACTTCTGCTTCGTAGGTTGGCTCTTGCAATCTTTCATCTTGCTCCAATTCTATTAACTCACGAATTAAAGCATCTGCAGATCTCCTACTTGCTTCTTTTACTGAAACCTGAACTTTATTTACATCCAGTTCATCAGACATTTGGGTAATTACTACATTAAAAATATTACCTGTGAATTGAGTAATACTTCTAAAAGAATAATCAGAGAAGTCCTCTTTTTTACAAATACCTATAATCTTTCCGTTTTCAAGGGCAAACTCAGCATATTCAGTATCTGAATCGTCTTTATCTTGTCTTTTAACCGTTCTCAATACTGCCTGAATTGGCTCCTTATATCTACGTAATGCTTGTAGCTTTTCATAAGTTTTCGACTCCATAAAAATATCTCCTCTCCCTCATTCAATATTTATAAATCCCAAAATAATACTTCTACTAGAATTATTGTTACTTTTAACTGAGAAACTAAGTTTTTTAGAAATATTCTCTAAAATTTTTAATTCTCTTTATTCTAGACCTGCCCCTTACCTTATTTATAAGAATTAATGCTAAAATAGCTATATATCTAATCATTTAAACACTGTCTACTTGAGAAGGATCACTTCACCTTTCACTCCATTATTTTTTCTTGCCCATCGACTTAAATGATCGTTTAATAACATCAAAAAAGCTTAGAGAACGAACCATGTGATTTGGTTCTACATATTCTCGTATGATTCGAAGAACTTTTTTGGGGTCCTTAGAAGAAAAGCTGAAGGTCCCGTTTCTCTTCGTTTTAATCGCATAACGCGGAATCCATTTTCCCTTAAACATCACAGAGGCTATAACGTGATCTACTTCTTCCCATGGAATTTGAATAAATTTACGCGAGTCACGAGAGTTATAAAATTCAAATCCTTTATCACCAATCATAATTTCCCCATAATCCGCAAGTCCCATAAAAGAAGTGGCATCTATTACTAAATCTACCTTTGTATTAATTGACTGAATCATCAAATCCACTCCATTTCTTTTATCTTATTTATTAATTGCTTCTTTCAGCAATTAATTCAACATAAAAAGTGGCTGAATCAATACCCTCCAGCCACTTTTGTATGCAAACAATCATATATTTGCAGGCTGCAAAGGTCTCCTACAAACTACATCTCAATAATTCCTCAATAGTAAACATTGAGAATTTAGAGCATCAACACTTCCATTATAGAAGTCCAATTACATGACCAACTACCCCAACTATAAATAAAGAAAGAATAATTACAATTGGGCTAACTTTTTTCTTAAGCAACCACATACATAAGAATGTTAGAAGTAATGCAGCTAAACCAGGAATTAATTGATCTAAGTTATTTTGTAAGGTAGTTACTTTCATAGGTGAAAGTGCCATTCCTGAGTTTACTTGTTCAAAAGCTTTACGTATTCCTTCCCCGTTTAAAGGAAGCTTATCCCATTCAATATATGCACCTTTATCTAATTGAACTTTAGATATAACCGGCTGAAATTTAATCGATACCCATCGTTGTACTAAGGCAGCAAGTACGAACATCCCAAGAATTGATGCACCTTTTGTAACGTCTTGTAATAATCCACCTGAAAGGTCATCAGTGATTTTAGAGCCTGATTTATAACCAAATTCTTGTGTATACCACATAAAGCCCCAACGAATCAAGTTCCAAAATAAGAAGAAAATGATTGGTCCAAGAATATTTCCAGTCATCGCTAATGATGCACCTAAAGCACCTAACATCGGACGTAAAGTAAACCAGAATACTGGATCGCCAACACCTGCTAAAGGACCCATCATCCCAACTTTAACACCTTGAATTGCCACGTCATTAATTTCTGCACCGTTGGCACGTTCTTCTTCGAGTGCTAATGTAACTCCTAGAATCGGTGAAGCAATGTAAGGATGTGTATTAAAGAATTCTAAATGACGTTTTAACGCTGCTGTACGATCTTCTTTTGATTTATATAATTTTTTAATTGCGGGAATCATAGAGAATGCCCAACCACCATTTTGCATACGCTCATAGTTCCAGGAGCCTTGTATAAACGTAGAACGCCATGCAACGGCTAAGCGATCTTTTTTTGTTAATTGAATTTTTTCTTCCATTTCTCTTCTCCTCCTCCTACTAGATTAATAATCGTTTAATATATCGCCAAGTGGGTCACCAGAGTTACCTCCGCCCCCATTGGAAGAACCACCCATTTTAGAAAGTTTTAAGTAAATAAGAGCTAAAGCTACACCCAAGGCACCAAGTGCAATAAGTGTTAATTGAGAAATTGCGGCAATTACAAAACCAATAATGAAGAATGGCCATACTTCTTTTGTTGCCATCATATTAATAACTAATGCGTAACCAACAGCAACAACCATTCCACCACCAATTGCCATACCATCAGTTAACCATGCAGGCATTGATTCCAAGAATGATTGAACGCTTTCTGCAGGGATAAACAAAAGTGCTCCTGCCGGAATCACAATTCGGATACCTTGTAAACAAACTGCCATGATGTGTAGTATTTCAATTTTTCTCATGTTTCCTTCTTCAGCTGCCGCATCCATCATGTGCACGATAGGAACTGCAATTGTACGAACAAGCATTGTTAAGAAAAGACCTGCTACTGCAAGCGGAATCGCCACTGCAATCGCTGATGCAACTCCCTTAACACCTTGACCACCTAATACTAAAATAATTGCCGATGCAACTGATGCTAACGCAGCATCTGGCGCTACAGCTGCCCCAATATTTGCCCACCCAAGTGCAAGCATTTGAAGTGTTCCACCTAGAACAATTCCAGCCTCTAGGTTCCCTGTTACTAATCCGATTAGTGTACATGCTACTAGTGGCTGATGAAATTGAAATTCATCTAGTATTCCCTCTATACCAGCTAGGAAAGCAACTAACAATACTAGAACTATTGATATAATAGACATAATAGCCTCCACTTTGTTTGACTTTTTATATCACTAAGCTAATTCAGTTTTCGCTTTTCTCAGAATGTCATCTATGTTTTCCCGAGAATCATTTGGTACTTTACGTACATCAAATTGAATGCCTTTTTCTTTCATTTTATCGAAAGCTTCAACATCTTCACGTCCCATAGAAAGTACTTTATTAACAACAACTTTACCAGTTGTATGGGCCATAGAACCAACATTAACCTCTTTAATATCCACCCCTCCTTCAATAACTTTTAGAACATCTTGTGGATTTTCAAATAGTAATAATGCTTTTGTATTACCAAAACGTGTATCTTTTGCAACTTCAATCATTTTGCTGATAGGAATAACGTTTGCCTTAACCCCTGGAGGTGCAGCTTGTTCAATCAATTTCTTACGAAGATCGTCTTTAGAAACTGCATCTGAAACTACAATAATACGATTTGGTTGTGTAGACTTTGTCCATGCAGTCGCTACCTGTCCATGTAATAAACGAGAATCTATACGAGCTAAAACGAATTTAATTTTCCCGTCACCAACTACTGTTCCTGGAGCAAGTACACCTTTTGATTGTTTAGCTCCAGCAATTGCTACAACTGTTTCGTCTTTAGGCTCTAGTGCTTCGGGTTTAATTCTTACCCCTTCTTTTGCCGTTTTAACGATATGTGCTGCGATTTCTTGAGCAGACGTCATTGAAAAACGAGATGCATACGCTTCAATCACCATTGGTAAATTCATACCAGCAACGATTGCCCAATTGTCTTTATGCTCTTCATACATGCCGTTCGCTTGATTGAATGGAGTACCGCCCCATAGATCAACTAAGAATAATACTTCATCTTGATTATCAAAAGATGCAACCGCAGCTTCCATTTTTGTTCTTAGGTCGGCCGGACCTTCGCCTGGCATTAAGGTAACAGCCTTAACGTTTTCTTGTTCTCCAAAAATCATTGCGCCAGATTGTAAGATACCTTCAGCAAATTCGCCATGACTTGCTAGGATAATCCCTACCATATTAATACCTCCTAAATATTCCCTCCTATTTTTTCTGAATAGACACAACTGTTTCGTCTTTTTTCGTCAGTCTTTGTCTATTGAAAAGGTAACTTTTTCTTCCCTGAGAAAACCACCTCCTTTATTTCTAGTAATACTCTCGGAATTCATCATTCTGTATCGGTCCTGTCCTAATAGCCAAGATTTATCATTTATTTACCCCCAGAACAAAACTGGTTCTTGAGACTTTTAAAGCGGTTTCAAAACCGGCGAGGAGGCATTGTTGTTGCCTATCTCTTCGAAAATTGAGTGATTGCTGTGAAACCTGTTTCTCATTCTCATCAGGACTACTTGACCTTCTCCTGACAGACCGCCTGTTTTATTCTGTTCCTCTATGAGATTACGATATACAGCGAGGCGGCGGATGGTGTACTATCGCCACTAGCCCCCCTAACAGTACTGCGCCAGATTAAATGATTGATGAAAGCTTAGTCATAAAACTCATTTTGTTGTTCCATATGTCACTTGTGATTTTATTCACAAATGGAAGTAGCAAATAAGGCGCTTTTATACAATGCCAGATTAACTAATCATTGACTTAAAACCTATAAAGTCAATAAAGAGTCTGCTAAGTAATAAAATTTACTGCCATAACTTATATTGCTAGAATGCCTTTCTATTACACATTCACTATCAGAATCTAATACTCAGTTGTCATTAAAAACGCTAATACATCTCTTCAAACCTTAATAAAAGCATCTACAATTACTGTATTTCAATATCAAGAAGTTAAAAGTTTTATTTTTTACCGTAACTTCCGGAAAAATAGTAATTTTACCTCATTTCATGACGTAAATAAGATAAAAACTTCATTACTTTCTTTTATTCCGTAAGCTTTTGAATATAAGACGGCTTTTCGATCGTCCTTATTAGCTAGCAGAAATACGGCTCTGTTGCAAAGTTTGAAAAAAGCATAAACAGGTTGGTAAATAAGGCACAATGTTTAGGAAGTAGCTAGTTAATTTTGATCCCCCAAAAAAGAGTACAAAATGTTACCCTCATCAGAAAAAATCAAACTAATGTTTTCTAAGCTATACTCCAAACACAGTCATTCCTAGATAAACTAAAATATAACTCATTAAAACACTTGTCAGAATCAAACTTTATTCAAAGGCTATAGCTCGTTAATTTGTGTTAAAATAAACAAAAATCATTTATACGTTATATACGGATAATCATAATCATTGTAAGCTTGAAATAATACAATTAGTGTTACCTACCAAACCGTATTCCCCAAAATTATTAGGTAATATAAAATGGTCTCCTTTTTTAAAGAAAAAGTGTTCGCCGTCTTTAATTAACTCACCTTCTCCCTCAATTACACTAACAAGAAGGAATGCTTTTTGTTGTTTCAAACTAGCTGATCCATCTAGCTCCCATTTTCCCACTGAAAAATACGGGCATTTGATAAAGTTTGTTACGCTCAAATCATCTACTTTTTCATGTTTTACAGTTAATTGATTCGATATAAACGGAATTTCGGTTACATCAATACTTTTTTCAAGATGAAGCTCACGTAAATTCCCCTCCGAATCTTTTCTATCATAATCATACAATCTATAGGTTGTATCAGAGTTCTGCTGTGTTTCTAATATCAAAATCCCTTTACCGATTGCATGAACAGTTCCACTTGGTACATAGAAGAAATCTCCCGGTTTCACCTTCACACGATGTAACAGTTGATTCCATTCTTTCTGTTCAATCATAGCCATGAACTCTTCTTTTGTTCTCGTATGATGTCCATAAATAATTTCTGCGTCTTCTTTAGAATCGATTACATACCAGCATTCTGTTTTTCCCAGTTCTCCATTTTCATATACACTGGCATACTCATCATTTGGATGAACTTGAACAGATAGGTCTTGATTAGCGTCCAAAATTTTTGTAAGAAGAGGGAAACGATCTCCCTCCACATTTCCAAATAAATCTCGATGTTCTTCCCACAACTCACCTAAAGATAAACCTTTATATTTTCCGTTCTTAACAATACTTTGTCCATGCTGATGTGCCGCAAAAGCCCAGCACTCTCCAGTTTGATTTGATGGAATCTCATATCCAAAAGAAGTTAATTGCGTTCCACCCCAGATTCTTTCTTTAAAAACAGGTGCAAAAAATAATGGTTCAGTCATAATTATAATCCTCCGTTCTATACAATTTCATCTAGTAGCTTATATGCTTCTTGTTTTGTTTGGACGGATAATAACCGCTCTCTATAATTGTCATCCATTAGTTTTCGAGAAAGCATTTGAAGGATTTTTAAATGTTCATTTCCTCCACTTTCTTTTGGCACCGCAATCATAAATATTAATTTCGCTTCCGTTCCATCAAGGCTTTTCCAATCTACGCCAGATTGTTTAATCCCAAATACCACACTTGGTTTCTTAACAGCTTCTGATTTTCCGTGTGGAATCGCAATATTCATACCAATACCTGTTGTACTTTCTTGCTCACGATTCATAATCGCTTGTCTAAATTCTGTTTTGGAATGCAATGTACCAACATGGTTTAATTTTTGAATCATTTCATCAATGACGTCATCTCGTGTTTCTCCTATTAGATCTGTTTCAATCAACTCTAAGCTCGTAATATCTGTTAGTTTTTTTATTTCTACCTTATCTACTTGTTTGCTTTCTTTTTGCGTTTCTTGCTCTACTTGCAGCACTTCTTTCGTTGCTGAAACTTCTTGTATTTGTTCAACTGGTTGTTTTTCTACCTTTGAAATGTCCTTTTTCAATACATTTACTACAACAGCAGTCACAGCGGAACCTACAATTACAGCTACAAAGAACATGAATACATTATCTACTGCTCCTAGCACCGCAACAATTGGACCACCATGTGCCACTCTATCTCCTACATGACCAATCATGGCAATCACAGCACCTGTCATTGAACCAGCCATAATACTTGGAATAACACGAAGTGGATCTTGTGCTGCAAATGGTATCGCACCTTCCGTAATCCCAAATAGTCCCATTGTAAATGATGCTTTACCCATCTCTTTCTCTGAATCTTGGAATTTCCCCTTACCTATGAAAGTGGCAAGGCCCATTCCAATTGGTGGAATACAGATTGCGGCAGCAATCGGACCCATAATTTCATAGTTTCCTTCCCCAATCATTGCTGAACCAAATAAGAATGCAACCTTATTGACTGGTCCACCCATGTCAAATGAAATCATTGCCCCTAAAATTAATGCTAGGAGAATTGAACTTGATCCCTGCATACCCGCCAACCAAGCAGTTAATGACTCAAATGCTTGTGCGACAGGAGCACCAATAATAAATATAAATGCTAAACCAACTACAAGCGAAGCGAACACCGGAATAATAATAATCGGCATAATTGGTTGAATCGCTTTTGGAACTTTTATTTTTTTAATTCCTAATGCTACATAACCTGCTAGAAAACCTGCGATAATTCCGCCGAGAAAACCAGCACCACTTTCACTTCCATAAAAACTTCCTGTCGCTGCAATATATCCACCAATCATACCAGGAACAAGACCAGGTTTATCGGCTATACTATACGCTATATATCCAGCTAAAATTGGAACCATAAACGTAAATGATGCACCACCAATTTGTTCAATTGTTTTCCAGAAAGATCCATCTGGAATCACTAGACCTCCAGGTGTTTTTTCTCCACCGAGCGTCAATGCAATTGCAATTAACAATCCACCAACTACAATAAATGGAACCATAAAAGATACACCATTCATTAAATGACGATATATTGGGTTTTGCTTTCTCTCCTGTTGATTACTTTCAACTGTTTTGGCCTGTGAATGATAGACAGGTACATCGCCACTTGCTACTTTCTGAATTAATTCTTCTGGTTTACGGATACCATCTTGAACTCCGACAACCAACAATTTTTTGCCTACGAATCTATCTTTATTTACCGCTCTATCAGCAGCTATAATGATACCGTCTGCTTCTCGAATATCTTTTTCATTCAGCTCATTTTCTACCCCTAAACCACCTTGGGTTTCAATTTTCATCTGAATACCTAATTTATCCGCTGCTTTTTGCAAATTTTCTGCCGCCATATAAGTATGGGCAATTCCATTCGGACACGATGTAATCGCTAACAGTTTCATTTCTAATCCTCCTCACACTATCGTTGTAAGCGCCTACACATAATATAAATCAATATCGTAATGACAAAAGTTTCATTTTTTACCGTAACTTCCGGAAAAATAAACCTTTTACCGAAATAAACAAAAAAGCGAAGTATTTCTGCCTTCACTTTTCGTTTAATTATGTAAATGCGATAAAAATTTCATTACGTTTGTTTCTTTGGTAAGCTTTTGAATAAAGTATGGTCGCTGACTTATGAAGGATAACTCATGAAATAACTGTTTCGTTACCTCTTTCCCATCACTTTTAACTGCTAGCATAAATACAAGTGACACCTTCTCTGATCCCCAATCAATTGGTTCCTTTAATGTAGCAATTGCAATTACCGACTCTTGGATAAATTTCGGATTGCCATGTGGAATTGCAATCCCTGCCCCAATCGTTGTTGCTGACATCTTTTCTCTTATAATTGCATTTTCTGCATACTCTTTATCTACATAGCCTTTGCTATGAAAAGCATGTGCTAGCTTTTCAATTAGCTCATATGGGTGCTGCACGTCCTGTTGTAAAAATACTAAAAATGCGGATGTATAATTAAGCATAACAAAGTCTTTTTGTTCTTTATAACTCGGTTCATCGCATTCTTTTATAAAATCTCCTAGCTTCTTTTCTTCCGCTCCCTCTAATAATGGGGATACTACGATATGAGGAATAAGTAATTTTGTAAGGGCAATGGTAGAAATAACGAGTTCCACATCATGATGTTTCATTATATAATCTTGTAAATCAGCTTTTGCAATGCAGTCCATCACATGGATATGGCGAAATTTCCGCTCAATTTTTGTCCGTAACAACTGTGACATCCCAATTCCCATATGACATACTATAATTACATTTTTTAGTTTTTCTTGATGATCTAACCGTTCAGCAGATGCTTCAAAGTGTAGCGTAAGATATGCTGCTTCTTCTTCCGGAATATATAGAATTAGAGATTCATTTATTTCTTCTAATACCTGAATCAACATATTAAACATATAAGGATACATTTTTTTTATATCATGTAGCATTGGATTGGATACAGAGAGGTCATAGTTCAAGCGATTCAACGTTGTATATAGATGAATTGTTAATCCCTCAATTAAAACTTGGTCTCTACTGAAATCAATTTCATACAACTGTGACATTCGTTTTATTAATTGATGTACAACCCTAGAAAGGATTGGATTACTTTCAGTAAGTTTACTACCTTCCCCTGGCTTGTCTTGATAACGGAATTTCCCGCCCAAAATATGAGCTGTTAAATACGTAGCTTCTTCTTCTGTAAAATGAACAGCGAAAACACACTCTAATCGTTTTAAAAACTCCAATGTCCATTTATATTCTTTTGTTTCTTGTATTATTTTAATTTCCCTTTTAGAAGTTAAAATCGATTGCTTAAGCTTCATTCTCCGTACCATCAGCAACGTATGAACTAATAAACTTTCAAATGCATCATCTGTAAAAAATAATGCATGTCGCTTTTGTAGCGCTTTTAATTCATTCGTAACAAATTCAACCTCATGATATAAAAATTGTTCCTTAATAAATTGATTCGTTAGCTCTGAATTACGAATTAAATCTGATAATCTAGCCAAGGCTTTTCTTTTATTCTTTTCAGTTCCCTTAACAAACAGTCCTATCCTCTGCTTTGAAACAACAGTTAAATCAAAATGATATAACCACTTTTCAATTCTATCTAAATCTTTCTTTATAGTAGTACGATTAACAAAATGTTGAGAAGCCATATCCTGTGCAGTGACTGCCTTTACATTCATTAACAAGTTATAAGCAATTTGCAGGATTCTTTCTTCATCTGATTCATACTTTGTACGATTATTTATGCAGTAAAGTTTATTAAACAAATCTACCTTTTCATATTCCGCAATCTCTAAGTAAACTCCTAAGCCCGGCTTCCTAACAAGAATTGCACTCGCGTAATTCGTGAGGTGATCCTCAATTGCTTTAAAATCATTACGAATTGTTTTTTCAGAGCAATTTACTTGATTAGCAAGGTCTTGTACTAGTAAATAATCATTAGATTCAGATAATAACAGAAACAAAATTTCTCTTTGTCTTGTATTCATGAATTTCACCTATCTCTTATATCCTTCTAAGTTATATACATTACTTCAAAGAATATTTTTACTTTTCCTTATAACTAACACTTTAGATTATATGTATTGATTTTAAAATTCCAACTATGTTACGGTATACACTAATATCCAAATGTAATAACATAACACTACATTGCCCTTACTAGTAAGCATCAAAATTCCCAAGAAGTTAACTCTATTGGGAATTTTGATACTCTTTCAATACTTATTAATATATGATATACCGTTATATGTTATTGACTCAGGAGTTTCTAGATAATACCTTTTCGCGTTGGAAATTCCTTTTATTATATAAACCATTCAAAACGTTACTTATTATCATGCGCCAATACTTTGTGTTTGCATTACTTTACTTACACCTTGGAGTACTTGTTCTTCATCTTCCCCTTTTGCAATCACTTTAATTTGTGCGCCTTTTGGAACACCAAGTGCCATAATACCCATAATAGATTTTAAATTCACTTGTTTTTCTTTATACTCAAGCTTCACTTCTGATTTAAATGAGCTAACTGCATTAACTAATGTTGTTGAAGGACGCGCATGAAGTCCCCCATCTTCTAATATTGTAAAGAATTTTTCAACCACTTATGATTCCCCCTTCAGTTTTCTAAATTCATTAAGGTCACATTCTAAGTATCTTCGCCAAGAATAGAAACCGCTTACATTCAATATATAGTAAAGCAAACTAAGTAAAAGTTTTATTTTTTACCGTAGCTTCTGGAAAAGCTGTTTTTATCTTTTTCCGACAGAAGATCCCCTCCTCTGATATTACGCGAGGTTAGGGGTATACAAGTTTCTCTAAAAAACATTAAAAAGATTATATTTAACTATAAACATTCGAATGATTTTTAATGTTTTCTGGATACAATTCAGCCAGCATTTTAACCGAATTCACTTTCCAGAATTCACTAAAAAATGTAATCATTTTTTCTCTATCATCCATCCCTTCACCCCTATTCTATATAATTCTGATATAGAATAGGGGTGAAGATGTTACAATTTCGTTTCGAATGATTATTATTGCTTCTCCTTTATGCATCCAAGTCTTATTTGGTTCTTCTCTTAAATCCCACGGGTTAATTTGACCTGAAAATGCTGCGTTTTAGCATTTCATAGGTAGAACGGCTTACAGGCTTATTATGGTGGTTACTTACTTAATATACGTGCTAGTACATCGTCCATCCTCATACCTTTCTGCTAATCTATCATTCTCAGGACATTATAAAGCTTTATTCCCGTATAATACTTTCTTTGGATTTAAAACTATAATTAAAATCGCAACTATCAAATAAATAAATTAAAGAAAAAATGGATACTCATTGGAATAATTAAATTTTGATTTAAATTATAAAATGCTGTCATGATAATTGTAGTAGTTATAATTGAAATCATAAAAAACAAAACATATTTGATTAAATTACTGCCTGTAAGACCTGTAGTAAACCATATAGGTAAATGCCACATTCCCCACCAAAAACCAATAATTATTGAAGATTTTAGTGGAGAATATTTTTTTTGAAGCTCCATTAGTGCAAACCCCCTCCACCCCAATTCTTCTCCTAGTGGTCCGGACACAATGGTTTTAACAAAGTAATAAATTAACACACCCCAAGTAGTTCTATTAAAAATCGAGTTTGCTTCACTGTTAATCGACACGAGAAACAACATCGTCAAAAATATATTTATTTAAATCATACTTACTATAGGGAAACTAAGTTTATTTTTAAATCTAGCTTTTACGAATCGAATAAAACTCTGTCCAGGATATAGTTTTTTAAATAGCAACACAAAAGCAAAAGTGGAAGACCAAGCTGATATACAAAGTGTTACATCAAAAATCCACGTTGGAAAATCTAATAACTCTGTGATTCCTACAAGAAGAAAAAGTGGCCAAAAAATAATGTTGGTTAATAATATAAAACTTACCACCGGTTTTTTCAGTCTTTTATCTCCATTCACATACAATCCCACCTTAAACTAAATTTTAATCTAAATAATAGTACTTTGATTTACGGCATCTGATCCCTTAAATCAGCTAGTGGGATAACCTTGCCAACAAGCCATAACTTCTTATTTCCATCATAGATAAGATTTATTTGCATTAATGACATATTATCAGATGAAACACCATTAACTGTAATTTTACTTTTCACTTTTGCTAATACATTTGCTTTTGTAGTATCCAAAAATGCATAATACAACTCGCCACCTGTGTATTCAGATTGAAATGAAACTTTCTTCTTTTCTTTCTCATCTCCAGTTCCAGGGGTAGATTGTGTTGGTCCACCTGGTGGTGTTAATTCTTTCTTTGCATTTGGTGTTATATATGCATCAATATTGGCAAGGTATGATTCGCCTTTACCAGTGTCATAAGTACGAAAAGCTTTAAGAAATCGTTCTGCAGCTTCCTTTACTTGTTGTTGATTGTTACTCTTTAGAGCTGATAACTCCTTTTTCGTATCATTGTATTGTGCCTCCACCTTTTCCACTTTTTTCGTTAATTTTATATTATCAGTTTTAAGTTTCTCATTATCAGATTGATATTTTATTAAAAACCCTACGCTAACTATTAATAAAATTGCTATTATAATGGTAATTTTCTTCATCATTTACCTCCTTTTCGCAGTTTCATAAGTTGCTAGGCGTTACATGCATTATTATCTAACTACACGACCATATCCCGCAAAATGCTGTTGAAAATATGATTTACTTAAATCAGCATAGCCAATCGGATCGCCAGCATGATACATTGTATTATTTCCTACATAAATGCCAACATGCGTAATGTAGTTACTTGTAGCATAAGTACTATGGAAAAACAATAAATCTCCTGGCTTAGGATCTGTTACACGTTGGGTTTTATCCCATTGGGTTTGTGCAGTACCAAATAAATTAATACCAACTCTTGAATACGTATACTCAATAATTCCACTACAGTCAAATGACGTATTTGGTGTTCGCCCTCCAAAAACATATGGCCATCCTTGATACTTTAGTGCTTCTGCCATAATGGCTTGGAATACATCATCACCTAAAACGCTACCGCCAGCAATTCCACCAGAACCACCAGGGGTTTGACCGGGTTGATAGTATCTCATAATATGTGGGACATAGTCTGGATCACCATAACACCAATTATTAGCTACTGCCTCCGCACTTCGCCATGATGCACATCTATAACCATTTTTAGCTGATTGCTCTGCAGAAAATGCCCTTGCATTCTCGTGTGTATATCCACCTTTCGAAACTGCATAGTTAGCGTATCCGGTTCCATAGTTATAACATTGTAATGTAGTATTTCGATCACCATTTGATTTTTTATGACAATCAGCAAAATGCATTAAACCATATTTTATACTTTCCTCTGGATCAGTAAAATACCCAGGAGGATACCCTTGTGATTCTGAACTTTGCATAACATCCAATTGTGTCCCAGAACTTTCTTGTTGAATAAGAGCTAATATTAATGGAGTCATTGCTTCTATGCCATGTTGCGCCGCATATTTCCTTACCAATGGCTCCCATCTCATTACCTCAGGACTAACACTTGCAGTACCTGGGGCAAAAGGACCACCAATTCCTCCAGGACTGACTTCATCTTCACCCATTGTAGCAGTTAATAAAAATATCACTAAACCTAGACCTGCAACAACAGCCAGAATAACACCGGCTATTATTAATAATGGCTTTGCAACAGCAACTGTAGCTGCCTTCTGTGCTACTTTAACTGCTACTTTCTTACCTACTTGTGCAACTGCCTTACCCGCTAATTTTGATCCTTTACCAACCGCCTTCCCTAAAGAATGGCCTGCCTTTTTCAAGGCAGGCTTAGCATTCCCTAGTTCAGCTTCAGGATGATGTTCATTTTCAAGGTCGCGATTTGGTTCCGCACTCAATGTATAAACCCTCCCTCATGAGCTGAATTATTTTGGTTTTATGTTCTTTTTTGCTTTTACATTTTTTAAGGCTTCTTGTTGTGTTTGTGCTTTCGTGTCAACATTTTTAATTGCTGCCCCTTCTTTTACCTGTTGCTGATTATTCACTTTAGGAACATTTTTAGTTTGTTGTGGATTAACCGGTTTTACCTCTACTTGTTTTTGTGGCGTACTTACATGTGAAGTAGTGACTGGTTTACTCTCAATCGGTTTCGGTTGTGATGGTATGGTTCCCGACTGTGGTGGTGTGATTGGCTTACTTTCCATCGGTTTCACTGGTGATGGTGTGGTTCCCGACTGTGGTGGTGTGATTGGCTTACTTTCCATCGGATTCGCTGGCGATGGTGTGGTTCCCGACTGTGGTGGTGTGATTGGCTTACTTTCCATCGGATTCGCTGGTGATGGTGTTGTCCCTGACTGTGGTGGTGTGATTGGTTTGCCATCCATCGGATTCGCTGGTGATGGTGTTGTGATCGGTTTGCCATCCATTGATTTTGTTTGACCCGTTGGTGGTTTAATTGTTCCTACTGGTTTTGCTTCCGCTTTTACATCTTCTTTATTATTTAGTTCCTCATTTGATTGCGCTACTGGTTTAACATCCGCTTTTACATCCTCTTCTTTATCTTTTAGTTCTGCTTGTTGTATTTCAGGATTATTATCTTCATGTTTCCCTCGTACTGCTAATTCTGGATTCTCTTTAGTTGCGGCTACTTCTTCCTTAGCCCTTTCTTGCTCCTGATTTCCTTTTCTATCGCGAACACCTAAATTTTCTTCTTTTTTCATTTGATTAATATTTTTTTCTTTTTCTGCTTGCATTTGTTCTTTTTCCTTGCGTTTGCCATCTGCTACCTTTTCTTTTCTATCTGCATAGTTTTCTTTCAACTGTTTAAACTTACTATAGCCTGATTTACCCACTTTTCCTGCCACCGCAGCACTTGCAACACCTGCGGCTCCAGCTACTGCTACACCCCTTCCAACTGTCTTAGATCCACGTCTAACATCACGATATTTCTGCCTAATATTACTCATAGCATCTGAAGCTCTTGCTGCCCCTGCATTTGCTGGTACTGTAGTAATTGCATCGAAAATTGTTTTACGGTATAACCAAACACCCAAGAATGAAAGTATTTGTAGTATAGCTACAACTAAGTATCCATACTTATCAGTAGCACTGAACAAAATTGACGATACCCAAAACATTAAAGTTACCAGGAAACCAATTGCAACTTTCATAAGCAATGTTCTAAACAGTTCAGCTAAGAACTTTTTAGCAGTTCCAGTCCACGCAGGTACTAATGCCATTAATAACATTACAGGTGACATTAGCGCTACGATGATAAACATTAATTGATAAAATAACATCGCCATACTGCATAATCCCAAAACAATCCATAAAGGAGCATTAATGACACCTAGTAGTAATACGAGTGCCCCTCTCTCAAAAGTAGCATCTAACGACAGTGTTTGGTTTTTCTGAACCTCAACTTCATCCTTTAAAAGAGCTTTTCTTTCATCAGGATCTGTCGTTGTTAACATTTTCTTTATTCTTTCATCACCGATTTTCTTCATATCTGTTGTGCCAAACTGTAATAATGTATAAGGTTGCTTTATTAATAGAGTGTGTGTTAAATCAGTAATGGAATCAACACCACTTGAATGTCCTTCACTTGCTCCACTGATACTTTGAGATGTATCAAGAACAGTTTTATTTACTTGCTCTGAAAAATTGTTTAATCCTTTGATGATATAACTAGAATTCGCAAAAAAACCTAGAGTGAAAACTAAAATACCTAATGCTTTTAACAATCCTCCTAGCATTTCCGACTGACGTCTTTGTATAAAGCCTACCCAGATAACCCAGCATGCTAGTAAAGCTAACATGGGCCCAATTAGTTCACTATATATTCCATTCCCCCAAGAACCATTGAACCCTGCTGTTTTCGATATTACCTCACCCAACTTATCTCCAACATCAGCAACTATATTTAAACTCATTGATTGGCCTACCAAACTTGTGACCAAACTACTAATTGCAAGGTTTACTGTCCATGCAATACTAATTAATATAAAAATAGTTGCTACAATTTGTTCTTTAATATTATCTTTCCATTTCCAAAATTTAAGAGATTCTCCAAATCCACCTTCTGGAGTATAAACATCGATGCCATAACTACTTGGTGGATATTCCTCAAATTTTAATTTCTCTTTACTTTTCGGAATAATGTCATCAATAAGAGAGTGTCTTGGCTCTTCTTCCGCATAGACTGGTGTAGCTTTAAAAAGTAAATTAAATACTAAAAGCAAAGTACAAATTAATAACAATAGGGTAATAAACTTTTTCATTACATGTTACTCCCCCTTTATGGGAAACCTATTAATCTTTTGAACTAAACTCATTAGTCGGTTTAGTATTTGCTACTTCATCAATTTCATTTCGTTCAGGGCCAGTATAACTTCGAACTTTGAATCCATCTTCTGTACGAACGACCCTTACCCATTTCACTGCTTTATCTATATTTTTAGGGGGCTTCTTTGAAATAAAGTTATACATAATTGTATCCTTATCTATCACATATTCTTTTACTGTGTAATCTTTGTAAGATAAATTATTTTGAGGTCCTTTATTAGGATCCAATATTTTATTTTTCTCCCCATCGACAACTAATTTACGTATTATTTTATAATCATGTCGTAAATCTGCGTTTACAAAGTCAAGCATCATTTCTCTAGGAGTGTGCCCCTGTTTATCTTTTTCTTCTCCTACATTTGTTTCACTATTTCCACATGCCGCGCTCAGGAAAAGAGTACCTACACATAGACTTGTTAGTATAACTTTTTTAAATTTAGTTTTTACCATATCAACTCACTCCTACATTTATTTTTTCTCCCCCTTCTTTTCATCATCATTTGACTTTCTATAATTCTTTCTTGCATTTGTTCTTGTATCGAATGCATCGTATAAATCCTTAAACACTACATCCATTATGACAACACCTGTTCTGCCTTAAATATCTTGGAACAGACATTGGCCTGTTTCTAAATTTGTAATAATTGCATGATTTTCTTCATTGTCAGGTAGTCCAAAGAAATCTAAGATTGAAGAAATTTCTTTACTGTCTGTATTACGGAATGAGAACTTCATACCTATATTATTCTTAAATGTCTCATCCCCAAGGTCACTTGCACTTTGAGTTGCAAAGTAAACTGCAGAGTTTAAGGCACGACCTTCACGAACTAGCTTACGAGCCAACTCTCGCCCTTGAGAAGTCCCCATAATTGTCCATGCTTCATCCAATAAAACAATTTTGAATTTAGTAGGGTCTTTTTGAAAGAATTTTCTTGCAAAGGAAGATAGAGACATCAGCATACTAACTGATAAATTTTCCTGTAAGGTATAATCTTTCGGATCTTTTTGAATATCTGGCATGCCAAGATGCTGAATTTGTATGATATTTACTGCTGTATCAAGTTCAATATCTCTATTTGTTCCATCACCAAAGATTAAGTGTGCAAATGATAAATTCTCAAATGCTTGAATATGAGCGGCTAATTGTTGATCCACTTTATCCTCACTATCTTCAAGGTATTGAGATACAGCTGTTAAGCACGGCTCTTCCATTCCTGCTACGAATTCTACGGCTGAAGCCAAGCGCGGGAATCTTTCCGAGTTATCAGGTTTAATACCTGTAATGAAAGTAAGAATTGTCATCGCTAACTCAATTGCATCTTTTCGGCTATGCTTATGAATGATAAATGGATCTAGTTTCCCTTCATCTCGTCTATCAGTCCCTAGTGTAATTACATTTACCTTACCCTCTAAGCCGTGTAAATCTTCTGTCCAGTTTCCCCTCTCACCTTTCGGATCGACTATCAGTGTTTGGGCTCCTCCTAGTACCGCTAGGTAAACAATTAAGTTCGTTCCAAATGATTTACCAGAACCAGTACTTCCTGTTACTGCAACTGAAAGTGCGCTTGTTTTTTGATTTGCAACTGTATTTGTTGCTGCGAGAGAAGGTGTCATATAGACTGCTTTGTTTAAAATACCAGTTGTTCCAATATAAAACCCTATATTATCTCCCAAATCTTGTGTTGCACCAAACATTCCGGCCGCCAACACTCCAGGTTCCATAAAGTGTATATAATCATTCACATACCTTCTAGAACCAGGGATAAATTCATTAAATAGCAAGAATTGATCTCCATATGGTCTTACTAGTTCAATCATCATCTCTCTATAAATAGAAATAAGTGAATTGGTATTTCGACGCATTGTATCTAAATCTTCAGCACATATACAGAAAGATACCGATGTTTTAACCAATGGCATACGTGTCTTTTGTATGAGGGCTTGTAATTCAGTAGCCTCTTGAACACCTTCATACACGTTTAACCCAACAGTTTGTGCATTTTCCCTAGCATGTGCTTCTTGATCTTCTAAATCTTTTTTCTTTTTATTTAGTTTAGATAGTGCTTTTCGATGGTTAATGTTTTCTGTGCGTACACTTAGTTCAATTGGGAAATCTATATTTTGGATCATATACATCCACTCTTGGTCTGGAAATTCCATCGTATATGGGATTTTAGAAGCCGATAAAAAGCTCATATATGCTGGATATTCTAACCCGTCGGTACCAATCTGAGACATTTCAATATGTCTTCCTTTAACATCAAATTCTGCCTCGGATAAACGTAATAAGCTTTCTTGATTTGGTATGATTGCAGAGTCGTCATTTTGTACGAGAGGTGTCCATCCAGCAGTTACTGGCGCCTCTAATGTGCGATAGAAGTTTCTTAATATAACCCATTGTGTTTCATTAGTTTCTAGAGCCCTTACAGCCAAATGTTTTCTTATTTTATTTTTAAAAGCGCTAGCTTCTCTTTTAAACATCTCCAAATCAGTTTTTAGTATTTTAGTATCACCAAGTAACCCAAACTGTTCTGCAGTATTTTTAAAGGTATGAAATGCTGTATACAATATTTCTTTAAGCCCTTCTTGTATGTGTCTTACCTTTAATTTCACGCCAATAAAATATCGGTACTCTACTGCATTTTTCCCAAATTTTCGTTCTAGCTCATGTACGACATCATCTGTATGATCAATTGCAAGTTCTTTTAGTTCACCGCTTACTGTACCTTTAAATTCATCGGCTTTTTCCTGAAAATTTCGATAAACAGGAATCATTAAGAGGTGCTTTTCTTCATCGAGATTCCAAAACAATCCAAGTTGGCGCATGAATAAGGTATTTTTATCATCATCTCCTCGGAATTCATATGGTATTCCGTATGCCTCATAATACGCCCAGCAAGAACCATCTTGGTTAAAAATCAAATTATCGTGAAAGTATTTGACCGGAAATTCAACCCGATTCATTTTACCCTCCTTAGAGAAGAATATGAGACTAAAATAATTCTTCCGTATAAATTAATTAATTAATTAATTACTTATTATTGATTGAATCATCCTTGAATCGTATTAAGGTTTTATATTGATAGTTTCCAATATTACCAGTTGTATCTTTATAGCGGCTAATCTTCTTACTTTCGAACATAAACACGAAAAATCGAAATAAAAATTTATGTGGGCTTTTTCCATCTAATTCTACATTGCCAAAGAAGTATGCTATTCCACCTGGTAATATTAGATATTTTATAAACACATTATTTCCTAAAGGTAAAAACTGATCTAGAATAAAAATTAAAAGTAAAGATCCAACAAAGAAGCCCAACTGTCTATAAGGAACTGGGAAAGGGAGTGTTAAGTCCCTTATCCCGTATAAACTCTTAGGGATATCCCATATCGAGTTGTATGTCCTAACTTCTTTACGAGTCGGCTTTTGAGTCATTTTAACCAACCCCTTTAATATTTTTAGGAATTTTCAATTTATCACTTGAATACTAAATTATATAATTTTGTGCCCAGATCTTTGAAAATATCTGGTGAGAATACAAAAACTGATAATAGTGCACAAACAATTACCCAACCAAGTAAACCAGCCATTTGTCCTTTAACTGCAAAGACGATTACTCCAATAAGTGCTACAACTAAAAATATAGGGCTCAATTGAGCTACTAACCAGTTTTTAATATTTACTCCAAAATTTATATTACCTATTACAGCTGCATCTGTAATAGCAGGTAACTGCTGAGCAAGCATATCTAATCCCAAAAGCTCCATAATTATTTACCCTCCACTTTCTCTAATGTGTTTTCAAATTTCTTCATAGAGCTAATTGAAAACTTGTTATCTTTATTTACAAGATTTAAATCATATGTGTATGTGTACTCTAAGCTGCTATCATTATCTTTTAATTTGGCATCAACTAAGACCCTGTACCCTTTATCTTTATCTTCATAAATTCGTAGGTTTTCTAATTTGCTAAATGTCATAATACCTTTTAGTCCATTTGTTATATTACTTTTTTCAAAGTAGTAAGCAATTTCTTCTGGTGTTCCTTCTGTATACACTTTAAATACAGATTGTAAAAATTGTTCTACTTTTTTAATTTCTGCTTCTGTATTAATTTCTCGTCCTTCTGATTTGAAAGTGGCTATTTTATAAGGTGCCTTTTCTCTCTCTCCATGAACGATTGTAGGATTGTTAGGGACTACCATCTTCCCCTACTCCATTAAAATTGGAATAGAGAAGTACCTTGTAACTTCTTTTGGCTCTTTAGGTGTGTCTGAAGCTTGTGTCGTTCCAGGTGCAGGATTATTTACAGGTTCTAGTTTCTGAATGATTTTCAATGTAACTTCTGCTTCATTTCCTTTTTGCCGGACTTCTACTGCTTCCGATTTAACTAAAGTACTAGAAGCATTTTTTAAAGTATCTCTATTTAATCCACCTTGCTCATCGGATCCTTCAACTAGAAATTTCTCTAATCGTTTTTTTCGTTCTTCAGCTACATTCATATCAACTTTCCAATTAAAATAATTAGTGGCAAAACTATTCGCATATGCAATTAATTCTGCTTCTGACATTTTAATTTTTACGGGCTCCTCCTTCTTTTCCTGAACAGCTACTGCTCTAGGAGGACCAGCAAGTTGGATAAATGAAAGGGAGCTTCCTGCAAACACAAATCCCATCACACACCAAAATGTAACCTTACCTACTTTTCTTCCTGTTATCGCTGGAACTTTCTCCCTTGTTTTACGTTTCTTCTTTTCTTTAAGTGCTTCTGAATTTTCTTGTTGCATATCTAATATTTCAGTTGTTTTATTCTTTGCTTTTTTAAAAAATGTAAATTTCTTTTTTTCGGCGTTTTTCTGGGATTTCTTTTTTACCATGTCTTCACCTCTCTTTTTAAATGGTTCGGAGATTACAAAGTTCATTGTAATTTCCACTAATCAACTATCTACTTTAAGTATGATTTACTTTTTTCGGAAATCTAAGGAAAATAAAAAAAATATATGTTTTATATCAAAGTTTTTTAGAAAGACTAAAACTAAATATAATGTTTATTAAAGTACAAAAAAAAACCAATTCCATTAAGAAATGAAATTGGTTTTACACAGGGTCAATTTTCTATAGTAAGTATTACACAATATAAAAACCTAATATAATATATATCTTTAATATATATAAAGAAAAAAGATAATACTTTTATACAGAGAAAAAATCGTGTTAAAACATTGTTGTGCTAAGGGTTCATAATTACTCTAGCCGTAAAAAATCATAAAAAGTAAATACTGGGAATGTACTTAATGAGCTGGATGATGATTAAAAACTACAAAATATCGTAAAGTAGGTATATAAAAACTACATATAATCATCGTTAATTTGATGCGAGTGAATGAATAAATAATAAATGCAAATTTTGCTGATTTATGAACAAACTTTCCACAGTTCTTAAAAACTACACACAATTTATTAACAAATTGGTCAAAGTTAGGAACAGAATCCACTTTTTAAACAGAATTAACAGAAGTTTTTCTGATTTTAAGTAGATTTAGAGATAGAACATGATAAGAACAGTACTTAAGGCTTTATGTTATACACATCAGGTCAAAATTATTAAGATATCAACAGAATTATAAAAAATATTTCTGCTTTTTTGTAGATGAAATGACACAAAAGGATTGAAAATTCAGATTTAATAACTCGGAAATTGTGAATATCTCATTTTGATTTACGTGCAATGTATGTAATTGCATAAAAAATAGAGAGGCGTGATCATTAAAATTGAAAACTTTCTCTCTGTTTTGTTTGAAGTAATGCATTTCACAGGGTATCGCCAACACGAATAGCCCTCCACTTTTGTTTTTTCAAAAATAGAGAGCTGTATCTTTACATTGCTGGAAGCAGCTGATCAACCGTATGTGGTATTTCACTTGTTGAACGGTAATATGCTTCTAAGGACTGTAGAAACTGAATTAAATCAAAGTCTTTAGGGACCTCAATTACACGAATCTTTTCCTTCGGCAATTTATCAATTTTTTCAATGAACAGTTCACGAATATCACTAGGGATTTGATTTCCTTTATGACCACTAGACTTTAAGAGTTCGCGAATTTCAATTTCTAATGCTGTATATGTGTTAATATTTACTTCTTGCTCATAAGCATATTTTCTAAATAGTGATTCCTCTTGATACTGCATGTAATTACGATGGTAAGCATCTATAGTTACAGGTACAGCATATTTCGCATGAAGCAGGTCATGCGCTTTACGGAATAGCTTTTGAACATTTCGTAAAGAGTATATAGCAAAATGAGTACCAAATTTAAAAATGGCCTCTTCTTGATCATGTTTAGGTATATTGTGTGTAATTAAAGGATAAATTCCAGTTTTAGCAGCTGTGTCTAATACACGATATTGAGAAGATTGCTTTAATAATTTACTTAGCGTATAAACAAGCTTTTTCGGATATCCTTCTTGTCGATCAATCATTTCTCGTAAGCCACGAACTACTTGGCGAATTTGACGGTGACAAGAGTGTTTTAAAACGTTAATAAATTGGTTCATATCCTTTGCACATTCAGCAATATTCATTTCAACTAACAAGTTCTCAATGAATTTAACTTTACGCTTATATGTATCTCGTGGTGTAAATGGATCACGGTATTCTGCTCCTTCTTCTTTCGCGCATAAGAAATCAGGATGTACAGATAAATGCAATGTTGTGTATTGCTTTTTATTCCTCTTCCCTTTTTCTAACTTGCAAATTTTAAATAAAGGAGATCCAGTAGCAGAAAGTTTTGTTTCTAATTCCTCAAGTACAGCACGAATCTGATGTGGGTATTTCTTATGTAAGTAACGATACATACCACCAAAGTGTGTTGAGTTTCCTTGTTCATCAACTTTGAATAAAGAACGTTTCAGGGTAGTTTCGCGTTTCTGCTGCATTGCTACATCCATGAATAGTTTCTTAGCTGCAATGGATAACTCAAAGAATTCTTTGGTAAATACTATCGGGCTAATAAATGTATATGCATTTGCTTTATTCGTTTCCTTATTCATGAAATCAGTTAAGGTGATTTTATATTTACCACTGTACTCATTTTCAATTGTAATGATGTTATGGAAACTTAACTTCTTCAAAGCCACATAAAATTGTGAGTGGTGAATATGTGCAAAGGCTTCTTTATAATTTTTATAATCTTCCCAAAGCATGTGGATTGATACATGTGAAAGCTCACCATATGTATTACATTTTTTATGAAGAAATAGAAATACTTCTAGATCAGCATTTGTAATACCATATAGCTTATGTTTTCTGCCTTCGTTTTTATCAAATCCACTTACTTTATCTACAATCTTTTTCATTTTCAGTGAAAAAGATGGCTTTGCTTGTTCAACAAATCCCTCTTCATCTGCAATTCGTTCTTCATAGGACATTGACTTCACAATGTCTTCTAGATAAGTATCTTTAAAACTGTAATACTTACCTTCTAAAGCATCTACTAATCTTTGCCATGATTTAATTGTTACAATTACTGGTGTTGTTGTTTCACCATTCAAACTACGTTTGTTCTTTATAACGAAAGGTTTTGCCATCTTTTTCACCTCCTTTTATTTTAAGTTGCAGTTTTCCCCACAATTAGATATAGAATTTCATTTTTGATTATATCAAATCGAATATTGGTGAAATTTGTCCCTTTAAGAGGAAAAATAAAAAAATGAAACGTGCCTCAATCCCTTGGGGGACAAGGGGTTTGGCGTTTCATGAAAAAAAGTTTATTGCCACCATAGGGCTATGAAGTTTTTTGAATATGAAACGTAGTATGCAGTGGGGTGAATCTTACTAAACCATTGATTTTATAGGGTTTTACGCTAATTTCGTTTTACAGTTGTAGCCATCATATAGCTATAACGTTTCATGTTTTGGATTGACTAAGAAATTTCTATAGATTTCGTATAAACACTGATATATAGGGAGTTATAACTGTTTTTAAATGAAAAGTTGTAGCCATCATACCGCTATAAACGTTTCATTTCGTTTCATGTTTCCTGCCGTCATATAGCTATAACGTTTCATGTTTTTAAAACAAGTTATATTTTATTGAAAACTGCTGTAACCCTTGGTATATATAGATTTTTTTGAAGTTTTAAAGTGAAAGTTGTAGCCATCATATAGCTATAATGATTTTATTGAGTTTTCTTTCATATTTAATGAAATGGCTTTATATCAACGTTTATTAGTAAATTACATAGAATAAAAAATTTTTTAGTCGAATGATTTTCAGGATATTCTCGTTTCATTTTTTTAAAGTTGTAGCCATCATATAGCTATAACGTTTCATAAATTACGAAATTATCACCACAATATAGCTATTCATTATTATAAGTAAGAAGTAATAGCCGCGATAAAGCTATATAGTTTCAAATAAGAGCTTATAGCCATGATAAGGCTATATAGTTTCAAGTAAGAAGTAATAGCCGCGATAAGGCTATATAGTTTCAAGTAAGAAGTAATAGCCGCGATAAGGCTATATAGTTTCAAGTAAGAAGTAATAGCCATGATAAGGCTATGCCGTTTCAAGTAAGAAGTAATAGCCGCGATAAGGCTATATAGTTTCAAATAAGAAGTAATAGCCAAGATAAAGCTATATAGTTTTAAATAAGAAGTATAATAGCCCCGATAAGGCTATATAGTTTCAAGTAAGAAGTAATAGCCGCGATAAGGCTATGCAGTTTCAAATAAGGGCTTATAGCCCCGATAAAGCTATACAGTTTCAAATAAGAGCTTATAGCCATGATAAGGCTATGCAGTTTCAAGTAAGAAGTAATAGCCGTGATAAGGCTATATAGTTTCAAGTAAGAAGTAATAGCCATGATAAGGCCACATAGTTTCAAGTAAGAAGTAATAGCCATGATAAGGCTACATAGTTTCAAGTAAGAAGTAATAGCCGCGATAAGGCTATATAGTTTCAAATAAGAGCTTATAGCCCCGATAAAGCTATGCAGTTTCAAATAAGAGTTTATAGCCATGATAAGGCTATATAGTTTCAAATAAGAAGCAATAGCCGTGATAAGGCTATGCAGTTTCAAATAAGAGCTTATGGCCGCGATAAAGCTATATAGTTTCAAATAAGAGTTTATAGCCGCGATAAAGCTATATAGTTTCAAATAAGAGTTTATAGCCATGATAAGGCTATGTAGTTTTAAATAAGAAGCAGCTGGGGGATTTAAGTTTTGACTTAGAGTAACAAGTTATCTAGGCGTTAAGCAAAAAATCAGTGTGTTTAACTAATTTACTTTTAAAAATTGAAATTGTATTGTAAAGTAGTGATTTTACAAATAGAAGCAGTTTTATATAATTAAAGACAAGTAAAGAGGATTTAAATGATCCAAAATAAAAGGAGTAAAAACCAACAATCGTGCGGATTATTCAGATAACATTTCACCTTAAAGGTTATGTGGTTTTTCATCTAAATGGGAAAAATAAACGCATTTTGATTCAGTCATTCGTTTAAAGTGAAACTTCCATCAGTGGGAGTCTTATAGCCTGCCAATTGCGGGATAAAAAATGGACCAAGAATTTAATCTTGGTCCATTTTTATTTTATATCCATTTTGTATGGAATGTACCTTCTTTATCTACTCGTTTATACGTATGCGCTCCAAAATAATCGCGCTGCGCTTGTAACAAGTTTGCAGGTAGTTTGGCAGTACGATAGCTGTCATAATAAGAAATTGCTGCTGAAAATGCAGGTATCGGAATGCCCTGTTGTACCGCCATTGAGATAATTTGGCGTAATCCGCCTTGATATGACTCTACAATCTCTTTAAAGTATGGATCAAGTAAAAGGTTCGGTAGATCAGTGTTTGTCTCATAAGCCTCTTTAATGTTCTGTAAAAAGGCAGCACGGATAATACATCCGCCTCTCCAAAGCATAGAAATGCTGCCAAAATCAAGGTTCCAATCATATTCCTCAGAAGCTGCCTTCAATTGCGTGAATCCTTGTGCATAAGAACAAATTTTACTCATATATAAAGCTTGGCGCACTGCTTCAATTAATTCAGCTTTTTCAACTCCAATTGCTGTTTTATCTTTAGGGCCAGATAAAACTTTGCTTGCGTTCACGCGCTCTTCTTTTAAAGCAGAAATGCAACGTGCAAATACAGATTCCGTGATAATAGGCAGAGAGATACCTAAATCAAGTGCGCTTTGGCTTGTCCATTTCCCTGTACCCTTTTGTCCTGCAGTATCAAGAATAACATCCACTAATGGCTTACCAGTTTCTTCATCTTTCTTCTTGAAGATATCGGCTGTAATCTCAATTAGATAGCTGTTCAGTTCACCTTTATTCCATTCAGCAAATATTTCATGGAACTCTTCTGCAGTCAAATCAAGTGTTTGTTTCAAGAAGAAATATGCTTCACAAATTAATTGCATATCTCCATACTCAATACCGTTGTGAACCATCTTTACATAGTGGCCTGCCCCATTAGGTCCGATATAAGAACAGCAAGGCTCGTTATTCACTTTTGCAGAGATGTTTTCAAGCATATCCTTTACTTTTTCGTATGCATCCTTCTGTCCGCCTGGCATAATAGATGGTCCCTTCAATGCACCCTCTTCGCCGCCTGATACACCTGCACCGATGAAATTGATTCCTTCTTCGGCAAGACGTTTGTTTCGGCGAATTGTATCGACAAAGTATGTATTACCACCGTCAATTAAAATATCACCTTTATCGAGGTAAGGGACTAGAGAATCAATCGCCTTATCTGTAATTTCCCCTGCATTAACCATTAATAAAATCTTTCTAGGTGATTCAAGTGAGTTAACAAACTCTTCAACTATATGAGTACCAACTAAGTTTTTACCACGGTTTTCCTCAATGATTTCATCAACTTTTTCCTTTGAAATATCATATAGGGCAACAGAATACCCTTTGCTCTCAAAGTTAAGTGCGAGGCTTTTTCCCATAACGCCCACACCAACAACTCCAATTTGTAACTTTGCCATATTCCATCGTTCCTTTCCATGTATGTTACTCTGTATTATAGTATATATACCTAAAATAACACTTTAATCAAATAATCAATCTTTTTCATTTCAATAGGCTCCGCCAGTATTCGTGCAAAAGGTTATAGGGACACGGCACATCACTATCAAGTTAAAAAATAAAGAGAAATTTTCATCCTTATTAATCAATCATGAAAAATAACCGGTTAATTATGAAAAATCACATTAAACAGCTTCCGTATCCCTTTTACTGTTTAGAAAGATCTATACAAATAAACTTAATAATAAAGTAAATCCTAATCCGGCTACAGAAACGATAGTCTCAAGTAAAGTCCATGTTGCAAATGTTTCTTTCATGCTTAAACCAAAGTACTCTTTGAACATCCAGAAACCAGCATCGTTCACGTGTGAAGCAATTAAACTACCAGCCCCTGTTGCAAGGACAACTAAAGCAAGGTTAACATCAGATTGACCTAACATCGGAATCACTAAACCGACAGTTGTTAATGCAGCAACCGTAGCAGACCCCAATGAAATACGTAAGATGGCAGCGATAATCCATGCGAGCAAGATCGGTGATAATGAAGTTCCTTTGAATAATTCGGCTACATAGTTACCAACGCCGCCATCAATTAATACTTGTTTGAAAGCTCCGCCTCCACCAATAATTAAGAGCATCATCCCAATATTCGAGATCGCTGTTGTACAAGATTCCATCACGTTTTTGATTGGAATATTTCTTGCCAATCCCATTGTATAGATCGCAACTAGTAAGGATATCAACATGGCTGTATCCGCATTCCCAATAAACTCGATTGCTGCTAGTAAACTATTATCTGTAAATCCCATTGTTTTTTGCAGCAAAGTAATAATTGTAGCGATTGCCATTAAAAGAACAGGCAGTAAAGCGGTAAAAACACTGATTCCAAAGCCAGGAGTTTCTTCAAGTTTAAATACTTTCTGCTCACCTAAAGATTTGATATTACCGGTTTTTGTGAATGCCTCAGGTACTAGTTTTTTTGCGAGTTTAGTAAATACAGGTCCAGCTAACACAACTGTTGGAACCGCTATCATAAAACCGTAAAGTAATACTTCACCGATGTTTGCATGCAATTCACCAGCGATAGCAGTTGGTCCTGGGTGTGGCGGTAAAAATCCGTGTGTTACAGATAAAGCTGCTGCCATCGAAATACCGAGATATAAGATAGAAACTTTTAATTCTCTTGAAATCGCAAATACAATCGGAATTAATAATACTAATCCTACTTCAAAAAATAATGCAATACCGATAATAAATGAGGCAGTCACAACAGCCCATTGAATGTTCTTTTCACCGAACTTTTTCACAAGGGTCATGGCAATGCGTTGTGCGCCCCCAGAATCTGAAAGCAACTTACCTAACATCGCACCAAGTCCAAAAACGAGTGCTAAATGACCAAGTGTTCCGCCTAATCCCGCTTCAATGGTTTTAAAAATTTTTTCTGGTGGCATTCCAAGTGCTAAAGCAACCCCGACCGATACAATGATTAATGAAATAAAGGTATTTAATTTAAAGCGCATAATCAGTAAAAGTAATGCTAAAATCCCAATTGCTACAATGACTAATGGCATCATAGTTCCCCCTTAATCTTAGCTGTATTTGTATTTATCCCGCTATTCGTGGGCAGTAAGGCCCCCTCACCTCGAGATTTAGATAGAAGCGAGGCGTGGGGGATTACTGATGAAAGTTTTACTTTATTAAATTTCTTTGATAATTTGCAATTCGTGTATAATCGTCTTCTAGCGCCCTTGATAGGTTAATAAATATCGGCAGTAATTGTCTGTATTCTTTTGTTGCTTCTTCTTTCGGTGTATGTTTGTAGGTACTGCCAACCATTTCGGAAACGATTTCAAAAGAATCAATTTTTCCTGTGGCATAGAGACCTAATATACATGCACCTAGACAAGAGCTTTCGTAGCTCTTTGGAACAACGACTTCAGATGCGAAAATATCGGACATCATCTGTCGCCAAACGTCAGACCTTGCGAAGCCGCCTGTTGCTTGAATACGGGTTACAGGACCATCCATGCATTCGGTTAACGCTAAGAATACAGTGTATAAATTATATATAACGCCTTCTAAAGCTGCACGAATCATATGTTCCTTCTTATGTGACATCGTTAAACCGAAGAAGGAGCCACGTACATCTGGATTCCATAATGGTGCACGTTCACCTGCGAGGTATGGATGGAATAATAATCCGTCTGCACCAGGTCTCACGCGTTCAGCTATTTTAGTTAATACATCGTATGGATCAATTCCTAGTCTTTTCGCAGTTTCTACTTCTGATGAAGCAAGTTCATCACGAATCCAGCGAAGGACCATTCCGCCATTATTTACCGGTCCACCAATTACCCAATGCTTTTCCGTTAAGGCATAACAAAATATTCTTCCTTTTTTATCTGTTTGTGGCTTGTCAATGATGGTCCGAATAGCACCACTTGTCCCAATTGTGACAGCAATCTCACCTTTTCGAATTGCATTCACACCTAGATTAGAAAGCACCCCATCACTGGCACCAATGACAAACGGTGTTTGTGAATCGATACCAATCTTTTGGGCTAAATCTGGATTGCAGTTGCTAAATATTTTGGTAGTTGGTACGAGTTCAGATAATTGATCAGGTGTTACACCAGCAATTTTTAAAGCTTCCTCATCCCAATCTAGTGTTTTTAAATTCATCATACCCATGCATGAAGCGATGGAATGATCGACAACATATTGATCAAAGAATTGTTTAAAGATATATTCTTTGATTCCAATATATTTTTTCGTTCTAATAGCAATTTCCGGATGGTCATTCACAATCCATGTAATTTTACTTAATGGTGACATCGGGTGAATAGGCGTTCCTGTTCGTCTATAAACTTCATGGCCATTCAGTTCATCTTTGATTTTATGTGCCCATGCCTCACTACGATTATCTGCCCAAGTGATACAAGGTGTCAGCGGCTGATCATTTTCATCCATAGCAATGACACTATGCATAGCACTGCTAAATGAAATAAACGATGGTTTTTTATCTGAATGCTGTTTCGATATATTTGATATCGCTTGTAAAACAGCTTGGAAAATCTCTTCTGGATCTTGTTCCGCTGTGGATATATCCGGTGTGCGAAGTGGATAACCAATATTCTCGGTTTGGATGACCTCGCCTTTTTCAGTAAATAAAACTGCTTTCGTACTTGTTGTACCGATATCTATACCTAACATATAGCTACTCATGTCCTTGCTCTACTCCTTTAGATAACATTTGTTGTGACATCCAGAGATCTTCAACTTTCCCTTGAACATCATCAAAATTTTGATGTAAGGCCTCAATCATGAGGGCTCGATCTTTTGATTCGATTGCTTTTATATAAAGCTCATGATTTTTAATAACCCGTTCAAAGTCTTCGTACTTTTCCTTGAAACGAGTACGCATTGATAAAAGGATTAAGCTTTCCATAACAGGCTTTAAATTATTCCAGATCATCAGGATGTAGGAATGCCCAATGGTTCGAATAATCGTTTCATGGAATAAGAGATCTTGATAAGAAAACTCATCAGAATCATGATATTTAATGGCGATTTTCATCATTTCCATTATTTTATTTAGTTCTCTTACTAAATCATTTGTGTCCATCTTTACAAGTCGCTCAAAGATAAACGTTTCTATAAGTAAACGAACATCATATATTTCTTCGATTTCTTTCTCGGTTAAACCAATGACAACTGCGCCCATTCTTTCTAAGCGAATAATATTTTCAGAAGCTAGTACTTTTAATGCTTCACGAACGGGTGACCGACTTACAGAAAAATCGGCAGCTAATTTATTTTCTGATAGGATGGTACCGCTTTCAATTTCGCCTACAATAATGCGCATTCGCAGTTCGCTCGCAACACGATCACCTGTAGAAGCTTTTGAAAGCCATTTTTCAGGATAAAGAAATTCCATTGATTTCGTCATAAATTCACCTCGTGTTAATCAAGTATACTTGTATACAAGTATTATAACTCGGATTTTTAATTATGCAAGCGCTTTTATTTTTTGTTTTGGTTCTTTTAGAGGAAAGCCCCATAATTATCAAGCTAACAAGTCGAGTCGTCCCAAAAGCTTTTATTGTTGATGAAGAAGATTTAGGGAATGGAAAACTGAAGAATACGATATCCAAGGACTTACATCAACCTATTTACTACTCGGGTTTACAATTTTTTGAATCAAAAATATAGATGTTAAGAATGTAACAGTAACTTAATTTGAGCATTAAAAACTTTTAAAAATTGAAATTGTATTGTAAAGTAATGATTTTACAAATAGAAGCAGTCTTATATAATTAAAGACAAGTAAAGAGAATTTAAATAATCCACAATAGAACGAGTAAAAATCAACAAGTGTGCGGATTATTCGGATAACATTTCAACTTAAAGGTTATGTAGCCATCATATAGCTATGACGTTTCATAGTGTTAGGATTTAAATTATATTGGTTATTAACATTGTTAGGAGGTACTTAAATATGGAAAAAGTATTAGTATTGTTCAGTGATGCCCTCCTACTTGCTGCTCCAATTTATGAAGAAAACAAGCAGTTATGGGCCAAATGGAATAAATACTATAAAGAAGTACAAGAGAATCACGATAAATTAGTAACATCAGCTAATATGTCCCCTTCCTTTTCAACACTTGTTTCTTGGTTAGGTCAGAAACAAGAGCAAGGAATATCATTGTTGAACATTTATGCCAATCTGGATAAATATAAAATTGAAATTCAAAATGTATTAGATAAGATCATTGAACAAGAATTTGGAGAAAAAGTTGAAGCAGTTGAACCAACTCAAATTTCAATTTTTGAAGATAGTCAGGTAACAGAACATATAGAAGATATATCGGATGATTACTATCCTGTAACCAATGACGCAATGTATTATCAACTACGTGATGGAATAGCAAAAAATCATTTTGAGGAAGATGAAGCAGTAGCAAAACCGGTATTGCCATTAGAAACGAAAAATTCAAGTGGAGTTGCACAACTATCCTCACATAAGGATGAGGACTTGAGACTAGTTAACACAAACGAAGCAGAAAGATGGTCTATATTGGTTGATGGAGTAATTAGTAATATGGATGACCTTACAGCAGATTGTTTGGATACTATTACAATTCAGTGGTTAAATCAAGCTAAATCTCCAGACGAATTCATAGATTTTAGTTATGAAAACGTATTGGAATTGTGCAATATGCCAAAAGCATCTGCAAACGGTGTAGAGTATTATCGCGCAGAAGATAAGATAAAAATAGCACAACGTATAGCAGCTTTAGCCAGTATCTTTATTTATTTGAATGATGATAATGAAGTTGTAGTACTGAACGATCAAGCAGAAACTGGGAAACAATTCGAAGTAAAACGTGAAGTAATCAAAAGGCTATTCGTACTCGATTCTGTAGTGTTATGGAGAGATAAGAATACTAATGAATATATGGGAATAGAATCCTGTAAGATTAAACCAGGTAGTTTCTTATCAGGCTATTTGTATGGCTCTAATAGTACAACTGCTTTATTATCGAAAAAAGCACTAGAGTATAATAGCTATAGACATAAGTTTCATAAACGTTTAATACGTTATTTATCATGGCAGTGGAGAATCCGTCAGCAATACAGTACTTTAAAAAGACCATACTCCATTGGTGGAGAAAAAGGTTTACTATCTGTAATGGGTATCAAAACTACGAATGGACGTCCACATCGAATTCGAGAACAACTAGAAAATGTTTTAATTGACTTAGAAAAAGAAAATGTCATTTCACATTGGGCATATGCAGAAGAATTGGATGAAACAAAGATAGGAGAACGCAATTGGTTTAAGAATTACTTTGAAAAGTTGGGAATCATTATTTTACCTCCAAAAGAATTGATGAATAATATAGATAGTATGGTGAAGAAAAAGACAATAGATACGCAAGAGAAGCAAGAGGAGCGTTATATTGCAGATACGGTAAAACAACCTACTGTAGGATCAGAGGATATGATTCGAGAGAAAATTATGAATCAGCATATGCATCAAAATAAAACAATGCGTGAGATAGCAGATGAAATAGGTCTATCCCCTGCTACGCTATCTAGATTCTGTAATAAAAAAATGAAGCGTATTTCAAAAAGCGTTAATGAAAAACTCAACAAGTGGTATGAGAGACAAATGATTATAGAGTCTATGTAAAAAGAAGCAGATACCTTTACAGAGGTACCTGCTTCTTTTTAGTTTGTTCATTTTCTACATGTATTGCTCCATAATCGCGCTCGATATTGGAATAATTTCAATTTGCTATTCCTAAAAACAGAAACCACGTATTTAATTTCCCCTCCTTTACTTTACGTGAAATTCGTTCAACTACTCGGGGTATACCGAGTGTACTTTTGTACAAAATAAGATTGTTAAATGTTAAATTGAGGAGGGTTTGTATGCAAAATCATAAAAAAGCTATAGAGAAGTCTGGTTCTATTATGAAACCAAATTTTGCAGAAACTGATGCGCAAAAAGTAAAACAAGAAATTCAAAATGATGTAAGAGCAGGACAAGGAGCAATGACTTCCCGAGAAGCTGGGGCAATGCGAGATTAGGAAACCACTCCTTACTGAGTTTTAATTTTCTTCTTTAAAATCTTATTCAGTAAGGAGTTATTCCGTAATCTGGCCCGATTGCTAAATAGGAAAAAATCCTGCACATTAACACAGAATTCTAATCAAGTTTTGCTTTAAGGCCACAATTCTGGTTTTGTTTCATAAAAAGTCTTTTTTTCGGAAATATGCATCTTAAAAAATAAGAAGGTAGGAGTTTACAACCCACACCTCCTTACCGATAGAAATATTCGTTATATGCATAGCTTATCAATCATAATCAATTTCACCTTCGATATATTGACTGAGTTTATCCTTAATTGCCGCACTTTCTGGAGTTACTTCTGCCACTTTCCGATTGTGAAGTCGAGAGGCCCCTTCCATTTCATCTATATGTAATGTGTTTTCATCATCTTGAGAAACAGTAGCAGCCATTTGTTGCTGTAACCATTGCATTGTTAAGTTAGATGTTGTATTTTTACAATTGATTTCTGCAGTTCTTTGAATTTCCTGTTCCTGCTGATTATGAGTTACAGTTGATGTGTAAGCAGGCTCTCTATATTGTGGTGTATGCTTCGTCCTTGGCACTTCTATTGGAGTTTCAGTAATAACTGGTGCTTTCTTGATAAGTTCAATAGGCTCTCTATGTTTACTTCTATCTGGCACATTCTCTTTTTGCACATTAATCACTTCATTAATTTTTGCGTGTTCTGTTGTATTAGAAGTAGGAATTGATGCTATAGTTTCCCCTTTTTCAAGTCTTGGAGCAGATTTTCTTGAGTTATCTTGCACAGGTTGATTATTTGTTAATTCATCTTCATTGTCAGTATCATCTTCGTTATTGTAATAATCATAAGTATCAGGATTTAACTTCTGTAACCAACCTTCTATTGCAGTCGGCACTGTTGTAGGTGTACTCAATTCCTCAATTACATTTTCTTCACTATCAACATCTGTATCTGTGACATAATCATCATATTTAATTTCCGCATTCAATGACTCTTCTCGAATTTTCAACCAATAAGCAGCTGCTTCTGCATCAACTTGAATTTTAGCTGTTTTAAACTCAATAGAAGGAACAAAGTTTGCATTTACTTGTATTCCACCTTGTGGGGCGTTATCTTTTACAATTTTAGCAGCACACTGGAATGCTTTTTGAATCAATATATCATTTTCAGATAGAATGGGTACCTCTGTTTTCGAATAAGAGTAGGATGTTCTACGGGTACTTTGTGTTTTCGTTTCAGCTGTTACCATATCAATTTCTTGATCACCTTCACGTGCCTCATAAATTGTTTTCGTACCCATAAGTTTACTAAACAATTTAGCGTCTTCATTAGTAACATCACCATAAACAAGTTTATTACGAAATGTACCTAACAGGATATCCATGAATCTTGGGCCATGTTCAATTGCTAATTGACTAATGGTTTGTGCAATAACAATTAAAGGGGCTTTATATTTACGTGATTGAGCAGGAAAACTTTTAAATGCTTTATAAATGTAATCAGCAAACTCATCGACTAAAACAGGATGGTAAGGAGATACGTTAGGCTTACGACGGAAAACGGCATTCTGCACGGCATACAAACATAATTTACCGAATACATCAGATAAATCAGAAAGTTCCCCTTTCGCAGTATTGATTAAAAGGATGCCTCCAAATTCCAAATGCTTTTCAAAGTCAAAATCTGATGGACCACATAGTACACGACGGAGCAGAGGTTGAGCTGAAATATCATTTAATGTGTTTCGTAAACCACGAACGAAGGTTTCTTGTTTATCGATAATCTTTGGCTGCCCATAGTATTTCCCTTCAGTATGATAAACAACTTCCCCTCCCCCACGACCGCCAGAAATTTCAGGCACATAATTTAAATCAAACCATTCATCAACTTGCTTCAATATGCGCCAATGATTTCTCTCATCTCTATCAGGTATAGATTCAATATCATTTGGAAGTCGCCCTTTTAACTTAAGATGCATCTCAAAAACGAGGTTAGCATCATTATACATATCAATTAAATGTTCAAATCTAGCTTCAAATTTTGAATCATGGAGTTTTAACAAGTAAATATGTTGTTTAAGATGGGAACGCTCAGATTGAACGAAGAAAGGATTTCCTGCTCCATTATCAGAGAGCCCCGTTAATACTGAACATAACATCTCAGCAACTTTATCAACTGGACCACGTACGAAATTTATTGAAGGGGTATCAGGATTTGTTGGATCTAAATAGAAAATAACACTATCGGGAATCTTGTGTGCCAATACCAAGTTATATACCTTTTCGCAGAAGTTATTAGATGGCTCGATAACTGTAAGACCATTTACCTGCGTTCCTTTTACATCCTCTGAATGATAATCTTTTCTTGCATATAAGGTTTTAAAGTTATTAATCATTGAAGCCATATAGTCAAGAATTTGATTAGCAATTGGTAAACCTAGTGCAGCTGATTTACCTGTACCAATGTTACCGATGATCATTATATTAAGTGTTAAAGACTTGCCTTGTATTACTGCCATTTCCCGTGTAGCACTGTTAGGACCAAGAAAGATATCGGGTTCTGGCAATTTTGATGGATTTTTTTCAGTGAAAAATCTGTGTAATGAAGTAGCAAGTTTCCGTTGACGATCATCATTCAAAAAGGAAAGCATCCAACCAGGTATTTTAAATACGTATTCCCATTTTCCGAATTCATCTAAAAGCTCTTTTTTATGTTCATAAAAAAACTTAAAGAGCCATAAGAGCACGAGAATAATAATAATTACAGGTATAGCAAATACAAGGTGCATGATATTACTAAAATTTGAAAGTATAGTAGCCTCTAATCCTTTGTCATTTAGTGAAACTTCTCCAGCTTTCGAATTTAAGAATGGAATAAATATCTTAGCTAATGGAACACTAAACGCCCATAAGTACTGGGCAACTATACCAATTAACATCATCTAGAAAATAAACCATCTACGCTTTATCTCCTGATAGGTCTTAACCTTGGTTGATAGTTGCCAAGTATAAATTAAAATCCAAAAGCTAAAAAAGGTTTCAATGTAATAATTAATTTCAAACGGATTACCGAAGATACTTAAAGTAGGTAATGGAGCCCCCATTTGTATTGACCAGAAAGAAGCGTATTTATATATTCCTCTAAAAGCAAAATACCAAGCTAGCAGAAGTAGTAATGTCACAATATAGTAAGATGAGCGGGCTGCTAAACGATATTTCCAGCTTTTTGTAATGTCGATTGTAACTGTATAGGAATTTTTTTTGCTCTTTCCGGCTTTTGGATCCTCCCCATTACCTGGTGCATTATTGAGTTCAGCATTTTTTTGAACTGCATTCTCCAAATTCTTGTTTCACCCTCTCTTTTAACGAATAAAAAGCAGCGGTGAAATTAAGTAATTCAGCAGAAGTAGCCAATAATATATTCTCTGGTGCTATGGAATTGTGATACAAATCAGTAAAAATGGCTTGCTGCCCATGCTCTAATTCATCCGCTTCATATATCCCCCAAATCTTAATTGGGTTTAGTGTTCGGTGTTGATTTTGCATGGCCAACAATCCTGATAATTGTTGTAATTTAAAGTGTGTGTTAACCTCCCCCACCTTAAGTATTGTTAATATACATAATATTTCTAAGTAATCTAAAGATTTTTTTTCTTCATCAGGTGATTTTTTTCGTAATACCAAAATGTCATCTGTTAGCTCAAGTAGTTTAGAATGCTGAATCCCTTTCGCTTGCATTCCATTTTTATTAGATATCCACTCTACAGAATAAGGGAAAGAAGAATTTATATTTAAACGTTCAGTGATTTTTTTGAGAAGATGACTTTTGCTTAAACTATTAACTTCGCGAATTTCTTGAAGAATATTATTTATTACAAGTGCCGATCCACCCATATTGCATACGTAGACATTTAGGTTATTCACTACACTTAAACGTGGTATATTGCTGAAAGCTTTTTTAAAATTTGTTACACGTGTAGTCCTTTTTTTGTAAGTAGAAATTGTGTGATAGGAGTCATCAATCACTGAAAATAACACGTAAAACTGTTTAGATGGGTTAGCAGCAGCGATATCGAGATATTTTTTTAGTTTATTTTCTAAAAATGGAATGTTTTCTGATCCAGTATCAACTTCAATATTGATAATAGAATCGTTACAAGTAAGAACCCAATCAGGAATGATTAAAGGGTTTCCCTTTGAATCGGGATAAAACTCTTTAGATGGACGAAATGAATAAACGAGTTGAGGTAGATCTGGCTGGAAGGAAACGGGTTGAAGTTCTGGCTGAAACATTTCGCGATACTCTTCATCTTCGTATAAAAAGTAAACATTATTTGAATTGGAATACATTAGGTTGGGCAACTGTAAGTTTTGCTTCACAATTGAGTTTAGTGGAAAAAGATAATCGCCATTACCACCTACAATTGCACCGGTATGTTCATTTTGGGATTCTGCTTCAAGTAGATTTAGCACAAATTGTGTAATAGCTATATTGTGTTCATATTGCCTTTTGGTAACAAAAGAGGTACTGCAATCAGTGATTAATTTTAAACGATATAATATTTCTGCTCCCTTTGAAGCGATAGAAACGAAATCTAATGTAAAGCCACGCTTTTTTCTCACACTTATATTTTCTTTTTTTATTAATTTCATTTTTGCCCACTTAGTTAACTTGGATGAAAACGTTGTTCGACTTATAGGCTCCCCATTTATCAATTCATAAAATTTACGTAATTGAATTTGAGATACTGTTCGTTGTTCATATAAAAACAAAACTGTAAAAATGTCAGAACGATTAAAATAAACCCCACGATCATTTTCTCCGACGATATATTTAACGGTATGATCAAATGACTTTTTCAATTTTAAACACTCCCTTGATATGGAAATAATATACGGAAACTTGCATAAAATCGAGTGCAATTATCATGAAATGAAAGTAATTAATGTTGGATAAATTAAGCAGTTCAGTACATAAAAATAATTAATGTATATTTTAACTGAAAATTACAAAAAAGTAATCCGTTATCCCCTATCAACTCTTGGTTTAAAAACACATATTATTTCGTCAGGTGTGAGTAATAAACTTCAATGTTATCAAGTAGAAATTTGCTATTAGAGTTCGTCATACGTACTTCGACATAGATAAGAGAACATATGACGAACTCTAATGATAAAAAAAGGGTTCGTCATATGTACTTCGCCATGTAGGTGTAGACTATCAAAAATAGTTAAAACGTACAGTGAATATACTTTTGCATAGATGAAATTAAATATTAAACAGAATTGCATTTAATTCTGTAGAGGTATCCGTTTGTCAGAAGGAAAAATCACATCATAAAAGAAATAAGTAAATAAACATAATAAAGTAAATGAAAATTATGTTTATTTCATATGTTACAATCTGATTTAAGGGGTGAAAAAATGCGGAATTTGAACACAGAATATGGGCTAATAAAAACAATTATACAAAGTGAATTTGAAACAGACGCTCTGTATAACAAGGTAACTAACACATTAAATAACGAATATGAGATAATTCCATTACAGTTTGCTGCTCTAGATCCTTATAAAATCTACAATACTTCACAAGTTAGTAGAATATTGAGACTAAAATCTAATAAATTAAGGTATTTAATTAACAGATACGGTGAATACATCCAATTAATAAAAAAAGGAACTAAATATATTATTTCATTTAAAGCTGTATACAAGATTTATTTAGTACATCTATGTTTAACAAAGAAATTAATTAGTTTATCTGGGTTTAATCGCTTTATGGCTTTACATGTGAGTTATAGTGATTATATTGATATGAAATTGACAAGTTATACTGACAAGTTTGTAGAACTTAATTTCAGAGAAAAACAAATGAATGAAAATGAATCACAATTTTATGTGTTATTTCTGCAAATCTCAGAAATAACTACGGAATTAATAAAAGAAATAACGAAATATAACATGACATTGACATCCCCTTTCCTTTCTGTAGACAACCAACAGAAAAATGAGTTATTAAAAAAGAAGAAGGATCATAAAGATCTGTTTAATAAACTAAGTGTTTTATATAAAACTATATAGTTAAAAGAGTAATACTTAAGAAGTATTACTCTTTTTTTATAGGGTTATATACACGTTTTGTTTATAAGTCTTTCATATAAGACCTTTAAATGAGTCGTGTAATAATTCGTGGTAATATTCTATTGACATGAAATTAATATAAAAGCATATAAAACCTTTAATAATAAGTATTTATACATACGTCTTATATGTAGTTCGTATATATAAGATGTATAAATAAAATGACCATGATAATAGTACGTTATTTTAGGAGTATTATATATTGGAATTATAATTCTAGATAAAAATATACATAAATACTGCACTCATATTTATTATTTAATAGTTATTGTTAGTTATATGAAACCTGATATTAACATGTTTTATTTAATGCTTATATGAACGGCTTTCATGTACGTCTTATATATTTGACGTTGATATATAGGGCATTGTTTCAATTTTACATTTTGTAAATATTATATAAGTCTTATATATAACAACTTAATATAAGTCTTATATATAATAACTTGATATACGTCTTACAATGATGTAATATATTTTTAGGAATAATTAACCAACGTTTTAAGGGGGGGACAACTTGAACGAGGTATTAAGTGAAAAATATAAACAAAACAAATTCACTGAAGAAGTTGTGGAAATGTTTGCAGACATTATTGAAGGAGACGAAATACTCTACAATGTATTTCATTACATAGGATCTCAAGTAAACAAACAATACCAAGAGACAAAGTATATGAGAGGAATCTCAATAAATGAAATAGTAGAAAGTGTTGTTATTGATAGGAGAGTAAAGAAACCTAAGGGTAAATCCTATTCATTAGAACTTGAAAGAACTAACATTTCAAGAAGATCGGCAGAAGGTAGTGTTGCTACTTTAGCTTCAATGTCATTAATAACAGAAAAAATTATGCATCCGTATAAGTTTTTAATTTCAACTATTAGGGGACAACAAGTATTAGTTGAATTAGGGAAACGTAAAAAAAGTAATGAGAATAAGGGAGAGATAAAATAATGGCAAAAAACTTTCTGAAAAACGAAGTAGCTGTGAAAATGACTATGGTTGGTTTTGGTCAAGCTGGAACTAGAATGGTAGATAAATTTGCTGAGTATAAGCATACAGACGGTACAGCAGTTTATAATTGCCTAGCATTGAATAGTAATGATGGGGATTTAGCTGAACTGAAAAATGTTCCGAAAAGTAACCAAGTTTCACTAAAATTAGGTGGTTTGGGTAAGAATCCTGAGCGTGCTGTAAAGGTTTTAGAATCTAATGAAGAAGCTAAAGATAAATTAAAAGAATTTATAACGGAACGTGTTAGACCAACTGATGAATTAGTACTATTTTTTGCAGGTTTAGGCGGTGGTACAGGTACATCTACAATTATTCAAGCAATTGAAGAATTCTCCGCTTTTCATAATAAACCTGTAATTGCTGAAGAACTTAAAAGTATGGCAATGAAAATTCCTAGAGAAGAATTAATAAAAAATCAACAAAAGTATGCAAGAATTGCTTTCAATAATGCTATTGAGCGTAAAGATTTCATTAAAATGGGTATTGTAGTTACACTTCCAGTTAGAGCTGATGGGCCTGATGTACTAAGACAGGTGAATAAATTTTCACAAGAAATTTGGAAGTTAGCTAATGATCCAGCGAAAGGCGTTGCATTTGTTGTATTTGCAGATAACCAACACTTCTATGATGAGTTTAAGGGATTAAACGAAAATGAGAAAAAAGGCATTGGAAACTCACGAGACTATGCAAACCAACGCATTGGAGATATTATTCATGAGTTAAATACAGCTGCAAATGGTTCAGGAACATCAGTAATTCTAGATTCTCAGGACTTTAAACGAATTTTACTAGAAAGAACAGGCTGTTTAGTAATTAATAAGGTTTCACGTAATATGAATCAAATTGAAAACAGTGAAGAAATTGTAGATATGTTCTCAGAATCATTGAAAGGAAGCTCATTCCATCACCCTATTGACCTGATGAAGACAAATGAAAATGGAGATTTAGAGGCATCGAAGGTACATCATTTTGGTATGTTAGCAATTTTAGATGAACAGAAGAACATTGATGATTCATTTATGGATGATGCAAAAGTAGAAGTGACAAATAAACTACCAATCAATGGAACTGTTTTTAATGGCTATTTAGTGAGTAAAAATGACTTTATGGGCAGCGTGTATACTTTCTATAAGACAGATGCACTACCATCACGTTTATCTAAAGGATTAGTTGAAGAATATAACGAATTTAAGGAAAAACAGAGTCAAATTCAATATACAAAGTCACAAATTAATACTATTGAAGCGCAAGACTCGGACGATGACTTCAATATTAACTTTGGTGATTACTTTGAATTAGAACCAGTTAAAGATGAAGAACCACAAACGCAAAATGATGAAGAATTAGCTGCATTTATGGATCCCGATAAGATGTTTGGAACAAAATAAAAAATAAGCCTGGAATTTTCCAGGCTTATTTTTCTGTTCTCATTACATTTTTCATGTATTCAATCATGTTCTCATCAATATAGTTTTCTATGAAAAGTTGTTTTCTCGCAAGATCTTCCTCTTTTTTAAACCAGCCAACTTTTTTAATACGAGTTTCTTCTGGTTGTGAACTCCACTCTCTTTCAGCTTGTTTTCTTAATTCTGTACGCGCTCTATGTTGAATTATCATATTATCTAGTCTTTCTTGTCTTTGGCGCTCTTTTAACATTTCAGGGTCTTCTGGTTCAGGGAGCACTGCACGTATAGCATCTTCAAACTTTCCTTGATACTCTAATTCAATGTTTTGTAAATGCATTTGAATCTTTTGCTCGACTATTTTTTCAATAGTCGCTGCAGCTTCCTGCATGTTTAATTGGGATGAGACTTCACTGGTTTGATTTTCTGGAGAAACTGGTCTTAGTTCAAATTGATGCGGTAAAAGCTCAATAATTGCATCTAGCGACCACTTTTCATCCCTTTTTAGTTTGATAAATAAAGCTATGTCTAAATCCAGTGTGTTATATAACTTTTCGTTTGTATTATTGGTTCTTAATGTTCCGTGTAACCCCTTTTCCTCGAGGATATTGAACCAATTGTATACAGTGTTATGATGTCGACCTACTAATTTAGAAAACTCTGTTATTCGCCAAGCTTTTTCAAAAGTATCTTCATGACTAGAGTTTGTATTATTGGACTCCATATGTTCAGTTGTATTTTTGTTATCTTGTTCAATCATCGTTATACCTCCTTGAAATATAATGTCCATAGCAAAATGTAATTAACATATAAAATGAGATTAACATGTTAAGTATCTTTCGGCGATATAAACCTCAATACCTTTGTTGATCGACATTCACATGAAATTTGTCATTGATATATAAAGCATCACTTGTTAACATGAAGATGATAAAACAAGCTCTTGAATTAACTATTGTTAATGTCCTGTTAATAATCCGTTAGTTATTAATGATTATTATTGCTATGAAATTAACAAATTAGTCTACAATATATTAATGATAAGAAAATATTAGTGATTTGTAAATAAATTATGAGGATATAGCATTAAACTTAAAGACTTAAAAGCTAAAAAGTATGTATAAATGTAGAACAAAAAGCCCATACTAATAATAAATAAAGGGCTATATTTATTATAATTTATGATACTCGGTAGTAGAAATCTAAGAAATGTATAGTTTATTGGCTTCAGCAGGTCTTTAGAATGCACATGAAGGTTATTGAATTACTATTAATATAAACTCATTTTTTATAGGAGGCACCGCCCTTTACAAGGAATCTCTATATAATCAAAATTGATTCATACAATTGCTACTTTTAGATCGGAAGTAATAAAAAGCGATTTATTATTTTTGGCTACTATCAAAATGCCTTCAAGAATGATATCCTCCCCGACTTATCCAGGGGATTTTGTTATAAAAAAGGCCTCTTAATAGATATAGAATCTAAAACTCTATTTGTATGTATATTCTCAACGTTAGAATCAACAATTGTTAATGTTATGTCAATACGCGTTAATGATAATTGATATGACACTATTATTAACGGACAACAAACTCGATTAACATGTCAATCTCAGGTTATATATCAATGATAAATAAAGAGAAAACTGTTATTTTTTTGACGCTAATAAGAAACTATCGATTGTATGAAGTTCTTGCTAGTTTCTAACCATAACTATAGTGCTTTTAGAGTGTTTTTTGATATTTCGATAGAAATCTGTTGTGGCAGATAAATCTTTAACTAATGCGGATTTTGAAATCCCCAGATCTGCTTTTATGCGCATTGCAACTTTTTAATTGTTAATGTCATATTAATATTAAACGAAAATTGTTGATATAACATTAACAATTTAGACAGCATTTCTCTCTACGCTTTACTTTTAGACTATATGTCAATGATAAACAAAGGGTGAAAAACATTGAACTCCTGTCGTCGCTTATTATTACGATTAAATTTTAACTATGTTTTGATAGTGTGAAAACATTTTCTAGGATAGATCATTACTAGATTCGCCTCGAGCAAACCACCACAGAAGAAAATTTTCACCAAAATAGATTTTGAAAGCTTGAAGACTATAAACATTTCTTCTTTTTTGACGCCTTATTATTAATGTTATATCAATATCAATTAGAAAACTATTAATAACAAAAGAAAACAAGTACTTAACATGTCAATCTCAGGTTATATGTTAATGATAAATAAAGGGTAAAAATCATTGAATTACTGTCATTATTTATTACTCGATTGGATTTTTAGCTATGCTTTGATAGTGTCGAAACATTTCCTGGGATAAATCGTCACTAGATCCACTTCGAGAAAACTACCACAGAAGAAAAAATTCAGCCGATATAGACTTTGAAATCTTGAAAGTTATAAACATTTCTTCTTTTTAACACCAGATTGTTAATGTTATGTCAATCTTAATCGGAGTGATATTGACAGCAAAAGAAAATAATCACTTAACATGTTAATCTTAGTTAACATGTTAATAACAAATGAGAGGTTAAAAATTGGTTATCTTTTCATGGTATCAACATGCGATTGATAGTTTCATGATGTTTCCTTTTATGTCTTACTAGCATTGAAACTTTTTTAAAGGTAGTTTATTAATTAACTCACTTCCGTACAATCTGTTGCAATGGACTATTGTTCAACTAGTATAGATCTTGAAATTTAGATAGGTGCAAACATTTTTGGGAAGCGTCCACTTGTTAATGTTATGTTAATGTTAACCTATGGATACTAGTAATAAAGTTGGTGTACTTCGGTTGACGTGTTAATCTCATTTGATATGTCAATGTCAAATGAGGATAAGATGTATTGATTTTCTGTTGATATTAACATGAGATTGATAATTATATGATTGTTTTATAGTCCTTGGTCTAAATTTTTATAGAGTAGGACTAATTAATTTTGGACAAAATATAAAGTTATGATACTTGTTTACAAGGAATTAATTATGGTTAACAAGAATTCGCATAATAGTGCAATTAATTGGTTAGTAGGGTATATATATACTGTATCAAAAAAGTTCAGCAGAGAAACATTAGTGAACCGTTAATAACGGGGACCCTTATAGCTTGATAAATATAGATTGCTAAAAATAGCATCTGATTCTGAAGAAGTTCTCGCTTCAAAAGGTCCAAAAGGAGTTAAGTAGTGAGATGCCCATGTATAATTATAGAGTGGGGTTTAATAATATTTAGAAGATTATTTGATTAAATAAAGAATATTATGATTAACCTCTAGATTAAACTGAGAATTTTAGGTTCTGGTGCAAAAAATTCAAGACTCTTGCAAGTAATCTCCTAAACTTGGGCATACTGATAGTATGACTCTAAAGAAGGGGCAACGCGTTTTACCGGACAATTCTGTCCAAAACCAGAAACAATGTATTCATACATTGCTTGGCCTAGCTTCATAAGATAGAAATGAAGAGAAAATTGCTATTCTATATTTCTAACTAATATTTTTGCAGCAGAACCAAAGTTTTAATGTTTTGTACCAAACCCCAAATATCCTTGTTATACTAATATACTAAGCTTGTCCTCATGTAATGCCTTTAGATATATTTTTCTCTGAAGACACCTGCAAACAATATATCTTAAATTTGTATTTGTTTTATCCTATTAAATAGTTGGAGGTTTTTTTTTGGATAATGTGCTACTTAAATTAAAAAGAATAACTCGGAAACACATTCTTCTTTATACTATACTACTACTCTGCTTTTCGGCCTCAATTATTTTTGTTCATCACAATTATTCATATTATGAACGCCCTATAGCCAAGGTTATCAAAACTCAATTAGAGTCTTCGTCCGAAATTTTAGATAGGAACAATAATCTCGATAAGATATACACTCAGAGTATAGTAGCACAATTGAAAAACGGGAAAGAGAAAGGACAACTTATCCATTTAGTTAATGAATATTCCTTATCCGGTGGATATGATCAAGAATATCATGTTGGAAATGAATTGTTTGTTTCAATTCATAAGGGCACAGAAAAAAGCGTAAAGATAACTGGAGATATAACAGATGTAAAACGTGATAAATATGTTTTGATTAGTGGATGGATTTTTGTCTTCGTTTTAATTTTCATTGGAAAAAGGCAAGGTTTTTTTTCTATTATAAGTTTGGCAATCAATGTTGTTTTATTATCATATGCATTAGATGTTTACTTGCATACGTTAAATAGCAATTTATTACTAATATGCGGTGTAAGTGTCATTTTAATTATATTTATTTCTTTATTACTTACTAATGGCTTTAACGAGAAAACATTTGCAGCTATTTTTTCCACCATACTAGGAACTTTTATTTCATTGTTAATTACCTACCTTATAATATGGTTAACTGATGAAAAAGGACTTAGATATGAAGAAATGCAATTTTTAACTAGACCTTATAAAGAGGTGTTTATGGCAGGTGTATTAATTGGCTCTTTAGGAGCCGTAATGGATGTAGCTATTACAATGTCTTCTTCTATCTTTGGTTTATATGAAGAAAATAATAACATCTCAATGAAGGCGCTAAAAACATCGGGTATGGATATTGGAAAAGATATTATGGGATCCATGACGAGCATTTTATTTTTTGCGTACATAAGCGGTTCTATTCCGATAATTATTTTATTTTTGAAGAATGCGTCCCCATTAGGTTATACGCTTTCTATAAACCTTTCATTGGAATTAACTCGAGCCTTAGCGGGTGGTATTGGAATTGCGTTAACGATTCCGATAGGTCTATATACAACTATTTATTTTATTAATCGAAAGAAGGCAAGATTATGAATGTATTAGTATTACTGACAGTCATTTTATTTATATTGATGACCTTCATTGGTGGAAAAAAAGGAATACGATCTTTTATTGCCTTATTTCTAAACTTTGGTGTAATCTTTCTGATTATAATTTTTATGTCAGACCCGAGTTCCAACCCCATTGTTATCTCCATGATTGCATGTACGATAATCAGTGTTATTACTCTGTTCTACATTAATGAAATAAACCTTAAAACAATAGCTGCATTTATCTCCACTATTATCACTATTATGATTTTACTATTTTTTATTGTTATAGTAACAAAAAAGACTATGATTCAGGGGTTTGGTGAAGAAGAAATAGAGGAGCTTAGCATATTTTCCCTTCATATTGGAGTAGATTTTATTAAAATTGGAGCTGCTGTAATTATCATGAGTACAATAGGTGCGATTATTGATGTTGCTATTTCTATTGCATCTCCAATGGCAGAAAGATTAAATCACAATCCATTAATCAGTAGGAAAGATTTATTTACATTTGGAATAAGCATTGGGAAGGATATATTAGGGTCAAATTCGAATACATTATTTTTCGCTTTCGCTGGAAGCTATCTAGCATTGTTTTTATGGTTTAAAGATTTATCTTATTCAATTGGGGAAATTGTAAATTCAAAAGTATTTAGTGCCGAGTTGATAACTATATTTTGCGCTGGAATCGGTATAGCTTTGGTTATTCCTATTACTTCGTGGATTACTGCATATTTTTTTATAAGAAAAAGAGATAAAACCGTTAAATAGGATTCTGTTGCAAAGTTTAGGTATGCTTAAATTACTCCTATGAAAATTTTTCATTTTATGCGATTTTGAATATAATTTGTAATTCATCTTATGTCGAAAAGCCGAAATCTGAGATCTGGTTTCGGCTTCGTTTAAATTAAGACTCTTCTTTTACTTTCAAAATATCTACATTACTGACTTAAAATCATTTTTGCCATTTTTAAAGTGGGATAGATTTATAAAGAACCCCGAAGCTCGTATTATTTTATAAAGCAACTGTTGAAATAGCTTGTTTATAAAGGAGTTGTTGCTTCCCATTATTGGAGATTAGCACTGAAAATTTATCAACAGCGATAATGATTCTGGGGACTATAACTCCGTTTATTAGAAAAATCATTACTACTCTTTTTTGGATTCTGTTTTCTAAGTATTGGTGTTGAGAAAGGTTTTAATAAATATTTCATTTTTAGAAATAAAAACCCTAGTTTTCTAGGGTATGGTATAACAGCTCAATATATTTTATTCTTTTATATTGTAACGTAATATTACGTTGAAAACATCAGGTAAATGTAACCAATTACAGAAAATAAGAGCAACTAGCAAAAGCTAACTGCTCAATTTAAGAAAAACGTTTAAGAATGGGTTGTTTATAGCATTTACGAATTATTGGAATTTATTCAAGGAGGAATAGAGAATGTATTTATTGGGAAAATGCAGTTAGAGAATTCTTTAAGAAACAGGAGCAGGAACGAAATAAAAGAGCAGCTAGCAAAAGCTAACTGCTCACCCAAGAAAAACAGAGGAAAGATAACCATGTGTCTATAGTATTTACGGAATATTGAGTTTTATTCAGTTGTTTATATAAGTCTGGATAAAATCTCTTTTACCAATGTCGAAGATCCAATAAGGAGTATTGAGAGGAAAATTATTGAGAATATACTTTTTTTAGGCTTCTTAAACTCTAGATATAAGTTAATGATTGCGCCAATTGCAATAACAATAAAAATAATAAGCCTTAGTGTATCTGGTATGTATAACACTCCTATTAATTACTTAATTGTATTATACAGGAATTAACTTGTAGATTAATGATAGGTAATACGATTTAAGGAAGATTTAAACAAAATAATCCTTTGAATAGAAAGCGAGGTTAAAAGAATGGAAGGTAACGTAAAGCTATTAGGCACAGATGGAATGTGTGGAATGGAGTTTACAGGGAATAAGGTCAAGGTTCTGGTGCAAAAACTTAAGGACAATTGCAATGAATCTATAAATCTTGGACATACTGTTACTATTACTTTAAAAAGGGTGCGTGATTGGTATGGAAAAGGAAAATGTATTCAAATGGAAGCATTATCAGCCTGATATTATTTTGTTAACGGTAAGATGGTACCTACGGTACAACCTCAGTTTTCGTGATTTGGTGGAAATGCTAGAAGAATGGGGTTTATCCATTTCTCATACAACGATTATGCGTTGGGTTCATCAGTATGGTCCTGAATTGGACAAACGAATCCGCCGTCACCTCAAACAAACAAATGACTCTTGGAGAGTCGATGAAACATATATCAAAGTAAAAGGTCAATGGATGTATCTGTATCGTGCTGTTGATTCGAAAGGAAACACAATTGATTTTTTCCTAAATAAAACAAGAGACCAGAAGGCTGTAAAGCGCTTTTTCAAGAAAGCTTTGCGGTCTTTTCATGTTTTAAAGCCACGTGTTATAACAGTCGATAAGAACCCAGCTTATCCTACAGCAATTGAACAGTTGAAAAAAGAAAAAAGCATACCTGATGGTATGCAACTTAGACAACAAAAGTACTTGAATAACATAGTAGAACAAGATCATCGCTTTATAAAGAAGCGAATCCGTTCTATGCTAGGGTTCAAATATTTTGACACAGCTACATCCATTCTTTCTGGAGTAGAAGCCATGCATATGATTAAAAAGAACAGCTTGATTTACGGGACCAGTCTGTCCAAAATCAGAAAGAATTCATCCATCAATTGTTTGGACTTGCAGCATAAGATACGATTCCGTTAGGAATATATGCGCGTTATTCTCTTTTATTTTATTTTTGCACCAGAACCGAAAAATTAGCTTAATGGAAAGTCGAACAAAATAGTTATTTGAAACTATTCACGAAAAAAGAGCACTAAAGAAAGTGCTCTTAGAAAATACATTTTATATTCTGTTTTGAGCTACGATCTTAATATTCTCTGGTGGAATGATAGCTTGAATTTTTTCTTTTAAATCTACTTGGACCATTTCTTCAAGATTTTCAAGTGAAACTTCAAAGTTTATGCATTCCGCAGTTGCGATGTTTAATAAAGAATAATTTTCATTCTTTTTAACAACAAGATATTGTGATTGATCTGTTAGTAATATGCATCCTTGTTGAATTCCTAATTTACGATTATCTTCAAAAGTCATAAATAAATCTCCTAACATTTTTCTGATAGGAATTGTACTACATAAAAACGTTAGTGTCTAGTCGGTTTTATGTAAGAATTAAAGTCAAACAAAATAGTTATTTGGTAAGTATATGTTAAAAAAAGAGCGCCTTGTAAAGGCACTCTTTGTAAAGTGCTTTGTCTACTGGTGTGATCTTTGAAAAGCGATGAAAGCTGTTATCCCACTTATGAAACTAGGCAGTAGGCTCAAAAAAAAGAAACTCCATCGGCCAGTTACTAGAGTGACAGTTAAGAAAAAGAGTGGTATTAAAATAATAATTATTAAAGATATTCTTTGATATGGATTCATATAAAAACGCCCCTTTATAGAAATATAGTAGTGTATTTATATTTACAATTCAGTAGCTTTGAAAGTTCATTATTTATAACAAAAATTTCATTTTGTAGAAAAGGAGAATGGAATTGAACAGTACAGATGAACAAGTGCATGAGTTGCCTAAATGGGACGAATGTTGTCAGTCGTGCGGAAAGAAACGAGCTACTAAGCTATGTGACTATGTAACGGGTACGATCTGGACTAGTATAGATTTCCAAAGGCGGATAACGACTTGCGATTGTAAGTTATGTGATGATTGTGCAAAAGAAATGGGAGATAAGTATGATTTTTGCCCAAAACACGTTGAAGAAGCGAAGAGGAAATTAGAACAGTGGAAAAGAGGTATGGATATGAAAACATATGAGGATCTAGTAGACAAATGTGAGGTAATCCTTAATAGAGGATGGATGCTTCAAGCGGTTTATAGTTTTATGGAGGTACATTCTGGTTGGGGGCCTGACAGTATTACTTTTGCGATAGATGAAGCAATTAAAAGAGCAGCTAGCAAAAGCTAACTGCTCGGTTCTCCAAGGGGGAACAAGGAGAAAATCTAATGTCATCTACAGTATTGACGGAATATTGAGTTTTAATCAAGGGAGATTATATTTTACAAATTAGATTATGATAGCCGATATTCTCCATATTGACCAGAAAAGAACCAAAAATTCTATTGAAATTCCAAGTGTTCTTTTCCTAGTTTTTTGAAATTCTTTTATTAAATAGCCAACAGTACTAATTGCTATAAGAATGAAAAGAATAAGTTCTAGTGTAACTGGCATTTGATTTACTCCTAATCCAATAATTAATTTAGTAAATAACGATTATAAGATGTTTTTGTGGTTAATGGTGAAAAATTAAACAAAACTATCTCTATATGAAAAAAGGCCCCGTTGTCTCCAACAGGACCTTTCCTAAAATGGCAAAGAGTAACTCTTACCTTACTCTTTGTTCATATACTACAAGATTGTTAACGAAAATCCAAGGCTCTTTATATTGAGAAATAAAGAAGAATCATTATAAATGATTTTATCTTTTTTCATAAATAAAAGAGCAGCTAGCAAAAACTAACTGCTCGGCTGGTTCTCCAAAAGGGGGAAAGGAGAAAGGTTAGGGACTTCATTAAATGAGTTATGGCCATCGCCTATCTATATTATTGACAAAATATTAAGTTTTATTCAGGGAGGAACTCATAATCTATAAATTAGATTATGATATTTGCTATTATCCATATCGCCCAAAAAAGAACCAAAAATTCTATTGTAATCCAAAGTGCTTTTTTCTCAGGTTTTTTAAACTCTTTTATTAAAGAGAAAACAGCACTAATTGCTATAAGGATGAAAAGAACGAGTCTTATTGTATCTGGCATTTTAACCACTCCTAATTTCAAATTAAATTCATTATATAACGATTTTTAAATTTTTAGATAATTATTGGTGAAAATTAAGCAAAATTTAAACAAAATCATCCTTTAAATAGAAAGCGAGGAATAACAATGGGACTAGGAAACCGCGGAATGGCATTTGAAATGCTTATCAATCTAGCGAATGAAATGTATCAAAGAGGGGGAGTGGCACTTATAAACAAGCGTCCGACTCCTGTGAAGGTGTTAAAGAGTAAAGGTGGCCGTGTACTAAATGGATTCTATGAAGCTAAGAGTACAGTAGACTATGACGGTGTGTATAAAGGACGAGCTATAGTGTTTGAAGCGAAGTCTACAGAGAATGCTACACGATTTGATCTAACGAACATTGCGCAGCATCAATTGGATTACTTGGAGAAAGCAGAGAAGATGGGAGCGATTTGTTTCTTCCTTATTGAATTCAGTAAGGATAAGTCAGTATTCGCAGTACCACTATCAATCATCCAATCTTATGTAAGGATGTCGCGACAACCAAAGGGCAAGAAGTCTATACTGAGAGTAGACTTTGATATTTATGGGTACTTAGTAAAACAGACAGAACGAGCGCCGATTGATTATTTACAATACATCGATGAGCAAGGATTTACACCGGCAATAGATGGCATGATTCAATTTGATCAGGACCATAAAAAGGTAGCGAATAGCATTGAAGCAGCAAAAGAGAAGATAGCCAACAAGAAACGAAAATTATTAAAGGCCTAATGGATAACGGAACCATGCAGAGTGGATGGTGGGGGCTACTCGCTATGCATGGTTCCCTTATTCAACAATGAGATATTAAAATTTCACGTACCTGATGTGAATGTAATAACTAAAATTCGAAATAGGGGGATTCCTTCGTGGAGAGACAATTAACTTTATTACCAGATATAGATGATAAAAAAGTACAGAAGGAAGTAGTGAGAGTATTAAAGGAATACAGAGCACTCAAGATGCGATTCAGTAATAAATTGGAACAAGAAGGGATCAGTTTGTTCCCTGAGTTGCGTGATTCAAGGAATACGAATAAATGGAAGGTGCAGCAGGTAGAGACGGCGCTTAATAACTTACTAGATGAAGATGAACGGAATATCGTTGAGCGTAAGTTCCTAACAAACGAGAGAGTGAAAGATTCAGATGTTTATAATGATCTGCTGCTCAAGAAGACATATTTCTATGAGAAGAAGCAAAGTGCGGTTAAATTGATTGCTACAGCACTTGGGATCATCTAAAAATAGCGAACAAAACGCGGTCAAAATGCGAACTTTTTGGGGGGCTAAATAAAAATGCCAAAAATTATAAATTATATGTACAAGCCCTTTGACAACCGCATATCGAAGAGGATTAGTACACCTATAAGTGAAACGTTCTTATGCGATAATGTCACGGTAATATAGGGCGGGCAAGACGGTACGAACCCGCGTTAAGACGGAAAGACCAATGAATGTATAACAATGACATATTCCAGTGTGGCGGGTGTGAGATAACTCGCATTCGTCATGCTGTTTCTAATTTGTATCTATTTTCATAACGGACCACTTTCTGTTATAAAAATAGATATAAAGCTATTATTCCTGTCTATGTCGATTTCTAAGAATGGGGATGGTTTTCATGATTGAATGAAAATTGTTCTGATACTTAAAAATTGCCAATGGAATTCTGTTGTATACGTAACTTGTTCTTAGCCATAGAGTAATTACTCACGATTTTTACTATTGGGTAAGTCAGGGTGTAAAGAGACTAGTCACCTCTTTACTACAGCCAATATACATCCAGTCGTGTTTAATCCCCTTTTCGCGATACGTCCCCTATATTGGTTGTAGTAAGGCGGTGGAAAAAGGTAATAACCGTCTTGCATATTAAGACTGATTCCCTTTACATAATCACGTTGATATTTCATCTGTCACGGGACGAAATATAACAAAAACGGTTTGCAAAGGCGATAAGCTGAAGTATTGATCGACTCTACGGAGAATAAACGAGAAGATTCTTAGTCTTCTCCAGGTCACCGAACACAGGGCGTGTAGCCATACTAGTTAATGCGGTGGCTTGGAGAAGGTTGAGAGTACCTCAACTCAATCTTGAATGAAGAGAAACTTTGCCATTTGTTTTCTCTCTTTTCTCCCATCCCCTTTAAAGGTGTCACTTCGGTGGTGGCTTTTTGTTTTATCTGCAAGAAAAAGGATAATTATGGTTTTTATAGAATAAATAAGTCGGTAGAGGTGGAATAATAATGATATATATAGAAATATTAGAAGAGTTATCAGTAGGGGAAATATATACTGAAAGACAAATTCATGATTTGTTATACAATACTGGCACTGAAATAACAATCTTGTGTGATACCGTATCAGAATTTAATGAATCTGAAATAGAAAGATTCCAAGTGATGGGTAAGTATGAGATATTTATTCATAAAAATGAGAACTATTCATATTGTGCACCATCGAAAAAAACAATGGTTTATGTTATAGAGAAAATTTAGGAGCATCCAAAACGGGTGCTTTTTTCTTTGTTATATAGAAATTACACATTAAACATTAAACATATATTTATACGCGCTGTTACTAAACACTAAGGAATAGTAATAAAAAGATGATGCTGATGAAGCCATATAAAAATAAAAAGAATCCTAAGATGGGTAGTTTTTTATGAAAGTCGAGCATGATAAACCTCCTTGGGTATATAGAAGATTTTAATATATCATTAGTCTATTGAGAAGGGAAAACATAAATTGGTACATGTTTAATGAGAATTTGAACAAAATGGACATTTGGTTTAAATGAGTATATAAATAGAAAGAATCTAATTATTTGGTTCACATTTTAATCCAAGGGGTACAAATTCGATGCGGCGTGAAAAGGATTTGTTGAAACAATGGAAGGCGGATTTGCAAGCTGTTCAAGAAGAGAAGAAGCTGAAGAAGAAGGCTAAGAAAAACAATAAAAAATATAGCATTCCTGGTAATACAGCTGACTTTATGAATGGTAAGAATACTTATCGTAAAGAGAATGGGGTATGGAAGCAAAGAAATAAATGACGTGAGGGTAAATAAATCGATTAAACCAATAGCAATTATCGTAGAAGTTGCCGTAATCGGGGTGGCGTCTTGTTTGTTGTTAAGGAAAGATAAGGGGTGAAATGGATTGAATCTTAAAGATTAGATAATAATATTATTACTTTAAAATGCAGAAAGTAGACTAGTAAGCAAACTGTTTTTTAGCATAAAATATGATGAATCTTAAAGTTAAGAGGAGGTAATCATATTTATGGGATGTAATTGTAATTTCAGACATTGCAGAGATTGTAATAGATTTTGGGATGATTTAATGTTCTGCAGACGCAGACATAGAGATTGTGATAAACGTAAGGATTGGTAAATACCTAATGGAGAGGGCTTTGAAGAAAAGCGCTCTTTTTTTGTACATGGATTTTCTGGTCTTATTTGTTGAGGAGGGATAAGGACTAACAAAACAAACGAACACAACGGACGGAAATAAATGTCTTGCTTATCTGTCTAAAAGTTGAGACAAATAAACAGATAGAAGAAACTATTTTATATTTTTTAAACTTAAATGAGTTAATTTAATCTGGAACATTGAAAACTTGTTCAGCAGAAATTTGGGATTTTGTCGTTTTCGTAGTAACTGTTTCAGCACTAACTTTCAGATTGCTTGTCATAATAGGCGTAATCAATGCCGTTGTTAAAATAACAGATGTTGCTAATACTTTTATTGATTTTTGTATCATTTTAAATATCCTGTTTTCTATATATCGGATTTATAGGATGCTGTATTCTATCGATAGATTATTAAAAACATGTAAAATAAGCCTTTAGGTTTATTTTATATGTTTTACCAATTATTGCGTTTGTAAAAATTTATTAACTTCTCTAATACAAAAAGATATGGTTATGTTACAAGAAATACTCAATCATAGCACACCAAAAATTTCATTGTTCCTCAAAATAAAAAATGTCTGGATTCTTATGGAAGAATAAATTTTCATTTTGGGGATACTCCAAAATGTTAAGTTGATGGGCATGGGGTACAGCCGAGATACGTGTAAAAATAGGTCATAGACTTACTTTTATTTCCAATAAGTTTTGAAGTCGGATTTTTCTTTTTTGGCTTTGTTAAATTATATTGTTAGTAATTGAGATATAAAAATGACTTATCAATAGATAAGTCATTTTTTAATTGCCAGTTCGGCTATTTATTATTCCAAAGGACCTTTTGTCTTGAGTACCATCTACACAATATTTTCCTTTCGGGCTCTTTTTATTGCTTCTTCGCGGTTGTTGACGCTGAGCTTCGAGTAGAGAGTCGAGCAATAATTGCGGATCGTTCCCTCCGATAAAAATAATTTGGCGGCGATCGACTTATAACGCAGTCCACCTGACAGATGCTCCAGAATCTCCATTTCACGCTTCGTAAGCCCGTACGGGAATTTTTCTTGACTTGAGCCGATCTTCTCCAATTGCTCGCGTTGACTTTTCATCTCTTCGAAAATTCGCGTAGCGACCGATTGATCGATCCAGATTCCTCCGTTATAAATTAGTTTCAAGGCTTCCTTCATCTCTCGCGGATGAATCGACTTCAGCATGTAGCCCTCCGCCCCGTGCTCCAATGCAGTTGCTGCCTGCAAGGAATCCTCAAACGTTGTCATGAACACAACCTTCATATCAGGCCATCGTTGTTTCATCTCAAGTAAAGTTTCAATCCCGCTCATTCCCTGCATACTAATATCCATTAGCACGATATCTGGTTGGGACCGCTCACAATGTTCTAATGCTTCGCCACCGTCCCTGGCTGTACCAACTACGTTAAAATCAGTATGCTGATCCAAAATTTGCTTCAAACTGTCGGTAATGATCACCTGGTCGTTAACGAGCAGCAGGCGGATTGTATTATGTGCAGGCTCTGTCTGGAACGGAATATTACATATGACGAAAGTTCCTTGTTCTGGCTCGGAATGCACGGACACCGTGCCGTGAAATAGCTTAAGTCGTTCCTTCATCCCATTAAGTTCAAATCCAAATTGAATTTCTTCCATTCCGATGCCGTTATCTTCGATCTGTAACCTGAGCTGCTGACTCTCGAAATACAACTGAACGGATATCAAGCTCGCCGAACCGTGCCGAACCGCGTTGTTCAGAGACTCTTGAAGGCAACGATATAGACAAAAGTTTATTTTTTGCATTACGAGAGTCTCGCTGCCGATCACACGGAATTTGACCATTATACCTGTTGACTTCATAAAATCTTCGGTAAATTGCCGTAGAGATTCACTTAACGAATGGTTCAATGGAGTATGAGAGAGCTGATGCAGATGTTTTCGGATATCAACCAGACCGTGTTGGGCGATTCCGACAAGCGAATCGATCCTCTCTATCTGTGAATTCGGTACGGACGATCGCAGCGATTCGACGCCGACGATGAGCGAGGTAAGCGTATGGCCAATCGTGTCATGCAGCTCATGTGACAGCCGGCTGCGCTCCTCCATCAGCGTAAGTTCCTCAATCCGCTCAATATGCTGCTCCAGCAATAGCTTTTGCTCATGAATAATTAGGGCTTGCTTATGGGACTGAATTAATATATTAAACGTGAAGCCGATGGCGAATCCAAAACCGTTGCTAACGATAAATTCATACGGGAGACGACCAGCGATCCAACCGTTCAATGCCGGCAATATGATTCCACAGAGGATACCTGTCCATACATAGGTTCTTTGATTGCTCGCCAAGCCGATATTCATCACAAGTAAAACGAAAGACCAAAGTAACTCCGGTGCTGTATAGGCTAAATAAAGATGAAAAACCCCAGCTGCCATGACGTCGACTGCAAGATACCAATCTGCATTTCTACACCAGGCGATTAATGGAACGAGATAAACGACGAAAGCAAAAGAAAATAAGACCCAAAAAGACGCATCGATTAATGATGGTTTGATAAAACTAGCGCTTATGATAATGACCATCCAAAGCGTTCGTATGACCACAAATATCCAATCATACCAGAACCATTTTTTTATTATAGAGAACACGGATTATGTACACCTACTTGTATTTTTGAAAATTAATTCTGAATAAATCAAATCTATCATGCACCATAAACTTCTGATCCGTCAAGCGGAAGAGAGGGTAAACAGTTAGAATTTACTGTAACAAGCACGTCACATGAGATATTTGACAGTTTGTCATATGGTATATGTGACAAGTCCAATTCCGAGTGTCAACAAAAGTTTGGCGGTTTCATCACTATCCGATTTAACAATTTTGGGGATAAGGTGAGGATGTAAAGCAACACAACATTCCAAAATAATAGGAGCGATACGTTATGAAATTACTCAAGATTCAAAAAGGAGCTGTACTTGCATTAACAGCTATATCGGCGAGTACACTGGTATTTTCTGCTTATGGGTCTGTAAACCCGGTACAGACTGAAGGCGCGGTACAAGTGAAGACAGAGAAGGAAAAGAAAAGCAAGCATCGGGATGAAGTCAAACGCGTCATTGATGAGGTGGTAACCATCAAAGGAGTCCCAAGTGTCATAGCTGGCGGGTTACAGAACGGGAAACGCTGGTCTTACGCTACAGGTACAGCCAGTTATGAAGTACCACACCCGGTGGAGCCCAATTTTTCATTCCGTATTGGAAGTATTTCAAAGACTTTCACAGCGTCCGTTGTATTACAGTTGGCTGACGAGAAAAAATTGAATCTGGATGATTCGGTTGAAAAATGGCTGCCAGGTGTCATAAAAGGTGAAGGGTATGATGGCAACAAAATTACGATCCGTCAGTTATTGAATCATACAAGTGGGCTTGCTAGCTATACAGATTTGGATTTCCGAGATATTACTTTGCCTCAAAATCCATACCGTTACTATTCCGTCGATGAGCTTATCGACCTTGGACTTTCAAAGCCACCTGTATTTGCACCAGGGAAGGGCTGGAATTATTCCAATATGAATACTGTACTAGCCGGTCAAATTATTCAAAAGGTAACAGGAGAAACGTATGCGGAGCAGATCAGGAAACGGTTTATCATACCGCTTGGAATGAAAGGGACATTTGTGATGGGAAATAGTCACGAAATTCCGGGTAAGCATGCCACAGGATATAATATGGATAGATCGGGTCATTTGTATGATTTAACAGAAATGAATCAATCATGGGCAAATGCGGCGGGAGATATAGTCTCAACAGTTAATGATTTGACTACCTTCTTCAGTGCGTTGTTGGGCGGGAAGCTTCTGACTCAAGAGATGATGGACCAGATGCGCACAACAGTAGATGGACCTTTTGGTAAAGTCGGATTAGGGATTTATGAATTTAAAACAGCGGATGGGCAATCTTACTGGGGGCATGCCGGAGGTACTTTCGGATATGAATCGAGAGCCGTCGGATCTCTAGACGGGAAGCATATTCTGGTAACGTGTATCAACTCGGTAGGTCCACAAGTAGCGCCAGCTCACGATAAAATAATCAATAAGGAATTTAGCCATTACGCAAGTCTAAACAGACAGTGAATTATATATGTTTGACCTGCTTGGAAAACGAAAACATACCGATCTATACATGGTTACGGGTGCCGGATCATATCTATCACTCCTCATGGGATTTATACACAAAAGGACCGTCAGGATGTTTTCCTAGCGGTTTTTCTTATGAGAAGGATAACGCCTTTTTTTCTTTATGGGGTCTCGCCCCATCGCTATCAATCTAAGCCCGTGTAACGTCAATGATAAGCAAGATTGTTTCTTTTTTTCGAAAGTCTATACGTAGATGCTTTAAAGATTTGCATACGAAATAAACCCTAACGGATTTCCTTTTTTGAATTAAGCTGCTTGGTTATCAGACATAGTACAATTATAAACGACAAAGAGCTATATAAACAGTATAATAATTTTAGAAATAACTATTGGAAAATGAGAGCACAAGAACGTTTAGAAGGGAAATAATAAGATGAATGATAAGGTTGTTTCAATCATTTCTACATATGAAAATGATGGAGATTTTATGGGTGGTGTAAATGAAGATGTAATTCGTGAAGCAGCGCAAATGCTAACTATTACATTCCCAAGCACTTATCATTGGTTTTTAAAACAGTATGGTAGCGGCGGACTTGATGGAATGGATATACATGGTTGTGAGACAACAGCCGCGGATTCTTACGTTGTTTACCACACAAAGTTATATAGAGAAACATATAACCTACCTGAACAATACATTGTTTTAAATGATATCGATGGTACTGTGACATGTTTAGATACCAATCAAATGAAAGATGGCGAGTGTCCTGTTGTCTTTTGGAGTCGTTTTTCAAAGGAACTGTATGCCATTACTTATGAAAACTTCAGCGACTATCTATTAGATTCTTTACAAGAATCTGTAGATAATTTATATGATGAGGATTAATTGATTATAGAATACTAAGAATCATGTTTTAAGTAATTTAACCAAAGAAAGCTTTTAATCAATAACGCTGAGAAAATAAATAATCTTTTCACCGAACTAATTCATATAAGAAATAATCAGTCTACAAATCTTGGTTTTGAACAGTATTTAGATTTTCTTAATTACTATCAAGATAGAGATTTTCCTCTGGAAGAAATTGATAAAATTTCTCAGTACTTTATAGAATATCTCTTACCTAACATAGATACTTTCAACAAATTGAAATTAGAACGGTATAATTTAAATTCTTTAAATCCTTGGGATACACACATTATAGCGGTTGAAAATACAGAAAAAAACTTATCCATTAATGAGGATCTATTACTCAATGATTCATTTAAAGTAATCAGTGAATTATTAAGTCAAAACAACTTGGAACTTGATTTAAATGATAAACTAGTACTTCTGAATAGTAATAAACAATTGTTTAATAGTTTTTGTTCGCCTTTACCTTATTCAGAAAAGGCTGTTTTAGTTTATCCCTCTATTAAAACAATAAATAACCTAATTAATTATGCCCATGAGTTAGGGCATGCATTACATTATTTATTAGTCATGGAAAATTCAAAAGCAAAATGTCATACTATATAATTTGTTGGTTCTGGTGCAAAAATAAAACAAAAGAGAATAAAGCATATATATTCCTAACGGAATCGCATCTTATGTTGCAAGTCCAAACAATTGATGGATGAATTCTTTTTGATTTTGTACAGACTGGTTCCGTAAAGCAATCTGTTCTTTTTTAATCATATGCATGCCTTCTACTCTAGAAAGAATGGATGTAGCTGTGTCAAAAGATTTAAGGCCTAGCATAGAACGGATTCGCTTCTTTATAAAGCGATGATCTTGTTCTACTATGTTATTCAAGTACTTTTGTTGTCTAAGTCGCATACCGTTAGGTATGCTTTTTTCTTTTTTTAACTGTTCAATTGCTATAGGATAAGCTGGATTATCACACGTGGCTTTGAAACATGAAAAGACCGCAAAGCTTTCTTGAAAAAGCGCTTTGCAGCCTTATGATCTCTTGTTTTGCTTAGGCAAAAATCGATTGTGTTTCCGTTCGAATCAACAGCACGATACAGGTACATCCATTGACCTTTTACTTTGATATATGTTTCATCGACTCTCCAAGAGTCATTTATTTGTTTGAGGTAACGTCGGATTCGTTTGTCCAATTCAGGACCATACTGATGAACCCAACGCATAATCGTTGTATGAGAAATGGATAAACCACGTTCCTCCATCATTTCCACCAAATCACGAAAACTTAGGTTGTACCGTAGGTACCATCTTACCATTAATAAGATAATATCAGGCTGATAGTGCTTCCATTTGAACCAATTTTTCTTTTCCATACCGATCACACACCCTTTTAGAGTAATAGTATCAGTATGTCCAAGTTTTAGAGATTACTTGTAATTACCTTGAAGTTTTTGCACCAGAACCCAAATTTGTAGGTATTAGGCGAAAGGGTTAATTGTTTTATATGTAGGAGTGAACCAAAAGATATATATTTTTTAAAATTTAATAATTTAGCTTTTTAGAAAAAGAAGAACGCTTTTTTTAAAACTAAATTCCCCTAATTTCGGTTTGATTGATAATAATAGAAATTTCTCATTAATATGGGGAAGAAATATTTGTTTTCTTGTATGAAAAGAACTTTGGATTGATATATATAACTGACTTACTCCCATTTTTTGATTTAGGGCTATCTAAGTTTTATTAGCTTGATGGCGAACGGGTGTCGCCATATTTTTATCCAACTAGCTAGAACAGGTTACCTTGCAAAGAAAAAGGGAAGAATATACATAACTAATTAAAGTATAATGATTTACTTAAAACATATGGAGATGTTGTATTAGGGGGGTATTAAATGAGATTGACAAATCGAGACTACAAATGTAATCTAAATATAAGATTACATTTGTAGTCTTATATTTATTTAATGATATCCCTATTTTAAGTTATTTATTCCAATATTAAAATAGGGGTTGCAAATTTAAGATTACAAATGTAGTATCGACTTTAGGATTACATTTGTAATCATAGGGAGGAGGAAATTGGAAACGTGAAAAAAATACCTAAGATATCTGAAGCTGAGTTAGAAGTAATGAAAGTCCTTTGGTCAAAATCTCCACAAACGGCAAATGAAGTAATTCAAGCTCTTGAAGGACAAATGGATTGGAATCCAAAAACAGTTAGAACATTAATCAATAGGTTAGTTCAAAAACAAGTTGTTTTTTCTCAGCAGAAAATAGGAAGAACGTACATGTATGGTCCTTTAATCTCACAAGATGAATATTTACAAGTAGAAACTAAATCTTTTATTAAGCGTTTTTACGGTGCTGCTTTGAAACCGTTGCTTGTTAATTTTTTACAAGATGAAAAGCTATCTTCAAAAGAGATCGATGAGCTCAAACGTATTCTAGATGATAAAAGTAATCAAAAAGAGGGATCATAATTATGATAAATGTGTTAATACAGACGTATCTCTCTACTTTTTTTGAGTGGCTGTTAGAAACTACTATTATGGCCAGTATATTGGTAGGTTTTATCTTATGTATCAAAGTTCTACTAAGGAATCAATTAACGGCAAGATGGCATTACGCACTGTGGTTAATTCTGATTGTAAGATTACTTTTACCTTGGTCACCGGATAGTTCTTATAGCCTATACTCCATACTTTCACATGGATATGTAACTTCTACTTCTCTAATTCAGAAGGAAGCGAATGTTTCTGGTTTAAAAGTGATGAATGGACCTGCGAAGTATACTGTTAATTCAAGTGATTACAATAAATCACCAGTTGAATCGGGTTCCAAAGAAAAAGAACAGGGTGCCAAACACATATCAATGTATGAAATCTGTTTATATGTATGGATGCTAGGTGTTTTTTGTTTAGGGGCTTTAACACTAATTGCAAATAGACGTTTATATTTATACATACAAAAGCAACCAATTATAACAGATGACAGAATTTTAAATATTTTCGAAGATTGTAAAGAAACGATGTCTATAAAAGAGGATATTCCTTTGCAATTAGCCGGCAAGATTGCTAGTCCGACACTCCTTGGATTTATAAAACCTAGAATATTATTATGTGAACAGCATATACAACGATTAAATGATAATCAGCTACGGTTTATTTTCTATCATGAATTAGCTCATTTTAAACGTAAAGATGTTGGGGTTAATTGGCTTATGCATCATTTGCTTATACTAAATTGGTTTAATCCAATCCTTTGGTATGCCTATTATTCAATGCGCGAAGATCAAGAAATTGCATGTGATGCATTGGCTCTTACCTTTATTGATTCGGAAGAAAAAATCGAATATGGGCATACAATTATTACATTACTAGAACACTATTCAAATTATTATCAAATGCCTAGTTTAGCAAATCTAAGTAAAAATAAAAAAGCATTAAAAAGGAGAATTGTTATGATTAAAAAATTCAATAAAAAATCGTATCGTTGGTCAGCTTTAGGATTGACAGCTGTATTAGGTATATCTACTTTTTCTTTAATGAATGCAAGTGCTGAGGAGCTTAAGAGTGAATCAAAGGCTACAAAAAATAAAATTGAACAAGCCGCTAAACCAGAAGAAATGAATAATCTTGAAAAAAGTAAGGCAGAAGAAGTCGCAAAACAATTAGAAATGGACAAGCTTGAAAAGAGTAAGGCAGAAGAAGTCGCAAAACAATCAGAGATGGACAAGCTTGAGCAAAGTAAAAAGAACACAGATATTTCAGAAGCAGCAGTACTTAAACTTACCGAGAAACAAAAGCAATATCTTAAATCTAAAGGTCTTCCATTGAAGCAAACTTCTAAAGAATCTGAAGTTACGGGGCTTATGCTAGTTTCTCTAGTGAAACCTATTGATAATGGAGATGGAACAGGATTTCAGCCAGAACATGTTGGAGAAGTTGATATAATTCACGCAGATGAATATAAAAACAAATATGGTAAAGAAGATTATGTAGCATTTGCTGCATGGGAATAAGTCTAGTTATATTACCAACAATCTAAGATGAATTTATGCTCATAATTAATAGAAAGCGTCATTCTTTTTATAGAAATCTATAGAAAGAATGGCTTTTTTATTTAAAAATGAGTTTCATTTGTTTGCTAAAAAATTTCGGTGAGATATATTTATCCAACAAGAATTATTTGGCAAGCATATCAAAATAATAATTCTGTAGGCAAAAGTTCATAGAACACCAAAACTTGGCTTGATGGGCGTAGTAAGGCAGGTTCTACTTTCATTCGTTAGATACCTCATAGAATTTTATACTAAAAGGATGTTTTTCTGTACCCTATTATGTTTATTAATAATTGGGGTACCGTCACACATCCATCAACTTTATATTTTAAATTACCCCCATAACGAAAATTTTATATCACTACAACATTCATTTATGAGAAGTTAGGCCATTTTATTTATTGCTATGTTGTTTTCTTGTGACACACAGTACAATTATAGACAACATCTAAAATATTAAAGACTCTCTTTTTCTCATAACAGTGGCACTTTCGCCCGTTTTTCTGTAGGAGGATAAACAGGCGAAGCAGGATCACTTGAGTTGTAAGCTTTTGATACAATCCGATATAAGCTTCGTAAATTTCGTGGGTTTGTCCTAGTTGTAGCTGGAATGGATTTTGCAATTGTTACAGAAAAAAGAACCGACATTCTTACAAATCTGGAAAATTGAAAATGGCTATTTATAAAACTTTCAATATTTATACTTAAAGTTGGTGCTGCTTATTTATTGCATTAGATAGCAATGTAATTTATAATACGTTTAAATGATTAAATTCTTAAACGGAAGGTAATGTTAGCGAAATGAACTGTAATGATAAAGTAATGCATATTTTAGAAAATTTAAGACCATGTTTTCAAGGGTTGGGAGATCCAACTCGTCAGCAAATTGTATCACTTTTAATTGATAAAGATAGCTTGAATGTGACGCAAATTGCGGAGCATATTCCCATGTCAAGACCTACTGTATCTCATCATTTGAAAATATTGAAACAATCAGGGTTACTTCAAGTTCAGAAAAAAGGCACTGAAATGTATTATTGTCTTGAATTTAATGAAACAATAAATCTTTTAAAAGAACTTGTTTCTTTAGTTGAAGATGAATGTAAGAACTAAGTACTTATTTATAGTTTAGGGACACCTTTTGTCCTTTTTTTTAGCGATGATATGTTGAAATGTTTAAGTTTTTAATCATTTAAATTTATAATCTCATACTAATTAAAATGGAGGTTTCAGGTGAATAAAAAAACAGTATTAATTGTTGGTGGGTATGGAGTTGTTGGTAGTCAAATTGCTCGAATTTTACATGATCGACATCCTGATTTGGAAATTAGATTAGGAGGAAGAACCTTAGGGAAAGAGTTACCTTTTGAATCAGAGAGAGTAAAAATAGTCAAGGTAGACAACACAACAGATGATCCTTTAAGAAATTTGGATGATAATTTCACATTAGTTGTTAATGCGGTTAATGACCCTCAAGATAGACTACTCCTATCCGCAGTTCGAAAAAAAATTCCATTGGTTGACATTACTCGTTGGACTGAACGCTTTAAGAGGTCTATTGATCGACTAAAAAATGTTGAGGTCCAATCCCCTGTCGTATTAGCTTCAGGGTGGATGGGAGGGACAGCAGCTCTTTTTGCTAAAATGTATTCAAAAGATCTTCAAGAGGTTACAGTCGATATCAACGCACTATATTCTCTTCAAGACAAAGCAGGACCAAATTCAACAGCATATATGGACCGGTTAACTATTCCGTTTGAAGTCAAAGCTCGAGAGGGAATGCGGCAGGCTTATCCAATGACTAATCCAATCAAAGTCCGCTTTCCCAACGGTTATATTACCAAATGTTATCGTTTGGATACACCTGATCACGTAACCCTGCCAGAATCAATTCATGCTGTTTCGACTAACTTTCGTATTGCTTTTGATAGTAAAATATCTACATATGGACTGGTTTCTCTGGTGAATACAGGAATTTGGAAAATGATTAGTGGAGAAAAATTCACCAATTTACGGAAAAATATTCTCTATAAACCCGGAAGGGGAAGTGCACATAACATAGTTATTCACCTTAAAGGTTACGATGCTACTGGTGTATTGCATAGACGTTGTGTAAACATATCAGATCCGTTAGGACAGACACATCTTACTGCTTTAGGAGCAGCTGTCCAAGCAGAGAACATTTTACAAACATCTGATATTGTAGTTCCGGATTCTGGAATTTACTTTCCGGAAAATCTATTAGATTTGGGTGTGAATGCATCTGCAATTTTAGATTTTTATAGGGAATATGGGGTTAATATTACGAAAGAAAATATATAAAAGGTACCGTTCTATTCGTGATAACCCCATCAAGCAAAGAAGAGCAAATACCCCAAATAACTTAATGGCAGTTTAGTTTAATAAGCATCAATAGTAAAATGATGAGAATTAATTATGCTATGGGGCTGGTCAGTTGTAATTTTATAAAGGGGTTGTGAAAAGTTGAAATAGCGCAAAGCAAATATCGATGATATTGATAAACTGGTCGAGTTAAGAAAAAAGCAATTAGTTGATGAGGGGATAGAACCTAATATAGATATTGGTAGAGAACTATATGCTTTCTTTAAAAATAAACTAAGTGAAGGTACTTTAATTCAATGGCTAGTGGAAGATAATGAAGAAACTATAGCTTGTGGTGCAGTAATTTTTTATGAATTTCCACCTTGTTACACCAATAAGACTGGAAAAAAGGCTTATATCACAAATATGTATACTAATGAAAATTATCGTGGGCAAGGAATCGCAACAAAGCTGTTAACTAAATTAGTTGATGAAGTTAAGATTTCAGGTATCTCACAAATATGGCTTGGGGCTTCAAAAATGGGTAGACCAGTGTATAAGAAGTTCGGTTTTATGGAAACTGATGAATTTCTAGAATTAGGGTGTTTTTGCCCATCCACCGAAAAAGGGGAATAAGACAAGATATTCCAATGTGGAAAAGTAACTCTAAAATCAACCTTTATTGTATATTTTGGAGTTACTTGACGTTTACTTTTCTACGGAAATTTGACACTTTTATCCTATGATTAAAGGCGGACTGAATTCCTGCATAGGCTTTCCAGTATCACTGAATTTGTAATGAGAATTTTTGAGCAATTAAAAAAATGGTTGGTGCCACCCCTGGTTGAAATAATGAAAGGTGAGAAGGAGTTTATTTCTAATAAGCGAAATATTATATTGTATTGTTTTATCCTAAATTATTTGTAAAGGTGGATACATAATGACAGTAAAGAAGCTTTATTTCCTCCCAGCAGGTCGTTGTATGTTGGACCATTCTTCAGTTAATAGTACACTTACACCGGGTAAACTACTAAACTTACCTGTTTGGTGTTATCTTTTAGAGACAGAAGAGGGACTTATTTTAGTAGATACAGGTATGCCAGAAAGTGCTCTTAATAATGAGAATCTTTTTAAAGGTACATTTGTTGAAGGACAAGTTTTACCTAAAATGAACGAGAATGATAGGATCGTAAATATTTTAAAGCGTGTCGGATATGAGCCAGAAGATCTTCTTTATATCATTAGTTCTCACTTACATTTTGATCATGCAGGAGGAAATGGTGTTTTTACAAATACACCAATTATTGTACAGCGTGCTGAATATGAGGTAGCACTCCACAGAGAGGAATATTTGAAAGAATGTATATTGCCGAATTTAAACTATAAAATCATTGAAGGGGATTATGAAGTAGTGCCAGGTGTGCAATTAATATATACACCGGGACATACGCCAGGGCATCAGTCATTATTAATTGAGACGGAAAAATCAGGTCGAGTGTTACTAACTATTGATGCATCATATACGAAAGAAAACTTTGAAGATGAAGTACCGTTTGCTGGATTTGATTCGGATTTAGCTTTATTTTCAATAAAACGTTTAAAAGATGTTGTTAGGAAAGAAAATCCGATTATTTTCTTTGGACATGATATGGAGCAAGAAAAGGGCTGTAAAGTGTTCCCAGATTACTTGTGATATAGCATATAAAAAGTCACGGGCTCGTTAGCTCATGACTTTTTGTTTTGGGGTGTTTGTATTTCTTAGCTTGATAGCAATGGGGTCCCACCACATGCCCATCAAGCTAATTAAACGAAATTTTCTTTCGTTACAGTTAGCTACTTATAAGAGTTTAAATCTTTTTTTGTTGGGAGAACAATAAATTTCTTAACTTGATAGCGATGTGGTGCTACCCCTATTAATAAAAATTTACTACTGTTCTAAATTTTTTATATAAGATTTTACAACTTGCAATAAGAATTCTTCCTGTCCCATACCAGCATCCACTGCCATCTTCAATACTTTTTGCTTGAATTCATGATCTGCATGAAATGTTAATGTCTCTACATTACTTTTAAAGTAAATACCCTCTAAATGTGGAAGTATCGTGCCGGATTTCATATGAGAATGTAAGTATTTAATCTCCTCTTGAAACTGCAATGGATCAATTTGTAATACGAAAGGTTTAATTTCTAATTTGATAGAATCAGATGAAATACTTAATCGCATATTTGTGACACCTAGCTCTTTATAAAATAAATTTATTAGATTATAAGTGATGGAATTAAATAGCTGAGGTTTTTTAAATGAAAAAGATAAATACCCTCGTTTTGTAATTACAGATTGTTTATGGAAAGGCTCAAAGGAGTAATTATGTTCCATATAAGTGGATAGAGGGAAAATTTCTTCGTCTTCTGTAAGAATTTTGCCGTCTGCTCCATTGATTTCTATTACTCTAGCTGTTTTTCCGGTATGTTGATGTGTTAATAATTGATATAAATATATATCTTCTTCTTGAATCTTAGTAATGAATGTTTTTCGCACTTTTGATGTAGTTTTTTCATAAGTAAGTTGAAAAGTTTCCAGGTCATCTTTATCAATGATATATACTTGTTTTCCGCGTCTTTCAATCTTTGAAGCAGGTAATTTACCAGATTTGATATATGTAAAAACTGTAGATGTTGCTATATTGAGAATTTCAGCTGCTTCTTTTGTGCTATAACCCTCAACCTCTTCAATATTTTTTAAACGTTCAATATCCTCTAAATAGAAAATCTTACTACCGAATTGCTTCCAATTATCTTTATATACACATTCCATTAATCCATCTTTTTCTTTTTGTAAAATTGTTTGTACCGTTACTCCTAATAAGCCGGCTGCCTCTTTTGTCGTTACAGTAGGTTTTGTAATGAACAATAAATCTTGTGTCATGTAAGGACACCTCCATAACTATTGTTTTCTAGTATTTTAGATATGTATATATCATATCAGAATATGAGTTATATTTAAAATGAGAAATAGAATTTATTAAAGTTATTATACATTTTTATAGTTTAAAAATATTTGTAGTTTATTTTATATTTAAATGAGTTTTTATAGTTAATTTACTTGTAAAAGTAATTTCAAAATAAAATAGTTAATCATTAAAAGATATCTATTTACTAATAAATTATAAAAAAATATAAGTATAGGATAATAGAGAAGAATATAAGATTCTTATAGAAAGAATATGAATTATCATTTGTATAATAGATAGAAGTGAAATAAAATGATAAGTATAGTTAATAAATAGAATTATATTCATAATCTTCAATAGGAAAGGTGAGTTCGAAATATGGATAATAAAAGTGGAAGAGAAAACTTACCTATTATAAATAATCAAAGTAAATATATAGATATGCATTTAGAGAATATAAGAGATATCGTTCCATACCTGCATAACAATCGTTATGTATATAAAGTGGAAGAGAAGATGGAGGTTGCAGAAAAAGAGGGAAAGAGTAAATATACGTATTTAAGTGATCTGGAAGTCATTTATCATTTCGTACATTTACAAAAAGATATGGATGAGAAGAAGAATAGAAAAGAGGATACGAAAAAGAGTTATATATCTGAAATCTTGTCATTTTGTCAGTGCATGGTGCAGCATGCAGAAGAGTTCGAATTAAATGGGGAAGAGGTACAGCAAAATGACTCTTTATTGAAAATATTACAGCCTTGGCATATTCGTAAATACAATTCTTGGTTGAAGCAGGTAGAGAACGGTAGGAATGGTGACACGTATGCAGTTGCAACACTTGCAAAGAAAACAGTGCTCATTCGTTCTTTTCTAAAACACCTTTATGTATTTTCTTATATTGAAAAGCCTCTTCATGAAGAACTGCAGCGTGCGAATGTAAATGAACAGGATCGGCCGAATCGGGACCTATCCTATGAGGAAGTTATGAAAATTTTAGGGTTTTATAAAGAACAGGGTCATTTAGTAAACTATACAATTTTACTAGCTCTGGCAAGTACCGGTGCAAGAATTCAAGAATTATGTACAACAAGGGTAAAAGACTTACATTATGACGGAAAGCACTGGTTAAAAGTTATAGGTAAAGGAAGTAAAGTACGTGAACTTTTCATTTCGGAACATTTATATGAGTGTATTTGTGAAATGAGACGAAGAAGAGGGTTCGAAACAATATTGGATCGAGGAGATGAAAGTCCTTTATTTGCAAATCAAAGAGGGAACTTTTATAATTCAAAAACGTTATCGAACCAGATAACGGATATGATAAAAAAGACCAATTTAGAATTTCTGCAGTATCGTGAAAACCCAGTAACGGCGCATACATTCCGTCATGCTTTTGCAATCATGGCAGTTGAACAAGGAAATGCAGACTTATATCATTTAATGCAAACGCTAGGGCATGAGAATATCCAAACAACAAAAATCTATTTAGAGAAGCATATGAAACGGAAGAATAATGTAGGTACTTCCTTTGCGGATATGTTGCAATAAAAATTAGTATTCTTTATCAATTATTCGTAAATAAACAAGATGTCTACTTGCTGATGATGAAATTGTCAAGTAGACATCTTGTTTATTGGATAATTTCACCTTAATTTTTGATATACTTAGCATAAGGAATAGTAGTTATGAAATACTGCGAGACAAGTTATTCGCGGAAAATGTAAGAAATATACGCTTGTTAAATTGATATAGTGAATTGTTACTATATTATTAATCATAAAGTAGGTGATTTTCGATGATGATTCTTGAAAATGTCAGTACGATAGGGCCCTTGCTTTTTTATTTCTAATGATTTATCTTGCGGCAGATCCTAAAGACGTAAGCTTGCTAACAATCCCGGCTTACTTTGGTGGAATGTGGGTCACTAACTGGCTTACTGAAAATGGATTTCAGGGTACATATATTTATACGAGTTGGTTAGTAGTCTACGTAATTATAATGATTTACCTTATCTTCGCTTCAATTCGTCTAGGCATACATAACGTAAAATATATTAAAGAAAAACTAAGAAAGCGTAGAGCTTTAAAAAAGTAACTCAAAAAGAAACCGTCCTCACAGGCTGTTTCTTTTTGAGTTATACTGAAATGCAATGTATATGCTCTGTGATGTATTATTTAACATTTGATGAGGGCTAATTATATAGTATTTAAGGATCTACACATTAAGAAATGGTCAAGAAAAATCAATAAAAGTAGAGTTTTGGCGTTCATTTCTAGAAGATATGAATGTTATATGAATTAAGGATTCGTATGTGTTTCAAATTCAATTAGTGGAATGTGGGAAAGAGAAAAAGATTTCCCCTAAAAATACTAGAAGAAAATAGTTTACCCATGCATAAATATCATAATTAGGCACATGTTATATACAAATATGATGGAGGTGCAATTATGAATATTCAAAGACACGAAAATAATACAAATGAAGTTTTTATTTCTGCCGCCGCAAGTGCTATTGAGCAAATGAAGTATGAAATTGCTCGTGAATTAGGAGTCACACTGGGGCCTGATACTTCAGCGCGTGCAAATGGCTCTGTCGGTGGAGAAATTACAAAACGCTTAGTTCGAATGGCTGAAGAACAGTTAACAGGTCAATACAGTTTACACTAAGTTAAAGCAGTAATAAAAAAAAGAATCTGTAATGCGGATTCTTTTTCCCTTTTATTTACAAAAAATAAAAAGTGCAATTGTGAATTTGAAAAAACGGGCCCTCAGGTTCCTTTTTAAGAGGTTTTACTAACGAGGGTAATACGATAAGTATAGAGGTTTTTTTGGTTTTATAAAAATGAAATGAATAACGTTTAACGTAATGTTGGTTTATTTCGTAATTTCAAGTGCATAATATATATAGCCAATTTTAAAATTGTCATTCCTTACTATATCCCGATTGTTAGGTAAATAAAGGATTATCCTTGAAACAAATAAGTATTTCTAAGCTCTAAACTTTATAAATAAATTATTAAAGACATTTGATAATTTGAGTAGGCACTTCCTTTAATAATTCACCGTGCTATGCATATTAGGGGGTATTTGGTTTAATAGAATAGTTAAGAGCCTGTTTTTAATATATATTATACTTATAATTTATAGTTTAGTATGTTTTGTTATAATCTTCTTTTAAAATAGTGGATATTGCCAAAGTATTACTTTAAGTTAAGATTATAAGAAGAAGTTCCTTTTTTCTGAAAATGGATATTTATGCATAATTAATCATTAATATTCGAAATGGTTTTATAAATAATTAATGTATTCCTTTCCATCTACATTAATCATTTATTGCAACAGCTTTCACATCTAAAATAAGATGTTTCAACAAAGGAAAGTATAAGTATCTTTATACTGATTTTCCAATATAATCAATGTGTTAATGAAAGGAACTCTGTGTCATTTTTGCATTTCTATTAACTAATACAGCTTCAAACAAAGGACACAATTGCTACATGCCAGGTGTAATTTATTATCCATTCAAGATTCTGTTTATTCAATATTTCTGAAGATAAAAAAATATTATATTCATAAATATACAAGTTATAATGAGGGCGTCGAGAGATAATCTATTACCTCTAGAGAAAATATCAAACCTAGTTCTGGTGCAAAAATTCTAAAGACCTTGCAAGTAACTATCTAAAATTGAACATACTGATACGATTACTCTACGAAAGGTGTGTGATCAGAAGAGAAGTTTATTCAACTTAAAAAAGAAAGCGTTATCAAATGGATCTTATTTTGAATTAATCATTTTAATAACTTAGATTCGACTGCAATTAAAAATAACAAATTATGGGGGTGCTTATATGAATATAAATGTAGCATCTATTAAAGAAAAAAAGGTTGTTAAATACAAAAGTTGTTTTGATGTGATTGGGCCCATAATGATAGGTCCTTCAAGTTCACATACTGCAGGTGCTTTGGCTATTGGAACAGTAGCCAATAAATTATTTCAAGGTCTTCCAAAAAAAGTCGTGGTAAGGTATTATGAATCATTTGCTGAAACCCATAAAGGTCACGGAACTGATTTTGCAATTATTGCTGGGATATTAGGATTTGCTGCCGATGACAGTAAAGTGCCAGATGCTATTGAAATAGCAGAATCTAAAGGAATTGAAATTACCTTTATTGAAGAAGCAGGTGATAGTCCTGCTGGCCATCCAAATACGGCAGATGTATATTTAGAGGATGAAAATCGAAGTATTAGAACGATGGGGATTTCGGTTGGCGGTGGATTAATTGAAATCAAACATGTTGAAATTGACGGGTTTAGCTTAGACCTGCAGGGGCCATTGCCAGTTATTATTGCGATTTCTGAAAGAGCTGACTTTGAATTTGTCTTACGCAGGATCTTTAAACAATATGATGTGGAAATAAACAACTTTCATAGTTTAGAAGAAAACAGGAAATATTTATATGCATTCGCTTTGGATACGCTATTGCCTGGTAATGTTCAGAAGGAATTAGGAAATTTAAGAAATAAAGCCAATCTCATTATTCTTTAGTTATATTAAGGAGTGAAAAAATATGTATATGGCCATAAAAGAAATTGTGGATGCAGCTAATAAAAGCCAAAAGACAATTTATGAATTAGCAATTGAACAGGAAATTGAACAAACTAAATCTACTCATGAAGAAGTTTGGAGTAAAATGGAACGAAATTTAGCGACTATGCAAAATGCTATAAATAAAAGTATCGAGGGCGACGGTGTATTTTCTCCAACTGGCTTAACCGGAGGTGATGCTGTTAAAATTAAATACTATCGAGAAAATAGGAAAACTCTTTCTGGAGACTTGATGGTGTTAGGAATCCAAAGTGCTATCGGTGTTAATGAAGTAAATGCTGCATTAGGGGCTATTTGTGCAACTCCAACAGCAGGTGCGAGTGGGACAATCCCAGGAGTTCTATTTAGTATTAAAGATACGTTGCAGTTAAGTCATGAAGATATGATTCATTTTCTATTCACTTCAGCGTTATTTGGAACAGTAGTCGCAAACAACGCTTGTATTTCAGGAGCGTACGGAGGATGTCAAGCTGAAGTAGGTAGTGCCTCAGCGATGGCGGCTGCAGCAGCGGTAGAAGCAGCGGGTGGAACGCCACAGCAATCTTCTGAAGCTTTCTCAACCGCATTACAAAATTTACTCGGTTTAGTGTGTGATCCGGTCGCTGGTTTGGTAGAAATTCCTTGTGTAAAGAGAAACGCCATCGGAACGGCAAATGCTTTAGCAGCAGCGGACATAGCACTAGCCGGCGTAAAAAATATCATCAATTCTGACGAAGTTATTGAAGCGATGTATAGAGTTGGAAGACAGATGCCTCGCGAATTAAGAGAGACAGGTTTGGGCGGTATTGCGGCCACGCCTACAGGGATTGCCATTAAAAATAAAATCTTTGGAGAGAAACAATCAAATCAATAAACAGTTGTCGGATATATTGTGAAATGGTGAACAATTTTATTCTCCTAAAGATGTATGTATATTGATATATATATATCAATATTTTGTAAGCGCTAATAAATTCATAGGGTTGATGCCTCGCGAATTTTTCGTTTTCGATTAACTTAGAAGAGGGATACAGGATGTGGCGCACTTTGTAAGCAATTCATTTTTTTAAGAATGGTCTGTATTCTTAAGCCTAAAAAAAGACGTAAGAATAGGACACAAGGAGGAATTATTATATGAATGGGAATACTGCAAAAAACATAGAATTTCAAGCTGATAATACTGCAGTAAAAAATGAGAAATATCCTGACCCTAAAATATGGCATAAACAGGATACTACCTGGGCATTGAGTCTTTTTGGAACAGCAATTGGAGCAGGAGTACTCTTCTTACCTATTAATGCAGGTTCAGGTGGTTTATTATCATTACTGTTAATTACCATACTTGCATATCCAGTTATGTATTACTCACATAGGGCGCTTGCTAAAATGATATACGCTTCTAATTCTGCTGATGAGGGGATTACGGGTACTATAAGAGAGTATTTCGGAAATAAGGCAAGTATCATTTTTAACATAGTATATTTCGTCTCAATTTATACGATTGTGCTGATGTATTCGGTTGCACTTACAAATACTGCAAGTAGTTTTATCGTGCATCAATTGCACATGCAGGAGCCTCCAAGGGCCATTTTATCGCTTGTATTAGTACTCGGTCTTATCGCTATACTAAATTTTGGTCAAGATATTACTGTAAAGATAATGAGCATGCTAGTATATCCTTTCATTGTTTCTCTACTTTTTATCGCAATATCTTTAATTCCACAGTGGAATACGTCAATGCTAAGTTTTTCAAGTGTTTCTACTGCTTCAACTGGAACAGGATATTTTGGAACAATATGGATGATACTACCAATCATAGTATTCTCGTTTAATCATTCTCCTATGATTTCGTCATTCGTTATGAAACAGAGAGCTACGTATGGAATAGATGCTACTGATGCCAAGTGTGCTCAAATACAAAAAGTTTGTTATATCATGACATTCGCTGTTGTTATGTTCTTTGTTTGGAGCAGTACTTTAAGTTTGACTCCAGATGATCTTAAGGTGGCAAAAGAACAGAACTTGTCAATCCTATCATATCTTGCTAATGAGCTTAATTCGCCAGTAATTACTATTGCGGCTCCTATCATTGCGTTTGTGGCTATTACAAAGTCTTTCCTTGGCCATTATATAGGAGCGTATGAGGTAATGCGTGACATGATTATCAAGTCCGGTAAAAAACGTGGGAAAGATATAGGAGAAAAAACAGTTAAGACAATGATTCTTACTTTTGTCGTATTAACATGCTGGTATGTTGCTTATACAAACCCAAGTATTCTTGGAATCATTGATGCCCTTAGCGGTCCGTTAGTTGCTGCTATCTTATGTCTATTACCAATGTATGCAATTCGTAAAGTGCCTGTACTAGCTAAATACAAAGGGAAAGCGAGCAATGTATTTGTCATTATTATAGGTATCCTTACTGTCCTAGCAAGTATTAAGTCATTATTCTAATTCACTATTGTTGGTTCTCATGCAAAAATAGTGGGATATGAAAAAGGCCGAAAGATTCCTAGCGGAATTGAATTTTATATTATTAAACCAAAGAAATCATGGTTTTGGACAAACTTCTCACCTTGGAGAGTTTGTCCTTTTTTGATTATATGGGGAACCGCGAGCATTTTGGAAAAACCCCACGCTAAGCAAAAAATAAAATAAGCCATCCATTTGGACAGCTCATTTACATAATTATCGTTAGCGGAAGTTCCATCTTTCAAAACCACTTCATTAAATATGATTGGATGTATAAAACACATTAATAAAGGATTATACTCGACTTGGGGCTACCGCAGATGCTTCCTCTTAATCATCGATATGAATAAATGACTTACTTATGATCAATTTGTAGTTGTTGTTTTTCGTTAAAACACATTGAGAATTGTGGATGTTTTTCTGCTTCTTTCTTTGTTCCTATAAAGAATTGCGAATATGTCAATCCAGCTTGCGATGATACTGATGTATTGTGAATATCTTTGCCTTCTTTTAACCTCTGAACTTGATTTCCTTTTTTATCTACATAATAGTATTTTACATTATTCCATCCAGAATCAAGGTCACTTTCCCTACCAATCCTTTCATTCGATGATGTTTTCAATAGTCCATCTTTAGTTACTTGATATATAATTTTCTTATCTTCAATTTTTAGGGGTGGTGCATTCTTGATGTTATAAAGGACACCCATACATCCTTTGTAACCATCAGGTATTAAAAAGACCTTCTTAGCGAAAGAATTATACATATCATATATCCAAACAATAGGGGTACCTAGTATGATAACAGATACAAAAAAGGCTATTCCAGCATAAGCATATTTATTCTTACGGATAAAGTACCATGCCAAAAATATAAACAATAAGAAAAGTGGTATTGCTTGAATGAAGAGAAATCCTTTTAAAAAATCAAGTTCAGTACTGCCTGGAGGGTCTGTTGTCATCCCGCCTATAAACAATGCTAATGGAGCTGTGATGAGATTTAATCCTAAACTAAGATAAATCAATAACAACAGGTTTTTATTTTTATTTTTATTTTTTGGTACTTCATCCATCCGAATTCCTCCTACACTTAATTTAATGAAATTCATGTTGCATAGCAAACCCTATCCCATTTTGAGGGAGACATGATCTGCTCTCAATATTTTTTCTTTTTAAGCCGATAAGGCCCTTCAGATTGGTTCCCAGTGCAATCAAAGTCATAACGATATAGATACTTAGGGAAGTAACCTGATTTGGAATCAACTTAGCAAGGTTTGCCCAAAGTAATGCAATGCTTGCTAGCCATGTTAAACCGATGATATAAGACCAACCTGTTTTTCTTGGCTTATAACCTGTTCACTTCTCTTTTCCTAATTGTACCATTTGGAAGAATCGATTTGTTAGGATTTTTGAATGTATAGGATATACATTCAAGGTTAACATAACGTCTCATTATCGGTAGCTAGGAATGAGTTTAGTAAATTAGTAAATAAATTTCCCGAAAAACATTTACAAATAATCCTATAAAAGGTATTGTTTATAACATAAGTAGACTTTATTTTCTGAATATTTTTATATTTTAAATTTCAATTCTCTTATAATTATTATGATTGGGGGGATGTCTTGTGAATGCAATATTAACTTCTTATCAAGTGTTTCTCATGACAAAAGCACATTAGTTAGGTTTCCGAATGATATTCGTTTAATGAGGCATGGAACACTTACTTCTTTTAAAGGAACGACTAATGAATTAACTAATTTAATTAGACAGGAAGGAATATCCATTTCTTTGTTTAATAGCATTTCTAATTATCGTAATTTATAGTCTTCTTCTAATTAAATTAGACAAAGAATGTTGAAAAACCGAAGTATGTTGTTATCGGCAAAAAACGATAATTTGTAAACACTGGGGAGGAAATACATTGAAAAAGAAAAAGAAATTAAAACCTTTAGCAGTATTAACAGCAGCAGTGCTAAGTAGTACTTTTACTTTTGGAAGTCATGCAGCGTATGCTGAGACACCAACGTCATCTATACCAATGGATGAGCATTTAATACCAGTGGAACGTTTAGCGGAAGCACTAAAACAACAGGGAGTAATTGATCAATCTGCATCACAAGCTGAGACATCAAAGGCTGTAGAAAAATATATTGAGAAAAAGAAAGGGGAAAACCCTGGTAAAGAAATCTTGACAGGAGATAGTCTTACGCAAGAAGCTTCTGATTTTATGAAAAAAGTAAAAGATGCAAAAATGAAGGAAAATGAACAGGCGCAGCAGCCCGCAGTAGGACCAGTAGCTGAAAAAGATGCAGGGTTGAATCCTGGAAAATTAAATGGAAAAGTACCTACTACACCAGCTAAGCAAGAAGAATATAATGGGGCTGTTCGAAAAGACAAAGTACTTGTTTTACTTGTGGAATTTAGTGATTTTAAGCATAACAATATTGATCAAGTGCCAGGATATATGTATTCTAAGGACTTTAATCGTGAACATTATCAAAAAATGTTATTTGGTGATGAAACATTTACGTTATTTGATGGATCGAAGGTTAACACATTTAAACAATATTATGAAGAACAATCTGGTGGTAGCTACACAGTTGATGGAACTGTAACGGAATGGCTTACTGTTCCAGGAAAAGCTTCAGATTATGGCGCGGATGCGGGAACTGGTCGCGATAACAAAGGTCCTTTAGGGCCACGTGATCTTGTGAAAGAAGCATTAAAAGCAGCGGTAGCGAAAGGGATCAATTTAGCAGACTTTGATCAATATGATCAGTACGATCAAAATGGTGATGGAAATAAAAATGAGCCAGATGGCATTATTGATCATTTAATGGTTGTACATGCTGGCGTGGGTCAAGAAGCTGGCGGCGGTAAATTAAAAGATGATGCGATTTGGTCTCATCGTTCAGCACTTGGTGATGAACCATATAAGCCATATGAGATTGATGGCACAAAATCTTCTGTTTCGAATTGGGGCGGAAAGATGGCTGCATACGATTATACAATCGAGCCTGAAGATGGAGCGGTTGGTGTGTTTGCGCATGAGTATGGTCATGATTTAGGCTTACCAGATGAATACGATACGAATAACTCAGGACAAGGTGAACCTGTTGGGGCATGGTCTATTATGAGCGGCGGCAGCTGGGCTGGAAAAATTGCAGGAACAGAGCCAACTAGTTTCTCGCCACAAAATAAAGAGTATTTCCAAAAGAATATGAAGGGTAACTGGGCGAATATCGTCGAGATAGATTATGATAAACTTCGCACGGGAGTCGGTGTTGCAACATATTTAGATCAAAGTGTTACAAAATCAAAACGACCAGGAATCGTTCGTGTCAACTTGCCGGACGAGTATATTAAAAATATCGAATCGGCATTTGGTAAGAAGTTTTATTACAGTACACGAGGAAATAACATTCATACAACACTTGAAACGCCAGTATTTGACTTAACAAATGCAAAAGATGCAAAGTTTGATTATAAGGCATTCTATGAAATTGAAGCGAAGTATGATTTCCTTGATGTAAATGCGATCATAGAAGATGGAACGAAGATACGTATTGATAGAATGGGCGAAAAAGATGTAAAAGGCGGTATGGATACAACTGACGGTAAGTGGGTTGATAAATCATACGATTTAAGCCAATTTAAAGGGAAAAAAGTAAAACTGCAATTTGAGTATGTAACAGATATTGCAGTAGCTTACAAAGGATTTGCATTAGATAATGCCGCATTAACTGTAGATGGAAGAGTTGTTTTCTCAGATGATGCAGAAGGCCAATCAGCAATGACGTTAAAAGGATTTACTGTGTCTAACGGATTTGAACAGAAGAAACATAACTACTATGTAGAGTGGAGAAATTACGCTGGTTCTGACACGGCGTTACAACATGCGAGTGGCCCAGTATTTAATACAGGAATGGTTGTATGGTATGCGGATCAAAGCTTTACAGATAACTGGGTAGGTGTTCATCCAGGTGAAGGATTCTTAGGAGTAGTAGATTCTCATCCAGAGGCAATTGTAGGGACATTAAACGGACAACCGACTGTGAAAAGCAGTACGCGCTATCAAATTGCTGATGCAGCATTCTCATTTAATCAAACGCCAGCATGGAGAGTAAATTCGTCAATTCGCGGTATTTTTGACTATAAAGGATTATCAGGAGTTGCGAAGTTTGATGATTCTAAGCAATATATCAACAGCGCGATTCCAGATGCAGGACGTAAGTTGCCGAAATTAGGATTAAAGTTTGAAGTAGTAGGCCAATCAGAAGACAAGTCTGCAGGTGCAGTTTGGATCCATCGATAAAATAAGGTGAAATGAAGAGGAGCTGCCTCATAAGTCGTTGAAACGGCTTATGGAGAGCTCCTCTTCTTATTGTGAAACGAGTTTGCTATATAGGGGTACAGCCGCATGCCCATCAAGCTAAGATTTTGAAGTACCCCCAAAACAAAAATTTCATCTGGAGTCTCACCAACAAAACGCGAATATTGTTGTGCTGAGGATTTATTTTATAATTTTTTCAGTAAAAGGACCAGATGCCCGAGCAAGAAAAAGAAGGCTTTAGCTTAATGTTAGCGAATAAAAAAGGAAAAGATTTTTAAGGAGGATATAGAATGTCACAGTCATTATTGACTGGTATGGAAGGTGTATTTATACCAGTCACAGACCCAAAAAATTCATCTGAATGGTATGAAGAAAAATTAGGATTTAAACTTTTTTATATCGAGAAAGAGCTGCAGTTATGAAGATTGAAGAAAAATCACAAACGGTAGTATGTCTTGTGAAAACTGTGAATCATCAACCAATGAAATTTCCTGAGAATAACTTTGGAGTAGGAAAATACTATAACTTTATCCCTAAAGATATTAATGAGACTTACCAACTGTTAATTGAACGTGGTGTCAAAGTAAATCCTATTAGTGAAGAAGGGCCTACTAAATTCTTTACATTTTTTAATCCTGACGGAAACCCCATCGATATGAGAAAAAGACAGTCTTTGATATTTTAGGTGTCGTTTATCAGTGTACTTTATCCAATCTAAAGCAGAAAACTGCATGATTTTAAAAAATGACCCTGATTAAGGTTTATTTGGTGTGCGTATTTTTAAAAACAAATAAGCAAAATATCAAACATGTAGGCAAGATGAATGAGAGTTCATAGCAAACCTAACCTTAGCTTGATGGGTATGTGGCGGGCCCCTTACATATAGAAATACTTTAATAATTTTTAAGATTATTCTAAAGGCATTCCTGGTCTACTCTTCATAGGAAATGATAGTAATTTCCTATTTTGGGGAAATGGATAGTAACCCTTGTATATTTTCCTTCTTGTGATTGAATAGAAATACCATGTCCCAATTTCAAAACCATTTGTTTTACAAGGTACAGTCCCATCCCAGTAGATTTTGTATGTGTTCTTCCAGTAGAACCTGTGAATCCTCTTTCGAACACACGATGTATATCTTCTTGCTTTATCCCAATGCCTGTATCTTGAATAAGTAATCGTTTCTCTTTATGATCCTCCTCAAAACGGAAAAAAATCTCGCCACCATCATTTACATACTTTAAAGCATTTGCAGTAATTTGGTCTATGATAAATGCAAGCCATTTGCTATCGCTTTGAACGAATTTCTGCGCTTCCTCCATATGAAAGTGAATTCGTTTCGTGATAAAGATTTTGGCATATTTCTTTACACTTTCTTTAATGATTTGATTCAACTGTATATCTGTAATGAAATAGTCTTTAGAAAACGAGTCAATCCGTGAATAGTAAAGAGCCTGTTCCACATAATTATCAATTTTGTTCAGCTCATCCTCAAACTTATCTACAAGAAAATCTACTGTTTTTCCTGTACTGTTCTCAATGAGTAAATTACTTGCGGCAATTGGAAGCTTTACCTCGTGAACCCAGGACATAATAAAATCTTGGTGATCCACTTTCTCGTGAATCAACTTTTGAAGTTGCTTAGAATGATTGTCCCTTACTATTTTTATCATTTTGACATATAAAGCTTGTTCATAATTTTGTGGTTCAAGCATTTCTACAGGAAAGTCTTCATTCTGACTCTCAATTAAATCATTTAGTTCTAGGTAAAAGGACCTACGGTAATAATATCCTATAGTAATATACAGACTTACAGAGAGGAAACAAATAACATGAGTATAGAGCAGATTTTGAAGAACGAGATTCCGACTATCGTTTACAACCATAATTAATGAAACAAACAACATTAAAGTGAAGTACAGTATGAAAAAGAATCGTTTGTCTTTTATATATTCAAAAAAACTCATAAAATGATATACCCGTAGCCTTTCTTAGTAGTAATGAAACCGTCTTTACCGAGGTCAGTAAATTTTTTGCGTATCCGTGCAATGTTAACCGTTAAGGTGTTTTCGTCCACGAATCTTTCATCAGCCCAAAGACTGCGCATTATCTTTGTTCGGCTTACAACAGTTCCTTTATTTTGCATGAGAAGTTTTAAAATAATAAATTCATTTTTTGTTAGTGTAATCGCTTCATTCTCATAAGACAAATTGTAGGATTTAAGGTTGAGCACAATTCCATCATGTTCAATAACTTTCAACTCTATGTCTTCTATATACGTATATGTCCTACGTAGGAGCGCATTAACCTTTGCCATTAAAACATCTGTGTGGAACGGTTTATTAATAAAATCATCCCCGCCCATATTCATCGCCATTATCATATCCATTGGTGTATTACGAGATGAAAGAAAAATAATCGGCGCTTTTGAAGTTTCTCTAATTTTATTACACCAGTAAAATCCATCAAATGTTGGTAAATTAATATCCAATAGTACAAGGTGAGGACTATTTTTAAGAAAAATTGATAATACTTGGTCGAAATCTTCTACCTTTACTGTAGTAAATCCCCATTTTTCTATTGTCTCTCCCAACATATCTCTAATCGTTTTTTCGTCTTCTACAATCATAATTTCCATGGTTATTCCCCCAAAATCGTATATTATTGATAATTTGTGTTATATGTTACGTGTTCATACTGCTGCATTAAATTACGATGGCATAATCGTCTATATCACATTATAGTGGAAAAAATAAAGAAAAAAGGGATATTTGTTCTAAGGTGACAAAACTGTAAGGTTAACATAAACAACTGTAAGGTTATTGAAGGGTTACACCATATAGAATAAAGCCTGTAAGAAAAAATAACTTCTTTAATGGAGGAAATATATATGAAATCAATAGTAGACGCAAAACAAATTAAAAAAATGTATGGAGCAAAAGGAAATACGTTTACTGCATTACATGATATTGATTTAACTGTTCGCGAAGGTGAGTTTGTCGGGATTATGGGACCTTCAGGTGCGGGGAAGTCCACACTTTTAAATATTTTGTCGACCATAGATCGGCCGACATCCGGTGAGATTTTGATTGATGGGACGAGCATACTAAACATGAAAGAAGAACAATTATCTGCATTCAGGCGGGATAAACTCGGTTTCATTTTTCAGGATTACAATTTATTAGATACGTTAACAGTAAAAGATAATATTTTGCTGCCACTTGCACTAGCAAAAATGAATGTAAAAGAAATAGAAAACAGAGTTAACGAGATTTCAGAGCGCTTTGGTATTCGTTCTATTTTAGATAAATACCCGTATCAAATTTCAGGGGGGCAGAAACAACGCACAGCTGCTTCACGAGCGATGGTATCTAAACCCAGCTTAATTTTAGCTGACGAGCCGACTGGAGCACTCGATTCAAAATCGGCAGCAGATTTATTGGAGAGCTTACAAAATTTAAGCCAAGAAGATAAAGCCACCATCCTCATGGTAACACATGATGCCTTTGCAGCTAGTTATTGTAAACGCGTGTTATTTATTAAAGATGGCACTCTGTTTACCGAACTCGTAAAGGGGAATTCTTCCGGCAAAGATTTTTTCCAAAAGATATTAGATGTATTGTCCATTCTTGGAGGTGGTACAAGTGACGTTATTTAGTTTAGCGAAAAAAAATATTAAAGGGAATTTAAACAACTACCTTCTATACATTTTCTCTATGGTGATTAGTGTCGTGATTTGCTATACTTTCAACTCATTATTGTATACACCAGAAATTAAAAATGCCGTTAATAATATGGAAGGTACAATGTCACAAACCTCTTTTGTTTTAATAGGATTCGTAGCGATTTTCATCGGATATTCTAATGCATTCTTCACAAAAAAACGTAAAAAAGAAGTAGGTTTATACTCCTTACTTGGCGTGAGAAAAAAAAACATCGCAAGAATGCTATTTTTTGAAAATGTAATTATCGGGGCTATCACTTTAGTATGCGGGCTCGTATTAGGGGTCATATTATCCAGATTGTTTATCATGTTACTTCTTAAACTCGTAGGTGCTCCGGTCGATGTAAGTTTTAGCATTCCAATGGAAGCAATTATGACTACCACTATTACATTTACGGTCATTACAATTTTTACATCCCTTCAATCGTATCTTTTAATTTATCGCTTTAAATTAATTGAATTATTCCAAGCAGAGAAAAAAGGGGAGAAAGTACCAAAAGCATCTATTGTTTCTGCTGTAGTTTCGATTATTTTACTGGTAAGTAGTTATTGGTTTATGTTTAACGGGGCAATAATGCTTTCTATGCCACTTATTGCTATTGGAACATATTTCTTATTTCGTTTTTTAACTGTGTATTTACTAAAGCGTGCACAAAAAAATAAACCGAACTACTATAAAGGGATTAACATCATTGGAACTTCTCACTTGTTGTATCGTATAAAAGGAAATGCCCTTATGCTTACAATTATCGCATTACTAATTTCTGTAGCACTGCCATATCTTCAAGCGAGCTTCTCTGAGTATTCAATTACTGAAAAAGATGCTCATGAAACAGCTCCTTTTAGCTATATTCATCTCTCAAAAGATGAAACATCAGACAATCAAATCAAACGGGTTATTTCAAAAGACAAAGAACATCCGATTACAGCGCAACTAGATATTCCGGTTATTCAAGTAAAAGGGAATACTTCAGCACCATTCCAAGATAAAAATGATCTTTCCGTTAATTTGATTTCAGAAAGTGGATTTCATAAAATGAACAAAATCCTAAAATTAGGAGATATACCAAACCTTTCTAGTGAGCACGCTATAGCATTTCAACAATACATTAATCAACCAGCCACTGATTTTATTGATCAAAAAGTCAACATTCAGTTACCTGAGGGTAATTTTACTTTTAAGCTCAACAAGTTAGAAAAAAAAGCGATAAGACTAACCTCTGGTTCTGAGCTTTTATACATTGTAATTGATAATGCAAGGTTTGCTAGTGTTGCAAAACAAATCAGTCCAATCATATATAAAGCTTATAAAGTAGCAGATGAAAAAACAACCAAGGAAACATCTGAGGTTGTAATGACGCTAGCAGAGAATGATACTCATATGCGTACGTTCTATAAAGAGTATAAAAAAATAAAGGCACTTACAGGAATGAAAATCTTTGTAGTTAGTTCTTTAGCATTAGTTTTATTAGTGGCAACAGGAAGTGTTATTTACTTCAAACAGCTAACAGAGGCATATTCAGATAAAAATCGCTATGAAATTTTACGGAAATTAGGTGTAAATAAAAAAGAAGTACGGACTACGATAGCAAAACAAACATTATTTATATTTCTCCTTCCGTTAATTATTGGGATACTTAATGCAGCCATGTTAACAATGTCGGTATCATTACAATATAGCATGGACATACAGCAAGATATCATTTCATTTGTTTACGCGATGACAACATATGGTGTAATTTACTTTGTTTACTACGTGTTAACCATTAATTCCTATAATAGAATTGTGAATAAATAAATAGGAACCATCTCTCGAAAATCGGGAGGTGGTTCCTATTATTTAACAAAACAAGATGCATAGTTAACTGTGAGCTTACTTCTGAAATAAATAACTACAGAGAAATGAAATTTTCATTTAGGGGGGATTCAGAACCTTAACTTGATGGCGATGGGGTCTCGCCACAAATCCATCAACTTGAGGATTTAGACTATTCTTGAAGTTAAAAGCACGTTACTATTCTCTTATGTTAATGAGAAAGGGTGACGTGCTTTTTATGAATATTCATAAAAAACAAGAGTTGTCTTTATTTGCTGAAGAGTTATATCGATATATGTCTCCCACTACACTTAATCAATTAGCTATAGAAGCAGGCGGAATGAAAGGAAAACGCAAGTGCCATGGGCACCATTTTTTATCTTTGTGTGTATGGTTATATCAACAAATCGCTACTACCTCTCTTATTCAACTTTGTAGTCAATTAGAAACTTCAACAGGAGTTTTATTAAGTCCCTCAGAGCTAAGTAAAGTTCCTGTCGCTGCATGAAGCCTACTACATAATCGAACCAAGGAATCACTTGCCACCCGTTGACTAATCCAAATGCAAATAGCAGCTAATTCTGATCCGGAAAACTTAAGTTTTCGCTTTATAAATCCTATTTATCTTGCAAGTTCTTCTAAGAATACAGGTGTAACATATCGTTGTAATTCTTCTGCAAATGGTAATAATTCATCTTGAATCGAGAGATTCATAAGAAAACATCATCCTTTCTAATTTAGCTTGTTTAGAAAGGATAACGTTTTTTGATATTGGAGGGTATTAAAATCTCCTGAGTTGATGGTTATGTATGGTGACCCCATAGCCAAAGAAGTAAGAAGATATTTAGAAGTGCATTAAATTTTGAGGAAGTGCTTGTGAACCGTATCATAAATAAATGAGGTTTTGTATGTTCGATTTTTAAATAATACCCAAGAAGGAGTGGGTTGCAGTTATGGTAATACTCTATTTTTTGTATTTCTATAATAGATAATTTTTTTAAAAAACAGAATTATCTTGACAATTATTGAATGGATTGATAAGGTTATAAAAAAATATTTCTTATCCAGAGAGGTGGAGGGACTGGCCTTATGAAACCTCAGCAACAGGTCTGCTTAAGTAGACACTGTGCTAATTCCAGCGGGTGATAATCCTGATAGATGAGAGCTTCCGTTTTTATTTGTCAGTAGCGCCCTCTTTTTTAGAGTGCGTTTTTGTTTTTTCTGGATAGTAACTAAAGGAGAGTAGAAATGGAGAACAAAAATGGGCGAGAATTTCAAAGGAAAATGCAAGCACGTCATTTAGTCATGCTATCACTTGGTGGGGTAATTGGAACTGGCTTATTCTTAAGCTCGGGTTACACTATTCAACAAGCTGGCCCGTTTGGAACAATTCTATCCTATCTGATTGGTGCGCTAGTGGTTTATCTAGTTATGCTATGTTTAGGAGAGCTTTCCGTACATATGCCTGAAACGGGCGCATTTCATAGTTATGCAGTTAAATACATTGGACCGGGTACAGGGTATACAGTAGCCTGGTTGTATTGGTTAACTTGGACTGTTGCTTTAGGTTCTGAATTTACAGCCGCAGGATTACTTATGAAGCGATGGTTTCCATCGGTTAATGTTTGGGTATGGAGTGCTCTTTTTGCCATTTTAATCTTTGTATTAAATGTTCTGACTGTTAAATTTTTCGCCGAATCCGAATTTTGGTTTTCATCGATAAAGGTTATAGCTATTGTGTTTTTTATTGTTTTAGGAGTAGCGGCAATGCTAGGGTTTCTTCCGATGACTCATTCAAAAGCAGCACCATTCTTTTCTAATTTTACAAGTGGAGGTTTATTTCCTCATGGTGCTACGGCCATTATGATGACCATGCTTGCGGTTAATTTTGCTTTTTCGGGAACAGAATTAATAGGCATTGCAGCTGGAGAAACAGCGAACCCGGAAAAAATGATACCGAAGGCCATTCGAACTACTCTGTGGAGATTAATCATCTTTTTTGTAGGAACGATTGTTGTTTTATCTGCGTTATTACCTATTTCCGATGCAGGGGTATTAGAGAGCCCTTTTGTTGCAGTTCTAGAACGAATTGGGGTGCCATATTCAGCTGACATAATGAATTTCGTTATCTTAATAGCCATTTTATCTGCGGCAAACTCAGGCCTTTATGCCTCTTCTAGAATGCTTTGGTCGCTTGCTAATAAGAATACGATATCCCCGATTTTTGGGAAAATGACGAAGCAAGGTGTTCCAATCAACGCCGTCATTTTCAGCATGGTGGGTGGAGCGTTGGCTTTGCTCTCAAGTATTGTGGCACCAGATACTGTCTATATCGTACTTGTTTCCATTTCCGGTCTAGCAGTAGTTATAGTTTGGATGAGTATTAGTGCTTCCCAGTTCCTATTTCGCAGACAATTTTTGAAAGAAGGAAATTCTGAAAAGGACTTGATTTATCGAACACCACTATATCCATTAGTACCAATTGCTTCTTTTATCCTTTGTCTGGCATCGTGTATTGGAATTGCATTCGATCCAACACAGAGAATTGCCTTATATTGCGGCATACCGTTTATTTTATTTTGCTATGGAAGTTATTATCTAACAAAAAATCTAAAAAAGAGGGGCGTAGATTATGTCGAACAAAATCAACCCAATTGATGCTATTTTATCCCAACATTCCATTATGCTTCTTGACGGAGCATTGGCTACTGAATTGGAGGCGCATGGATGTAATTTGGACGATCCCCTTTGGTCGGCACGTGTGTTACTAGAAAATCCGGAACTAATTTATCAGGTTCATTCGGACTATTTTCGTGCTGGAGCGGACTGTGCCATAACAGCAAGCTATCAAGCTACTATTAGTGGTTTTTCTGCGTGTGGAATACAAGAACAGGAAGCTTTGGAATTAATTGAGAAAACGGTGTTGCTTGCAAGAAGGGCAAGAGATGATTTTTGGAAGGAAAATACGCAAACGAATAGGCCTAAACCATTGGTTGTTGCATCAGTTGGACCTTACGGGGCTTACCTTGCAGATGGTTCAGAGTATGTAGGCAACTATGGTGTGACAGATAAAACATTAGCAGACTTTCACCGTTCGAGAATGTCTGCGTTAATCGAAGCAGGTGCAGATCTATTGGCATTTGAAACGATCCCTTCCCTGCAAGAAGCAAGAGTATTAGATACATTATTGCGTGAATTTCCAGCAACATATGCGTGGCTTTCCTTTTCGCTAAAAAATGAGAAAGAGATTAGTGAAGGTATGAAACTCGTGGAGTGTGCACGAGTTTTTGAGAAAAGTGAACAAATTGTAGCGATAGGCATCAATTGTGCGCCAGTAACCGTTGTGACTGGTGCAATCCAAGAGTTGAGGGCAAACACCAAAAAACCGATTATTGTTTATCCAAACTCTGGTGAAACTTATAATCCAGAAACAAAAACATGGCATGGTCATGAACAATGTAACGCGTTGGATATTCAATCTGAAGAATGGTACCAAGCAGGCGCACGTTTAATAGGTGGATGCTGCAGAACGACACCTTATCACATTGAGGAGATATCGAACAAGTGGCGTTCTTCCGAGTTTTTCTATTCGAACGAAGCAAAACAGTAATGTAATGGATGATAATCTAACTTTGTGTGTATTTTCATGATTTTGCTTGTTCAGGAATCTACAGTTACGTCTAGTGGCACAAAAAGTCTTTTCAGAGACACAAATGTGGATGGTAGCCTCGGGAATCCGGTGGACTTTTGGGTACCTTAGGTATGGAAAGGAATCAGGGAAAATAAAAACCGCTAGTTTAATAGATATGGTAGACAACATGCTGAATCTTTTAATGAAGATGGAGTTAATCCAATTGAAGGTGAAGAGGATCATTTATTCGTAATTAAAGTTAACGAAGAGGTTAATTTAGTTATTCAAAAAATAGTTCAATAACTATATGAAAATTTGTTGTGGTAAAAATCTTTGTTGTAGTAGTAAATGTGGTCATATTTTTGTAAAAAAGGATAGATGTAAACAGGTATACTCTCCTGTTCATCTATCCTTTCCTTTTTACCTTATAAAATGTGTGACATTATATTCAATCGCATAAATATAGGATTTCATTACTATTTCCTTGACTTTTAATAAAACGATAGGGTTTATTTGGTATGCGTATTATTAAGAGTATGCTTCTATTTTAGGAATGCTTTACCCCACAAAATGAAAGTACACTTTGTTTCCATTCTTAAGTTGATGGGTATCACCACATGTCTATCAGGCTAATATTTTAAAGTGTCTCCGAAATAAAAAATTTCTTCGTTTTGAGGAACTACCAAATTTTTAAGTTGATAGATGTGTGGTGCTACCCCATGCCCATCAAGCTAAGTTCCCATAATATCTTAAAAACGAAAAATTTTATCTCTCCACAGTCATTCTTCTTTTTTTCAACGCTAATTAATTTTTAAAAATTATACTCAAAAGTGTGGATATTAAAAATTTTTAATGACTATTAATACTTCATAAAAGTTATTGTAAATTTTGTAAATGAATGTTTTTGGCTTTCTACTCTAATAAATCCATGATGAGCTTCGATAATTGATTTTGCTAATGCTAAGCCAATTCCAATAGATCCTTCTTTTTTAGAATTTTTTGCTTTGTAAAATCTATCGAATATATATGGCAAATCTTCTGATGCAATACCTTCACCAAAATCTTGAATAATAATTTCAGTATGAATAGGAGAACTTGTAACTTCAATATAAATGGAATTACTATCATTTGAATGTTCAATGGAATTCTTTAAAATATTTAATAAAGCTTCTTGCATCCAAATACTGTCATGAAAAAGTGATGTTTTTTCATTGTTTTTTAAATATATGTTAATATTTTTTTCATTTAATTTACTGTTCAAACTAGCAATGACCTCATAAATTGTATCAATAATATTAGAGTTTTCTTTTTCAAATAGTATTGCCCTAGCATCTATTTTTGAAACTTTTAATAAATTATGTATTAAAAAGCTTATTCTTGAAATTTGAGCATTATTATTTTGTAAAAAATGATATTGCTGTTCATTTAATTTACCTTGTAATAAGATATCGTTGTTCACTGTTAGTGTTGAAAGTGGTGTTTTTAGCTGATGAGAAATATCTTGTAAAGTTTGTATTAAAAATTGTTTCTCTTCCAATAAATTATTCATACTTTTTCTAATAATATTTTTCAGTTTATGAAAAGAATTAGCAAGTTTCGCTAGATCTCCTTCTCTATTTTCCTTGATATCAATGGTGTAATCACCTTCGATAATTTTATTTGCTGCAGCTGTTACATTTCGAATTTTTAAGAAAAAAGATTTATACTGTAAGTAATTCATAAAAATTAAGATTAGACTGAACCCTATTAATCCATAGAGCATGTACAAATTGTTTTGGGATATATGTTTATTTAAATAAGGAAAAAGTCTTGAATCCAATTCAGCAGATAGACCATATTGATTTAATAGTACTGTTCCATTACTGGAATAGATTTCTTTGTTAGCTGTATTATTTGTAAGTGCTTGTATTATTTCATATTCATTTTCTGGATTTTGTGCAACAAGTTTTCCGGTAATTTCACTCCAAATAGTAATATAATCATTTTTTAAATGGTCATATAGAATATGAACTGTGATAATTTGATATATAATAAATAACAAAAAGATTAATGCTAATGTAAGTATATTAATTTTTATTTCTCTATTTATCATTAAATTACTCCTTACTGACATCTTTATCCCAATAATATCCGAGACCTCGCTGTGTGATTATATAGTTGGGGTTTTGTGGATTATCTTCAATTTTACTTCTTAATCGTTTTACATAAACAGAAAGAGTATTTTCATCAAAAAACACTTCACTTTCATCTGCTATTTTTTTTAATATTTCATTTCTTTGTAATACTTGATGAGGACGTAGCATTAGCGTTAATAAGAGTTTGTATTCTAAATGAGTTAAATTTATACTTTTCTCATGCTTAAAAGCACTGGCCGCTTCAACTTCAAGCTGTATATTTCCAGACCTCAATATAGTATTAGGAGCTGTTTTAATTTTTTTTCTCAACTGTACTTTTACTCTGGATAATAGTTCTTTTACCCTGAAGGGCTTTGTTATGTAATCATCTCCGCCAATTTCAAGGCCCATTACTACATTTGCCTCCTCATCTAGTGCAGTGAGAAAAATAATAGGTATATCACCTTTTTTTTTTAGATAGGTACATAAATCATACCCATTTCCATCAGGGAGTCCAACATCTAATATAGCTAAATCAAATTTATTATTTTCGTATTGATCTTTTGCATCTTGTACAGTAGAAACTCTTATAACCTCAAGCCCTTCTCCTTTTAGAGTAAACTCAATAGCCATTCCAAGATCGTTATCGTCTTCAACGAATAATACTTTATCCACAGTATCTCTCCTCATTTGTCTTTGATTATTGCAGTATTTTAGATTATGACAGTTATTTTACACATTGATTGGCTAAATTAAAACAGTTTAGTATGGAAATGGATTTTTAGATGCTTTTCTTTGTATATGAATAAAACCAAAATCGGCTTTTGGTTTTATAGCATATAATGACATACAATAATTACTTAAGCATCATATTTTCGTAATACATACTTATTCTTGTTATATTTTGAAAAACCTTGCAACAGAATCCTTTTGATTTTTTACGTCTTTTTAAAATCGGTAATAGTAATATTTAAGTTATCTTATACATAAATGTGAAATGAAAATTGGACTCGCATTAATCATGCAAATGAACTTTTAAAAAACAGATTATTGAGAATGAAGGCCGAATGGAAGCATATTTTCAAGAAATTTGAAAATCATGTATGTACTGAAATAAGTGTATAAAAGTTATTCTATTGTACAATTTTAAAATATATTCTGATTAGAGCCACGAACATATAAAAAGTTAGATTTAGTAATCTTACTAAACTGTAAGATTACAGTTTAAATAGTAAGACAAGAGTCATTCAATTAGCAAGAAAAGACGTCTATACTGAAGGTAATCATTTTTTATTAACAATTGTAGTATTTTAATCTTTGGTCATATAAAAAAACTACTGTTTTAATCTAAAATTAAACACAGCATTTAAGGAGGAAGAAAATGAAAAAGATAATAGTATTTCTAGCAGTAACAGGAATTTTTATAGGTATAGGATTTGCGGTAAATCGTTATATAGAGGGCCCCTCACAACCAGTAAACGGTATCTTGGTATCAGGAACGAAAGAAAATATATCTGATGTTAAAAATCTGTATAAAGATCAAAACGTACAAACAGCAGATTATAGTTATAAATTGGTCACAGAATTAATAAAAGAAGAACGCACTACCGAACAGAACGAAGAGATTAAGAAAGAATGGAAAGAAAAAGCAGGAAATATGACTGAAGAAGAGATGGATAAGGAACTTGATAAACCATTTGTTAGAAAGAAACAATATGCGGTAATTACAAAATCTACAGCTGAAAAATTCTTAAAAAAAGGAATTATAAGAACGCCCTTAGAAAAAGATAGTTCTTCAATGACTTCAACCCCGGTAAAAGAAATAAAAGAATTAGCGAGTGAAAAAAACTTGTTTTATAGGAAAACAGCAGAAGATGAGGAAATAAAGGATGGGAATTTAAATTTAAATGGACAAATGATACCTGTTCAACATATTGAACAAAATAATTGGATTGGTTATTTTTCATCACCAATAGTAATTGTTAATGAGGAAACATATAAACAATTAAAAGAAAAAGAAGTAAGTCTTTCGTTAATTAAGTTTGCAAAAGAAAATTTTGATTATAAAAATAAAAACAAGGTAAAAAAGGTGGTTGAAAACATTACAAAAGTGTATGAAGTGAAAGACGAGAATGGTGACTACGATAAGGATAAAATCTATTTTGTAGAGATTCAAAATTAATCTGTGAAAAGGATGAGTTGTATGAAGGTTGTTAGATTAGAAAATGTAGTAAAAACATATGGAGAGGGAGAAACGCAAGTACAGGCGTTAAAAGGAATTAATCTTTCCATTCATAGAGGAGAATTCGTAACCATAGTTGGAGCGTCAGGTTCTGGTAAAAGTACGTTATTGCATATTTTAGGAGGGCTGGATCGTCCGAGTTCAGGAAATGTGTTTATAGGAGGTGAAAATATCTACAATTATAAAGATAATGAACTATCTATTTTTCGCCGAAGAAAAGTTGGCTTTATATTTCAGTTTTTTAATTTGATTCCTGTCTTGAATGTACAAGAAAATATTGCTTTGCCAGCTCTATTGGATGAGGAACAGGTAGATGAACATTACCTGGATGAAATTATACGAACTCTAGGGTTAAATGAAAGACGAGATCATTTGCCATCCGAATTATCGGGTGGTCAACAACAAAGGGTATCTATTGGTAGATCTCTTATAAATAAACCTGATATTATCTTAGCGGATGAACCAACCGGAAATCTAGATACAAAAAATACAAAAGAAGTTCTGAATTTATTAAAAGTAACGGCTAAAAAATATAATCAGACGGTGATTTTAATTACCCATGACCCTGCTATCGCATCAAACTCTGATCGAATTATAACCATTGCAGATGGCATGATTATTTCAGATAAACAATTAGTGCAAAATCAAGCAAAATGTGGAGGGGAGGAGTATTGATTCGTAGTTACAAACAGTTAAGTCAAAAATATCTCAGAAGTAATATAAAACGGACTCTGCTAACATTAGCAGGTATTATTTTAGCACTGGCGCTAATAACAACGATTGGATTGTTTTTTAATAGCGGATACACTTCGGGAATTGAAAATGCTAAAAAAGGTCCTATGGGTTCCGCAAATATATCAGTTGAAAATTATAATCAAAAACTTTTCAATATGATAAAAAGTAATCCGAATATATCTTCTTATGGCATCATCACTCCAGGAGAGACACTCAATGTTGATGAGATAGCTGTCTCTTATATGTATGCAGATCAACAAGCATTAAAACTATTAAATTCTGGTATTTCTGTACAAGGTAAGCTACCTTCAAATGAAAACGAGGCTGTTTTGGAAAAATGGATGCTACCTTACTTTGGGCCCAATCTTAAAGTAGGCGGTATGTTTACTATTCATGAAAAAAAATATAAACTTGTTGGTTTGCTAAATAAGTCTAGTAGTACTCAGGAAAATAAAACAGGTCAATTATTGACATATAAAAATAAGTTTAAAGTTGGAGAAGGTAGCGTATTGATTGAATTCAATAAGTACGCAAATTTTGATGAAGTTGAAAATCAATTTAAATTATTGACGAATAAAGAAAATATAAAAGTAAATGACGAATTAAAGAAAGCCTTAAAGCCTAGTGTGGAGATCATGGTGGCAGCCACTATTAGTATTGGGATTGTTGTGATTTCTACGATTGTTATTATTTACAATGCATTTCAAATTAGTATAGTAGAGCGAATGAAACAGTTTGGGTTATTGAGAAGTATAGGAGCTACCAAAAAACAAATTAGAAAAATTGTGATAAGAGAAGCAACATTTCTTTCTATTATTGCTATCTTTTTTGGGATTTTGTGCAGTATATTAGTAGTCTTTTCACTTAATCAAGTACTGATAAACGTACTTAAAAACGCTATGGGATATACAATTAAATTAGATTGGTTCATTATATGTGTAAGTTCTTTAATTACATTGATAACAGTCTATATTTCAAGTTATTTTCCTGCTTTTTTTGCAGGTAGAATTTCACCGTTACTGGCCGTAAGTAGCCGATTAGCTATAAAAAAAGATAAAATAAAGAAGAAAAAGAGAACAAAAATAAAGAAACCACTATCTTTTCCGTTAAGTATGGCATTAAAAAATATACAAAGGAATCCCAATAGATATACAGTTACAATCTTGTCTATTATTATAAGTAGTGTACTGTATATCACGTTTACTTTTCTCATTGATACTGTCATTCAGCGTAAACAACCGGAAATTCAAGCTCTAAAATCGGACATATCAGTTTCGGTTAATTCGGATTTAGACAGGCCTGGCATAGATCATATGAGTCGAAATCTTTATAAAATTAATAACGTAGAGAAGCTGTACAAGCAATATCAGGCACATGATTTTTATACGAAAGTACCAAAAAATAAGCAAATTAAAGAATTACAAGGAAATGAATCGCTGTATCAAAAAGTAAAATATAATAATCAAACTGTAGAAATTGTGAAAACACAAATAAAAGCATACGATGAGAATAGTTTAAAGAAACTAGCTGAAAATGTAACTAGTGGAAGGATTGATATTTCAAAATTAAATCGTGAAAAAGAGGTTATTTTAGTAAAACAAGCTGCATCAAATGATATGAATACAAGTAAAAAATATATAGGTTCGCTAAGCACTTTTCAGGTAGGGGATGAAATCCAAATAACAAGTCAGCAGGAAAGAAAATCTACAGAGGAAATCTCCTACAATGAAGAAAAACTAGAAACTTTAAAAATAGCTGCAATTGTAGAATTGGATATTTTTAATATGAGCAGAGTAATGGATACCATAACTTTTATTACTAGTGAACAAATAGCCGAATTTCTTACACCATCTCCACACAAATTAACAGGTTTTGAAATTGATTTAGAGAATCAATCTCAGGCTGATGCTACAATTTTAGATATACAAAAGAAACTTGGTGGAGATGCATCTATCGATGTAAAAAATAATATTGTTCAAAGTAATTTCCATAAAGATAATATACTTTATATAAAAATATTAGGGTACGGATTTATAGCTGTTATTACACTGATTGGTTGTGTGAATATTTTAAATACCATAACAGTCAGCATCATTATGAGAAGAAAAGAACTAGCTGCTTTAAAATCGATTGGTATGTCGCAAAAGGATTTGAAAAAGATGATTACTTATGAAGGACTCCTGTACGGTCTCTTTGGAAGTATACAAGGAATCTTTTTCGGCTGTATGCTTTCATATATTCTTTATGTAGCGCTTTCGAATATGGTGTCTTTTGAATGGATTATTCCTTATCAATCTATCTTTATCACATTTATAACTGCACTGTTGATTAGTTATGTAGCGGTACTAATACCGCTTCGGAAAATTCAAAAGGATAATGTTATAGATGTAATTAGAGAAGAATAACAGTTCTGTTGCAAAGTTAGAAAAAATATAGAGAGGTCTACAGATTGGAAATGGACTTTAAGCAATTGCTACTCATTGCTGTAGTTCTTTGTACACTGAAAAGACGGAGTCTGATTCAAGACTTCGTCTTTGTTTATTTATGGCCTGAATCGTTTCAATTCCTTTTATGGTTCGTGAAGCATGACGAAGATTTTGAAATCCTGCTGATTTGGCAAAACGCCTCTTTACATGCCTATGATCCTGTTCAATCAGGTTATTGAGATATTTAACGGTACAATGTTTTGTACGTGCATAAAAGCCGTTCTTCTTCAGTTCTTTGAACGCACAAAGCAAGGACGGAGCATTGTCTGTAGTGAGAACTGTTGGTTCTCCAAAATGTTTTACTCATCTTTTCATAAAGGCATAGGCAGCCTGATGATCCCGTTTTTTACGAAGTTGAATATCCAACGTGTTTCCATCTTTATCAATTGCACGATAGAGATAGCGCCATTCTCCCTTAACTTTGATATACGTCTCATCCAAATGCCAAGATAAGCGTGCAGATTTATTTTTTACTTTCCAAATTTGATAGATGAGATTTCCATATTCATGAACCCATCGCATGATGGTTGTTGGATGAACTGAAATACCACGTTCTTTCAGGATTTCAGATACATCACGATAACTTAAAGAAAAACGGCAGTAGTAGCCGACAGCTACTAAAATGATATATTGTTTTCCTTTAAAGTACCTCATGTCTGATTCTCCTATATCCTGTTTTCTAGAGTGTAGCTTCATGTAGGAAACTTTGCAACAGAACCTTTAATATGTTGTTTTAGTCCGAATAGTGCAATAACTCTGGTGAATTGGGCTCTACTAATAATTATTCTATAAAAGGTCTGTGACCAGTATGGGAAAGGTAACGTATTCAACTTATAAACCTTATTAACGGTACCTTGAAATCTCCGGTACAATCTAAATTTTCAAGATTTAGTGAAAATGATGGAAGAATGGGCTATTATTGGCTCCTGAAATGAACGATTTATAGAGAAATGAGGCAAATTTATATAAAGGTAAAAGGGGAATAGGATATTTAAATCATACTGTTGATTTAAAAAAATAATTAATTTTTGTTTGAGTAGGGATAAGAATAAAAAGATCACAAACCAATTATTTATGAAGGGTTTGTGGTCTTTTTATGTTGCTAAAGCTCGTATAAATATAGTTAATATAAATCTAATCTATCCAATCATTATTAAAATTATTATGTGTACATTTTTAATGTATATTTAGCATTTAAAAAAATTCGTTATTTAAATGAAGAAGTGGAATAAGGAGGGAGCGAAACCTTACTATTAATCAAAAAAGGACAAATTCTCCATGAAAGAAATCTGTCCAAAAACAAAAGATGCTGATTAAGATACGATAAATTCAACGGTAATTGGAATTCCTGGATCTAATGTGTCTCCACCTGGGATTGTGATAGCACCAGTTGGGCCTGTAGTAACACTAGAATTTGAACCAGGTTGTAATACCCCGTTCACATAGAGATTATAGTACGTAAAAGTAGGGAACGCTGTAGCTGTCACGCCAGCATCATTTAGACAAGCTGTAGCAGCAATCGCAAACGCAGCACCTGTCCCTGTTCCTGCACCTAGCGTGGAGGTAAATCTCCTAGAAGCTATAAATGGAGGTATAATAGTCATTTGATATTCATCTCCTTTTCAAATTTATTAGGACGAGATTATGATAAAACTTGTCCTATATTGTATTCTATGAAGTTTTTTCATTTTAGAAACGACATAAGTACTAGTACTTATGTACAGTTATTATTTTCAGTATGTATAGATATACTAATGTCGAACGGAAATGCCACTTTAATAGATTCCAAATCTAAAAAAGGACCTAATGTGGGGCAGATCCTTTTTTAAAGAACAATAGACGAAAGATCCACTCAATATATTATTATTAGTGGCCTAAATTTCATATGTTAGGTGTTGAGGAATAAAATTGATTTAATCACTATAGATAGTATCTAGTTTTGAAAGAACGCCTGAAGTAACTTGACTTGAAGATGGCTACTTCTAAAGCATTTATATCATTATCACAGGTTTCAATGCATTGATTATTAAAATAGTTGTTATTCCGGTTCTGGTGCAAAAACTTCAAGGTAATTACAAGTAATCTCTAAAACTTGGACATACTGATACTATTACTCTAAAAAGGTGTGTGATCGGTATGGAAAAGAAAAATTGGTTCAAATAGAAGCACTATCAGCCTGATATTATTTTATTAACGGTAAGATGGTACCTACGGTACAACCTAAGTTTTCGTGATTTGGTGGAAATGCTGGAGGAACGGGGTTTATCCATTTCTCATACAACGATTATGCGTTGGGTTCATCAGTATGGTCCTGAATTGGACAAACGGATCCGACGTTACCTCAAACAAATAAATGACTCTTGGAGAGTCGATGAAACATATATCAAAGTAAAAGGTCAATGGATGTACCTGTATCGTGCTGTTGATTTGAACGGAAACACAATCGATTTTTGCCTAAGCAAAACAAGAGATCATAAGGCTCAAGGCGCTTTTTCAAGAAAGCTTTGCGATCTTTTCATGTTTCAAAGCCACGTGTTATAACAGTCGATAAGAATCCAGCTTATCCGATAGCAATTGAACAGTTAAAAAAAGAAAAAAGCATACCTAGCGGTATGCGACTTAGACAACAAAAGTACTTGAATAACATAGTAGAACAAGATCATCGCTTTATAAAAAAGCGAATCCGTTCTATGCTAGGTCTTAAATCTTTTGACACAGCTACATCCATTCTTTCTGGAATAGAAGCCATGCATATGATTAAAAAAGAACAGATTACTTTACGGAACCAGTCTGTCCAAAATCAAAAAGAATTCATCCATCAATTGTTTGGACTTGCAATATAAGATACGATTCCGTTAGAAATCTATGTGCTTTATTCTCTTTTGTTTTATTTTTGCACCAGAACCTTTATTTATTTTAAAAAGATTATTACTATGAAATTCTGAGGTTTCCATAGTAATAATCTTTTTCTTTGCGAATTTATGCCAAATGAAAAAGAATAAAAAATTCATCTCTAAGAAATTAGTATCTAGAATTGCATGGGATATGGTCCTATATTCTCACATATCTTATCATTTAGATTGCTAATCGGAGTGCTACGGATGCATCCATCTTTACCGCTAAAGCCATTGGGGAAACACCGATTATAATTCTAGAGAGAAGCTAAGTACCTCTTGTAATACCTGGATATTTATTAATTTGTACTAACTATATTTGAGGGATTAAGAAATGAAAATTTATATATTAGTGAAAACGTATGTAATTACAGAGATATAATTACATAAAAAAGTGCCAACATTTATAAGGTTATATCTAATATCCGTATATAAGTTATTTTCAATTTCCTAGGATTTCTCTATAAAAATAAGTACCTTCACTATAACATTTAAATACAATGCTAAAAGTGATTAATATTTTATTTTTGATAAGTATTTAATGGGAAATTTTGTTTTTTGTGGCAGTGAAAATAATGTATAACAGAGGAGAACTGTGTATCATGAATGATAATATCAAAAATCTCATTGAATATGGCGGCCGTATTCCACATTTCCATAAGGACTTCCCTATAATTTTATTTTGGAGTCACAAAAGTGGTTGTACTTCCCTAGCGAATTGGTTTATTTGAAGACGCGATGAAATATGATCCATTTATCCATTATTATGAATTTCAAATATATAAAAATACCTATTTGGTTAGCAAATCACATTGTGGAAATCTAGACTATGTCTATAAAAGTACAGGAAAATCCAACAGACACTGTGAAAAAATTAATTGGGAAAGAGCCTAGAACATTAAATGATTTCCTTCATGAGCATAAAGGGTATTTCAAGTTTTTTAAACATTCAGTTGATTGATTTGTATTTATTTTGTTGATTTTCATAATAAAATTCATCTAACCTCTTCTTTTATAGTATTAATACCAGTATCTATATGCTTTTTAGATTTATAGAATATGTTTTATAGTTTTTGTACTATAAACATAAAAACTGCTCTGGGATAATCAGACAACATACGGCCGGCAGGTGAAATCAATCAACTGCTGTTATTCAATCTGAAGATGGAACGGAAAAATCAACCTGTAGATGGACTTTTATTTGGCCGCTGGTGCTTATATTAATTATATACCCTAAAAAAAGGAAGAGGAGTAGGAGAAACATGATTAATTATCTTATCATTTTGGCTATTGTCATTTTATTATCTTTAAGGGAAAAAGAAATCCGGCCGTCCCGTTTATGGATTACACCTGCACTATTTGTTTATTTAATTTTTTCCAGCATGAAGCAGATTGATTTGAGCGGGGGGAGTTTCTTTCTTTATTTGATCTGTCTGTTTGTCGGTCTAGCGATCGGCGCATGGAGAGGAAAGCTGGAGAAAGTATGTATCAATCCAGTAACGGGGAAAGCAACTTCACAAGGTTCCATTGCCGGCGTCGTTATTTTTCTGGTAGTCATGTTGCTACGCTTACTTGTGGGCAGTTGGGGAGCACAACATGCTTTACTTTCCTTAAGTACAGCATTGTTGTTTATTCCGCTTGGCAGTGTTATCACCCGTCGTTATGTTATTTACTTGAAATATAAACAACTAACGGGGGGCAGAGCTGCTAGTTAGGTGGTGTGTCAGTTGTTATAATAGAAATAACAATTTTGCAGGAGGCTCATATATGCAAATTAAACAGCATCTTGCAGTTTTAGGTCAATATGTACTCAATTGTAGTCGAACTATTATTTTAAGCTTGTTGTTGCTGTACAACTTCCTCATAGGGACAGCAAAAGTAACATCTTTTCCTAAATTGGTAGCTGGATTGGTAGTCAGCTTTGCTTATTTGGCTCTACTTTGGTTACCTGAAAGGATGTGGGAGGAACGTACCCGCATTGCTTTCGTAATCGGAACGTGGATGTTGACGGCAATGTATTGGGTAATTTTTGATGTGGAAAGTACAGCCGTCGTCCTCGTCTTATATCTTATAGGATATATAGTACTACGGATGCCCACCCAATCATCTGTTTTGTTGACGGGCGCTATAATCGCGGCGGATGCACTTGTTTTCTTTCTACTGAGAGAGCAAACAGAAAAGATTCTTGTCTATTCAATCGTGGATGCTGGTACTTACGCGATGTTTTGGGGAGTGAAATTGAAACGGGAAGCGGCCGAAATGAGCAAACGACACTACGAACAGTTGCGGGAAGTACATGCCGAATTGGAGAAGGCTCACACAGAGCTTCAACAAACGCACCAAGATTTGGAGAAAGCGACTGTTCGCTTACTATGGTTTGCTGTATTGGAAGAGAGAAATCGGATTTCGTGTGATCTTCACGACAGCATCGGACATGGATTAACGTCGGTCATCGTCCAGCTTCAGGCACTGCCTTATATCATGAAAGAGGATGTAGCGGAAGCTGATATTTCGCTGAAAACTACTTTGGAAGTGGCACGTCGCTGCTTGCAGGACGTACGTACGGTCGTTCACCATATGGCGGTTGATGAAGCAGGACTTGGCTTGGTAGCCTTGCAAAGCTTGGTGAAGCAAGTCCGGGAGCAGGGGCAGTTAGACATTGCACTCACTGTTGATGGTTCGATTAGTAGTGTTGATACAGAAGTTTCAGAATCTTTATACCGGATTCTTCAGGAGGCGCTCACCAATGTTATCCGTCACGCTCATGCTTCCCACGTTGATGTTGTGGTCTCAGAAAGTGAGGGAGTACTGACAATGTCGGTAACTGACAATGGGATATGGACTGATAAAACTCCAATTTTGTCCGGTTTAGGTATGTCGAGCATGAAGGCTAGAAGCGAGAGAGTAGGCGGGACTTTACGGATTCGTGCGGTAGATACCCATGGCCTAAAGCTTATAGTTTTAATACCGTTGCATGAGGGTGGGTAAAAGGAAGGTGACAGGAATTGACTATGCATTCGATCCGGGTTCTAATTGTGGATGATCAATCATTGGTCCGACATGGTTTACGGTTCATAATAAACGCACAGGAGGACATGGAGGTCGTTGGGGAAGCAACTGGCGGAAACCAAGCTGCTTTGTTGGCAAATCGTATTCATCCCGATGTGGTACTGATGGACGTTCAAATGCCGGAGGGCGGCGGAATTGAAGCTACTCGTAACATAATTGAGGTTAATCCGTTGTGCAAAGTCATAATTTTGACCACGTTCGATCAGGAAGATTATGTTTACGACGGTATTCGGGCGGGAGCGGTAGGTTATTTACTTAAGGATGCGGAACCAGAAGAACTCGTTGATGCCATTCGAGCTGCCTGGAAAGGTGAAGCAATTTTCCGTACAACGGTCGCCGCAAAAGTGATTAGTCACGTTGTCCGCTCATCGCAGCAGTTGCGGCAGGCAGAGGAGTTTACTTCTGACGTCCAGGCGATTGAGCCGCTAACGGATCGTGAATTGGAAGTGTTACAACAGATGGCGTACGGTTTACGTAACGGAGAAATTGCCAAAAAGCTCTATATTGGTGAAAGCACGGTGAAGACACATGTTCACCGCATACTTCAAAAGTTCGGTGCTGAAGATCGCACGCAGGCAGTCGTAATAGCAATCCGTAAAAGGATTGTAAAATAAGCTAGTGCCAATAATGATTTTAGTAAAATAATAGAGAGAAATGAAAATAATCTTTTTCTACAGTCAGTTATTTTGAAGATTTAGTTCAGGGGGTATTTGCATTTCCTAGCTTGATGCTGGCGGTATTCCATGGCTATCAAGTTAAGAAACACATTCTTCCCCAAAATGAAAAATCCATATAAATTCCTTTGGATAACTATGACAGGATAAAATTTTCGTTTTGGGGATACTTTAAAAATTTAGCTAGATGGGCATGTTGTGCTATCCCATCTATAAATTAACCAATGTAATAAATTATTTAAAGGCGATAGAAATGAAAAAATACACCTTCATTTATCGAAGGTGCATTTATTGTTTATTTTAATACTGGTACTATTTTGTATAGAACTATATTACCGCATTGATACTCTTTTATTATTCCTTTGTTTGAAAATATAGTTTAAAAGAGTTAGCAGTAATGCCTCGATTTTGTAATAAAAAATATGTCCATTACTTAATACTGCTATCATCTACGAACTCAGAAAAATGATGAAGGAATTTTAAAATGAATTCTAATTCATTAACATTTTTTGTTGAATTAGGGAAGTATGGATAGCCATCATACAACGGATACGATTGAAAGTAGAGATTATATGTGCAGAAAGTGAGTGATTGGAACAGAGTTTTTGTGTGAGAAGAGAAGTAAAGACTTCTCGAAGAAATGCGACAGCTTCTGGATTAAAGCGTTGATTGAGTCCTTCTGGACTCATGAGTGTAGCTGTATTTGCATAAAGTTGACTACATAATCGAGTAAGAGAATCGCTTGCTACGTGTTGACTAATCCAAATACATAAAGCGGCCAAATCTCGTGCGACATACTTACTTTTACGTTTTACGAAACCAGTCTCCTGTGCGAGCTGTTGAAGGCTACTTGGAGATAGATATCGCTGTAGCTCTTCAGCAAATAAATGAAACTGATCTTGAATCGATAGAGTCATACAAAACGCCATCCTTTCTGTATATTTCTACAAAAAGAATAGCGTTTTTTTGATTATATGGATACAAATTTATCTTAGATTGATAGCGATGTATGGTGACCTCTATTAGAATATTCAGGAAATTGTTATTTTAGTTTTTTTCGGAGGAAGTTACAATATTTTTTTCTTTACGTATTGGTATATAGATAGTTTTAAATTATTTTTAGAAATTTATTTTATGTGTGGAATATAAAGTAGGAGCTGGTGTATAACAGTACAAATACAAAAAGCGTGAACAGTTTAGCATTTTCACGCTTTTTGTATAGAATAAATCATAAAAAATGTAGGGAAATGTCGAAAGGATTAAATTGAATTTAAAAATTGAAGGTGATACCATGAAGTTAAACGATGTTTAAAATGTTGTTTAATTAATAAATTCTAGAGGGGGAGATAAATTGAGGGAAAATGAAAACATATCAACGAAAGAAAAGATTTTAAATACAACATTGGAGTTAATTAAAGGCGAAGGTTTCGAAAGTGTAACAATAAGAAAAATTGCGGCATTGTCAGATACAAATATCGCGCTTGTAAATTACCATTTTGGTTCAAAAGAAAAGTTGATTAGTGAGACGATTAAAGTCTTATTAATTAGCTTTCAAGGAACTTTTTCTATTTTAGATGATATTACAGTGCCAGCGAAAGAAAGATTAAAAATATTTTTATTTGATTATGTACTAGTAATTCAGCAATACCCTGAGTTAGTAAGGAAAATTATTGCAAAGGGAACTACGGTATTTACATCTCAATACGAATATGGAGATTTTTTGAAGAGGCTCGGTTTTAGTAAAGTGAAGAATATTTTGAGTGAAATAACAAATGAAACGGATCAGGAAATTTTAATGATGATGACAGTGCAAATATTCGGATCCATTTTTCTTCCAGCATTAATGATGCCAATTCTTGAATCAGGGGCAGATATAAGAATACTGCCTGTAGAAAAACAAATTGACTTCCTATTTGAACGCTATTTTTATAAAAATTGAGATAGTGGGTGATAGAGATGACTAGTTTCTTTAGAAAGCACTGGTGTGATGTAGGGTTAGTTGTGGCTATTGTTGTCGTAGGTTGTTTAGTCGCGAATTTTGGAGAAATGAGTGAAATAAAAGTACTGTTAGCGTTAAGTTTTGTAGCCATTTTAGTGCATCAATTTGAAGAGTATCGTTGGCCAGGTTATTTCGCTGGTCTGTTTAATGTAGTTATATTTAAAAGTGATATACCAGATCGCTATCCATTAAATACGCAATCTGCTATGGTAATAAATGTTTTGATTGCGTATGTTTTTTATTTACTTCCGGTTTTCTTTCCAAATATTATATGGCTTGGGTTGGCACCTATTTTAATGGGATTTTTTCAATTCATATGGCATGGGATTTTTGCGAATATAAAAGCTAAAACAATATACAACCCAGGATTAGGTGCGGTTGTATTACTACATGTTCCGATTGGTTATGCATATATGAGATATGTTCTTTTACACAATTTAGCTACAAATTTGGATTGGATATTAGGGCTAATCTATTTTCTAGTAGCTACCTATTTTTTAATTATAAAAGGAAATATGTTACTGAAAAGTAAGGAGACAAGTCATTACTTTTCTAAAAAGCAATTAGGTCCGTACAATGATGCATTAAAGTGATTCAGAAGGAATTTTGGATGCTAAAGAGAGTACGAGTGAATTACAAAAGAAAGATGCGTAGGCGCCCTTCTTTTTTTGAAGGAGATTTTTGTTACAAGTTAGCACAAATTTTCGTTCTGGGGTGCACTTTTTATGGCTAAATTTTCTTTGTAAATCAAAGCAATAAAATCATATATAGAAAACAATAGTGTTACTACGTACTGAATGTAGTAACGCTATTTAAAGTTTTTTAAAACAGGGTTAACTTTATTAAAAAAATTACCTATCAAAAATGATACTCAATTAAATTCGTAAGTTTATCCTTTATTGTATCTTGTAACTACATTTTCCTTTGCTGTAAAGAAACAAAAAAACATTTTTTTATTCAATAATTCCAATTTCTAGAGCCTTGTGGACAGCTTCTTCCTTGTTACGCACTCCTAACTTTGTGTAAGCTGTTGAAGCATAGTTCCTGACCGTACCATTCGATAAATATAGCCTTGAAGCTATCGTATTGTATCGAAGTCCTTTTGCTACTAACTGCAATATTTCTATCCCCCTAGCTGTTAGCTCATAAGCGGTTGCTTTTGATTGTGGTGTCTCTTTTTGCTCATCTAACTTCTCAAATATTTTGTGAGACATTCCCTGATCAATTAGTGTCCCACCTTTGTGAATAAGTCGGATCGTATTAGCTAGCTCCAACGTTTCAATAGATTTGAGTAAAAAACCATCCGCACCGTTGCGAAATGATTCTAACGCCTGTTCGGTATCCTGAAAGGTTGTAAAAATCAATACGCGGATATGTGGCCATTGTTGCTTAATCTTTTTGGTTGCTTCGATTCCATCCATGTGCTGCATATCTAAATCCATAAGTATAACATGGGGTTGAAGGCGCCCACACAAATCGATGGCTTGATTGCCATCCTCAGCCAAACCGACTACATTTAAATCTTCATATCTATCGAGTAGTGTCCTCAAACTTTCCCGAACAAATGGCTGATCGTCTACAATTAACAAACGAATAAGTCCATCTTTTATTTCAGTTTGTCGCGGTATGGTACATGTAACAAGCATTCCTTCCTCGGGCTTTGTATATACAGACAATTGACCTTGCAAATTCATTGCCCGTTCTTTCATCGCATTCATACCGAAGCCTTCCTGCCATTCTACATTTCCTTTTCCGTTATCTTGAACTTCTAACCTCGTATATTGTTGTTCAAACTGCAATGAAACTATAATTTCAGTCTCCTGACCATGACGTACTGCATTTGTAAGAGATTCTTGTAAGCAACGAATGAACGCTATCTTCGCTTGCCGAGACAGTTGATATTCCTCTCCGAATGTCCTAAAACTTACATTTACCTGAGCGTGCTCCTGAAATTTGGCTCCAAGATTTTGTAGAGATTGAATTAAGGAAGACGATTGACACGGAGACTCCATTTGATGTAGGTAGCCTCTCACGTCCTCGATACTTTTACGTCCCATTTCAAGCAGAGAATCTAACCGCTGTATACCCATTTCAGTAGCAAGTTCGGTACGCATTGTTTCCATCCCCATAATAATGGCCAGAATCGTTTCCGTACCCCTGGTTAACACAACCCCACATTATACATTATAAAAAAGCTAGCTTTATGCTAGCTTTTTTATAATGTATAATTCGCAAATTTCAATTAGATTTCACAATTGCTGAAGAGGCCTCATCATTCCAAGTTCTAGCCCCATCCCCCAAACTAAAACTAGTCAAATTAATATATCCGCCGTTATTTACAATAGCAAGTGCATGTCCTTGGGCGTTATTATGTTCATAGATAGTTGTATAATCTCCAAAAGAATGTGTAAGTACAGAGGAAACATTATCATTGTTTGAACCACCAAAGTTTGCAATAATAACTGGGTTTCTACTTGCATTTACAGTAAAACTTGAACCTTTCAAATCGTTATCGTAATAAAAAGTAGAATAAATTTGAGCTAAAGGTTGAATCTTGAAGTTTTTAGGAACTGGATGTGTAGTTAAAAAATTTTCAAAATCTGACTTTTCGTCAAAACCAATAGTCGCTGGTTCACCATTAATTCCAGGTGTTACGACCTGGTATGGCTTTGATGGGGACTCCGCATACGCCTGAGGGCTTGAAGCACCAAATAACATTGCACCTGCTAATAAACCTGTGGAAAGTACACCAATTACTCGTTTCACAATTATCACTCCTTAATAAAATTTACTTACAAATTAATCTTACATCTATTTCCATTAATTTGGTATTGATGTGAAATTTTATCAATAAAATAGATTTTATTAGAATAATGAGATATGTGTATTTTGATAGACGTATATAAAAAAACAAGCAAGTAGGGGTCACCATACATCCGTAAACCCAGTGGTACTATTTGGTTTTACAGTAACTTGCGGACCAGCTCCGGCATCTATTACACCTAATCCTCAGGAATAATTAGCCTGGTACCTTATAAGTAAATTTACTAAAATAAGAATCTCTTTTGTGAATCTATTAATACAAAAGAGATTCTTTCATCTTTTTAACCAAGTATAGTAGTTAAATATGAAAATATTAAGTATATTTTGTTGAAAAAAAGTGGATTTGAAGTAAGTTAAACTTTCATATGATATGCTTATTCTATACTAAGTAATTTACAGTTGAGGAGTTAATCAGTTATTACTATTATAGAAAATATATATAATGCTTCTATATTATTAATGATTTTATCTGTATTTGCGAAAAATAAAAGGAGAAAGAAAACTCACTGGTTTCGAACTTACTATGTTTATATAACACAGTTGGTTACATTCTTTGGGGAATCTATATTATTTGTATAAATTTTGCATGATGTGTACTTAGAAATAATATGTTTAAAAATGAAGGGGTATCATCCGATATATATATTTTGGATGATACTTTTTTGTTTTATGAGCAAAAAAGCTATTGAAAAAGGGTCTGATATGAATATCAAACCCTTTTCACTATATGTAATTATTTCACTGCCGCTTTTAATTCTTTTCCAGCCTTAAAAGCAGGTGCTTTTGAAGCCGCGATTTGCATTTCTTCACCTGTTTGTGGGTTACGACCTGTACGTGCAGATCTTTCACGTACCTCAAATGTACCAAATCCAAGAATCTGTACTTTCTCGTCATTTGCTAGCGCAGTTGATATTGTATCTAATACAGCTTGTATTGCTGCAGCTGCATCTTTTTGTGTAAGTTCTGCTTTTTCTGCTACTACTTTTGTTAATTCTGTCTTATTCATTTCCTGCACCTCTTTATATGTAATTAGGTGACTATTATAACGTGCTTATAATCTTGATGCAATTAATAATATGGATAGAAAAAGCCTTAGAAAGTGCTAAGGAACAATTCTTGTGTGATAGTAGGGGTACCGCCAGCATTTTCCGATTATCTTAACTTCGATGTGAGAACTATTGGAATATCAATGGTTCCCACATCATTTACATGTATTCAATGTAAATATTGATTTTAATAAAGTATAATGTATTGTTAAATTAATAAACCGATTAGCTCAAAAACATTTTAATTTAAATATTTAATCCAAGCATGTCCTTCTGGGAATTGTTGTTTTAAAGATACTTTAAGCCATTCTTTTTCTTGTAGTGAAAGTATTGGTAGAATTGATTGAAAATCATTAGAGTCCTTTTCCCTGACTTGAGAAGAGCCAGCTTTATAGAGAAGTTGGACTTCAGGTTTCAAATAAGGTATCACTTCGGGCGTTCTTAAAAACATTTCGTTTATTGCTCTTTTAATCAATTTTGCTCTTTTATAGATCCAATAACTTTCTACACTATCAATTAACATAATTTGAAACGCCCAAGGGGAATTATTGTTTTTACTAACCCATACATCATTTGTTGACTTTAAAAATTCTCCTTCTTCCCAAACCTTAAGTTTACCATCTTTTTCCTTGTATAGCGTCCAGTCTCTCTTTAAAGATTGGTAAGCAACTAGTTGGTCTTCTCGAATGACTATTCACCATAAATTCTTATGTCAAAATGCTGTAGAAAGCTTAAGAATTCTTAAGAACTTTTCTCCTTTTTTCTTAAGATTTGGATGCTAGTGTATGATTATGAATTCAAACCTGTGAAGGGTTAAGTATGAAAATAGTTAACTTTCTTATTTTATGTATATAATGAACTAGAAATTAGTTGTTGCAGCCCTTTCAAATTCAAGGTTTATTGGAGACAAAATAATTGAAGGAATTAATTTGAAGAAAGTAAGATAGAAATGTTTCCCCTGCTTATGTCTTTAGTTGTTCAATACGAGAAAAAATGTGGAGGAATAATATGGATTCAAAAATTCTTATTGTTGATGATGATAAAGAGATTAGAAATCTTATCTCTGTTTATTTGGAAAATGAAGGACTGAAAACTCAAAAGACAGAAGATGCTATGGAAGCTTTACAACTGTTAGAAGAAAAGGAGTTTGATCTTATTATTTTGGATATTATGATGCCGAATATGGATGGTATTGAAGCTTGTATGAAGATTAGGGAAGACCGCAATATGCCTATCATTATGCTATCTGCAAAATCAGAGGATATAGACAAAATTCAGGGTCTAGCCTCTGGTGCCGACGATTATTTATCAAAACCGTTTAACCCATTGGAATTAATCGCTAGGGTAAAATTCCAATTAAGAAGGTTTAAAAAATACAATACGTCAATAGATCATAATAAAAGTATCCTAGAAATTGGTGATTTAGCCGTGAATACAGATACACGTCAAGTATGCGTAAGGGGAAAGGAAACAAGGCTAACTCCAAAAGAGTTTGATATACTCGAACTACTTGCCCGTAACAAAGGGATTGTCCTGAGTGTAGCAAAAATATATGAAGCAGTTTGGGAAGAGGTTTTTTATAAATCAGACAATACCGTCATGGTGCATATTACAAAAATAAGAGACAAAATAGAAGAGGATTCTAAACATCCCATTTATATTAAAACTGTGTGGGGAATTGGATATAAAATATGAAGAATGTTAGTTTTAGAAATAAGATCATTATAAAACTTCTTGGTGCTGTTGCAGTTAGTTTTTTTATTTCATTTGGTTTAACAATCCTTATTTTATTATACGTCATAGATCCATTATTTGTAAAACACGAAGAGTTTGGTATGTTTGAATCCAATTTGGCATTATTTTTCTTATTCGCGTTCGCAATCTTTACCTTTATCATACTTTTTTTGATATTGGTTCGACGGAAAATAGTATATTTGAAGCTCATTTCGGATAATGTAAATGATATTGCCAATGGAAAATTGGGTTTGACAATTGGGTTTAAGGGGAAGGACGAATTGACCCAACTTGCTCAAAATATCAACTATATGTCCAAGGAATTGGAAAATACATTTGAACAAGAAAGACGATTAGAACGTACAAAAAATGAACTTATAACGAACGTATCTCATGATTTACGCACACCGTTAACATCTATTATTGGCTATATAGATTTATTAAAAAGAGGGCAATACAACAGTAACACACAATTACAGGAATATCTTGAAACCACGTATTCAAAGTCACAGAGACTGAAATATTTAATTAGTGAGCTGTTTGAATATACCCGTTTATCAGGCATTGATGCTAATTTAAACTTAAATGAAGTCGATTTATCAGGTTTGTTGGAGCAAATAGTTGGAGAATACATTCCTATATTTGAAAAGGAACGCTTAATCGTTCAAAAATCAATTACACAAGAAACAATACCTATCTTCATAGATGTAGAAAAAATGGTACGTGTTTATGAAAATCTGTTTATGAATGCGATAAAGTACAGCATGAAACCATCTGAATTATCCGTATGTCTTGAATTAATGGATAACAAAGCAATTTTGAAAGTGTCAAATAAAGTCGAGAAACCGCCTGTTAGCGATCCAAATAAATTGTTTGAAAGGTTTTTCAGGGGGGACAAGGCAAGAAAAGATGACCAGGGAAATGGTCTGGGGCTTGCTATTTCAAAAAGAATTGTTGAACTTCATGATGGTAATATACATGCAGAATATAATGATGGCTGGATGTCTTTTATTGTTGAACATCCAATCAAATAGACTGGCTTATGGAATTACAGGTTCCATAAGCTTTTTTTATAAAACTTAAGAATTCTTAAGGATTTTACAGGGTGTTTCCTAATTTTTATAGTTTATCATGTATGTATTCAAAGCGATGAGGTGAGTGGAGAGATTAAAATAAAATTTTCTTTACAGCTTTCAATTGGATACATCGTGACAGCCTTATGGAAAAGGTAGATGCAACATGACTATTTTGTTAGTAACAAATATGAATAGCAACTTATTTTAAAGAAATGAAAAAACAAACGTAGGAGGATATATATGACGAAACTAGTTGTAGACGTAAAAAACGTCCAAAAAGTGTACGGTAAAAAAGGTGAGAACCAATCACACGCGTTAAAAGGTGTTTCATTCTCAATTCAAGGAGGTGAGTTTGTCGGAATTATGGGACTATCTGGTTCTGGTAAAACGACATTATTAAATGTAATTTCAACGTTAGATAAAGCAACGGGCGGCGTTGTTGAAATTGCAGGAACAGATATTACGAAAATGAAACAAGGTGAGCTTTCTGATTTCCGTTCACAAAAGTTAGGATTCATTTTCCAAGACTTTAACTTATTGGAGAACTTATCTATTTACGAAAACATCGCTCTTTCACTTTCCCTTCAAGGTGTTTCATCACGAAATATTGGACAGAAAGTAGAAAAAGTAGCTGATATGTTAGACATTTCAGCAATACTTCAAAAGTATCCTTCTGAAGTATCTGGTGGACAAAAGCAACGTTCCGCCGCAGCACGTGCGTTAGTTCATGAACCAGCAATTATTTTAGGAGACGAGCCGACTGGAGCTCTAGATTCTAAAAATGCAACGAGTTTACTGGATGCCATGACAAACTTAAATACAGAACAAGGTGTGTCTATAATGATGGTTACGCACGATCCGTATAGTGCTAGTTACTGTCAACGTATTTTATTCATTCAAGATGGTGAGCTCTATAAAGAAATTCATCGTGGTGGTACCCGTGAAAAGTTTTATAAAGAAATTTTAGACGTGCTGGCAGACTTAGGCACTCAAAAAGGATAAGGAAGGACGCTCAAGTATGTTATTTAAAATTTCCATGTCAGGACTAAAAATTAAGTTGCAAGACTATATTGTCTTACTTGTGGGTCTTATTATATCTATTTCAATTTTCTATATGTTCCAAACGCTAGCGCAAAATAAAGCATTTCTTGAATCTAATTCAAATGTAGCTGCTATTGTATTTGCATTTCAAATTGGTTCGGTTTTACTAGCAATCATAACGTTCTTCTATATTTTATATGCAAATTCTTTCTTATTATCCCTTCGCCAAAAAGAGTTTGGGATGTATATGATGTTAGGAGCAAAAAAGCATAAAGTTACACTACTTATGTTTATTGAAACAATCGTATTAGGCGCAGCGTCTCTTGTGATTGGAATTACAATTGGTGTGGGACTTGCTGACGGTATCGGTCAGTTATTGATGAAACAGTTGGAGTTTTCTGGTGAGGGGTATCAAGCATTTTATATTCCGTCTATGGCTGTTACTTGCATCTTCTTTTTTGTCTTATTTGTACTATCAGCCATCATGAATAGTATGAAATTGTCACGTATTTCTGTTTTGCAACTTGTACATGCAGATGAACAAACAGAACGTGTCGCAGTAAAAGGGAAAATGACAGCTGTAGTTGCATTCCTTGGTTTACTTTTACTAGGTATTGGTTATACATCACTGATCTATATATCACAGCTACAAGGAGAAGATATAATAAGCATTCCTACATTCATGGCTATTGGATTAATCACAGCTACAGTTGGTACGTACATGCTATTTGGATCCCTTCTCCCCGTTATGATGAAAAAGGTACATAGTAATAAAAAACGTAGGGAAAAAGGGCTGAATGCTTTTACTTTTGCGCAATTAAACTTCCGTATGAACAGTCTAACAAACGTGTTGGCAACGGTAGCAATCTTAGTAGCTCTTGGAGCTGGTGGAATTGCTTGTGGTATGGCATTTAAAAACGATGTTCTAAAACAGACTGATAAAGGAACCATTTATGATTCGGTAGTTCATAATCCAACAGTGGAAGAAAAGAAATTGCTAGACGGTATTCCATTTAAAGAACAACTTGAATATCGCTACAAGGTGGATGATACGTATGTGTATTATATAAAAGAAGAGTTAGAGAATAATCGTCCTTTAGTAAAAGATAGAAAAAATGAGAAGACAATGAAAGTTTCAGAAAAAATCTCCATGAATGCATTTGCATTGTCAAGACAATGGGGTAAAGATGATGGAAAACCAAAACAATGGAGCGATGCTTTCCAAACAATTCAACCAAAGTATATGTATCCGAATCATGAAGTGAAAATTGTCAATCAAAACATATACGATAGTATGAAAGGTACAGAAAATAAAGTATTTATTGGTAAAGCGGATAATTTCGGTACATACGTAAAAGAATGGAAAAAACTTGATGAATTACAGGTAGTTAAATATACAAATGTGAAAGCAGAAGAACTGGGTAGTAAGTATCAAACATATAAGTCGAACCAAAGTCTTTCTAGCGGACTCATGTTTATGGGCTTCTTCGTTGGAATTGCGTTCTTAGCAATGATGGCAAGTTGTCTGATGTTTAAAGTTCTGTCTGGTGCATCCAAAGATTGTACACGTTATCAAATGCTTCGTAAAATCGGTGTTCGCCGAAAGTTATTAACACAATCGATTTATAAAGAGTTATTCTTTGTATTCTTAGTCCCAGCAATTGTGGGTATTGTTCACGTATTAGTTGGTATGAACATGTTCGGTCCGCTTTTGATTGATCCGTATTTTCGAATTTGGTTGCCACTTGTCATTTTCGTAGTAATTTACTTAATTTACTACTTGATTACAGTTCAATTGTATAAAAGAATTGTACTTCCGAAAGAAAAATAGTTTTACAAAACATACAAAATGTTAAACTCAAAAAAACCAGTGATATCCTACACATGTACTAGTATCACTGGTTTTTTATATGGAAATATGATGGTCAATTTGACAAATTATAAAAAATTACAAGCTCAGTTTTACATTTTCCCAACGATATTTTTGTAAAATTATCTTTCTTTTCCCTCTGTTTGATTGGCTTGGAACTCCATTTTTAACGCAATACTATCCCCTTGGAACACGTTCTGATCTGTGCCGTTGTCTTCAAATACAAACTTTATCCAAAACCAATCCATTTTCCCAGGTTTTAACCCCCCTGTTTCAGTCCACTTAGAATGAAATACTTTTTTGGAGACAATCTCTGAACTTTGTGATTTTAGTTCTGCAAGGGTTGTCTCGTATGCAGGGCTTTTTGCAGGATCCCAATCCCAAAGAAATTGTACTTTAATATGTTTACCGAAATCTTCTGTAGTATTATTTTGTTTTAAGTCGTTTACAGTATAGTCTATTTTCATCATGATATCTTTAATATCTAATGTACCACTATTTTTTAAATTGAATTTCTTTAATATTTTGTCCCCAGGTTTTAAATTTTCTAAGTTAAGTGAAGTAGTTGGTTGCATAGCTAAATCCAATGTACCTGCAGCAAATGTATTATTTGTTACAACTTGATCGCTAAAATATGCATATGTTCCCCCACCAATTAAAGACATACCAAGAGCGGCTGAAACCACTCCAACACCTAATTTCTTTTTCAATGACATTTTTTGTTCCTCCCATATCATTTTTACAATTTTTCTCCCTAATTAACTAAAACGCTCCCCTTAATACAGGTATAGCATCAATTGTAAGAATTTTGTATTGAAATAAGAATATTACTTATTGAGAAAATTATGTTGTTATTTGTTTTCTATAAATTAAACGTACCAAAAATAGAAAGTTTGAATCCGGAATTTTCTTATTATATAGCGCTGCGGCCTTTTCATGTTTCGAAGCCACGTGTAATAACAGTCGATAACAATCCGGCTTATTCTATAGCAATTGAGTAGTTGAAAAAAGAAAAAGGCATACCTGATAGTAAGCAACTTAGACAACAAAAGTACTTGAATAATATAGTAGATGGACTTGTAACATAAAATACGATTTCGTTAGGAATATATATGTTTTATTCTCTTTTACGTTGTTTTTGCACCAGGACCAAAATACAAAGGGCGCAAGAAGAGCTACGTAACGTCAAGAGGAAATAAAGAATGCGTAGCTATATAGAAAAAAGCGGTATGGAACAAATGAAACTTGTATCATGTCTATATATTGAAACCATATTAAAAGTGAGGGAAGTTTTATGTTTATTCAAATAAGTTTGAGGTGTGGAAATGGAACAGAAGTTTATTGAAAAATGTAATCATGATGAGCTTGAGTATGTTATAAAAGACTATTGGCAAGATGTATGGAATTATTCATTTATTATTACGAAAGATCCACACTTATCAGATGACATCACACAAGATGTATTTATTAAGGTTTTTAAACATTGGCATTCGTTTCGAAAGGAGTCATCTATTAAAACGTGGATATTAAAAATTACAAGAAATACGGCAATAAACTATTTGAAATCCTCTTATTTTAAAAGGATATCTTTAGTGGGATTTTTTAGTGAAGATAAGCAATCTCCATCGGCAGAACAAGAATTTTTTAAGCAAGAGGAAATGAATGATGTATGGGATGTTGTATTAAAACTACCTAAAAAACACCGTGAAATACTAATATTGGACGCGAAATATGAATTATCTTATGAAGAAATGGCTGAAACATTAGGTGTATCAATAGGAACAGTCAAATCTAGATTAAGTCGAGCGAGAAGTAAAGTTTCAAAACTAATGGGGGAGGGTAGAAGTGATGAACAGTAAAAAAAATCCTGACTGGTATAATAAATTGAAAAAAGGCCCAATGGAGCATCGGAAATATGAAGAAGAATTTATTTATAAAATAAAGCAATCGGTATATCAAAATAGTGAAGTAGATTCTGTAACATATAAGAGACCATTTCGTAAAAAAGCATTGCCTGTTGTAGTTGTTTTGGTTTGTACAATGTTATTTTTCATTGTCCAACAACCTGGGCTTGATGATAATAAATCACCGGTACAAAGTAGTACTCAAATTAAGCCGAAAACAAAAGATGAATCTGCTCAAGATCCATCATTGAAACAATTTATGAATGATTTATATCAAAGTACAACTTCAAAAAATGAAAATGATTTGTATAGAGCGTTAAATGATGAAGTTCTATTTAAAGGGAAGAGTTATAAGAAAGATGAATTGAAGTTTGATGAAGATATTTTTCATGAGTTGCAAGTCGCTCTTACAATGGGGGGAGAATTTGCAAATGATACAAAGAAAGTATATAAAGTACCAAGTGGAATGACAGAAAGTGACCAATCAAAGCAAGCGCATTTTATATATGTAACTGTTACTGGAAATAAAACGAAAATTTTAGCTGAACCAAAACGAGAATCACAAATTTTATATGAAGTATCTAATGAAATGGTAAAAGCTTGGATTCCAGAAAAAGTGCAGAAGGATGGATATATAAAAATATCGACATTTAACGGTAATACTGGGTATGTGCAAAAAGAGTATGTTTTAACGGATATTAAATATTCATTTGTGTTCGAAAAGGATCATGAAGGTATGTGGAAAATAATAAATATAGATTCTATATGGTAAAAGAGGAAGGTTCACTTTAATGAACCTTCCTCTTTGTTTTTATTTTCTTATTGAAGTGTATGCCAGAACTCTAAAACTTCTGCTGTAACGAGGGCAGCGATGTTTTTTTCTGAATTACTTCCAGGAATAACGACAGAAATGGCGATTTGTGGATCTTCAATAGGAGCATATGAAATGAAAAGAGAATGATTTATCATTCTTTCTTGCTCATTCGGAGAACCTGTACTACCCGTTTTACCTGCGACATGAAAGGGTAAATTTTTAATCTCCTCTATATTTTGACTCATTCCACCTTGCACGACACTCCAAAATTCCATAGGATAACGATTTGAACTTTCTAAAATTGGTTTAAACTTTTTTGTTTCCTTACCGTCCTGATCAATAATAGCACTTACAATTTGAGGTTTATATTTATCACCTTTACTTGCCAAAGTTGCTGCATATTGAGCGAGTTGAAGAGGGGTATGCACTTCATTTCCTCCCGAAGAGGCATTTAATAGAGCGGAGATTCCCTTTTCAAACTTATTAGATGGATGGAATTCATATTGTCCGTCTTCTTCAAAGGGTAAATCAATCCCGGTTTTAGAACGTAGGCCGAATTGCATTAAATAATCTGTCCATATATGTGCCACTTTTTCTATATTCCCATTATTTTGGTTGAATAAGGGCAGAGCTACTTTTGCTGTCATAAAGGTGTTAGATGAATTAATGATAGCCTGCCTCGGTGTAATCTCACCTGTTGGCGTTCCAGGTGCATTCGTAATGTTATTTTGATTATCATACTGAAAAGTACCCTTATCTAAATAAGTATCTTCGGGTTGAAAAAGCTTTTCGTTTAATCCAATTAAAATAGTAAGAGGCTTTATAGTAGAGGCCATATTCACATAAGATCCACCATACTTTAATTTTTGAACTGCCTTATTTTGCGAAAGTGATTTAAAGTTTTCATTTTTAGATGATACATGTGTATTTAATGCATTTGGATTAAATACTGCCGAGTTGGCCATAGTTAAAATTGCGCCAGTTTTTACATCGGTTACTACAACATAACCAGCTTTAACATCAGGTGATTTCTTAATTTGAGATCGTAATGCTTCCTCTGTTTTTTGCTGCAATTTCGAGTCTAAAGCTAGCCGGATATCTTTTCCTTTTTGTACTTTTTGAATATTCCATAAGAACTTTGTATTATTCATTTTAAAAATCAGAGTTTTTCCGGATTTTCCTTTTAAGTCATTCTCATATTGCAGCTCAATCCCACTTTTCCCAACAGGTCCATACTTAGAATTAAGGTCATTTTCTACATACCCAATTAGCTGTGAACCAATTTCGTGTTTAGGATAATATCGAATCCATTCATCTTTAATTATTACATTATTGGGTTTGTTTTTGTTTATGAATGTAAGTTCACTCTCATTTATGTCAGAGTATAACGGTATATCATTCATAGTCTGCTTTTTACAAGATTGTTGTAATTGTGAATTTATGTCCTCTGCAGAAATGTCATGTTGAAATTCTTTTGAAAATTGATTGAAAAAAGCTAATGTGTTTGATGTATCATGATCCGATAGCCTTTCATCATTAGAAGTGCAATATAAAGACTTAACTTTCTTATTTGTAGCTAGTATTACACCATTTTGATCAAATATTTTTCCTCTTTCAGCTGAAGAAGTTGCGATAGTAATTGAAATAAAGTTGATTTTTAATAAAATTAGTAAAATCAAACCTACAATAGAAAGAACCGCAAAAAATCTCCATCTCTTTGTATGTAACATATAACCCTCCCTTATGTAGTCTAATTCATCTTATAGTTAATTATTTTTTTTGTAAATGTGGAACACTTTTATTATTTAGATTATCTATTAAGTATTACAGCATGAAGAAAGGAATAATTAGTATGAAAAGTTACTAGCAAGTCTATTTATAAGTTTAATATGAGTTATTATACAGTTTAGCTTTTCTAATGTAAGCAACAAAAAAATAGAGAGAAAAACAAGAAAGGAGATTATCAATTACTCTGCTGTACCCTATGCCCATCAAGCTACTATTTTGAGGAACCCCCAAAACAAAAAAATATTTCTTGACAGTTATTTAAGTAAATTCAGCTCGTATTTTTGAAGATTATCGTTTTCTTTAACGGCATGACGACTTTATCTTATTCAGCCTTGTTTAAAATTACTTCCCTAACGAATAAATTCTACATCTTTTGCGAGCCTTTGAAGAATCTGAAGTTATAAATGATGGTGTAATTCCTGAGAGAATAGTTGAAGCTGTTTTGCTAGTGAAATATCGATAAAAACATCTTCCTTTTCATTGACTCTACTAAAGGGGAAGTGTAAATGTTCTTTAGGAAATATATACTTAAGTAAATTAGCACGTATATTCTATTTGGTAGTTATAGAAAAGCAAAAATAAAGATAAATTCTATATTAAAAGAAGGATTTTATTTATTAAGTTGAATCAACTATAGTATTAGGTGACATGGGACAGTAGGAACCCATGTTGGCGTCATTTGCTAAATGTAATTCCTTTTGCAGCGCAGTGCCCCCTTATACAAGTGGGCTTTTTTGTTGTAAACACATAATATATATGGAGGCATAAGAGAGATGACGGATGAGTATAAACACTTAATTTCGTATGTAGATAAAATAAAAGAACTTAATTATAGTACAGCTTCCGCATTAATAGTTATTCATAATGATAAAATTCTAGTAAACCATTATAACGGAAGGCATTCAAATGTTGTTTCATCATCTCAAAGAGAACTTGTAGTAATTACTACAAGTTCTCTTTGTTTTTCTGATAAAACCGAAAGTAAACTTTTATCTAGTAGTTTACTTTCATACTATTGATTTTTATACGTGTTTGGCAAAAAAAACAATGAGTTGCAAAAAATACTATACTGAAATCTAGTTCGGTATAGTATTGTGCATATAAAAGATCCCACTTTGCTATATCCCCCAAAAAAGAGTCATTGCTTCGAGAATTATAAACTGTATTTTCAGAAACATTACGAGCGTGTAAGAAAAATGTAAGGTAATTCAATATGAGAAAAATAATCTAACTACTACAATGAATAACAGATACATTCATGAGAAAATCTGTGTTGGGATATTAAGTTGTTTTAGTTCTTAAAGCATTCGACCAATTATTGTAGTTTAAATAAGGAAATACGAAACTAGAACATGAATTGTGACAAGATAAATGATGATTCTATTTTTCTTACAGATTGTAGTGGCTATGATTCACAGCAATTTTGCATTTCTAACTTTGCACCAATTAGGGCAAATAACAAATAGGGAAATGTCTGTGATTCAAAGCTCGATTGTTGTATTAGTAATCTATATTTGCATGCAAATTATTTACTTCATTATTATTAGAGATCACTATATAAAATGCATATGTACAAAATTATATTCATAAAAACAGAGGTGTAAAATGAACATTATTTTCAGTCTAATCGCTAGTTATGCGATTCCTATGATACAACTCACATTTTTGTTACTACTTGTATTTGTTTTTAGTTATTTTGTAGTATACAAAAAGATATGTAAAAGAGAAAAGAAACTTACTGTAAAACAAATTATATTGTTTGTTTTAATAGCGGGATATTATTCCCTTGCATTATCAGCTACTTCATTTGGTCGTTCAGATGATATGGCCTTTGCAAGAACAATTGACTTTGATGTACTTAGTGTTTATAAAAAAGCATGGAATACATTTTCATTTACTTCCTTCTTCCATATCTTTGTGAATATAGGTATGCTTTTTCCGTTAGGAATTTTATTCCCTTTATTTAGTAAGGTTTTTCAAAAAACAAAATGGATGTTAATCATCTCAATTATAGCAAGTTTATTGATTGAAATTCTTGAATTTACACTGCAACGAGGAAGTATGGAACTAGCAGATTTACTTCATAATACTTTAGGTATGATGCTAGGATATTCTGTGTTAAACATAGTTTTTATATTTTTGAAAAAAAATGAAACAGATACAAAAATAATCAAATATTTATACCTTCCCATTACAGTAAGTTTCGTCGCAATCGGAATAATTATTTCGTATCAAATGAAGGAATTTGGAAATATGCCTATTGATCCCATTACAAAAACTGATATGTCTCAAGTTGCTATAAAAACATCAATAGAGTTAAAAGACGAAGGGAAAAAAATGCCTGTTTATAAATATTACGGTACAAAAAAATCACATGTTCGGGATGTTGAAATTCTTTCTCCAAAGGAAGCATTTCAAAAACTGAAACAAGGAGACTTCGATCCTATAGTATCTTTCAAAGCAGGTGATACATTATCCATTACAAAATATAGTATAGATTACTACACTGATACAAAAGGTTTCTCTCAGCCTATATATGTTTTTGAAGTACACTTAAATGGTAAAGATAGTTGGCTTCAACCTATTTCCGCAAAGAAATAACGTAAATTTGGTTCTGTTGCAAAGTTTTTTAAGAAATATTATGAAAAGGCTACTAGTACTGGCTGTAATTCATGATACATCGAAAAGGCGGAGTCTGTTTGAAGACTTCGCCTTTATCTGTATAGTGCGTGCAAGGGTACGGAAATGATTTAGGGGATAAGGGGCATCATCTATAAAATCTCATTTTTATTGTGTGAATTTGGAGGGGATTTCTCATATGAAAGCAGTAAAAATAAAAGTAAAAGATCTTAGTAAAGGATACACAGGAAATGTTTCACACATGGCACTTTCAAATATTAATTTAACAATAACAGAGGGAGAATTTGTTGCGGTTATGGGTCCTTCGGATAGTGGGAAAACAACGTTATGGAATATGATATCTACTATTGACTCGCCAACATCAGGTAGTGTATACATTCATAGTAAAAATCCATATCAACTTTCGGTAAATGATTTGGCCTTATTTCGCAGACAGGAATTAGGGTTCGTTTTTCAATCTTTTAACCTACTGCATACATTAACAGTAAAAGAGAATATGGTTCTTCCGCTTGTATTAGATGGCATGAATGTGAAAAGAATAAATAAACGAGTAGAATCTGTTTCGGGAAAATTAGGTATTAACGAAATTTTAAATAAACGAACATATGAAATATCAGGAGGACAAGCGCAGGAAACAGCGATTGCCCGAGCACTCATTCACTCTCCTAAATTGGTTCTTGCAGATGAGCCGACAGGAAACCTAGATTCTAAAGCCTCTCAAGACGTAATGGAGATATTAACACTATTAAATAGAGAAGAAAAGGCAACAATGATGATCGCCCATTATTTTATAAAAATATTATGGAGAGTCTTTCTATGTTAGGGGGGAATAAACATGACTTTTAGACAGCTCGCATTCAATAATGTTTTAAGGAATCAACGAATATATCTTGGTCATTTTTTTAGTAGTACATTTGCGGTATTGATTTTTTTCACTTATGGACTACTTATCTTTCATCCGAACCTACAAGGCGAACTGACTCATGTAAGTACCATCATGAGTACATTTGGGAGAATAGGATTTCATTTATCGTATTACTTAATCTTTGTCTTTTCTTTCTTATTTATTTTCTATTCTGTTAGTGCATTTTTAAAAAATAGAAAAAAAGAGTTTGGATTATTAATGTTACATGGAATGTCTCATCAACAGCTTCATCGATTAATTTTTTTCGAAAATATGTTGATTGGAATCCCTTCTATAGTAGTAGGCATCGGACTTGGGATGGTTTTTTCTAAATTATTTTTACTAGTTAGTGGGTCTTTATTAGGAGTAGAGCAAACATTAGCATTTTACTTTCCATTAAAGGCAATGCTAGTAACAGCAATGTCCTTTTTTGTTTTATTTCTACTCATTTCATTGTTTACATCAAAAATGGTGAAAATGAATGAGCTTGTAGAACTCATAAAATCAGAGGAAAAACCAAAACCAGAGCCAAAAGTCTCTCGTTGGATATCTCTGTTGGTACTTATTTTATTTGGGGCAGGTTACTCCAGCGTTCACTACAGTATCGTCGCGGTGTATTACATGGATTTAGATCAATTATTACTACTTGTAGGAGTGGGCGTCTTATTAATTGTATTTGGAACCTATTTTTTCTTTACTCAATTGTGTGTCTATGTGTTATATACTTTAAAGAATAAAGAAGCTACATTCTTTAAAAGAACCAATCTCCTTGTTATTTCAGAATTGATGTATCGAATGAAGGATAATGCGAGAACGTTCTTTATCGTTACAATTATATCTGCCGTTTCTTTTACAGCAATTGGAGTATGTACAGCTATTGGAAATCCAGAATTAGCAAAACATGAGACCCCATATGCATTTACGTATCGATCGGATAAGGGGAATATACAAGAAAAAGCCCATATTGAAGAGATAAAGAAGCAATTAAAAGAATATGGATTTTCTTATAAACTTGTTGCAACAGAATTTAAAAGGACACTAAACGGATTGGCGTTAATTAATCTATCTACGTATAATCAATATGCAAAACAATTAGGGTATGAAATAGCGAAATTAACAAATGAAAATGATAGCATTGCAATACGACTAAATAAGAACGAGAAAAGTGCGGAGGATATAAAAACTTTTGAAATAATACATGGTCAAATAGAGGTTCAACTTTCTGTACAAAAAACAATTTATATCCCAGAATTATCTTTAATCGAAAAGCCTGTTATTGTCTCTGATGCTGTTTATAATAAGGTCCAAAATGCTCAACAAGAAAACGTACTTCGAGATTACACTATATACGGTTTTATCGTTAAAAATTGGTCTGAAACGAATGCAGTTTCTACTAAACTTATGAAGATTATTGGTAAGAATCAAGATGATTATTATATGTTTTCATCTTTGTATTTAAGATGGCTTGAATTAAAACAACAAAACGGATTACTTTCTATCTCAAGTGTAATGGTGGGGATTGTATTTTTCGTATTTACGCTAAGCTTTTTATATTTCCGTCTATTTACTGATTTAGAACGGGATCAAGAGCAATATCAAATGATTTCAAAATTAGGTTTAAGCCAAAGTGAGTTAAAGCAAATCGTGACAAGACAAATGATGCTACTATTTTTCTTACCGATTGTAGTGGCTATGGTTCACAGCAGTTTTGCATTTCTTACTCTGCATCAATTAGGACAAACAGTAAGTAGGGAAATGTCCGTTATTCAAAGCTCAATTATTGTATTAGTAAGCTTTATTTGTATGCAAATTATTTACTTCCTTATTATTAGAAGCCACTATATAAAACGCATATGTATAAAAACATATTTATAAAAAAAATAATCTATAAATTGAAGGTGCAGGCTCAGTCACTAAATATGATTGAGTCTGCACCTTCAGTATGTTGAAAAATATATCAAGACTAATCTGTGTTTGTTCTAAATTCTCTTGCCACTGTTGACTCAATCATTTGTGAGTGGATCTAAAAAGAAGGAATGGTTGCCGTACCCCCCTCATTGTGGGCGGGGTGCACATAGTTATAAAAAAATACCCTTGTCCAATCCATTATCATTCTTTAGTCATTTAGGGGGTTAGAACATGGAAAACAATGAAAAAATCACGTTTCGATTTGTAAAAAAAGATGGGCAAGAAATTAATTTGGCAAAACGTCTCTTTACATGCCTATGATCCTGTTCAATCAGGTTAATGAGATATTTAACGGTACAATGTTTTGTACGTACATAAAAGCCGTTCTTCTTCAGTTTTTTGAACGCACAAAGCAAGGCCGGAGCTTTGTCTGTAGTGAGAACTGTTGGTTCTCCAAAATGTTTTACTCATCTTTTCATAAAGGCATAGGCAGCCGGATGATCCCTTTTTTTACGAAGTTGAATATCCAACGTGTTTCCATCTTTATCAATTGCACGATAGAGATAATGCCATTCTCCCTTAACTTTGATATACGTCTCATCCAAATGCCAAGATAAGCGTGCAGATTTATTTTTTACTTTCCAAAATTGATAGATGAGATTTCCATATTCATGAACCCATCGCATGATGGTTGTTGGATGAACTGAAATACCACGTTCTTTCAGAATTTCAGATACATCGCGATAACTTAAAGAAAAACGGCAGTAGTAGCCGACAGCTACTAAAATGATATCTCTCTTGAATTGTTTTCCTTTAAAGTACCTCATGTCTGATTCTCCTATATCCTGTTTTCTCGAGTGTAGCTTCATGTAGGAAACTTTGCAACAGAACCCTGATTACCATACATCTTCGTTAAATTAACGGTCTTTATTATTGTACTCATGTGAAAATACCAACTTTCTTGTGTGTCTATAATTTTTATTATGAGGAAAATTCCTTAAATGGCGTTTAACAATTTCTTAATTAAGGAGTAGAAAAACAGGTCTTAAACAATAATTCAAAAATAAAAAAGCAGCTGTACAAATAGCTGCTAAAAACTTATACTCGAAAAATATAATAGACTTATCTTTTGTCATACCATGGGTTTAAGTGGATAAGTACTTCATCTACTTCTGGATCTTGTTTCATAATCGTTGTTTTTATCTCTCTACAAATATCGTGTCCTTGTTGGATACTTAAATAGGCTGGGACACTAATCCTAACATCGATCAAAATATAGTGTCCATGTTCACGGGCACGCATTCTATCAATCCTTTTTACCAATGGATGTGCCTGAATGATCTTCATATATTCACTACTTTTCTCAGTAGGTAGTCCACCTTCCATTAATATATATATAGCTTCTTTCCCCATACTAATTGCAAGTTTTAAAACAAAAAAGGAAACAATAATCCCGGCTAATGGATCACCATAAGCTGCATATGGGATTGAATATATATTGTTTAACAAAGCAACCCCAATTCCAATTACAGCAGCAATTGAAGCATAAACATCAGCAAGATGGTCATATGCCGTTGCGATAAGCCCTTTACTATTTGTCTTTCGTCCAATCCGGATTGTATATACATATAGAATTTGTTTCCAAACTAAAGAAACAACAGCCGCTACAAAAGCGATCATATGAGGCTCGTTTGCTGGATGGAATAAAGCCTTTATTGACTCGTAGGCCATAAATATAGCTGCTAGAATTAAAATAATAGCTACAATTCCTGAAGAAATGACTTCGGCTTTTCCGTGACCATACGGATGGTCTTCATCAGCAGGCTGATTTGAAATTTTCATCGAACCTAAGGATACCGCAGATGCTACAACATCAGCAGCGTTATGTATACCATCAGCCAATAACACCTGACTCTTGAAAAGGAATCCAACTATAATCTTAATGAAAGTTAGAAATACGTTACTTATTACGCTAATCCATGCTGCTAATAAAGAGGATTTATAATTTTTATTCATACCTTTCTTCTCCTGACTTATATTGTGTTTTTGATAATATAATATAATTTGTTTATTCGATTTTGTATTGGAGCTATTTTAGGAATGTAAAATAGAATCAGTATATTATATTTTGGAACATTTAAGTCCTTTCATACATTATCAAATTATAAGCGGGTGGGTCTATACAAACATTGTTTCCTGAAAGTATACATTTAGATTTGGACTTACTTTGTTTCTTTTGCGCTCATTTTTTTACTTAATGCAAAAAATATGATATCGAATTGTCATGCCTTTCATTGTATGTCTGGAGATTAAAAAATTTTCAACTCTTTAATATAGAAAAAACTTTATTTACTCTGAATTATATTTCAAGTAAAACCTTGAGAAGACGTATACAAAGGGGACTAAATAAAGGGGAAGCTGTGAATGCACTTGCCAGCGCTATCTTCTTTGGAAAACTTGGGGAATTTAGAGAACGCGCGCGCCAAGATCAATTACAACGAGCAAGTGCACTCAATATCATAATCAATGCTATTAGTGTTTGAAACAAGGTTTATTTAGAGGAAGCCATAAAGGAACTCGAAAAAAAGGGGACTTTTAGGGAAGATTTAATGCCCCAAGTTTCTCCATTAAGAATGTATTAAAGTGGAAAATGATTTTTGTTTGGCTTATTTATTTTTTATATAATAAACTTCTATTCAAAAGTTTATTTTCAGTTCTTTTTAATTAAAAAAAGAACTTGTAGAAAGACTATAAGTTCTTTTAGGGCAATGTTTTATAAATTTAAGGATATATTTAGGGGCTAGCGCCTTGCTTTGCCTAACAAAGTCAACCTATGGAGCAGCTTCTACTCCATAGGTTGACTTTGAATTCGTCGATTCAGGGCAATCTAGGCGTTCTTTCTGGATTTTTTTGCACTTGTCAATTTGAAAGAAAGATTTCCATGTCTTGAACAAAATTTCAGTTTGCCAGCGTAATGAATATAAATCAGGTTCTGGTGCAAAAATAAAACAAAAGAGAATAAAGCACATATATACCTAACGGAATCGTATCTTATATTGCAAGTCCAAACAATTGATGGATGAACTCTTTTTGATTTTGGACAGACTGGTTCCATAAAGCAATCTGTTCTTTTTTAATCATATGCATGGCTTCTACTCCAGAAAGAATGGATGTAGCTGTGTCAAAAGATTTAAGACCTAGCATAGAACGGATTCGCTTCTTTATAAAGCGATGATTTTGTTCTACTATGTTATTCAAGTACTTTTGTTGTCTAAGTCGCATACCGCTAGGTATGCTTTTTTCTTTTTTTAATTGTTCAATTGCTATCGGATAAGCTGGATTCTTATCGACTGTTATCATACGTGGCTTTGAAACATAACAAAAGCGCAAAGCTTTCTTGAAAAACCGCCTTGCAGCCTTATGATCTCTTGTTTTGCTTAGGCAAAAATCGATTGTGTTTCCGTTTGAATCAACAGCACGATACAGGTACATCCATTGACCTTTTACTTTGATATAGGTTTCATCGACTCTCCAAGAGTCAGTTATTTGTTTGAGGTAACGTCGGATTCAGGACCATACTGACGAACCCAACGCATAATCGTTGTATGAGAAATGGATAAACCCCATTCCTCCATCGTTTCCACCAAATCATGAAAACCTAGGTTGTACCGTTAATAAAATAATATCAGGCGGATAGTGCTTCCATTTGAACCAATTTTTCTTTTCCATACCGATCACACACCTTTTTAGAGTAATAGTATCAGTATGACCGAGTTTTAGAGATTACTCGTAATTACCTTGAAGTTTTTGCATCAGAACCCTTCCATGTCACTCAAAAATCCAATCAAAAAAAGAGGGTGAAGGCATTTTTTATTGAAGTTTGTTTATAATAGCTTTTTAATCTGTTAGGGGGGATCATAAAGTAGACTATTAATCTCTTTGATAATTTTAATTTTCCTTATAGTACATGGCATGCTGTATTAAAAAATCTTAATTTTGAAGGGAGAATCAATAAATATGAGCACGAAAAAAACAATAGGGAATAAGTTATTACTTGTCAGTGCCATTTGTACAATAACTATTCCTTCAGTTTCATATGCGGAGGAAGTAATTTCACCTAAAAATTTCGCGAGTTCTTCAAGTTTGTATGAGGGACGGAATATGGATGTATTGAAATCAAGCTTATATCCTGGTACATATAAAAATCCATTCTATCACCAATTTATTTCGACATTAAAGGAAACAAACACAAATATAAAAAAATAGGCAATACTGACGATGAAAACCCTGTTATAGCTACTACCCTTTCATTTATCCGTTATCTGGATACAGAAGATTATAAATCTGCAGTTGATTTAACTTCTCGATCATTACAGAAAATAATATCCGAAGAATGGCTGAAGAGCTATTGGAAGGGACTCCCTGTGCAATTACAAGCAGGTACTTTTATGGGAATTGGAGAGGTAACACAAAAAGAGACAAATTCCGTTCATACAAATGTAGAGATTAAATTAGCCTTTGAACAATTTACAGTACCTTTACTAATTAGACTAGATCCATCTGGAAAAATAGATGATTTTCAACTTAGCATGTCGTATAGTCCTGTTGCAGAGCGTCCATCATATAGTAAGCCTGAATCATTCATTGATAAAGAAGTAGTAGTTGGAAGTGGTGCGTTTCCATTACCAGGAACATTGTCTGTTCCGAAGGGAAAGGGTCCTTTCCCTTCGGTTATTCTTGTTCAAGGATCTGGGGCAAGCGATCAGGATGAAACAGCGTTTGCTTTAAAACCATTTCGCGATTTAGCTGAGGGTCTTGCCTCGAAAGGAATTGCTGTCCTTCGCTATAATAAACGAACTTATGAACATGGATTGAAAACACAGTCCAGTCCTTTTTATACAGTTGATAAAGAGACAACAGATGATGCTCTTCTTGTGACTCATTTTCTTCAAAATGAGCCTATGATAGATAAGAATCAAATTTATATTCTTGGTCATAGTCAAGGTGGAATGATGCTTCCGAAAATGATTGAAAAAGACCAAAATCAAAATATTGCTGGGGCAATCGTGATGGGAGGACCAGCCCGTACGATCCAAGATGTTGTTTTAGATCAATTTGAGTATCTTTTTTCCATTGGAGCAATGAAACCGGATGAATATAAATTTTACAAATCGCAATTTGAATTATTAAATAATCCCAATTTCTCTAGTCAGAATCCTCCAAAGGATTTTTATTTAGGATCAGCAGTATTTTGGGATTCTATTCGTAAAATTAAAGCAGCAGAAATGTCAAAAGAACAAAAGACACCGCTTCTTATTATTCAAGGAGAAAGAGACTATCAAGTTCAATCAAAAATCGAAATTTCTCTTTGGAAAGAACAATTAAAAGAGCGAGATAACGTTGATTATCGACTATATCCAAAGTTAAATCACTTCTTTACAGAAGGAGATGGGGAGTTAAGTAAACCAGATGAATATTATAGTCCTGCTAATATCCCTGAGTATGTTATAAATGATATTGCTGCTTGGGTGCAAGGAAGATCGAAATAAAAACCATATTTTTTAATAGAGGTCACGATACATGCCTATTAACCTAAGGATAGAAATTAAATGGTTTTTGTTCAAAGAAACTAAATAAAGGGGTGTTCTTTATGTGTACCAGTTTGACATTACAGACAAAAAGCGATCAGCATCTTTTTGCAAGAACGATGGATTTTACATTAGATTTCAATCAAGAAGTAATAATAGTTCCTCGAAGTTATCAATGGAACAATATAACTGGTGAAACCATCGAGGCGAAACAAGCTGTTGTAGGGATGGGGATTAACCATCAAGGAAGGATCATCCTGGCGGACGGAGTAAATGAATCAGGTATGACATGTGCAACACTCTATTTTCCAGGATTCGCAAGTTATAGTAACAGTATAGATGAAAATAAAACGAATCTGGCTCCATTTGATTTTGTGGCATGGAGTCTCACACAATTCAATTCTGTCGAAAAGTTAAAGAACTCTGTAGATAGTATTTCCTTTTTGGATGTACCATTACCTGTTTTAGGGGTTACTCCACCGCTACATTGGATTTTAGCGGATAAATGGGGAGATTGTATTGTACTAGAGCCGACAACTGAAGGACTAAAAATATATGATAATCCTCTTGGGGTAATGACCAATAGTCCTGAGTTTAACTGGCATTTACAAAATTTAAGACAATATATCGGTCTTAAATCGCAGCCATATGCGCCAACACAATGGGGGGGTGTACCATTAAGTGCTTTTGGACAAGGTTCAGGTTCGATGGGACTCCCTGGGGATTTCACCCCACCATCAAGGTTTGTTCGGGCAGCGTATGGCAAACAAAATATTCAAGGTATAGATAACGAAGAAGAGGGCATATCGGCCATTTTTCATATCTTATCAAATTGTGAGGTTCCAAAAGGTGGAGTAATAACGGAAGAAGGTACATTAGATAATACCATTTATACAAGCGCAATGTGTATGGAGTCTGGTACATATTATTACCATACCTATGATTGTAGACAAATTATAGCTATTCATTTATTTCATGAAAATTTAGATACAGATGAAATTAAAACTTATCCGTTCCAGCGGAAACATAAGATATTTTATGAAAACTAATCAGATTTGGAATAACAAAAAAAAGAAAACTTAATTAAGTTTTCTTTTTTTTATCATTTTAACCAAGAAGACTCCTTCCTCAAGGAACGCGAAGTGAGTAGGTGGGAGATGAATTGGCTTCGGACAAGGGATGGCAGGAAGCCATCTTAATTGTTCGACATACATAAACTGTTACTTCACTACCTATCGAATGTACGTTTGTTGTATGATAGACACATATCGAAATGGGGGTGAAACGAATGATAATCAATAAAGCATATAAATTTCGTATCTATCCAAATAAAGCACAAGCGACCCTAATCAATAAAACGATTGGCTGTTCTCGTTTTGTATTCAATCATTTCCTATCTCTATGGGAAAATGCATACAAAGAAACAGGAAAAGGTTTGACATATGGGACATGCTCTGCCAAACTTCCTGCCATGAAGAAAGAGTTTGTTTGGTTAAAAGAAGTGGATAGTATTGCGATTCAGTCGTCTGTTCGCAACCTTGCGGATGCTTATACACGCTTTTTCAAAAAACAAAACAGTGCCCCGCGTTTCAAATCTAAGAAAAACAACGTACAATCTTACACCACAAAACAAACAAATGAAAACATTGCCGTTGTAGGAAACAAAATGAAATTACCAAAACTCGGTCTTGTTCGATTTGCCAAAAGTCGTGAAGTAAAGGGACGTATTTTAAATGCTACGGTTAGACGGAACTCTTCTGGCAGATACTTTGTGTCATTGTTAGTGGAAACAGAAGTACAAGAACTTCCGAAAACAAATTCTTACATTGGAATGGATGTGGGACTAAAAGATTTCGCCATTTTGTCAGATGGAACAACCTATAAAAATCCGAAGTTTTTTCGATCGTTAGAAGAGAAGTTGGTAAAAGCACAGCGTGTTCTTTCTAGAAGAATGAAAGGATCTTCTCGGTGGAATAAACAACGAGTAAAGGTAGCTAGAATTCATGAATACATGGCAAATGCCAGAAAAGATTACTTGGACAAAATCTCAACTGAAATCATCAAAAACCACGATGTTATCGGTATAGAAGATTTGCAAGTATCTAATATGTTAAAGAATCATAAGTTAGCAAAAGCGATTAGTGAGGTATCATGGTCACAGTTTCGAACCATGTTGGAATATAAAGCGAAATGGTACGGCAAACAAATCATTGTCGTATCGAAAACATTTGCTTCAAGCCAATTATGTTCTTGTTGTGGATATCAAAACAAAGACGTTAAAAATCTCAACCTACGTAAATGGGACTGCCCTTCTTGCCTTACACACCATGATAGGGATATTAACGCAAGTATCAATCTAAAGAATGAAGCGATAAGGCTTCTAACCGCAAGGACTGCGGAGATAGCCTAATAAATTAGAGTTCAATAGAACTCTTTACTTAGGAATCCCCCACTTTCACTTCTAAACGAAGTGAAAGTGGGGGTAGTTCAAAGGCGATACGACAATACAAAAGTGGTCCAATTAAATTCAATATAAGAAAAATAACAAGTCAATATATTTCTAATCATTTTAGGTGAAGGGTATGTGATTGAGATGAATAATACATATAATGAAAAGACACATACATCGATTAAACAATTATTTAATAAGTTTTCACCAAAAGCTCCTGCCTTTTTTGGTATTAAAATTAATATTCATACAGTTAAAAACCTAATTAGAAATTATTTGAACATAGATTGCTCAATGAGGTTAAATTTTATAATCTCCAAAAAAATTATATATTATAATTATTAAACTTAATTTTATTGAAAATTGAAATATTAAGCAATATTCCTATTGCTATTAAATTGACCATTAAAGAACTCCCACCAAAACTAACAAATGGAAATGGGGTACCAGTAAGAGGAAATAGTCCCGTAATACCACCTAAATTTACAATGGATTGCATACCAATCATACATCCTATACCAATTGCTATAAAACTTCCGAATGGATCTACACAAAGTTGTGCAATTTTTAAGGAACGAAGAACGATAGTCAAAACCCCTGCCAATACAATAAATACACCAATAAACCCTAGTTCTTCAGAAACTATTGCCATTATAAAATCAGTATGTGGTTCTGGAAGATAACCGGTTTTTTGAATGCTATTTCCGAATCCACGTCCAGTAATTCCTCCAGAGCCAATGGCAATAAAAGAATTTACTAGCTGATATCCTTTTCCTTGCGCATCAACAAAGGGATTGAGAATTGTAGTAATACGTGTCTTTTGAACTTCTGACAAGCTAAATTGAATTAAAAAGTATAAAAAAGGTAACCAAAAAATAGAACCGATTATAATTCTTTTAATTAATAGATTTACATTTATTCCAGAGCAAAGAAATATGCTAAAACCTATACCTAATATTAAAAGTGCAGATCCTAAGTTTGGCTGTTTATAGATTAGGAAAAAAATTGCAGCTAAAAAAAATAAAAGTTTTCCGCTACCACTCCAAATGTGTTTAGCTTGTTCTTGTCGTAATGCAAAAAAACGGGCTGTTACAAGTATTGTTCCTAATTTAAGAAATTCAGCTGGCTGTATTCCAAAGATCCATGATTGAGCATTATTTACCACTTTTCCTTTCCACAAAACCATAATTAATAAAAAAATTCCCCCAACCATAATACAGATAGAGACTATTCGTTTTTTCCATATTTCATATGGGAGAATAGCACAAACTATTAACCCTATTGTTCCTAAAAATAGCTTTGTTAATTGAGAATCAACAAAATGCCTACTGTTATAACCGTAATGTTGAACAGCAACAATGGAGCTCGCGCTATACATCATGATAATACCTAAAGTACATGTTATGAATAGAGGGAGGAGCAATAGATAATCGAGTTTTAATATTTTTTTCATTTTAATATCCTCCTGATTTACATTAACACCTAATATTACATTTGCTAATGAGTAGAATCTTGTTCTCATCAACTACTAAATAGTATTTTTGTTTTGAAAGATTCTATCGCTTACACCCTGTTTTCTTACGCAAAAATCCCCCCTAGTTACATACTAGGGGGGACTTAAATTGGCATGACTAAATAAAGCTTTCCTCCCCCTAGTAGAGCTTTGGCACTATACAACGTAAAGTAATGGAAATTGATTACTTAGCTATCTTAAGAAGAGCCTTAATCCGACAATTCCTGTTCTACCCATTGGCGTCTTTCGACATTTTTGGGCAATAGCCTGTGTTTGTATAGGAGCCTCACCTAACAGGTTTAGCAATATAAATTTTATGTATTTGTTTCGTGTAGCCAGCATAAATATTTTTTTTTTGCTTGTCAAGTAAGCATATTGCTAATTTTATATTTTTTATTGTTTTATGAATTTTGAGAAATAATAGGAGAAAATGTATTTAATCATCTCGTATAGATACTTATTTTCAGCCTGTAGTGTATAATTTGATTGAGTAGTTTAAACATATAAATTTGATAAACAGTAAAGAAGATTTTAATCATAAAATAAGATTTTTGAAGAATGTTCTTTTGAAGTACGATATGACTAATGATTCAACTCCTGCTATAAAGTTACAAATTGATCATAAACAATAAGTTTCCTATACGAAATTTCATATATTTTATAACGTTTCTTCGAACTAATTGTATTTAAATTTTATATCTTTTAAGTTGAATTTCAAATTTACAATAGAATTGAATTACATTTCTCTAAAAAAGAATGTATTATAAATCGAATCGAAAGTTAGTTGACAAATATTAAATTCTGGTTTAAATTTTGAAGTAATTCAATAATCTTTGTTAGGTGAGGCTCCTGTATAGAGAAACGCTGCTGCCCAAAAATGTCGAGAGACGCCAATGGGTCAACAGGAACGGTCGGATTAAGGCCCTTTTTAATGTAGCTGGTTATAAAAACCTATGCTATACAGTGCTAAAACTCAACGAGGGAGTGGTATACGATTTGATAGAAAGGCACCTCTGGGATTTTTGCAGAGCTGTCTTAATAATCATTTATTTGTATTGTAAAAAACCTTTACTCCTTTTTGAGTAAAGGTTTTTTTGTTTAATGTTATTTATTTTTATCTTGTCTATATTCAAAAAGGAGGTAGTTCTAAATAATAAATTGATTGCAATGTAACTATTAATGCTTTAATAAAAATTTTAGACAGATAAAATAGCACAAAACCACTCATGAAACTCTAGAGTCTCCCTTAGCAATATAAGGAGGAGTTAACATGAAGAAATTATTAAATGAATTACTTGTAACCCAAAATAATTTGGATGCAGAGAAAGTTTTACGTCATCCGTCGTATGATGTTGCGCAAGAAATAAAACGGTTTTCAATTGAAGATCAAGTCATATTACTAGATAAGATTCCTGTATTAAAAAGCTCAAAAATTCTTCAACATTTGAGTACAGAAGAAAAATATAATATCTTAATTCACTTATCTGAAAACAAAGCTAAAAAGTTACTAGATTTACAACCGATTGATGAAACAGTAGATCTACTTCTAGCGGTTCATCCGGAAAAACAAGCTAAATTGATGGCGTATTTAAATAAAATTACAAAACATAATGTAAAAAAATTAATGACTTTCAAACCTGAAACGGCAGGAAGTCTTGTCACAAGTGATTTTGTTGCAGTTAGAGGGAATTGGTCAGTAAAAATGACATTGAAGTACATTAGGGAGCATTCTGAAAATGTAGAATCAATATCTTATATCTATGTTCTTGATAGTCATTGTTATCTTAGGGGAATCGTTTCCATACATGAGTTATTACTAGCAGCAGATGAAGAGATATTATCTACTATCATGATTCAAGAGGTAATTTCAATACACGCTGAAGTTGATCAGCAAGAAGTTGTAAAAAAGCTACTGAATTATAATTTAGCAGCATTACCCGTAACAACAGCGAAAAATGAAATGATTGGTATTATAACATTTGATGACGTAATGAATGTTATGGAAGCAGAAGCTACAGAAGATATCCAAAAGTTAGGCGGAAGTGAACCGTTAAATCAATCTTACTTTGAATCTAGTATTTGGAGCATTTTCTTCAAACGTCTACCATGGTTATTGCTTCTTTTTGTTGCTGAAGCATATACAGGTACAGTACTAAAGTATTTTGAAGACGAAATTGAAACAGTAGTTGCCTTAGCTTTCTTTGTACCGTTATTAGTAGGTACTGGAGGAAATACAGGAACACAGGTTGTAGCAACGATTACTCGTGCAATCGGTATTGGAGAGGTGAAATTTAAAGACATTTTCCGTGTAATAAAAAAGGAATTTGCAATTGGCATGCTTCTCGGACTTGCACTTGGGGTAGCTGGGCTCACTCGTGCTTATATGTTAGGAGTTGGAACAGAAGTTGCACAAGTTGTAGCAATCACTTTATTATTTATTGTTATTTGGGCCTCTCTTGTTGCAGCTATTTTACCTTTGATACTAAGAAAATTAAAATTAGATCCTGCAGTCGTTTCTGGTCCATTTATTACAACATTTGTTGACGGAACAGGATTAGTAATTTATTTCATGGTTGCAAAAACGTTATTAAATTTGTAAATATACACTGAAATAAATACGAAATGTAGAATAAGTATTTTGCTTTGCTTGCCAAGACATAGTGGGGAACTCGGGAATGAGGGAAACAAACACTTTTGTCTTTAGGCAAATAATATCTTAAAGGATTCATTGAATGTAATTAATGCCGGAGGAGAAACCTATGAAACATCTAAGAAAAATCTTCAAACGAATTTTGCTTCTTTTTTCTATTTTCATGCTTATTGGCATAGGAATATTATTTGGTACTAACTATGGCCGAGATCTTCGTGTAACAATTGCTGGAAGTATACTAACTTCTCAGCATCCACAATATGCGAAATATACATTCCTATCCCAAAAGGAACTAGATAAACTGCAAGATAGAATTAATCATCCAAAATGGTCAAATAGTGATGAGGCTATTTATAAAAAAATAGCAGGAAAAAGATTAGAAGAATTAAAAAATCAGCCATTAAAAATTGATGTAGAAACGATTAAAAGTAACAAAGATAGTCGCTTTCTTTTCGAAGGAAAATTAATCACTATTAGTAACCCTTTCAATGTTAAACTTGTTAGCCATCAAGGGACACAGGGTGATCAAAGAGGAGAAAAAATTAGCGTAATGGCAAAACGTAATAATGCACTTGTTGCTGTGAATGCAAGTGGATTTGCTGATGAAACAGGAAGGGGAGGAGGAAATGTTGCAACTGGAATAGTAATAGAAAATGGGGAAGCTATTGATACAAATATGGATAGAAATACCCCTACAATTATTACAGGTTTAACAAAGTTTGGACAAATGATAACTGGAAATTATTCTACCCAACAACTCTTAGATAAACAAGTCGTTTCCGCAGCAGGATTTATGCCACAGTTAATTGTAAATGGAGAAAAAATGATCACAGAAGGAGACGGTGGTTGGGGTTCTGCTCCGCGGAGTATTATGGCCCAAAAAGAGGACGGCACAATAATGTTTCTAGTGATAGACGGTAGGCAGACACATAGCATAGGAGCTACGTTAAAAGAGTGTCAAGATATTCTATATGAAAAAGGAGCAATAAATGCAATGGCAATGGATGGAGGATCCTCTGCTACTCTATATTTAGGAGGAAAGGTAATAAATTCACCTTCTACATTGTCTCATGAAGATCGCTATTTACCGAATGCTTGGGTGGTAACAGTAAATTCGAAGCAAAAAATAAAGATGACAATAGATGGAAAACAGATAAATGCCAACACATTAGATGAATATGATACGAATATTTCATCGGGTGTATGAATTTCTTAAATAAATGAATATTTAATTTAAGTAAAAACTAACATGGTAATAAACGTAATACTTACTCATTTAAAAAGTAATAAAGAAATGCGTATAAAGAAATTATTTCATATGAATAATTACAAGTTTAAAATACATCGGATTAGAATTTATAACACAAATAATCTTATTTAATTATATAAAAAATACATAATTAAATAAGATTATTTTTTTGTTTGTAAAGTTTATGATAAGAGAAGCTAAGGGGAAAATACAAGTAGATATCTTAATAAAATTAATATTTCCTCTTCACAATAAGTTTAATTCCTTTTAATGTATGGAAGTGAAGTCGTAATAGAATCTCTTATAGGAAAGGCGCTTTGCTTAGGGATTTTTTATTCCTCAAAATATAGTACTTGAGTACATTTGATAGTTAAGATTAAAGTATTAAACTTAAAGCAAAATGTTGGAAAGTTCCTTATTATTATACATAAATATTAATGCTAAAAATTATGCAATTTTGCATAAACCCTTATATTTCTCTTATAGAAATTTTGGGAATTTTAGCTATAATCATTATCCGTATATTTACTCAGTTCAAAATTACCTTTATATAAAAGTAATGAGATTTTATGGGTAGTGTTATAGAGAATAATGAATAGTAAGGTTAGAGAAAAATATTTATTAGGAGTGCCACGACTTTATTTTAAAGGTAATCTGTCTTAATATTTTATGTATGCCTTGTTTAAAATAAAAATATCTTTACATTAGTTACCTGCAACGATTAATGGGAAGAAATCTAAGCTATTGTAGCCTATATTCGTAAGATATATGTTTTCAACTATATAAAAATGCCTTATTTTGTTACAATATCTTTGTAAGATTTCAATAATAAATTGGAGGATTTGAAATGTACAAACATATAATTTGGGATTTTGATGGTACTCTTTTTGATACATATCCAGTGATGGCGACAATATTTAAAGAATTGCTTAAGAGAGAAGGAATAGACGAGCCATTAAGTGAAATTGTAAAACAAATGAGGGTATCTATGTCATCAGCTTTAAAATACTATGAAAATAAGTATCAAATAGAAAAAGACTTTATAACAAAATATCAATTGCAAAGAAAAGAAATGGAGCTTGAACTATCTAAACCATTTGAAGGAATTGTAGAAATTTGCAAGCATATTCATTCAACTAATAGAAAAAATTATTTGTATACTCATAGAGGAGAATCTTCTATTAAGTTATTGAAAATTTATGGTATATATGAATACTTTTCTGATTTTATAACATCTCAACAAGGATTTGAGAGAAAACCAAGTCCTGATGCAATTAATTATTTAATTAACAAATATGGCATGATTCATTCAGAAACTATAATGATTGGAGATCGGGATTTGGACCTATTAGCAGCGAAAAACGCGGGAATAAGTGCTTGCTATTTTACTGATGAAAATGAAAAAGATGATAATTCTGATTACAAAATCAATAACTTCAAACAATTAAGTTCTATTGTTTGAACGTAGATAGGAAATAGAAGTTAGCGAGTATTAATTCAATTAAACTTTACTGTACAAAATTTAATTAGGTAAAATGGGCTTAAAAACATCAATTTTTCGTTGCACTAATGAATTAGCGAAACATTAAGAAAAAAAATAAGCTTTCAGGATGTTGTCAATTGAGAAAACAAATTATTTCCAACGTTATAGTACCTTTGATACCTTTAGTTACGTTAGAAAAATGTTTTTTTCTGGTATTGAGAAAAGAAAAATAGATACTTTTAATTTGCAAAACATAACCAATTTGGATTTTATGAATTGATTATGTTTTTTAGTTAGGTATAGCGGAGTTTTTTAATGATATTAAGAATGTGAACGAATGAGGATTTCAATATAAATAAATTATACGAATAATATATGAATTCTTAGGGGACAATTATTTTCAATCAATTCTAACATTAATTGAAAAAAATAAAATTAAATACTGTTTCTAAACAAAAAGCAGGGAAAATCCCTGCCTTTTTGTTTAGAAAATAGGTATACATGAGGAATTCTATAGTATTGTAAACTAAAGAATTGAAACCTTATTATATCTCTTTCATTTTAAGGTGAGCAATCAATTATTAGCCTTTAATTGATACCCTTCTCCAATAGTATGAATTTTATTAACCTACTTTATCGGTACTATATTCTATTTCTTTTCGTGCATAAATTTGTGGAAGTAACAGACATAATAGTACAGCTCCTAAAATTCCTGTCGACCAAATTAGTAGCGAAGAGACCCATGCTGAGCTAATACTGACAAGATAGATAATTCCTGTAGAAATTAAAATGCTTCCACGATTTGCAAATTTATTAATAGCCATGTAAGAACTTCTTAATGGTTTTTTAGCTAGATCCCCTAAGTAAGTTTGAAAAATAGGTGCAAATAAAATTTCGCCTAAGGTTGCTACAAACATCATAGTAATTAATATAAGTGGATTTAAATTAGTTGCTAACAATCCATAACCTATTACAAAAAGTACCAGTCCGGAAACAAATGGGATTCTTTCGCGTTTTATTTTCGTTATCTTTTTAGAAAATAAAATAGAGAGGAATACAACACAAATAGTATTTTCTAAAACTAAATTTCCATATAGTTGAGTTCCCGTTAGTTGTACATCAAAAATCTTAAAATCGTAATCTTTAAGCTTAATAGCTATGTACCTAGTGAGATGAGCTTCAAGAGAGAATAACAACATACTGGATACTACAAAAATAATAAAAATGCGATCTTTAAAGACCTCAATGTAATTTTTAATATAACCTTTGTCTTTTTTATTTGTTAAGCTTGAATTATCTGGAAAATAAGTTTCTTTTATTCCAAATAAAGTAACTAAAAATAGCATTAAACTCACAGTAGCAAGAATTGTAAATAGATAAATTAAGTTTGTTTCAAAAAAATAAGTCCCAATTCCAGCACCTATAGCCAAAGACAAATTGTTTATCCAATAGATTATATTATACGTATACTTTCGTTCTACAGTCGTAGTAACATCTAGTAACATAGCTTCAGCAGCAGGACTGTATAACCCATTAAAAAAGCTTCGTAGCAAGAAACATAATACCGTTAGAAGGGGCCAATAATAGGAAGGGGAAGTCCCAAGTAAAAATCCAAAAAAGATTAGTACTTTCACCCCTTCGGATAATACCATTATAGATTTCCTACCATGTCTATCAGCATATCCTCCGCCATACAGATTTCCTAGTAATGTTAATATAATAGATGCAGTGAGAACTAAGCTAGTTGCCTTTAGACCAATATGTTTTGCAAAGTATATACTCATGAAAGGAAAAATCATATTTGATGTTAGATTATTAAAAAAGATTATTAATATTCTAAGTTGTATGTTCCGATGTAATCTAAATAAATTCATATATTTTTTGTCCTTTTATATTGTTAATGTTTTAATATCCCAGATAATATTATTTTCAAGCCATTCGTTAATAATATTGAATCTTTCTTGAACTTGATGCTCGTCTTTACCTTCGATTATAAGTGACATAATTGCTGAAACGCTTGTGTCACCGCCGTAGAATGTTTTTCCAATTTTTTCATCTCTAACTAAACAATGTATTATCCAATCAAAAGGGAAGTCGGTATTGATAGACAGTAATGTTCCTTTTTTAGGAGGGATGAGCATCCATCCATATGTCTCACTATTGTTTTGAATTTTTAGATTTTTATAATTGTAATCTTTATCACACTGTGCACGAACACATTCCGAAAGTAAATTTACACCTGTCTTCTGCAAAAAGGTATTATTTATTTTCCCTCCACCTACACGGGAGGCAATTTCACAGAAAACGATTTCATCATGAGAAGTATAGAAAAATTCAGCATGGAAAGGTATTACATGATTTGGAGTAGGTAAGTTACGTAATACCTTAAGAACGCTCTTATTTAATCTTTCAAATAAAGGATGTGTTTCAGACAACATGACTGATCCTAAATATTTTTCCTCACGGTATGCTAAACAACCATTTATATAGATAGAGGGTTGGGAAATAATTAATTGATTATTGATATAAAGACCATCTACGTGGTACATATCTCCCTCAATAAATTCTTCTGCAATATAAGGAAAATCTGTATATTCTTCAAGAATTTCCCTAAATTCAGATTCATTCGAAATAACTGAAAAACCTGCAGATCCAGCTCCATCTACCGGCTTAATAATAAAGGGGAATCCATTAATTTCTTTAAAAGAAATTAAATCCGTTTGTTCTTTAATCTCTAAATACTTTGGAGTTCTTACGGCTTCTTTTACCATATTTTTCATTAAGACTTTATTTCTAAAACTTTGGGCACTATCTTCTGTCTGACCAGGGATATTTAATAAATCTCTTATCTTACCTACTTCTTCCAAGTCAAATTCGTGAGTTGCAACTATTGATGTAACAGGGTTTTTCTTGTGAAGTTCTTGAATATAAAGACGAATATTATCATCTTCATGAAAATGATTAATTATTTTCCTATTAGGAAATAATTCACGAAATACATTTTTGTGCTTTTCTCTTGTAATTAAGATGTATTCCCCACCTATTCCACTTAAAGCTTCTTCGTAATTTATAGTATTTTCTGAAAAACGGTTAATAATGATTATACACATGGTATTCACTCCTTTGTTTTGAATAACACTAGTTGGTTCTTGAAACAATGTTCTGTAAATCTACAAAGATATACATTCAGAAATCTCCCTAAATGAATTTACAGATTAATTTAAAATATATAATTTTCGAAAATATCTTTAGATATAACCCATCATCATACCTCCTTGATTTCAAAACTTTATATAAATTAAGTTATCTATTTAGTCCCTTTATTCAAAGAGTCTATCTCTAATGAATAAATACAAGTAATAACATGTCTAAATCCACTAAAGGGACTAAAGATAAAAATAAGATTACACCAAAAATATACAATTATGCAATGTTTTTTGAGAATATAAATTTTATTTGACAAAATTATCGTACAATTGTATATTTTCTAATACAGTGTTGACATTTTGTTCCATAGGCACTATCGTATGGAAATAGGTTGGCTTTTTAAGAAAATAAATAATATTAAGTTTAGTTTCTTGACAAAAGCTAAACTCAACATGTTATGAATCATGACAGCAATGAAATAATACATAAAATATTTAATTAGTTAAATGTTTAAGAAAAAATAGGTCTAAAATATCAGAATAATTAAAAATATAATTATTTTATTAAAGGTCAAATGCTTAGAAATGCGATGGTGTAAAGAAAGATATGAAAAGTTTGATGTTTTAATCCAATAGTATTGAATGGGTTTTAGATGTACTGTTCATAATGGTTATATTGGAATCGATACCATCATATTTTGCGGTAATTTAATATAAAAGATGTTTATCGCACTAAAGAAGGGTATAGTTTTTTATCCTTTAACATATGAGAGTGTAGATATGTTGTTCATAATAAGTATGATGAAATCGATACCATTCGATTTGCGTAATATACTCGCGTATATGCATTTTAGAGGCAAGTTATTTTGATTGGGTATGAAAAATGTCATTAAGTTAAATATTTCATGACTTTGTGGGTCGAGAAATAAAAGGGGTATATTTATGTAAAGATTTCCTTATGAAAGAAATCCTTTGAAATGTAGCAATTATGAAAAAGTTTTGGGTATTTAAAAGTTTTATTGTTCGAAGTTAGGAGAGAATAACATGGAATTTTATTGTAAAAATAATAGGGATTTTGAAAAAAACAAGAACAGGAATGATGATTACCTCAGATCAAGTGAGATAATCAACGAAGAACAATACTGGTTAGATGTATATAAAGATGAGATTCCAATATTGAACATGCCTACAGATTATGTACGGCCAAGTATACAAAGCTATGAAGAGAAATTGGTGAGTTTAAAGATTGCTGAAAATATAGTATTAGATTTAAAAAAACTTACGATAGATACCGAAACTACAATGGATACTCTTTTAATTTCGGCGTTTTACATACTACTTTCAAAATATACTGGTCAAGAAGACATTATAATTGGTGTTCCAATTTTTGATAGAGCTTCTATAGGAACTCAAGTAGGAATAGATTTGAGTGAAAATATACTTGCTTTAAGAAATCAACCAGAGGGTAGCCTAACATACTTAGAATTTTTAGAAGCAGTAAAAGCTAACTTATTAAAAGCATATAAGAACCAGAATTATCAGTTTGAGCAGTTAATAGACAAGCTAAAAATGAAACGAGATATGAGCAGACATCCGTTATTTGATATAGCATTTAACAGTATTGATAGATCTAATGAAGAAAATATCAATGTAGATGAGTTGGCATTAGAAAAGGTTGTTTGTAAAGATAACATCTCAAAGTGTGATTTAATATTTAATGCTATTAGTAACAATAATAATGGTTTAAGCATTGTTATTAATTATAATTCAAACCTATTTACTCATCAAACAATTGAACGTTTTAGTTGTCACTTAGTTCAAATCTTAAAAAGTATAACTAAAAACAAAAAAAATTATATATCTGATATAAACGTAATGACAGAAGAAGAAATGAATCAAATATTATTTGATTTTAATAAAACAGACTATACATATCCGAAAATCAACACAATATGTGAACTATTTGAAGCACAGGTTAAAAAAAATCCAAATAAAATAGCAGTTGTATTTGAGGATAATACTTTGACGTATATGGAATTAAATAAGAAGGCTAATAGTTTGGCAAGAAGTTTAAGAGAACAAGGAGTTAGACCTGATTCTATTGTTAGTTTATTAGTAGAGAAGTCCATAGAGATGGTAGTAGGGATCTTAGGCGTGTTAAAAGCTGGAGGTGCATATTTACCTATAGACCCTAGTTATCCGAAAGATAGAATAGAATATATTCTTAAAGATAGTCGAAGTGAAGTATTACTAACAAACATTAAGTTAAATAATAAGATTGATTTTAAATACAAGATTATTGACTTATTGAATGAAGAATTATACGGGCTAGAAACAGAAAATTTAGATAAATTACACACCCCAAGAAATTTGGCCTATGTAATTTATACATCTGGTACAACTGGAGAACCAAAAGGGGTTATGGTTGAACACAAAGGAGTTATAAACTTAATTAATTCATCAAAGAAAAAATTCAAATTAAATAGTAATAAAAAAATATTACAATTTGCTAGCATTGCATTTGATGCATCGGCTTGGGAAATATACATGGGTATTTTACTTGGCGCTGAAGTGCATGTCATATCCAAGAATCTTGCAATGGATATATGTAAACTGAACACATATATAAAACGAAACGAAATCAACATAACTTTATTACCACCATTTGTTGCTAACGAAATAGAAATTGAAGAAACAGAGCTAGAAGTAATTATAACTGGAGGTAGTGAGTCTAATAGATCTTTGGCTAGCAGAGTTGGAAAAAAACTCAATTATGTTAATGCATATGGGCCAACGGAGAATAGCATCTGTACTACCATGTGGAAGTATGAAGGAACCATAAACAAGAGCGTTCCAATAGGAAAAGCGGTAGATAATAATAAAATATATATCCTAAATAAGTTCAATAATATATTACCGATTGGTATAGCGGGTGAATTATGTATAAGTGGAGATGGTTTAGCCAGGGGCTATCTTAATAAAAATGAATTGACAAACCAAAAGTTTATTGACAATCCATTTGAGGCTGGAACAAAGATGTATAAAACAGGTGACTTAGCAAGATGGTTACCCGATGGTAATATTGAGTACTTGGGAAGAAAAGATAATCAAGTAAAAATAAGAGGTTACCGCATTGAACTTGGTGAAATAGAAAATAAGTTATTAGAAAACAATAACATAAAAGAAGCTGTTGTTTTAGTAAAAGAAAATAAAAGAAAGTATTTATGTGCATATATTGTAAGTGATAAAACTGTAGAAGAGCTGGACATTAAAGAATATTTGAAAAAAAAGTTACCAGAGTATATGATTCCAGCACATTTTATGTTACTTAAGAGTATGCCTTTAACTCCGAACGGAAAAATTAATAACAGATTACTTCCAGAACCTGACACAAATAATTTGAATGCTAATTATCAAGCACCTAGAAATGAAATAGAGAAAACAATAGCAGAAATTTGGGGTAAGGCATTAGAAATTGAGAAAATAGGAGTTTCGGATAACTTTTTTGATTTGGGGGGTGATTCTTTATCAATAGTAATCATGCTACATTTACTCGATAGAGAATTTGGTAAAGAAATATTCTTAGATGACTTTTTAAGGAATCCAACCATATCATATATAGCTACTTTGATAGCGGCAGAGAAAGATAAAGAAAATTTGTTAAAGGAAATTGAAGAATCGCTTCAAGAAAAACTTAAAATAAATGTCAAGTTGCGAATACATGATTACAACTTTAGAAGTGTGATTGTTTTATTTACTAATAGTAATCATGATGAGATCAAGAAGATTATTTTAGACAATTACTCAGAAGCTCTCATACCAGATTATATAGTTCCATTAAATGATTTTAAAAATTATAATGAACGAGGAATTTTAGATATATTTGATTCTATTTCTATGAATAGTGAGATAGAAGATAAAATTAATAATGTTTTAAGAGATCAGTATAGAGAAATTAATAAGAAAATAGCACTTAATCAGGTAATAAATCACTTTCCATGTAGTAGTTCCCAGAATAAATTTTTAATGAAAAAAAGATTTTCAAATATTGTATGTACTATTCCTTTTGATAAAATCATAAGTTCATCAGCTATAGAATATGCCTTAATAAATACGATAAATCAAAATTCTATGTTACGTAGCAAGATAGGTTATGCTGAGGGGCGTTATTATAATTTTGAAAGTGATAGAATTCATGACCTGGAAATAAATGTTATAGATTTGAGTCGTTATGACGATGCATCAATCAATCTAGTAAAAAAATATATACAAAGAAACATGGAAAGTATGAATTTTGGCACGGATATAATTGATAAGGCCTTATATAGTTTTATATTAATCAAAGTGAGTGAAAAAAAATATGAATTATTAATGATGTTTAATCACATGATTTTTGATGGCGCAAGTATGTTGATTTTAAAACGGCAGATATATTCACTTTTGAATTCATATTTAATCAATAATAAAACAAAGAATTCCAACGTGAAACCGATAGATTATTCGGAATATGTAGATGAACAAATGAAAAATACAAATAAGGAAAAGATTATTCAATATAAAGAGGGACCCGAATTTAAAGAAATATATGACTTTATTCTGAAGAGAAAAATAGATATAAATGATAACTCGGAATACTTGGCTGATTATTTCTTTGAATATAGTATAAAAGACAATCATGATTATGGAATTATAGTATCAGAAAAAATGGAATGTTTATCGTTTTGGATTGCATTACAAATGTGCAAAATAATATTTGACCGTAATCAATTTGTTTTAAGAATGACTAGAAATGCTAGAAATATTGGGGGAAAAGATTTCGGCGATGTAATTGGGGATTTCCATATCAGTATCCCAGTAAAAGTAGATGCAGATGATCAAGATATTAATACAAGCTATAACAAAGTCGAAAATAGTTACAAGAAAAACTACATTGAAGATAAAGTCTTTATTGATAATATTGCATATGGTGAATATGCAGACAAGGAACTTGGAAGGGATATTAAAAAGTTATATGATAGTTTGGATTTTGGCTTTAATTATACGGGAGAGTATTCTGAAAGCGAATATGATAATATCCGCACTATAATTTCTTCAAAGTTTAAAAAACATAAAAGATATTTTATCACTGCGTTTTCGTACAAAAACAAAATGTGTTTTATTTGTAGGTTACCAAAAAATTACGATGTAAATAAATTACAGAAAATTAAAGAAGTTCAAATGTTATTAAAGTAACTAACTAAGTATATTTAATTACCTTGGCATGATCTTGAAGTCCAAGAAATCTATATATTATTATAAACAGAAACAAGGGTTAAGTCATGCCAGGTAATTAAATTTGTTTATATAAAATAATTGGAATGGGTAGGCGAAAATGATGAAATTAACAGAAAAATCTTTAAAGTGGATTAAAAATCATATCAATAATCAGGAGTTTATTGATTTACCGATTGAAGCATATTATAAGGCACCTATAGCTTTATACTTGGGTGGAGAAAGTATAGATGCTCAAAGAATTTTATCAAAAATGAAGAATATTGGGGACCTTTATCATTATTCTGATAATTACACTATTGGAAGAAAATGTGATAATTATTATAACTACTGGTTATTTTTATACCAATATTTTGCGAAAGACCCTAATAAAAAGGAAATATATGAAATAATTAAGGAAAGTTATTCAGAAAAAACTGGTGGCTTTACATCGATAAAAAATGCAGATTTTTACGAGTTAAGAGCTACAGCTTTTGGGGGTATATGTGCTTTCTTAATGAAAGATTATCAGGTAGGAAAGAGCACAGCAGATTTTATAGTAAATTTATTTAAAAAGAATGAGTTTATAGGGGATCATTTTTATTTAATTCAAGATGAAAATAATGAATTAATTACTAATTACTCAGAAGATAATCAACGATTTTATAATTATTATGTAAAGAATAGTAAACCTTTATACTATTCAGTGTCTCTAGCAATTGTGAATTTGTGTTTGGCTTATATGGCGTCAGGAGATGAAATATACATAGAATGTGCAAAGGAATATTATGATATTTTAATAAAAAGCGGCAAAGAAGCAATATTCAATAATTACATAGGGAAATTTGGTATTGCTAGTGTCTTATTGTATATCAATACAAAAGATGAGTTATATGGGGATTATTATAAACGAGTAAATGAATACTTAGCACAAACACAGAAAGAATTCGGTTTTTGGGAGGACAGTGCTTCGAATTTAACACTTGCTCTTGATAGAACATCTGAATTTACCGCTTCAATATATATTATGAATTATTTAACGTCTCAATTCTCGAATTATAATAGTATTAAAACAGAAAGCTATATGGTTGCATCAAATTAATATATAGGGAAAGATTGTTGGAGGTGAATATACTGAAAAATATAAAGAGCAAATTTATTAGTAATTATGATTTGGGAGATATTATTGAGACGGAAATTAATAAAGTAGGTTGGGGTACTAACTATATATTTAAAACAAAATTAGGTAAGTTTTTTGTGAAAATTTTTGAATTAAACAAATCGAATAATAATAGCTTACATGAAATATTAATTTGTAATTACTTAAGGGAAAAGGGATATCCAGTTTCAAAATTTGTTAAAAATAGAAATGGTGAATATATAAGTAAATTAGATTTTAAGAAATCATTTCATGTTCAAGAATTTATTGAAGGTGATATTTGGAAAAAAAACACTGCCCCCAATTGGTTGTTAGAACAAGGATGTAATTATATTGGGAGAATTCATAATGAATTAAAACAGTTTGATTTAAATCTTCGACCATCTATAAAACTATTAAATGATAAAAACTATCATATTAAACGTATTGAGGGAATAATAAATCAAATTAAAAAAATGAAAGTATCAGAGGATACTAAGCTCTTTATAGAAGACCTGGAAAACAGACGTGATGTCATATGTAACAGTGAGATTATTGATATGTCAAAACTTACATTCGTTAATGGGCATTCAGATTATTCGATAACACAAATTATAACTTCTAATAATAATATAGCTGGAATTATTGATATGACGGAAGTTTCTAAAATACCTGCAATATGGGAATTAATACGATTTTACTTAAATTCTATAAAAGAACGTAATGACGGCAGTATTTGTGTTAATGAGTTAAGTTGGTTCTTGGAAAACTATATGAATATATGTTCTTTATCAAAATATGATTTGCTTATGATGTATAAGTTAAATTATTTATATATGTGTCAAGCCGTATCGGTTTATGAAAAGTTTATTTATACAAAAGATGTTAAGTTTGCTAACAGAGCGAAATTAAGAATAAACAAAATAAATAAATTTAAAAATTGTCAAGATGATCTGCAGAATATAATTAGTAAGTTGAATCACAACTGCAGTAACTAAAAAAATGGAGATACAAAATGAATAAGGCTGCTGTAATTTGGGATTTAGATGGAACATTAATTGATTCATATGAGGTTATTGTTTGTAGTATTTACGAGGTAACTAGTAAATATAAAATGCCGTATGATAAAATTACAATTTTGAATTATATTAAGAATAAATCAGTTCAGGAATTTCTTATAATGATTTCAATACAATATAATATTGATTATAAAAAAATTAAAAAAGAATATTCAAATTTAAGTAATATGAGAACGTATGAATTAAAACCTTTGTTGAACGCAGAAAAAATACTTAAAGTAGTATTAGAAAAAGATATGATGAATTTTATATATACTCACAAGGGAAGCACTACTTTAGATGTGCTAAAAAATAATGGATTGATTGACTATTTTGATGAAATAATTACCAGCGACAACGGTTTTAAGAGAAAACCGAGTCCTGAAGCACTTAGGTATTTAATTGATAAATATTCATTAAAAAAAGAATCCACCTATTATATTGGTGATAGAAGTATAGATATAGAGTGTGCAAAAAATGCTGGAGTAAAGTCAGTTTTGATAAGTAATGACGAAGAAGAAAATATTGATGCTGAATACGTTGTAGGTGATTTGTTAGAAATTCAGAATATTATTTTACATCACTAGTAATCTTATATTATATCGTAAAAAGAGCTTAAAATAGAAGATTGGTAGTAATATTACACTTTAGATAGAACTAACAGGTTCTACAGCTGATAAATTAATATATATTGGGAGGTACTTATGAATAACAATAAGTTGAGTATAGATCAGATAAAATTAGTTATTTTTGATATGGATGGACTAATGTTTGATACAGAAAGATTAGGGATAGAAGGGTGGAAATATGCATTTGAACATTTTGGATTACCAATTCCAATGAGTATATTAATTAAGAAAATTGGTCTAAATTCAGTTGATTCAAGAAAACTATTCGATGAAGAAATTAAATATGAATTTGATTATAAATCTATAAAGGAAGTAAAGAGAGAGTATGTAATTAACTATATTAGAGAGCATGGGACACCTATAAAAAAAGGACTTTTAGAATTATTAGATTTTCTTGATGAAAATAATATAAAAAAAGTAGTTGCGACTTCTAGAAGTAAAAAAATGGCAGGATTTTACTTGAGTGAAGCGAAAATTCAACATAGATTTGATGCAATTATTACAGGTGATATGGTTTCAAAAGGAAAGCCTAATCCAGATATATTTATTCATGCGAGAAAATTGTTTAATTATGAACCAGAAAATTGTATTGTTTTAGAGGATTCTCTAAATGGAATAAATGCTGCTGTAAATGCCAAGATGATCCCAGTTATGATTCCAGATTTAGTTCATCCAAATGAAGAAATAGAAAAGCTAATTTATGAAAAAAATAATACTCTTATCGAGGTTATTGATTTATTTGCTTAAATGTATAGGGAACTAAGAAATTAATTATATATAATTATAGCTAGGAAAGCACCCACAAAATCCAATTTGTGGGTGCTTTCGCTGCCTATCAAGCTAAGGTTTTGTTAGAAAAGTTTAAGAAGTATGTTTTCGCTTTTTTCACGGAATAATAGAGTGAATTAATCGAAATTTAACATATGAAATAAATCCTAACAAGTTATTTTTTAATTAAGCTATTTGAGTATCAGTAATGTTACAATTACAAACCACACAAAATGTATCAAAGATGGTCTATGTGATTTTGTCCATATCGCTGAAGGCTGCTCAGAGACTACGAAGAATCTGTTATTTGGAAAACTTGTAAAAGTGGGTTTCAACGAATTTCTTTTTAACAGGGTTATTAACTCAATATTGAGGTTAAATGACATTTAGGTGTGAATGTATTGTCCTACTGAAAAAAACTCCATTTAACGCACTGTGAGAATCCGTTTTTGAAATGATTTTAATAGAATTTGTAATTATTTATAGTTTCTTGTTCAAGAAGTTTAGATTTTCATGTCGTTGTAAAATGAAAGAAGAAGGATATAATAACCTTCTTCATCAAACTGTTCCTAAAATACAAAGTTTATACTAAACAAGAATCTATCCTTTACTATTTCCAATTCTTCCTAAACTATCTTTAATAGTTGTTTCTCCTAGTTGAGTGTATAACAAAGCTGTATCTTGACTGGTATGCCCAAGTTGCTGCATCACTTGTAACGAGTCTTTTTCTTCCATATATAATTTATTTGCTAATGTATGTCTTAATTTATGAGGAGACATTCTTTTTCCGTATGCCCTAGTATATTTTTCTACTATATCTTGGATAGCCCTAACTGAAAGCGGCTGTGCAGTATGTTTATATTTCGATAAGAACACATTTTTTAGTTCTTTTCCTGGAGCGTATTTGTTATCTCTACTTTCCATATATTTTTCTAAATCATTCAATGCAATGGGAGTAATCCATACTGAATCTTCTTTATTTCCTTTACGGATCACGTCAATTAGTCTTTCCTTTAAGTTTATATCTTCCATACGAAGATCGGCTAATTCACTTACACGTATACCGCTACCAAGAAAGAGGGAGAGAATAGCTACATCCCGGTCTTTATCCCTTAGGAAATAGAACAACTGATGTTTTGTTAAAGATTTTTCATGTTCGTACTTAACGTAATTCATAAATTCTTGATCGTCATCATTATGGAATATTTTAGATCTCATACGTTTTGCACGGGCATTTAATGTTTCTTTATCTTTATGTATTTCAATTTTAGCCATTACATTTCTATAAAAATAGCATTCTCCATCTTCATTCTCTGATAGGGCGGTAAGGTACTTAAATAAAGACTTTAAGGCCGAAATTTTTCTGTTAACAGAGGAATTCTGCATGTTTTGTTGTAATTTTAGAAACCTCATAAAGTTCTCAACATCTTTTTTCTTTAAATTCTCTAAATCAGAGAAGGATATGTCTTTGATGGACTTTAATTCAATAATTTGTTCGGATAATAGCCAATTAAAGAAGACCCTAAAATCGTATACATAATTCAGTAGGGTGGAGGGAGAGGCATCATGCAATTCTTTGTACTCCACAAATTCTTCTATGTAAAAGGGCATTTCATTTAGATTCTCGTATAATTTTTTACGATGTACGGATTTTTGACGTTGCTTGCTGTAATCCATAAAAATCACCTCATATATACTATAACAGAAAAAGAATGCGAACACAAGTTCGCGTTAAATTCAATTTTTACACAGACTTATTTACATAATTAAATTATGAAATACTAAAATATACTCAAAACTAAATATTATAGTGTAGTTAATCCAATGAAAATTATAGCTAACCAAGTAATAAAATAGTATTAGACCATAAAAATTCGTGCAAAAACTACATATAAATGTATGTAAAATAAATTTGATATATAAAGCCTTACAAAAAATCAATACATGAAAATAGTTTAAAAATCATTATCAAATGCAAATTGATTAAATTAATCATGGTTATGGGAAGTTAATTAGATCAACATAAGAAAAAATCTTATAAATTAAAATGTAATTTACTATAAAAATTATTAATGAGTAACTCGGCATTTAATGATTTCTATATAAAGTATGGATTATATAAGCACATACCAATATACTGAGATTAATGCAATTGAGCTAGAAATCCCTAAATACTGTATTAGATTTTTATTTAAACCCTATATTGTTCGTAAAATTGGTATTTCGTGCGAAGTTGTAAAATATTTGTTTTTCCCCCTTTTTATAATTCTTTTATGTTCATCCAACAAAATGCATCATGCACCTTTCATCAGTATGAATATCTTTTAGTTGCAGATACATTCTCCTATACATTTTAATATTGATTACATGGTTGCTTATAGGGTATAGCTAGCATATAAATACATGTTAAAAAAATTTCAATGCAATACGGGTAACTTTAACCACTTAAGACTAAATAGGTTGTGCTTTACCCAAAACTTAATTGTTTTTATATTGAAAGAGAATGTTTCCTATAATCCTGTAAAAAGTATTCTTTATTGTACTTTGTTTATGTGAACATACAGTGATTTTTAATTCTAATACAGATTTTAAAATATAACTTCGCAATTCCCCCTTCTGTCTCAATAAGATAAGAATTCTTTTCATTTTGAGACGGATTTTACTCCTTTTTTTCAAATATCTATAATATCTCTTATGCAAACTAAATATAAGTAAGTAAACAATTTTTCTTTTTGAATGTACTTCCGTGTTTTCTATTGTGTTAATCCACACAGATTGTTTCTAGATTATCTATATCTAATACGAGTGTTGAATGATGTTCGAGTTCTTTTATATGATGGATAACGAGTTGAATCTTCTTATGCTTCTGTTGTTTGGCTTTGTATTTATGAAGCTTATCCCTCCAACTAAGCAATATCAAATGTTAGAATGATAATTCATAAAGGTGTTAAACAAGTGATAAATACTAATGATACAAAACAAGCATTCTTTTCTATCACATTATTAGATCCCTTCAGGATAACTAACTGGAACGTTGGCATTTTTTGCATACTTAATAAATAGCAAAAAAAAGCAAGTCTGCTGGAACAGGCTTGCTTTCTGATAGAGCTCTGACAACTCAAAAACCATTTCTCTATATTATTTAAAAATAATAATTTATGAAAATTATTGCACTCACTTAATAGAGAAATTAAAGTCATGAACCCTCACATAAATATTTTAATGACTACTATAATCAATCATAAGAATTAAAACAACGCTATATAACACTAAATGAATTATTTTTAATGTACGTAATTTCATAATGCATCTCTTAAGGTACTGGATCAAAATATCCACTTAATTAACGAAGGTTGTATTTTTTACTTTCCAGTCTTCAAGTTTAATGCTAACCCAAAAACCATAGATACCTAGTGTAATAACTGTTAGAAGTAGCCATTTAATCCAGTTACCAAACAAGCCAACTGCTGAACCGTTAAATTTCATTCTATGCCCATCAACCACAGTATGATTAATTTTCCAACCATAAACCATACACAACGCCCACGGATAGCAAATACCAAGCGTGAACACTGTAATAAGCGCTCCCAAGATACTCCAACCAATGAAGCTCAAAAGTCCACCATCAAAGAAAGACTGACGCCCCCATTTTGATTCTGGTCCATAGTTACTTCCTGCATTAACGTTTATGTTAATATTTTCTGCCATAAAACACACTCCTTTGCCAGTTTATCGTGATTAGCGCACGTATTTTATTCAATATAACCTTACATATTTTAGCACAAAAATGTTACTTTCATAATTTTTTTAAACGTTTAGTTATTTCATTTATACCAATAAACTCAAAAACTCCACTCAATGCCGCTACGGTCTAAGAAAACAGCTAGAATAATAACTTTGATTCTGTTTCTCTCTTGCTAGATATATTAAGCAATTCATTTATTTCTTCCCACTTAAATTTCATTTTACTATAGAAGACATACGTTTCAGATATTAGCACGAGGTTCCTCTAACTCCCCCTTATTTCTCCAGTTAAATAAACTTTCAGACTTAGTCTGCTGCCCTGGTTTTACAAACAACATGGCCCCATTGCAATAGCGGCCAGAATGGCAGCTACGATAAACATAGAAGGATAGCCATAACTTACAACTAGGTATCCAGTTAAAGTCGGAGCTAGGATTGTCACGATATTAGCGATGAAATGCATAATTCGGTTCTGGTGCAAAAATAAAATAAAAGAGAATAAAGCGCATATATTCCTAACGGAATCGTATCTTATGCTACCAGTCCAAACAATTGATGGATGAATTTTTTCTGCTTTTGGACAGACTGGTCCCGTAAATCAATCTGTTCTTTTTTAATCATATGCATAGCTTCTACTCCAGAAAGAATGGATGTAGCTGTGTCAAAACATTTGAACCCTAGCATAGAACGGATTCGCTTCTTTATAAAGCGATGATCTTGTTCTACTATGTTATTCAAGTATTTTTGTTGTCTAAGTTGCATACCATCAGGTATGCTTTTCTCTTTTTTCAACTGTTCAATTGCTATAGGATAAGCTGGATTCTTATCGACTGTCATTGGATTCTTATCGACTGTCATTGGATTCTTATCGACTGTCATAACACGAGGCTGCGAAACATAAAAAGACCGCAAAGCTTTCTTGAAAAAGCGCTTTGCAGTCTTCTGGTCTCTTGTTTTGCCTAGGCAAAAATTGATTGTGTTTCCTTTCGAATCAACAGCACGATACAGGTACATCCATCGACCTTTTACTTTGATATATGTTTCATCGACTCGCCAAGAGTCATTTGTTTGTTTGAGGTGACGTCGGATTCGTTTGTCCAATTCAGGACCATACTGGTGTACCCAACTCATAATCATTGTATGAGAAATGAATAAACCCTGTTCTTCTAGCATTTCCACCAAATCACGATAACTGAGGTTGTACAGTAGGTACCATCTTACCGTTAACAAAATAATATCAGGCTGATAATGCCTCCATTTGAATACATTTTCCTTTTTCATACCAATCACGCACCCTTTCTAAAGTAATAGTAACAGTATGTCCAAGATTTATAGATTCATTGCAGTGTCCTTAAGTTTTTGCACCAGAACCGTAATTTCTATATAACAAAGAAAAAAGCACCCGTTTTGGATGCTTTTTTTGTATTTAATCCTTCTTCTCTTTTACCACTAAAGAGAATACATTGTCCAAATTAATCATACGGTCTCCAAATCTGAAAAATCTAGCTTCTCTTGCTTGTATAGAATTTTCTATAGCAGAAACTGTTACTGTCTTTTTATGCTCAATTTCAAATTCGTGTTGTTTACCATCGACTGCTTCTATGCTTATTATAAATTTTTTCATTTACTTATTCCCCACCTCTCCCAATCTATCTATTCGACAGAAAAGAAGAATATCCTACAAAACAAAAAGCCATCACCGAAGTGACAGCTTTCAAGGGGATGGGAGAAAAGAGAGAAAACCAATGGCAATAAGTATCTCGTTATTCAACTGAGTATTCTCAACCTTCTTCAAGCCACCGCATCAACTAGTATGGCTAAACGCCCTGCGTTCGGTGACCTGGAGAAGACTAAGAATCTTCTCGTTTATACTCCGTAGAGTTGATATGTCTTTCGTCCCGTGAAAAACATTAGATAATCAGTTCAACGTGATCATATAAAGGGAATCAGTCTTAATATGCAAGACGTGTATGTTTCTTTCGACCCCTTGTTTGAACCAATACACTAGAGGGACGGAGGGGAATATTCCGCTGTACTGGCTCAAACAAAGAGCGGAAGCACTCTGCTCGTTTAATTAGTTAAGAAGAACAACCTGACTTATATTAGTTACTGTCGTGAGCAATTATTAATTTAATTGAGTTATTTCTTCTTGCTAGGAGACGCAATCCATTCAATCGAACAGACCAACATCCTCATTTGTAAAACGATCCAGTTTTAACATAGAAAACAAGAATACACATGACAGGTGTGTTTTTACTACCTATGAGTCCACAAACGAAAGGCGGTACGTTTATACACTCAATGAGAAGTAAAATATAAATAATTTCGGGAAGCTCTTATCCCCTCTAGCCTCCGCGTCACCGAGTACGTTATTATAATGGGAACGCTATCCCCAAAACGTATTCTCTTTTCAAAGAACTGTTTATAGGAATAGCTTACCGTTGATTTCATTTGCAAAAACTCCCTAAAAAATATGCTGTTTCTCTGCATTTTCTCTGCTATTTTTAACTGATACCTAATGTAGTAGCGATCAGTTTAATCGCACTCTTCTTCTTCTCATAAAAGTAGGAGTTTTTCATCATCAATTCGTTTTGTACGAATGAATCCTTAACTGGTTTATTATCTAAGAATTTCATAGTAATGATGTTTCTTTCATCCTCATCTAAGATATGTTCCAAAGTCTTCTCTATTTGTTTCACCTTTAATTCGCTTACCCTTCTTGAATTTCGTATCTCTGGAAACAGACTGATCCCTTCTTGTTCCACTTCATTATTGAATCGCATCTTTAATGCACGGTATTGCTTTAAGATGCTGACTACTTCCTTTTGCACTTTCTTGTCATCGATTGCTGGTAATAATGTTAATTGTTCCATGAAGGAATCCCCCTATTTCGTATTTTGGTTTTTATATTCACATCAGGTACGTGAAATTTTACCATCTCATTGTTGAATAAGGGAACGATGACTACAATACAGCCCCCACCACACTGTTAGTCATTGTTCCGTTATCCATTCATTTCTTCAATGGATCTAGTACTTGTTTCAATTCACAATCATCACTATGACCACTTTCTTCATCATAATAACAATACGGACAATCATGACCAATGAAACCTTGTGAAAACTCAAGTTCTTCTAGTAACTTAATAACTCGTTCTTTATCCATCTCTACCCCCATTAAGCTGTTGTCTTCTTATAAAACGCTGCTATACGTTTCGCTTCATCGTGAATTCTCCATCCATCATCTTACTCGATCCTGTGAGTTACATCTAGTTAATTTAGTTTTCAAAGAACAAGACTAGGGACTATCCCTCCACATTCGCTACATGCTTCGTCGGTACTTTGTCCCTACCTTCACAAGAATGAAGCAATTTCGGTTCGTTAAAACCTTATATGCATCTGTCCGCTAGTAGGCGTTGGTGACAGTTTCTTGCTTACCACGTTCCGATTGACTTAGCTATACATATATCCTTAGGTGCTTGCTTTAAGCCTGTTATCTTTACACCCTCATCGTTAGATGTTCCGAATTTCGTATCCTTTACTCTTACTTTTCGGTAGATAACGTCATCATTGACGACATACAAATTTCTATTGTATTAATAATTTAGACCCGTACATTCGCAAGTTCGCCAGTCCGTTATTTTAGACATTCTCACCATAGATATTTTGTAGCATCCCGACCTATCCATTACCATATGATTTCTCACTTAGGTTTTGTTCAGCCGACTTCACCTAGCTTCATACAATTTGTGACTACTATCACGCCTTGCATGTAGGAGTATTAGATAAGTAGTTTCAGCTCAAACTGACGGGTTTCATTCCTACTTTCAGTCAAACAGTTGTTGTTATCAAATTGATAGCCCTCCTATTTCGTGTTTGAACACTTATGAGGAAACGTGTCGCACAAAGGATTATTTTGTTAAGTTCCTTGTAAATTTTTTTCTTCTATCTCTTGGCCTTCTTCTTTTATTTGACCGATTAATGAAACTACTGAGCCAACTGCTTGGACCCAGCTCCCCGTAATTACTATTAGCTGTCCATCCTCCTCATTCCCCTCAAAAATCCCCTCCATTTTATCCCGACTAGCTTTCAATTCATCTACCCCGCCTATTGCCTGCAATGAATTACCTGTCGCTTGTAACAAATTCCCAACAATGTTATACGATTCATCTATATTTGAACTATCCTCTATTTCCTCACCTATTGCGGTAACACCACCTAATGCCTGTACCCAGTTCCCTGCAATCACTAATTTTTTTTGCGTTTCATCTTCAAAGTCTATAGTGAGTCCTGTTAGAACCGTTATATTACCGATTGATTGGATTCCGTGACCAATAAATTCAAGGGATACTTCTTGTTGTCCATCAGCTTCCAGACCATTCCCTGTCGCCTGTAACACATTGCCCCATATGCTCAAGTCTTTTCTTATTTCGCTGTTCAAGCTTTTTAAAGGGGTACTCCCAATCGCAGCAATAATTGTCCCTACTGCAACAAACCAAGCACCAACTATCTCCTTAATCGGATCATCCATTCTTAATCTACTCCGTCATTAATTTATTACTTATAGGATATGAAATTGCGCATATCCAGGTTAATACCCTACTTCTCTCAACATCTGAATAAAACTCAATATTCCGTTCATACTATAGCTACATCTAGAGGTCCATCCCTGTTTCGAGTGGTTAGTTTTTGCTAACTGCTCTTTTATTACTTTCCCGCTTTTGTTTTTCAAAGAACTCTTTAACTGCCCTTTCCCAATAAGTACACATATCCCTCTCCCCCTTGAATAAATCCATAAACCTTGTCCATACTATAAATACACTTGAATTCTGAACTTCCTTCTTAACGTTTTTCTGGAGAGCAATTAGCTTTTGTTAGTTGCTCTTTTGTATTAAATCGATAATAAAATTTTGTTCTTATCTCCTTTTTTCACCATATACATCTAATCTATCCGTTCCATTCAGAGAGTTAACTCCTATCTTAAAGAGCACTGATGCGTGGCGCTCTTTTTTAGTTTCCTTATTTATACAAAATGAAATTTTTATTAAAAACCGAACATTGCCCTTAAACTGCAGCTCCAAACCTAAATCAAATTCCGAACATTAATACTCATAGCTAATATTATTTGCTTCCATCCAATTTTCTCGTTCTGCTTGTGCAATCATTTCTTGCTCCGCTTTAATTTCTAAACGCTCTTGCTCATTCCAAATCTCTTTCATTTCACATTCTCCTTTTCTATTCAGATAGCGTTTTTGTTTAGTTTTACTACACCGAGATATATAGACAACTATATATTTCGGTGTTAAAATGTTATTGTGATTTCCATATGGTTTCACACGCGACTTTTTCTCTGTTTATGGGGCTCTTACATAATTGTAAGAGCTATTTTTCTATTCAAATTACGACTTTTTTCACTTTTTCGATACATTTATGAAACATTCACATGTTATCCTCAGTACGTTCTATTCTTTTTATAAAATCGTGTGAGATATACCAACACAAGAAGCCCTAAAGCCCCAACTCTAGGGCTTCTTCATTTAAAATAAGGATTTTATAAGGTTTCCATTATTTTAATTAATTTGTCTCTATAATAGCCGATACGATAAAAGTACATCCCTTTAACTCCCATAAGGTCCTCACGTTCATGTACCTCTATATCTCCGTATTTATCATGTAACTCTTGTAAGTCATTTACTTTTTCTTCAATTCTCATATTCCGCTTAATTTCAAATCCGTCCGCTTCCATTGCTTTACGATGCTCTTTGTACTCATCACGATTTTTGTAAATAAAGAATCGTTCTTCACGTTCAATCGTTTGAAAATAATATTCCTGCATTATCTAGCACTTCTTTTCTACAAGATAACTATTTTATTAAAAATCTTTAATGAGCTAATCCTTACAGTTTTGTAAGACTAGTGTCACTCAAATCAATTTTTTCACTATAAACTCTTCACTATAATTTTCCTTATACACAAAAAATAAGGAGCGATTTAAAAATGTCTTTTTCTCAATTAAATATTGATGCTTTTCGAGCTATCAATGATTTAGGGAAGCAATATTCATCTCTAAACTCCACTATGGTATTTTTAGCGGAATATATGGTGTATGTTTTAGGTTTAATTATTATGGCTTATTGGTTTACTCAATCTAGAAAAAACAAAATGATGATTATTCAAGCAATAGTTGCTTTCGTAACTGCTGAAATAATTGGAAAATTAGCAGGGAATTTGCATTTGAATTATCAACCATTTGCAGTATTACCTAATGTTAATAAACTTGTCGATCATGCAGTAGATAATTCATTTCCTAGCGACCATACGATTCTATTTTTTTCAATTTGTTTTTCATTCTGGCTTGTTCGTAAAAAGGCTAGATGGTTATGGCTTGTACTTGCATTCTGCGTAGCTATTTCTCGTATTTGGGTAGGAGTTCACTATCCTTTCGATGTCATGACTGGAGCTCTAATAGGAATTATTTCAGCACTGTTTTCGTATTGGTTAACACCGAAAATTACATTCATCAAACAATTACTTAATCTTTACGAAAAAATAGAACAGCATGTACTACCATCCAAAAGCAATTCGAAAAACTTTTAATTAATCACAAAGCTTAAAAGATTTCATATATTATCGAGTATTTTTTAATATTGTTTTGTTCGAATAGCACTCCCTTGGGCGCTCTTTAATTTTAAAATAACTCTTTTGTTAAGATCTATGAATCCATTTCTTAGGTGAAAAACTTTTATAGAAGCACCTTTTTTGGACAAATTTACCGGGTGAATTAGCGGAAATTTCGTGTTATTCTGAACTTGTTGAATACCCCAATACATTCAACAATACTCTTGATTGCATATTTAGTATGCAAAGAACTATCCAGATACCTTAGCTAACACTTCCCCCTGGTCGTCGTTATTGCTAAGGTATCTTTTTAGATGCCCTGTGTGCAGTGATTTTTTATTTCTACAAAATGAAATTTTTATTAAGTTTCCTTCATTCCACATAATATTTCCAAGCCCATTTATACTAAAACTGTAACTTTAAGTTACAGTTCATGAAACATTACTTGTAGGGCCTAGTTTCTTTTGTACAACAAGTGGTTAGCTAATTAAGCTGGCTACTTTATTGTGCTGAATGTAGTTTTTATTAAAATCTTTCTCAACAACTAACACATAGATAATACAATCCATTTTTGGTAATATATAGTTAATCTCTATATGCTTAGTTTTATTAAAAGGACCCACCCCCTCAATGTGGGTCCTTTTAAATCTTTTCTACTAAAATAGCGTTTTTGTTATAAATTACTCATCATAATCCGTATCATCTACTGCAATAAAATCTTTCTTACATCCAGGACACGTAGCTAAAAAATCTGGATGATGATGATCATCGTCATAAAATCGGAACTGATTCCCTTCTCCGCAGTGAGTACATTCCCAATATCCTTGCATAACATAACCTCTTGTTGTTTCTGGTTTATCATTACCAACTGAATAAACTAGATACGGTTTGGCTGTCTCAGCATAATGCGGTTTATACATAAAAGGCGTTAATCCTGGCATCCCCATTCTCCCTTTCTCTCAAATAACGATTTTATTCATTTTTATAGCTTACTATTCCTCATAGTTGTGTTTTTCTTCTAGGACTTTTATAAAGTTACAGTGTCCATCGAGATAACAATCATTGATATAACCCCAAAAATATATTTCATTAACTTCGCTTAAAGTAAAATTTTCATTTTTTCATTCAACCAAGTTCATAACATATTCTTTTCCTCCGATAAAATAATGATTAGGTGCCCCACGCGCATTTTATCCACTGGAAATAATACCTTTCATGCACTTAACTATTAAAAACTTCATTTCTGCTTCTTCAGCAATAGCAATTTTGTTCACTTTTTCGATACATTTATGAAACATTCAAATGTTATCTTCAATATGTTCTATTCTTTTTGAAAAACCATGTGAGAATACCAAAACAAGAAGCCCTAACTCTAGGGCTTCTTGTTATTAAATAACGATTTTGTTAAAAATTTTTTACCTTTTAACTGGACAAGCATATGTTATTGTATGGAGACTCTCCACTCATAGAAATCTACCTTTCTTGTCTAAGAGCATACTTATATGTGTGCTCTTTTTCGCTTGTTATGAAATAAAAATTTCGTTCATTTTTTGATACATTTATGAAACATTCATGTGTTATCTTCAGTAAGTCCTTTTAAAAACAGAAAGATTTATTATGTAAAAGACCCTAGTCCCCTCTAGGGTTTTTTACGTTCAAATAACGCTTTTGTTTAATAAAAACCAATTAACTATAATTTGAAGAATCGGAAACATTTACTCAATGTTTTTTCTGAATACTCATGCTATTATTTATGTGCTGGTGTTCACCATCCCAAGAACTCAGTAATTTCATCCACAGACTCAACTCTCACCCTTTTGAGAGTTGAGTTTTTATTCATATGATTATCCCCATTCCAATATCGTTTCTAATTACTTCTGTTCCGTTACATGCACATATCTTAATTCCCCCTTTTAAAATGGCAATGTTTTTCTTCTGTAATCCTTTGTATCTTTGAAAACCAGCGCCCTAAACTTATTGAAGATACGCGATACAATTCGCTCGTCGTATGCACCTTCTAAACGCTCTCCTGTAAGGTTTGTTGTGAAGATAGTAGATTTTTGCCTACCATCAAAAACATCGAACAGCACCCTATTAATGAAGTTTGTTGCTTTTGTATTGGCATCTAATGCACCTAATTCTGCTCCTAAATCATCGACTATTAATACTTCTGCTCTTACTAAGATCCGAATGATTGAATCCTCAGTTAAGGAGAAATCTTTATTGAACGTACTTTTAATCTTCCGTAGTAATTCACCGACTGTAACGAAGACAACCGACTTCCCTGCTCCTGCAAGTTGATCTGCGATAGCGTAAGCAAGATGTGTTTTACCTGCTCCACAATTCCCGGCCACAATCGTGTTAAACACCTTTTCATTGAGATAATCTGTTGCAATGACCTTTGCAAGTTCAAGGTTCTTTGCTCCTTCCTCGCTAGTAGGTTGGAAATTATCAAAGTTAGCTTTTTTAATATTGCTATCGGCAATCATACTTTGCTGGTGGAATAAGAACTTCTTCTCGTTCGCTTTATCCGCATCGTATTTCTCTTGTTCTTGTTGTTGAAGCTTCTTACTTTCGTTTTCAAGGAAGCATCGAGGGCATACAACTTGTCCACGGAACTTCATCTTATTCATGCCATGTGTATCACACACATCAGAATCCATAGTCATATTCACCTTTTTGGCTATATCGGTTGGTATTGCTGCTGCCGCTCTCTGCATTGTTCTTCGCTTGTATCTTTAATCCACTGTTCTATGCTATCTGCCATGAATGGATTTAATATTCCGATGTTACTTTCTTAGAATGAGAAGGGATTCTTACTACTACTATTTTTTGTTAAATTAGTATTGTTAAGATTAGAATTGTTAGTATTTCCCTCAGACACTACCCCTAGTTTCTCTGGGATACTACTGGCTTCCGTGAGACACTAGGGGAGGGTAGTACGTAATAGATATTTGATAAGTTATTTCCTTGTTCGTCTTTCCTGTTAACTTTCTGAATGTATCCTTTTTCTTCTAATGACTTGATGCATTGAACAATTTTCTTCCTTCCACAACCAACCTTTTCAGTTAATGTTGTTAGTGATGGAAACGCTGATTGCGTGTTTCTATTTGCATGTCTCACAATTACCGCATAAGCCTTAAATTCATATACATCTAAGTCACTGTTATCAATTGCATCATTCTCTATCATGAAAAATCCGCGTCTGTTATCAATAAAATCCATTTAGTTCACTTCCCTTTCGCATACCGCTATGTCGCCATGAATCTTGATTACTCTGTATCCCGGATAGCGATCGGGAGTAATGTACTCAATCGCCTTTGTTTTTACTTCTTTTTCGTTTCGCGCACCCTTCCACACCCACGTCGGAAGGCCGACTTTCGATTGATTTTTATCTAACATAGGTTTCACTCCTTAGCTTGATTTATTAAGTTTCAAGACTACACCGTTTTTTTCGTCTCTATATTCGTCCTTATTTACTTTCGGAGAAATCATTTGGTATAATATAGGTACGTTATGTTTTATGGTTTCTCCAAACCATCTTAGGGGTAGGGTGGTTTTTTATTTTCTCAATATCAATTAATGAATGATTATGTTAATATTTAATTACCGATATGTGTATCAACCAGCCTGTGCTTCTGTACGGGCTTTTTATTTTGTTTTGATTCCTTTTCCCCAGCATTTATAGATAGGGATGATTGGCATTACCTCAACGATGTCAGCCTTCCATTCAGGCGGTTCACCTTCAAAACGGCTTTCCACTTCATAATGTTCAAATCTGCATAAGTATTTGTTTCCTTCTAAGTCATTGCAATATGTTGGTTCGAAACACGGTGACATTCTCATTCCCCTTTCTTGATGCTGTACGCATCGGAATATCCAGGAGCCCATTTTCTAGGTGGGGGATACCGTTAGATTACTCAATATTCCGACAAGTGAGAGCTTGTCTTATTTAGCTTTTGACTCTTTTTTGAGCTCCAAAAGTGTATGGAATGTGTTCCTTTTAATCATTTCTAACAATTGAAAGGCTTCATGTGGCGTATAATCTTCTTCCTCAACTAATCTTGCAAGACCAGTAATTATAAGTTGTTGACCAAAACTTTCTAAATTTAATTCATCCTTCTTCATTTGTTTATTCCCCTTTACCCTAGTTTCGGATTACGTTCATCAGATAAAATGAAATCCCCATCATGTGTTTCTAAAACGCTGTATTACAACTATTTGCCCAAGAAATTTAAAACTTCTTAACTCCAAACTTCTTACGAGATTTTGCTAGAGATGTTGGCTTTGTGCAACGAATCAGTAAGGGGTACAGCCGAGATAACTTAGCATGGTAAAATAATATTTGGATGGGAGCCCAATACATATTATTAAAATTAAGATGGTTCAAGTCGGAGAAAGGCACCTTAGGGTGTCTTTTCTTTATGACTTTACACAAAAGAGGTAAGGGACGCAATCTCTCACCAAAATGGTATGGTAAGCCCAAATAGGCAGGTTATTTTCTGGTGCTTTTTGTTTTTATACATATCATTTTTACTTATCCGATAAAAATATTTTCCATATTTACATTTTAAAGGAGAAACAGTAATATTAAGTTGTTAAAAACTGTAATCAAAGGAGTCGTAAAATTGAAGAAAAGAATTCTTATTCCGGTAATGAGTATGGGGTTTCTAATCTTTGGTACATTTTACAGTCCTGATCAGAATACAGTTTCCGCTCAAATTAATAATGAAAAATCATCCGTAGATGAAAGTGAATTTTGGCTTTATGATGGGGATGCCATAAGATACTACCCTTATTTTAATACTTTTATTGGGATTGCTGATGTAAGTTCGGCTAATGAACAAGAACCAAGCCGTGTAGTATTTGAGTTTTATAATTTAAGAGATGACCTATCATATGTAACAAGTGCCACTATCCCTAATCATAAGCATTCAGCTTTTCAACCATTTTCAGCCCCTATAAATTCTCTAGAAGTGGCTACCTATTCTGTAAAGGTCAAAGTTATAAATGCAAAGTTAGATCCAAATAAAGTTCAATTTGCTCATATAGAATAATATGTGTGTGTACATGTACACAGAAAGAAATTCACCATATCGAAAATAACATTGGATGCTAAGGTCTAAAAACCCTTACTATGACAGTGTTCAAAATGAATATAATTCAATATTTATTACAATAGGATGGTTCAAAGCACCTTATGGTGTCTTTTCTTTATGACTTCAATTTATAAATTAATAAAAAAGGACTAGCAGCATATACTAGTCTTCTAAATAGGGTACCGCCAGCATTTCGGAAAAAAACCAGGCTAAGAGTATGCAAAATTTTATACAGTTTTTCTGCTAATCCAGTAACCTAAAAACCATGCCAGGATAGGAGTGTATAAAAAATGAATAGAGTGATAGAAAAAGAAAAAGTGGATTTCTTTTGAGAATAGGGATTCGCTTTTTTCTTGCTACTGATAATGAGACGCTATGTTAACTTCACATGTATAGGATATACAAGAAAACTTTTCTTATAAGTGTATTATCTAAATGATACAATTAAGAAAAGGGAGGTGTATGTATGAAGAAGGGCTCTATAAGAAGAATATCCCTGAAGGAATGGACGTTTACTCTAGTGCTGATAGCAATCTTCCTTGATGTTTATATCCAAAAGCAGGTATGGCACACATTTCTCTGCTCAAATTGCTGTTTATTCCCATTATCTTTGTGGTTGCCCATTTCTTAGATAAGAAATTTGCAGAGTATGCAGGCTAGGCATAGAAAGGATTCTGAGGTTAAAAGAGCAATGTAAGGATTTTCCCCTTTCCGTTTAGGAAGGGGTTGCTATGAAAAGGGATGTGACAGTAATTTGAAAATTGTAATTCTATTGATTGCCACAATTGTACATGAATTAGGTCATGTAATTGGAGCAAAACTTGTGGGGATACGAATAAAAGAAGTTGGGATAGGATTTGGTCCTACCATATTTAAATTCACTCAAAAGAACGTGACTTATAAAGTTTCCTGGATTATATTAGGCGGATATGTAATACCAGAAAAACATGGTGAGGATTTTTATGAATATTCAACAACAAGCAGAGTTATCTTGACCGCATCTGGACTTATTATGAGTATATTGGTATTGCCTCTGTTGTGTATGTTTATCATCCATGCTATGCAAGGCAACCTCTCAAACATATTTATAGATTTGGAAAAAATGTTAAATCCTTTTTATTCACACCCATTACAATATGTATATCATGGGATAGAATCATTTCCAACCCTGATTTATTCAAATAATTTTCTAAGTGGTTTGGCATGCTTAGCAGAAATTAGTTTCTTTCTTGGAATTATAAATGCTATACCCATTCCTCCATTGGATGGAGGCTCACTCCTATTAGAAATTATAGAAAAGGTATACCCAAATGTGCGTATCAATCAAACGAGATGGATTTCAATAGGATACCTAATCATATTTTTATGTATCTCTATGCCTATTTTAATAGTACTTGTTCAGCGTATCAAAGAAACATTTCCTATTTTTATTATAGGGACATTCCTTGTATTCTACATTGTAAAAAGATGGAGAGTTTTATAAGGTAGTCAACTTCCGCTAACGGATTTTATGTGAACTAAAAAATATATTGAATCTAAGCAATGAGTAAAAAATAGGAGTTGGAATAGGAGAGAGTAATGATTTTAAAGAGTGAGATCACACAGTTAGTGCCGTCAAATGTTAAATTAGGGTTTTATTTACTAGATACCAAAACAAAAGAGCAAATAGTAATAAATGAAAATGACTGGTTTCCATTAGCTAGTGTTTCAAAATTAATCACAGCCATTTTCGCTTTAGCTAAAAATATCAATATAAAAAGAGAAAACATTTTTAATGTCATTAGTAAGCATTGTGGTAGTTCTTATAAAAGATTATTGGAAGAAATATCAAGTGAAGAAATAAACCGCCGACTTGATTTGTATAACAAGATAAGAAGTGTAGCATTCTATGATGCTACCTATGTGGATGTTGAAGAACCAAGTGCAATCCGTATCGGAACAGCATATGGGACAACTGATCGTATATTAATTAGAACTGTAAAACAAAATTATGTATTATTTACTACAAACAAAGCGTCAGTTTTAAAAGCTATTCTTGCTTAAATATGGTCATATAAATAGACTCAAACAAAGTTCGAATAAAGCAAAGGAGAGAAGTCATAGAATAGACTCCTCTCCTTTGTTTAATCGAAATAAATTTTATAATCCATACTCACTTCAGTATAGCTTTTACAACATAAGTACGTCTTACTGTTTTGGTTCTAATATTACAGATTTTCCGAACGGGAAAGCCCACTACGGTGCGATGGCACCCACTTTAGAGGTGGGATGAGAATGAGGTCAAATGCGATGTACAAACAAAACACCGAAGGTACGTTCTGTACATCAAGAATTTGAAATGGTATAATTTTCATAATAGATAAGTAAAGGTCTCTAAAACAATCTTGTTCTCTGAAAACAGAATACATATGAGGTTGGAGTAACAAATTCTTCTACTCCGTAAAATGTATTGAGTCGTCAAGCACCAGACGCTAAAACACATTTGAGAACTCACAATCTGACTCGTTTGGTAATAGAACGAGTGCCGTATCTGCTATATGCACTGGATACGGAGTGGTGATGGCACACCGCAATCTTGCACGTCAGCGATACTAGAAATAGACTTCGCCTTGGGTAGCAAGAATCCCACTGACGTTAGTCAGCTTGTGGCTTTAGCCGTGGGAGTGTCAATAATCAAATTAAGACCAAATCCACACATCATCATTATTTTGAGCGCTATTGTTTACCTCACGCACTTTTTCGATGTGATCAACTGTGTTGTAATTAATAGAAATGCCACCCCAGCCTACATACTTCATATCAATTTTCACTTTCTCCCCTGTTTTAAATACTTGTCCCTTTGTTAAGAACACGTCAATAACGTCTTTCTCCCCATTTTGTGTTGGATACTCAACTACGACATATTTAGTAGCCCTGTCTTCCATCGTACCTACTTCTGATACTTCACCAATCACATAATCAGGTGAGCCATTTTCTTTCAAATGCATACCTAATTTGTTTGTAGTATTCTCAACTTCTGTTGCAACCATATACTCCGTAAAGTTACGCATTATGGATCCAGTCGCTTTTACTTCGTCTCCTACTTCCACATTTGAAATATTTTCTACATACACACTAACAGGTTCTTCGTATTGTTTAGATTTCACAACAATCACACCATGATCCACTTCTACTACGCGTCCTTCTAACGTCGAGAAATTCGTTTCAATAGAAGCTGCACTCGCTTTTGTTGCTTCTAATCCTGGTAGATTTGTTCCTGATAATGCTGCGAACCCTAAAGCACCTGCTAAGATTAATTTTTTCATACCCATTCGATAACATCTCCATTCATGATGATTGTATTTGTTTGATTGGTAACCACCAACCTGTAACCATTATAGTTACAGAACGTGCAAGATTGCAACCATTTTACACATGCAATCTTGCATATCATTATCCTAAAATATAAAAATTTGAGCTCACGGGCTTTTATTTGTGTAATTTTAATTTGTTTTAATAAAAAATACGGGAGCTTTTCTACATTTGAAATTATCAAGACCTAATTTTAAAAAGGTTAATGAATTAAAGGGTATAATATATTAGTCTTTGATAATATGTTATACCCTTTGTTATTCAACTAACGCACCCGTTAGCATAATAAAATCACTATGTCTATTACTTCAAATCAGAGGATAACATTCCATATACAAGACTATCTGTCCATTCATTTTTACTCCAAAAATCTTGTATAAAATGGGCTTCTTTTCTCATGCCTATTCGTTCACACAATTTTTGTGAAGCTGTATTACGTGCATCAAGATTAGCTTGTATACGATGTACATTAAATTCATCAAATAATTTAAATACCAAACTACTTACTGCTTCAGTTGCCAAACCTCTCCCAGCTACTTCATTTGAAAAACTATAACCAATCTCAACAGTGTCTTTCATATCTGTGTACCATACAGATAGATCCCCCACTACATTAGTCTTGTATATGACTGCCAAACTTAATAGTGATTCTTTAGTGAGTACATTGTTTGCTAGCTTCTTATTGAATCTTTTCTGCATATCTTCAAGAGTCCACTTATTATGTAATAGGTACTTACATGTATCATCATTATTATAAATAGCAAATACATCCTGTAAATCAGTACGCTTAAAAGGTCTAATTATTAATCTTTCTGTTTTGATTTCCAAATTAGTTTTCCTCCCTTACATTCGTTCTACAAAACAATTTTTATAGTATTTAAACCTCCTTCTAAGATTTCACCTAGATTACATATTTCATCATAGTAAATTAAAATCCTTCTTCCACTAACTGCATCGTTAACTACATAAGAAAAAGAACTACAATCGCAGCTCTTAAATTACTATTGTATCAATGTGCTTGTACTCAAAAATCAACAATAATGTTATTTAATTTGGACTCAATGCCCTCTAACTATTGGTAATAAGAAGTTAGTAATACTTTATTAGTCCTCTTGTCTTTCATGCATCTCTATTTTTTTATTTAGTAAATCTTTACCCCAAACTTGCATTTCTTCTAATTTTACAGGTACGGACACTGCCTCATAACTATCCTCTTCTCTCTTATTTTGTTTTATTTCGCTGCCTTTCTGCTGGTCTTTCTCCGCTACATTTCTTGTAACGGAAATTCCAGTGTCATCTTTGCTACTACACCCTGTTACCAATCCTAAAATCATGCACAATATAGAAATGAACCATAAAAATTTCTTCATCGTATACCTCCCTCTCTTCTTGTTTTTCTTCCCTTACATCATAATGAGATTGGAATCATTGTTGGAAATACTATTGATTTCTGTGATTTAGCAAAGGTTGATGTATTAATCCATTGCTTAGCTCCTCTACTCTTTCAAACGGACTTTTTATGATATATATGCAGGATTCCCCCATACATGTACCGGAACCCCAATAGGGAAATACCCCACTAATTACCATTCCTATTTCATACCATTTCATTTTGGAGGTTAAACAGGATGAAAAAGATGAAAAAAAGAAGTTACAAAAATCAGCACTTTCTTTTACCCTACTCTTTTCTTTAGGTGTTTCTTCTTTTCCGCTTACAACAACGATTCATGCGGATACACAAGTGACACAAACTGCAGAAAAGAAACCAGTCTCTTTAACGGAGCGTACGTCTTTATTTTTTGAATATCTCCAGCAAGGCAAATATGCAGAGGCACTTCAGTTGACGTCTGCAGCTTTTCAATCCAAGTTTACGGCAAACATATTACAAAGCTGGTGGACACAAAGTGGCGGGAGCAGAATTACAAGCATGGGAGCACCTGTTATAAAAGAACGAAACTTGGTCCATCAAACGGTTGAAATTCCAGGAGATATCGAAGGAACTACTATTCCACTACTCCTTAAATTCACGCCTGGCGGCAAAGTTGATGAGGTTGGCGTAAGGACGGTGCCAGAGAAATCTTATACCATCCCGCATCCTAGCTATGACCAACCTGATTCCTACCAAGAACGAGAAATCGTCATTAGAAATGCTACATACCCGTTACCAGCCACATTAACGGTTCCAAAACATAAACCTGGCGAAAAAGTACCTGTTGTTGTTCTTGTTCACGGGTCTGGTCCGCAAGATCGTGACAGTACATTTATGGGAGCTAAAATCTTTAGAGACCTTGCAGCTGGTCTTTCATCAAGCGGTATCGCAGTGTTACGTTACGAGAAACGTTCCTTAGAACACGGTTTTAAAATTAGTGCAGAACCTGTAACGTTAGACCGAGATACTACAGATGATGCCATATATGCAGCAAAATCAGCAGCGCAGCAGGAAGGCATTGACCCAGATAACATTTTCATTCTTGGCCATAGCCAAGGTGCCGGCACCATGCCGCGCATACTAAGCAAAGCACCTTCATCACTTGTAAGAGGAAGTATTTTAATGGCACCACCTGCACGTCCGTTTACTGACATGCTCCTTGATCAGTATCAGTACCTCGGAGCACCTAAGGAATATATTGATGAAATAAAAAAACAATTCGCTTACATTGAGGACCCTACTTTTGATCCGGATCACCCACCAGCTGGTTATAATTATCTTTCTCCACATTTCATGTATGATGTGACTCGTTGGCGGCCAGTTGAGGAAGCGAAATCACGAAAAGAGCCATTACTGATTCTGCAAGGTGCACGTGATTATCAAGTAACAGTAAAAGACGAGTTTACGAAATGGCAAGAAGGGCTTTCAAGCCGCAGTAATGTTCATTTCAAAGAATATCCGAAATTGAATCACTTCTTCACGGAGGGCGACGGGGAATTAAGTCACCCTAGTGAATACGAAGTCCCTTCCAATGTTCCTGCGTATGTCATCAAGGACATCGCTACATGGGTCAATGAGACAATGAAATGAGAAAACAACAAAAGCTATCATGCAATCATCATTGCGTGATGGCTTTTTTGATATTAAAACATGTAATATCAGAAATTAATCGCTTCTATAGTAATGTATGTATTATTTTTTGAGTTTGTTTGCAAGTAAGTACATCCTAGACTTGATATTTTTACAGTGCTTATTTGCTTCACATCTTGCTATTTCTGGTCCGTCAATGCAAGAATACAAGATTTATTTCGATATGTAAGAATATATATTTTTTCTCTTGGATGTTATGATATACTCTCTTTGTGAGCTGATACAATATTTCTTTAGATTGGAAAACTAAAACCTCATTAACCCAAGTCAGGGGCGCCTTATGGCGTCTTTTTTTAGTTCTGCTACATAGACATTTAGCTTAGATATTGAAGTAACCAAAAAACAAACACTAAGCTGCCCATTTGGACAACTTATTTACATCATTTTCGAATGCGGGAGTTCCATCTTTCAAAACCACCCTATTAAATAGGATTAGATGTATAAAACATATTAGTAATTTTTCAAAGTCTTTCTTCCCTAAGTAAGCCCAACCAGAGATACGCATAAAATCTTGTACTTCTTTAGTTGTTTCCATCTTAGCTAAAGCTGGCATAATATATGGACCACAAAATAGCAACACACCTAGTCGGAGTACTGGTGTAGGATATTCCCGTTTAGGAACAAGAGCATAGTTTATATTCACCACTGTATAACCATAGGCAGCTAACTCTACTGTATACCCAGTGATACCTGATTTATCACCACCTACAAATCCACCTCCATGTACAAAAAAATAACAGGAGTTTTTTCTGTATAATCTTTCGGGTAAACGATGTCTAATGTGCCATCTGGAAACTTAGATTTATAACTTATATCCTTAACGATTTTTGTTTCTTGTAGGGCTTTTTCTTAACCCAGTGACGGAATGAACGTCCCCCTTCGAACGCTTTTTTAATCAAAAAAGCTTTCGGAGATGGTAAAAGATTCCAATAACTAAATCCCACAAGAACTAATCCAAAAACTATGAGGAAAGATATAAGGCTTTTTTTCCATGCTCCTCTAGGTTTTTGTTTTTTTATTTTCATAATAAAATCTTCTCCATTTCTTATTTGGTTACTTTCTTAATTTAGACCTAGATTAGAATATAAATTAAATTTGTTTCCCCCTCCTTGACCTGGTGATAATGGTTCACCGTTGAATATATTGTTTATTGGTAGATTAGCTGTTACTCCTGTTAAAAGGGTTACACCACCAATGAATCAACTAAGAGATGGTGTTGCTCCAAATTCTTTTGCAGCATTAATCCCTACATAAATAACCAAATAACTAAATATCTCATTTTTAATAACATTAAAAATAGTTACATACTGCTGCCATGTAGCACTGTCTAAGTTTCCTGCAGTAATATTGTTTGACAAAATTGATGCAATACCCGCGATTAAACCAGTTCCAACAAAAGCTGGAATTAAAGGGCTGAATATATTCCCGATTTTTCTTAAAAATGTTTTAAAAAGTGTATTATTTCTTTCTTTTGTTCAGCCTTCATTTCTACACCTTTTACTTGTAAATCTTCAGCGGAAGGTACTGCTGAGCCAACATACTTCTCTTTCTCTTGTGCTACAACAATATCGAATTGTTCTATATGCTAATATATTTGTACGATTTTGTAATATGTAAAATTAATGTTCTTTAAACTTTTATATACGGGGCCATCAAACCCAGCAAACAGGTCACCACAAAAATAATGATAAAATGAAATTCTTTGTTTCAAGAAGGCTTTAAAATTTCGTTCTGGGGGTGCCACAAAATTTCAAGTTGATAGCGATGTGTTGCTATCCAAATGAATAAAATTTGATTATATAAAAATAATAAAAACACGACTGCTATACGTAAAGAGGTGTAATTCATGTCTTTAAATGAAAAGACCTTAGAAACCATGGAAAATACCATTGTTGAAACTATCCAAACAAATAATTTACAAGAACTTAAGAATACATTAGAACAGATCTTTGATATTTGTGCCGATTTAGTTGAACATCCATTACAATTAAAAACAAAAACGAATGTTTTACTATATTATTTTGAAGGTCTGACAGATGGGGTTGCATTAAAAGGAAATGTCGTTACACCATTATTACAAGAAGTAAATGAAGACAGCAAAGTATTTAATTCTAATATTATTGCTACTTATACAAAAACAGTATATACATGGAATGAAATTAAAAAAGGGCTGCTCGAGGGACAATGTGTACTGTTTATGGAAGGAGAAAAGAAAGCCCTTCTCATAAATACAAAGGGATGGGCAGAAAGATCGATTCAGGAACCTATTTCAGAAGTTACCATTAAAGGTTCTCATGATGGGTTTATTGAGAATGCCACTAAAAACATAGGTCTCATTCGTAGATATATTCCTTCTACTGAGTTAAAAATCAAAAAATTGACAATCGGAGAACGGGCCACTACTTTTGTATATTTACTTTACTTAGGCGATGTAGCTAACGAAGATGTGGTACAGGAAGTGGAGACAAGAATCTGTAAAATTAAAACTGATACTGTATTGAGCGTAGGAGAATTGTCCAACTTTACAAAAGATCAAAATTGGACTCCCTTTCCACAGGCTTATTTAAGTGAACGCCCAGATGCTATTTCTAATCATATTCTTGATGGTAAAGTAGCAGTGTTAATTGATAGATCTCCTGGTGCAATGATCGTTCCAATGAATTTAATTGGATTTTTTCAGACTCCCGATGATTATAATGTACATTGGCTCATTGCATCATTTTTTCGCTTATTACGATTTGCAGGATTTATTATAGCAATTTTTTTACCCGCATTTTATATTGCTATAGTCACTTTTCACTTTGAAATCATTCCTATAGATTTATACACTTCTATTGCAACGTCAAGAGTCAAAGTTCCTTTTTCTCCTTTACTGGAAGCTTTTATAATGGAAATCACACTAGAAATGCTACGTGAAGCTGGTATTCGCTTACCACAACCAATTGGACAAACCATTGGAATTGTTGGAGGAATTGTAATTGGGCAGGCGGCTGTTCAAGCTGGTCTTGTGAGTAACGTTATGGTTATTATCGTATCTATTACAGCCATTGCATCATTTGTTGTTTCTAATTATGATTTATCAAGTTGTATTCGGCTTATTCGTTTTCCAATGATGTTATTTGCCTACTTTTTTGGAATTGTAGGTATTGTTAGTGGATTAATGCTCTTATTTGCTCATTTTGTTTCACTAACTTCCTATGGCTCACCATACGGATTGCCAATTGCACCATTTCGTCTCCAAGAGTTAAAAGATTCATTTGTAAGATTTCCTATTTCTATGATCACCACCCGCTCGAGTACCGGACAGCCGAAACAAAAAAAGAAAAAAGAAGGTGGTTCGCATGGGGAATCTTAAATTCCAAAACATAACTTTATTTGAATTTATTGTTTTCATTCATTCACTGCAACTTGCATCAGGTATGTTAATTATGCCAAGCCCTCTTGCCACTACCGCTGGCACAGACGGCTGGATTTCTATCATTCTGGGATGGATAATTACTTCTATAATTGGCGTAATTATTATATTAATGTTACAAAAAAATCCTAATAAAAATTTCTCTCAGATCTTAAATGCATACTTTGGTAAATGGCTAGGAACAATTTTTCTTCTTTTATATGCCTTTTATCTATTTTTTGCTGGTTTTAATACATTATTAAAGGCAACTGATATTGTAAAAGTGTGGATATTCCCTTCCACTCCCGCTTATCAAATCGCCATATTATTACTATTGCCTTTTATTATTTTAGCCCTGAGTGGGTTAAGGGCTCTTACTAGTTATTCTATGCTTGTTTTCTTCTTCACTACTTGGATGCCACTATTTCTTCTTTTTTCACTAAAGAGTAACTACAATCCTTTACACCTACTACCAATTTTTAAAGATGGCCTATACCCTATTGTAAAGGCAACAAAAGAAACCATTACTCCTTATGCAGGCTTAGAAATTGCATATTTTATTTATCCGTTCTTACAAAAAAAACAAAAAGCCATAAAAGGAATACTAATAGCGAATACCGGAACCATGTTTTTCTATCTATATGTGACTATTCTTTCTTATATATACTTTAGTCCGGAGGGGATAAAAGACGTAATTTGGCCAGTATTTCATCTGTTAAAAGGAGTTCGTTTTTCTTTCATAGAACGATTAGAAATTTTATATATCGCTTACTATTTGATTGTATTTTCCACTACAATATATCCGTATTTATTTTTCAGTTTCGAATCTGTGACCATTTTATTTCAAAAAACCGTTCGCAATTGGGTGCTGGTTGGTTTTATGGTATTAATAGTCGGCTTATTCGTTTTTCTAAATCCCGATGTGGATCAATATTTATTTATATATTCTCTTATGGATATCTTAAATATCACTTTCTTAATTCTATTACCAATCTTCTTTTTCGCTTACAGCATTGTTTTTACTTGGATTACTAGGAGGAAACAGCTTTGATTCGAAAATGGATATGCATTGTAATCTGTTGTGTATGTTTAATTGGTTGTAGTCACAGAATTCCTCTTGAAAAAGTTTCTTTAATCCTTTTAATCGGCTTAGATAGAACTTCTAATGGAAACATAAAAGTAGGCACAAGCATACCACTCTTTCATCAAAAACAGCAACAAAGTACTATAGAGCATTGGACGCAGGCATCAACTGTATATAATGGATTCAGTAAGATAGATACGAAGTTAACGGGCTATATGACAGCCTCCAAAGCTGAAATCATTTTAATTGGAAAAAAATTAGCGCAAGAATCAAATTGGTTGCAGGAGCTTGATTCTTCTTACCGTGATCCTTACGCTACCATTAATGCTAAAGTAGTACTTGTAGATGGACCTGCAGATGAAATTTTTAAAGTTCATAAGCCTAGTAAACCATCTCTACCATCTTATATAAATGGTGTAATCGAATCGTCTATTCAAAATAATCAATCCGTCTCTTCCACGATTCAACAATTAATGAGAGAAAAAAATGAACAGGGAATGACGCAAACTGTTCCCATTATCAAGAAAACAAATAATGAAATTGATACGGTAGGAATTGCATTTTTAAATCATCAAGGAAAGTACTTAACGAAGATTCCTAAAACCGATGTGAAGTTTTTCAACCTTATTAATAAGTCAAAAAATACAGGTCGGATGATACTACACCTTGTTCTTTCTCCAAAAAAATCTGATAAAAAGCCAAATACGTCTGTTTTCGTACAAAATGCAAAGAGAAAAATTAGTGTTGATTTCCAAAAAGGTAAATTTATTTTTAATATAGATGTAAGTATGAATGTATCCTTAATTGAAAAAACCAACGGACACTTAACTAAAACTCCTTTACATGGTAATAAGAAAATAGGTAAATTGGAATATGAAATCCAGGAAGAGTTCAATAAAAAATTACAAGGCATGTTACAGGATATGCAGAGAAATAAAATTGATCCAATTGGTTTATCATTACATGCTAGAGCTTTTCAATATAAAGAATGGAAAAAGGTAAAAGAAGATTGGTTGCGCGCTTTTTCAAAAGCTAAAATACGTGTGAATACACACGTTAAAATAAAAGATACAGGAACAATTAGAAATTAAACTATCTAGATTATTTTTAGCCAAGAAAACTTCCCCCTCAATTTGTGTGAAGGTACATAGCACCAATAAGTTAAGTGGAAGATGAATTCACCTTTTCTGTAGGGAAACATGTGTTTCTAGGATATATATGGTTCTGGTGCAAAGTTTTTCTAGAGATAAACAGAGGCATGAATATATGAGGAAATATTATGAGGCTACTAGTAATTCCTGTAATTCATGTTATACCGAAAAGGCGAAGTCTCCAAAGAGACTCCGCCTTTTCAACGTACAATGAACTTCAACAAAATGTTTTAGTTTTAAAGCCATCGATTAAACTTCCTGATGTATATTCTCTTTATAATTTCAGTAACTAGAGCATATATTGTTAAAATTCCAAATAACCACGGGAAATAATACAACGGAAGTGGAGTTAAGCCAATTTGGGTACTTAACCTGGTAAATGGAAGGGAAATCCCTATAATCATAACTAAACCTGTAAGTATCAAAACAGGTCTAGCAGCCGTACTTTGTAGAAAAGGAATATGTTGAGTACGAATCATATGCACAATTAATAATTGTGTTAATAACCCTACTACGAACCAACCCGTTTGGAATAAGGATTGCATTTCAAGAATATTTGCACCAAATATATTCCACATTACAATAAAAATGATTATATCAAATACACTACTTACCGGCCCAATAAAAATGATAAAACGAAATAAATCTTTTGTATCCCAACTTCTTGGTTTCACTAAAAACTCATTGTCTACTTTATCCCATGGAATTGAAAGTTGGGATAGATTATATAGTAAGTTTTGACATAATATTTGAATTGGTAACATTGGAAGAAAAGGAAGAAATGCGCTAGCAATTAATAAACTTAATACATTTCCAAAATTTGAACTTGCTGTCATCTTAATATACTTCAGTATATTTCCAAACGTTGTCCGTCCTTCCACAATAGCATCTTCTAATACATCTAAATTCTTTTCTATAAGTATAATATCTGAACACTCTTTAACGATATCATCTGCTGTATGGATAGATACACCAACGTCAGACTGTTTTAAAGCAAACACATCGTTAATTCCATCCCCCATAAATCCAACTGTATGGCCATTCATTTGAAGTGCCTTAATAATACGAAATTTTTGACTAGGATTTAATTTTGCGAACACACTTGTTTTACTTGCAAGTTTTACTAATGCTTTATCAGGAAGACTATCTATTTCATAACCCAGTACTGGTTCTCCTATATACAAGCCCATTTTCCTACATACATTTCTTGTCACGGACTCATTATCACCAGTTAAAATTTTCACTTGTACCCCTTTTTTTTGTAGAGTATGAAGTGCAGCAATAGCCGATTGTTTGGGTGGATTTGAAAAACCAACATATCCAACAAGTATCATATCTGATTCATCATCAATAGAGTAACTCCCCACTTTATCACTCTTTAACTGCTTATATGCAACTGCAACAACTCGCATCCCACGTTCCTGCCAGAGTTCAATTAAGTGTTTATTTTTACGTTGAATTTCATCTGTAATAGGAATTATCTTATTATTTTCTTTTATATAACTACAAATTGATATAACTTCTCTAACAGCACCTTTACATAGCATTATTCGTTCGTTAGCATTGGTTTCTACAACAACTGAAACTCGTCTTCGATTAAAATCAAATGAGCATTCATCTATTTTTGAGTATTGAGATATATCATATTCACTACTATCTCTTACATAACGCATAACCGATAGATCAATTTCATTTTTATATGCTGTATGAAAGTAACTATTTAAATACGCTAATTTCAAAACCTTATCCGACTTTTCTCCATTTGTATCTGTATATCGTACCAGGTCCATTTTATCTTCTGTCAATGTGCCTGTCTTGTCGGTACAGAGAATATCCATAGCTCCGAGATTATGGATAGAAGATAGTTGTTTTACAAGTACCTTCTTTTTACTCATATTAATAGAACCTTTAGCCAAATTAGCGGTTACAATCATTGGAAGCATCTCTGGAGTAAGTCCAATCGCTACAGCTAAAGCGAATAAAAATGCCTCATACCAATTCCCATTTATAACTCCATGTATCATCATAACAATAGGTGTCATGATAATCATAAATTTAATTAATAGCCAGCTAACTTTGCTTACCCCTTTATCGAATCTAGAATCAGATATCTTGTTCAGTTTAAATTGATTCTTTGCTATTGAACCAAAGTAAGTATCTGTTCCAGTACCCACAACTATTGCTTTTGCGGTACCACTTATAATATGAGTTCCCATAAAACAGAGATTTTCCAATTCGATCAAATTTTGGATTTTTCTAATTTTACGTTTTTTGTACATATGGAAATACTGATTTGTTTTAACAATGGGTAATGCTTCCCCTGTTAGTGATGATTGATTTACAAGTAAATTTTCCGATGAGATGATTCGTACATCTGCAGGTACAATATTCCCGGCAGATAATTCTATAATATCCCCTGGTACAAGATTCTCAAGAGCAACTTGTACCTTTCCACTTTCTTCTAATACCGCCCTCTTATTTTCCTTATATAAAACATCTCCCCCCCTGAGAACAGTTACCTTTTCATATACAAGATTTTTTAATTTTTCTATAGACTTCTGAGAACGAATTTCTTGTATGAACCGAATTAACACACTTACAGCCACCATAATTCCTACAATAATAGTACCCTTTATATCATTAGTAAGAAAAGATAACATCCCTAATACTATTAGAAGAGAAATAAACGGACTTCTAAAAGAATTAAATAATGTTATATACCATTTTATTCTTTTTTGATAAATCACTTTATTTTTCCCATATACTTCAAGCCGCTTAGTAGCTTCTTCCTGAGAAAGTCCATGAGACGATGTTTTAAAAAAAGCAAACGTCGACTCAACATCACTTTTTGCAATTTCACTTAGCATTTTATAATTTTTTCCTAGTACTTCCTGATTATAAAAAGATTTTTTTTTATTAGATCGCAACAACTTAACCTCCTATCCATTAAATAAAATCCCACTGTTTTTTCAAAATATAAGTTTCAAGCTACATTTTTATAATCACTCTGAATTTTTAATCAAAATTAGAAGTGCAATTGCACTTAAATAGTATTATTCTCACCGTAAAAAGTAATTTTTATTTATAAGTTTCCTCTTATTAGTAGCAAAAATTTTGAATATAATGTGGTCTGTCGCAAGTATAATAGTGTAGACGCTTTATTTATTATTTTTGAAGTTAGTTTTAACTATATAATGGATTATGAAGGCCCATAAAAATCCTAAAACAGCTCCTATTAATACATCCAGCGGATAATGTACTCCTACCCAGACCCTTGAAAAAGCAATTAAAAAAGCTAACAATAAAAATGCTTTCCCTAAACGTTTTTCATATAAGCATAAAGTTATAGCTATTGCGAAGGCACTTGTAGCATGATCACTAGGAAAAGAGGCATTAGCGGTATGCTCAACAAGTTGTTTTATATTCAACTGAGAAACAAATGGTCGTTCTCTATAAAAAAACAATCCAATAATCCTATTCAACACAAAAGCAAAACAGCATGCTATAATAGCTTGAATTACACAGGTTCTATTTTTATATTTTTTGTTTAACCAAAGAATCATAAATAATAGTATGAACATATACTGAGCATATTCAGCAAAAAAGATCATTAAATAATCGATGTATACATTTCCTTTCACATGCTCATTTATATACCGAAATCCATTATAATCTAGATTGTTTATTAAATTTAACATTTCTCCTCCATAAGCAAATATATTATCTGTTTTTTTATTGAAAATTGAGATATTTATCAACAGTCCCATTGCTATCAAATTAGCCATTAAAGAACTTCCACCAAAACCAATAAATGGAAGGGGGGTGCCTGTAAGAGGGAACATTCTCGTGACACCTCCTAAATTAACAATAGATTGAAGACCTATCATACTCCCGATTCCAATTGATATTAGACTTCCAAATTGACTTTTACACTCTTAAGCAATCTTAAAAGAGCGAAGTACTATAGTTAATAAACCAGTTAATATGATTAGTACCCCTATAATTCCAAGCTCCTCAGATACAATTGACATAATAAAATCAGTATGAGGCTCAGGTAAAAAACCTTCCTGTTGAATACTATTTCCATACTCACGTCCACTAACTCCACCAGATCCTATGGCAATAAATGAATTTACAAGTTGGTAACCATCCCCTTTTGCATCAAGAAATGGATTGAACACCGTTGTAATACGTGCCATTTGAACATCAGATAAACCAAACCTAAAAATAAAGTATAAAGTCGGTATCCTAACAATTGAAGTAACAGTTATCCATTTCATTAAAATAGAAATGTTTATTCGAGAACATATAAACATACTTGCCCCTATTTCTGAAATTAATAATGCAGAACCTAGATTGGGTTGTTTGTATATCAAAAAGAACGTAAACATTAAAAACAAAATAACTTTACAGATTTTCCGAACGGGAAAGTCAAATGCGATGTGCAAATAAAAACCGAATATACGTTCTATACATTAAGAATTTGAAATGGTATAATTTTCATAATAGACAAGTAAAAGTCTCTAAAACAATCTTGTTCTCTGAAAACTGAAAACATATGAGGTTGGAGTAACAAATTCTTCTACTCCGTAAAATGTATTGAGTCGTCAAGCACAAGACGCTAAAACACATTTGAGAACTCACAATCTGACTCGTTTGGTAATAGAACGAGTGCCGTATTTGCTATATGCACTGGATACGGAGTAGTGATGGCACACAGCAATCTTACACGTCAGCGATACTAGAAATAGACTTCGCCTTTGGTAGCAAGAATCCCACTGACATTAGTCAGCTTGTGGCTTTAGCCGTGGGAGTGTCAAGGGAACGAACCTAGGTATAAAAACTTAGTATAAATTTTTTATAAGCCTAATAACATCTTTGCAATGGTAAAGTACAGAATTAACCCCGTCCCATCGACTAATGTCGTAATGAACGGACCTGAAATAACAGCTGGATCCAACTTTAACTTATTTAGAATCAAGGGTAATACAGATGAAACAATAGACGACCAAATAACAATGAATAATCCAGTTATAGCTACAACTTGTGCGACTTCTGTACCTACGCCTAAAGTGTACGCACGAATTAATGCCGCCACGGCTAATGTAAGCCCAAGTAAAATACCTACTAATGCTTCTTTTTTCATAACACGAAATATATCTTTAAATTTCACCTCATTTAGAGCTACAGCACGAACCAATGTAGTTACGACCTGTGTACCTGTATTTCCACCAGTTCCAATTAACAATGGAATAAAGAAAGCCAGTGCTACTACATGAGTCAAAGTTTCTTCATAATGTCGAAGTACAGAACCAGTATATGCTTCCGCTACAAACAGAAGTAATAACCAACCTATACGTTTACGGTATATTTGCCAAATAGAGGTTTCAAAATATGGCTTATCTAATGGGGTGCTCCCTCCTAATTTTTGAATATCTTCAGTTGCTTCTTCTTCGAAAACATCCATTGCATCATCAAAGGTTATGATACCTATCATCCGATTATCTATCGTGGTTACAGGTATAGCAGATAAATCATAATCCATTAGCTTTTGTACAGCTTCCTGTTGGTCTAGATCCACTGAAACTGAAATGACATCTGATGCCATTATTGATGATAAATTCTTATCATCTGAAGCTAACAATAATTCACGAATAGAAACAATTCCATTAAGCTGACCACGCGTATCAAGAACATAAATATACGAAATTGATTCTACCCCTGCCCCAATTTTTCTAATATGCGACAGCGTATCTTTCACTTTCCAATTTTCCCTGGCGGCAATATAGTCAATTGTCATCAGACTGCCCGCTGTTCCAGATTGAAAAACCAGCAGACTTCTAATTCTTTGTTGAGATTCTTCAGACATAAGTTGTATCAGCTTTTTAGCCTGAAGTGCATGAATTGAAAGAATTACATCAACAAGGTCATCAATAGATTGCCTTGCTAATAGCTCTTCGCCTTTATCCAAAGGCAAATTGGTACAAATATTATATTGCTCCTCTGGAGTAAGGTAACTAAGAATTTTCGCACCTTTTTCAGTAGGAAAACATTTCATTAAAGATATCTGATCTTTATGATGAAAATCTTTCATTTCCATTGCAATATCATAGGACTGAGTTTTTATAAGCTCTCGCACTAAGTGTATGTCTTTTGTCGTTAATAATTGTTGTAAACATTTTTTCATTGTAATTCCTCCTTAAGGACAGTGGTACTTGTTATCATTTTCCCACTTCTGGGAAAACAAATTTCTTAATAAATATGGGATCAATATCATCAATCATTAGTTTTCCCCCCTTTTATAAGAGATTTATTACAAATAAAATTTTGCATATAAAAAACCTCCCCTAGTGATTCAACTAAAGGAGGTCGATTTAAAAAAGACATAGCTAAATAAAGCTCATTCCCCCTAGTTGAGTTTTGGCACTATACAACGTAAAGGATGAATGATTCATCACTTAGCTATCTTAAGAAGAGCCTTAATCCGACAATTCCTGTTCTACCCATTGGCATCTTTCGATATTTTTGGGCAATAGCCTGTGTTTGTATAGGAGCCTCACCTAACAGGTTATAAATATTTAAAATTTTTTATTTGTTTCGTGTTAAAGCATATCCACTATTTTTGAACTTGTCAAGTAATAAAAAAACCTATTTCTACACTTTTTGATATCATAACATTCCCAAACCACAGATATAAACATCTGTATAATACTTTATTTTTATACAACGAAATTTACAATTTATGCAATAATTTTTATAAACTATAAACTATTAAATTAATTTGTTTTTTTATTATTACACGTGTCCTGATGCTTTATTATTGAAGATTATTGTCCGGAAAAATTTTAAAAAACAAAAAACGCCCAATAGATAACAAAAATTTCAACTTGATTTCCTCTCACTTTCGATATAACCTGTATCTTGAAAAGGGATGAATTTTAAACTCATTATTTTCACATTAGATAAACACGCAAAATATAATTTGCTTATTAGTGCAATTAAAATATGTCTCTGTTAGGTGAGGCTCCTGTATAGTATCTACTATGCACAACCTGATATAGAAAGTGTTCAACAGATTTCGCAAGATTTAAAACAGGAATTACAAAAAAACAAACATTTTTAATGTATTTCATTTCAAATAAGGTTTATACAGATAAAATGATATATAGATTTTCCATATGGATTCATCGAAATATTTGAAATTTAAATGCAAAAAAGTAGAAAGCATTCTTGCTAACAAGAATGCTTTCTGTTTTACACGATTTTTCTAGTATTTATTTATTTTTATTAAAAAAGATATAACTAGGGTCATAAAATAACCATTGATTATCACCAATACTTAACCATCCATTTTGTTCCTTATATACAGAATATGATTCATTTTTATTTAGTTTACGAATTACTTCATAAGTCGTCCCAGGTCCCTTGCGCAGATTTACACCAGAACCAGTTATGGTAACAACACCTATTGAATTATTGTTATCATTATTTAATACATGTAGCATTCTATTCAGAAAGGCAGCAGCTTCTCCGCGAGTGGCTGTACCTTTGGGCATAAATTCGTTTTTTTCATTTCCTTTTACAATCCCTAGTCCATAAACACGTTGTACAGCCTGTTTATCATACGCTAAGTTCTGATCAGTAAAAGGCAAGTCTACTAGCTTTCCAATAATATTTTTATACTGTAACGCTCGATCAATCATAATGACCACTTCATCACGCTTAATTGTGTCATTTGGAGCAAAAATATTATTTCCCCTACCACTAATGATTCCAGCTGCTGCTGCACGATTAATTCCATCTATTAATGAGGGGGGTGCCGTATTAAGATCCGTAAAGTTTGAAGTACCCTCAGGCAACTTTAAGGATCTAGTAATAAGTGCTGCAAATTCTGCTCGAGTAACAAGACGATCCGGCCAATATGAACCTTGTCCATCTCCTACCATAATTCCTTGCGATGCTAATTCACGAATATCCTTTTCATACCAACCACCGGTAATATCATCTTTATTGTTAGCGTTATAATAGTTTTTTGTACCAATTAAGAAATCATTCCAAGCATCTCTTTTAATCATTTTTGATGGACAAATTTTCCCGCTCCAATTTTGATGTTTAACCACATGATCTATAGTAATATCTAACTCCCTCATCAAATATGCTGTTAATTTACGAGCGTTATCCACAGCTTTATCATAGTTCCCATCACTATTTACAGCAATTTCAATTGCAATGGATTGTCTATTTCCAGTTCCATTCGTTCCATCACCTGCATGCCAACCGTTCTCATCTAAAGGTAGATGTTGATAAATCTCTTTATCATCCACTGTAAAGTGCCACGAAGCAGCACGATCTGTATTCCCTGTTGCTTGATTATATAAATATTGTGCGTGATTTTTTGCACCTGCCCCTGGGCTCTCATTATCTGTTTCATGAATTGTAATATACTTTGCATTCATCGCATATCCAGGACGAATATTATCGTTACCTTTTGGAACAATCCATTCTGTAAATGGTACACCATATATATTACTAGTAGTAGCTCTTTGTTTAATAAGTGAAGGCTTTGACCCTTTAAATTTTACAGAAGGCGACTTTATCCATTTGATTTCACCATCAGTTTGTATTTGAAACCAATCTCCTGCCTGTGTTATAGCATCTAGTGTTTGGGGTTCTAAACTACCATTTTCTTTAAATTCATCAAATGGAGATGAATAAACTTCTGTTTTCTCATTAATTACTATCTTTCTTGAATCACTTGGTAAAGTATAGATATTTCTTTCTATAAAGGTTTGATTACTATTATATATCCAACCTTCTCCCGAGCTTGTTTGAACAAAATACCAGTCACCTTTCTTCTTTGTTCCTGTTGCTATTTGTTTAGGTATTTCACTGGTAACAGTAGATTGTATATTAGGAGAATCATATAAAGTAGTTTGTTTTTGGATATTTACAATAAAGTTTCCTTGTATTTCACCATTTTCATCTATTTTATCCCCTTTTCCATCCTCATCTCTCATATCATCTTCAATACTCTTTATCGCTTCTATATCAGAAGACGTTATTTTAGTTCCCGTTACTACATTTTCTACTGAATCTGCAAACGAAGTAGTAGGAATGTTTATGTTTACTATTTGAAGTACCATGACCGCTGCTAAGACGTTATAAAGTCGTTTATTCATATTAATTTTTAACACACTATGCACGTATTGCGCTGTGTTAAATCCCCCTCCTTTTTTAAAATAGTTTTAGCAAATTTACAAACGAAAAAATTTCAATATTCTGTAATTTTATACTAAAAACCACCATTTCTGTATTATTGTATATAAATAAAAGTGGAAATTATCTTTAATAACAGTTCTCCCTCCTCTTCCCATATTCATATTTCTAATAATTACACGCATTTTAGAGTAGCGTATAAAAAAAGAACTACAATGATAAAGAATAATTTACCTCTTGAATTTCAGAGCTTAACAAAATTTTATGCAGTGAATATGGGGAAATTATGTCCGTTATTTGAACCCTAACATTCATCTATAGTAATTATATATTAAAAATAAAATTAACTTATTCAAGAAAGGTCTGTTTTCTCGCGGGCATCAATAAACAGGACGTTCCATCGGTGCCTGCTCCTGTTCATGTCCCTTTTCTTTTTTCTTTACTTCTTCTATTAGTATGTTTTTTCTGACTTTGCGAACTACAAAGAACATATAACAAAATAAATTTGAGTATTTATATCATTTTATTTATTTCAAATAAAAAAGGGATTTTTTTCATTTTTATTTTTCTGTATTTTCTAATTTCATATGTTATAATGAAAAAAACTTAAATTTCGACATTTTTCGTCAAAAAAGGAGAGTGCTCTATGAAACAATCGTTAACTTTTAAAGAAACAATCCCTATTGGACTTATGCTGTTTGCAATATTTTTCGGTGCAGGTAATATGATATTCCCTCCATTATTAGGATATTCATCTGGATCGAATATTTGGATATCGATTTCGGGATTTGTTGTGAGTAGTATTGGACTCCCATTACTAGCCATCGCTGCTATTTCCCTTTTTGGTGGAAATGTTAGTACCCTTGCTAGTAGGATTCACCCCGCCTGTGGTGTTATTATCCCTCTTATCATTTATTTAGCAATTGGCCCTTTTTTCGCCATTCCTCGTACAGGCACTGTTTCATATGAAATGGCAGTTGCCCCCTTTTTAAGTAACACCATGCAAAATCAATGGTATATATTACTCCTATACACATTTGTATATTTCGTTGTAACGTATTATCTATCTTTAAATCCCTCTAAATTGGTAGATAGAATTGGAAAATATTTAACCCCACTGTTACTAATCATGATTAGTATTATTATTGTTAAAGCAATTTCTTCACCAGTTGGATCTATTTCAACACCCTCTGATTCATATCAGGAAGCTCCTTTTTTCAAAGGATTTATTGAAGGGTTTTTAACAATGGATGCCCTTGCTGCTCTCGTATTTGGAATTATCGTAATTAACGCTATAAAAGAAAAAGGTGTTACAAATAAAAAATCCATTGCTAAATCTACTATAGTAGCAGGGCTTATAGCCGCACTTGGATTATCTATCATATATATATCACTTGCTTATATTGGAGCTACTTCTCAAACATTTGGCACATTTGAAAACGGAAGTGTGTTATTAACAAATGTAGTACAACATTTATTTGGGCAATATGGTCTTTCCTTATTAGGAATTACAATGTTATTCGCATGTTTAACTACATCTGTAGGACTCGTTTCAGCATGTGGGAGATTTTTCACAACACTATTTCCAAAGATTTCTTATAACAAAATCATTTTAATTATTTGCTTATTTAGCTTTGGAGTATCAAACCTTGGTTTGTCTATGCTAATTAAACTTTCCCTACCTATCCTAATTGTTATCTATCCTGTAGCAATTGTGCTAATTATCCTCGCTTTTTTTGATCGATTTATAAAAGATAAGCAGGCTGTCTATGTTGGATCAGTTTTAGGAGCATTACTGATTAGTATAGTACAAGGATTAGAAACAGCAGAACTTGCTAGTGACTCGTTGCTTACTTTCATGCAATACGTTCCTCTATATAATGAAGGAATGGGATGGGTTTTAATAGCCTTACTTGGTAGTTTGATTGGTTTGATGATTTCAGGAAGAACTAAACAATGTTCTGCTACCTAAAATCATTAAGGCAATTGTAATCACTGGAACAATGTAACTCTAAAGGGGCGTCTGATTCGTGTACAAAAAGAAAATATATAAACGAAAATAGTATCGGGATTGAATTTTTCCTGGTAATAACATTATGGTAGCTTTTTTGAACTCCCCCACTTAACACTCTTACGAAATGTTTGAAGTGGGTGATTCCTGCGAACATCGATGTATCCACCAGTTATCTTAGCAGTCTCTGCCCGTAGTTCCTACGGTAAGAACTGAAGTGCCTTGTACGTTGACTCATCACGCTTCCTACTTTAGCTTGGTTTTCGCAACTTCGGCAAGCGTGGGACGATGGAACGTTGAAAATTTGACGATTGCAACGATTTTTCTTTGAAAACCTCATATCTTCAGTTTTCAAAGAGCAATCTGTACAAGTATATGGTCGCAAACGTTTTGACTTACGCCATCCGACATTTATCTCCCACCTACCTACTGGTGCTATCACACCTTCACACAAATTGAGGAGTAAGTGTTCTGTCGGAAAAGGATAAAATAATTTTTGCACATCATGTTTCCGCTTATTTTCTTTGTCATACTGAATCCATGTCTTTTTAGATAAATATATATTCATTAGAATAAGGAGGAGTAAGCATATGGATTTTATTAAAGATGTGATCACTCCCATCCACAAATTCATTGGAATTACAAATGAATTTTTATGGGGTTACATCCTAATTGCTCTTTTAATTGGGGTTGGATGCTATTTTACAATTCAGACAAGGTTTGTACAATTTCGCTATGTTGGTGAAATGATTCGCTTACTTAGTGATGGTGCAAGTTCCTCAACTCGTAAAGCACAAAAAGAAAAAAATGGAGTTTCTTCTTTTCAAGCATTTTGCATGAGTACAGCTTCTCGCGTTGGTACAGGAAACCTAGCTGGTGTCGCCATTGCGATTTCCACGGGCGGGCCCGGTGCAATATTTTGGATGTGGCTTATCGCAATAATTGGAGGAGCTTCTGCATTTGTTGAAAGTACACTTGCTCAAATATACAAAGTAAAAGATGGAAATAAATTTCGAGGCGGTCCAGCTTACTATATGGAAAAAGGATTAAATAAACGCTGGATGGGAGTTATTTTCTCAATTTTAATTACAGTTTGCTTTGGTCTTGTGTTTAATGCTGTTCAAGCGAATACAGTTACGCTAGCATTTGAAAACGCATTCAACCTGGAGCCTACAATGGTCGGCTGTATACTAGTAGGTTTGATAGCACTAATCATTTTTGGAGGCGTAAAACGGATTGCTCGTGTCGCAGAAATGATTGTACCATTTATGGCAATTCTTTATGTTGGTGTTGCACTATTTGTGGTTATTACAAATATTACGCAAGTTCCTATTTTATTCAAAGAAATTTTGCTGCATGCTTTTGGTATTAAGGAAGTTGTAGGCGGAGGGCTTGGTGCTGCGATTCTTCTAGGAGTAAAGCGTGGTTTATTTTCAAATGAAGCTGGCATGGGAAGTGCGCCAAACGCAGCTGCGACTGCCAATGTTACACATCCTGTTAAACAAGGATTTATTCAAACACTTGGTGTTTTTACGGATACACTAATAATTTGTAGTTGTACTGCATTTATGATACTTCTATCCGATATGCACAATGCTACAGATCTAAATGGGATTCAATTAACACAAGAAGCATTAAAAACTCATATTGGACCATGGGCACCTACCTTTGTAGCAATAGCTATTTTTCTATTTGCTTTTAGTTCTCTCGTTGGAAACTATTACTATGGGGAAACAAACATTGAATTCTTAAGTGGTAGTAAGACATTATTACTGATATATCGTATTTCGGTAATTGGTATGGTAATGCTAGGTTCTATAGCAACGGTTCAAATTGTGTGGGATATTGCAGATTTATTCATGGGGATTATGGCCATTTTCAACCTAATTGCAATCATCCTCCTTGGAAAATATGCTTTCTCCGCTCTCAAAGATTATTTAAAGCAAAAGAAAGCCGGAAAAGATCCGATTTTCTATGCAACTAATATTCCTAATTTAAATAATACTGAATGCTGGAACAGCGAAAGCACCAAAGAAAAGATTGGATAACAAAAATCTTTTCTTAAATACAGAGGAGTCAATTTTAGAATACCGAAAATACACCTTTATTCAGGTCGTTTATTAAATACAGATTATATGAACACAACTTTGAACTACCCCCACTTAACACTCTAATGAGATGTTTGAAGTGGGGGATTCCTGCGAACACCGATATATCCACCGGTTATTTTAGCAGGCACTGCCCGTAGTTCCTACGGTAAGAACTGAAATATCTTGTACGTTGACTCACCACGCTCCCTACTTTAGCTTGGTTTTCGCAACTTCAGCAAGCGTGGGACGATAGAACGTTGAAGATTTTACGATTGCAACGATTTTTCTGCAACCAACCTCATATCGTCAGTTATCAAAGAGCAATCTGTACAAGTATATGATGGCAAATATTTTGGCTTACGCTAACCGACATTCATCTCCCACCTATCTGCTGGTGCTAGCACATCTTCACACAAATTAAGGAGAGAGTCTTCTGGCGGAAAAAGATAAAAAGGAAAAGGACGTATTAGTTATGCACTCTATTCGAACAAATAACCTAGAACAATTACTAGAGCAAGTACAATCATATACAAAAAAAGGTAAACTGGCTACTTATATCCCAGAATTAAGAAATGCAAATCCAGATGATTTAGGGATTGCAATTTATCATAAAGAAACCGATTATATCCATGCCGGGAACTCCCAAACGCTTTTTACCCTTCAAAGTATTTCAAAAGTAATTACGCTTGCACTTGCACTTTTAGAGCGTGGCGAAGAGTATGTATTTTCTAAAGTAGGAATGGAGCCAACTGGTGACCCATTTAATTCTATTATTAAACTAGAAACAGCTAACCCTTCTAAACCACTCAATCCAATGATTAACGCAGGGGCACTAGCGATTACAAGTATACTAACAGGGGATAGTAATGACGAGAAGATGGAACGGATTCTTTCCTTTGTGCGTGATATTACGGACAATCCTACGATTAATTACTCTTCAAAAGTAGCCGGCTCTGAATTAGAAACAGCTTACTTGAATCGTTCTCTTTGCTACTATATGAAACAAAATGACATTATCAATGGCGATGTAGAGGCGTTAATGGACTTATATACACGTCAATGTGCAATTGAGGTAAACTGCATTGATTTAGCACGGATTGGTTTGATTTTTGCAATGGATGGATATGATCCATATAGAAAAAAACAAATCGTTCCGAAACATATAACAAAAATTTGTAAAACATTTATGGTCACATGCGGCATGTACAACGAATCTGGTGAATTTGCAATTCGCGTCGGAATTCCCGCCAAGAGTGGGGTTGCCGGTGGGATATTCGGATGCGTAAAAGGAGAAATGGGAATTGGTATTTTTGGACCCGCTCTAGATGCTAACGGAAATAGTATAGCTGGTTTAAAAATACTAGAACTACTTTCCGCGCAAAAAGGCTGGAGTATGTTTTAACGAATTCCCCGAAAAAATTCTCCTTCCTCAAGCGTTGGACATCTAGGATGGAACACACCGAAGTAATTCTCAGGGAGACGAGAGGTTGCTTTCATCGTGGAACTGAGAAGCTCCCACTTCAAGCTTTGCTATGTGGTGAATAGTTCACATTCATAAGTTATTATCTAATTGATACAATATGTCCTCTTACCGTTAAAATGAAGAAAGTACCTTTAGTAGTATAGGTACTTTCTTTAAATATACCTTCTATTTACTTGTCTATCGTTCAAGTATAAACAAAACACAACTGTTTTTCTATGAAAAAGCGATACTTTCATCCCATTCCTAAAGGCGGACTAAAGTTCGATATCGTCTTTCCCACATCGCGAATTCTGTAAAAGGTGCTGAAATTATATACGCTTAGCTTAATAGCAATGTGGCGCGATCCCTATTATCTTGCTTGTATTTTTGCTTATTGCCCTTATTCGGATTATATAATACCACTTGAACTTAAAAAGTATCACTGTCCGTAAAACCTAAAACATTCATTTTCTCTTTCAATGAACGCCATGGTTCTATTTTAATGGATTTTGTAGTTTTGTCCCTTAGCACACATGCAGATAATTTGTTTCTTCTTTCTTTTTCAAAATCCGCCCTACTGCAAAATGATAAACTAAATAGCTATATAAAAATTATATAATTATTAAGTGTATTATGAAGTAATATGTGTTAATTAGGTGGTTCATAACTTTACTTTATTTCTTCTCTTTATACTCTTTAATTATCGATTCCAACTACATAAACAAAGACGAGGTCTTCAATCAGACCTCGTCTATTCGTCGTATAGCGTATTACAAAAATTATTAGCGGCTTCATAAAATTCAATTGTAATTTCCTCACCGTTTTATGTGTTAAGAAGCGTTACAACAGAACCGTTTCTAATTTATCAGAAATTTTTTGGCTGCATCAAACCGAAAGATTTCTCCCACCTATCGCCCTGTACACGCTTGAGGAAAGAGAATTTTTTCGGATAATGTGTTAAAAATTAATTTCAAAATGAATCCAAATTATCACCATTAGAGGCAATAACATTTTTATACCATGCAAAGCTTTTTTTTCTATAACGTTTTAGGGTACCATTCCCATCATTATCCTTATCTATATAGATGAATCCATAACGCTTTTTCATTTCTGCTGTTGATGCACTTACTAAATCAATTGGTCCCCATGTAGTATAACCTAATAAATCGACTCCATCAGCGATGGCCTCTTTCATTTCTTTAATATGAGATTTCAAATAATTAATTCTATAATCATCATGTACTGTACCTTCTGTATTTAGTACATCTACTGCTCCAAAACCATTTTCAACAATGAATAGAGGTATTTGGTATCGATCATATAACAAGTTCAAGGCTATGCGTAAACCTTTTGGATCAATTTCCCATCCCCAATCTGAGACCTTTAGGTATGGGTTTTTAACACCACCAACCTGTAAGTTACCGGCAGAAGTTTCATGTTTATCAGGAGAAGCAGATGCCGTACCGCTATTATAGTAGCTAAAACCTAGGTAATCTACTTTATGGGATGAGAGAATTTCCTCATCACCAGGTTCCATTGTGATTTGTATTTGATTTTCAGCGAAATATTTTTCAGTATATGACGGATAATATCCTCGAACTTGAACATCAGTAAAGAATACTGTTTCACGATCTAACATCATAGCTTTCCATACATCTTCAGGATTACAAGTATGCGGATAAGTTGGCGCATAGGCAAGCATGCAACCTATCTTACTATTCTTTATCGTTTCATGACCTGCTTTTACAGCTAAAGCGCTTGCGATAAATTGATGATGAGCCGCTTGATACTGTATGTTTTGTCTATGATCCCCATCTTTAAACTCGAGTCCCCCACCAGTAAAAGGAGCATGAATTACAAAATTAATTTCATTAAACGTCAACCAATATTTCACGTGTTTATAGCGTTCAAATAAAGTAGTAGCAAAATTTAAATAAAAATCAATAAGTTTACGATTTCGCCATCCTCCATATTTTCTCACTAAATTGAGAGGCATTTCATAATGAGATATTGTTACGATAGGCTCAATGTGGTATTTTTTCAATTCGGCAAATACTTGATCATAGAAAGCTAATCCTTCTATACTTGGTTGGGACTCATCACCATTTGGAAAAATTCGAGTCCATGCTATACTCATACGGAAGCATTTAAATCCCATTTCTGCAAAGAGAGCAATATCTTGTTTATAGTTATGATAATAGTCAATTGCAGTATGATAAGGGCAATCTCCATTTAGTAAGAAATTTGGTGGGCTAAATACACCATTTGGTAGTACATCTGCTGTAGAAAGGCCCTTTCCACCTTCTTTATAAGCCCCTTCAATTTGATTCGCTGCTGTTGCTCCACCCCATAAAAAATTTTCAGGAAACGGTTTAGAGAATGGTTTCATATTTAATACCCCCTATTTAACTATTGTTAATAAATTTGCATTAGTTGAGACGGATTGATTCGTCGTGTGAATAATATCTAGAAATTGATTGCTATTTGTCACAATAATGGGTGTCGTTGTTTCATATCCAGCTTCTTTAATTTTATCGATTTCAAATTGAATTAAAGATTGCCCCATCGACACTGAATCCCCTGTTTCTACAAGCTTAGTGTAATACTTTCCATCTAATTGAACTGTATCAATTCCTACATGAATTAAAATCTCGATTCCATCATCTGAGGTAATTCCCACTGCATGTCCAGTTGGAAACATAGTAGTCACAGTCCCGTTTACTGGGGAAATCACCTCACCCTTATTAGGATCAATGGCTATACCTTTACCCATTGCTTCGGATGAAAATACTTGATCATTTACTTTTGATAATGGGATGACTTGTCCAGATAATGGACTGTTAATTATTTGTTTGTTTAATACTTTTTTCGTGTTATTAGGATTACTCAGCTGCTTAGGCTCCCCTTCTATCTTTCCCTTCTGTTTTAAAGGTTTATCTTCATATCCAAAGAAATAGGTAAGCAGTGTAGCTCCACCAACTGTAAGTAAGATCATGAAAAAGTAAGGTAACCATGGAGTGGTAGAACCGCCTAGTGTAAAAATACTATGCAGCATAAACGCTTTCGCTTCGGCTTTAAATGACCCAATAAATGCGCCTCCGATAGCACCAACAATAATGACATAAGCTAGGGTACGTTTATGAGTTAAAATTAAGCCATAAATAATTGGTTCTGTTACACCAGAAAGTAAACCAGTAATTGTAGTAGATCCTGCTAGAGATTTTAGTTTTTTGTCTTTCGTTTTCAGGAAAATCCCTAAAGCGATTCCCATTTGTGCAAATGTACTTGCTGCCCACATTGGATCTATTGGATCTCCACCATTCGTTAAGTTTTCGATACTCATTGGAATGAGTGCCCAATGAAGTCCAAAGACTACTAAAATAATCATTGTACCTCCAATCACGGCACCAGTCAGTAATCCACTGTGTTCACTTAAAAAGTTAATACTAGAGGTAATCATTTTTCCTACATAAATTCCGAAAGGCCCAAACGCTAGTACTGTTAATGGAACTATAATAATCAATGAAATCATTGGAGAAAGAAATAATTGTAAATCCTTATGGATAACTTTTTTTAGAAACTTCTCCAATTGTGCATAAATAAGTACAGCAATAAAGGATGGAACGATACTTGAAGAATAATCCATTAATAAGACAGGAATTCCCAAGAATGAAGTTGTATCTCCATTGCTCATTAGACTAGTAAAATTCGGTTCTAATAATGAAGCTCCAATAATTCCACCCATATATCCATTAGCACCAAGTTTAATAGCAAGAGTAATACCAATCATAACAGGTAAAAAGTATAAAATAGCATTTCCTGCTGCTGCTAGGATTCCATACGTACCACTTTTTTCAGAAAGAACATCAAACATAACTAATACTGCTAATATCGCCTTTAACATCCCAGCTCCAGCAAGTGGTGCTAAGAGTGGTGTAAACGTACCAGAGATTAATTCGAAAATCATTGCTGTGAGCTTTACCTTTTCTTTAGGTTGATTATTTGATTGAGCAGATCCACTATTAAAGTTTCCTACTTGAACTAAATCATTGTACACATCTGCCACATTTGAACCAATTACAATTTGAATTTGTCCTGTACTCTCAACAACACTAAGTATCCCTTCTAAATGTTCTAACTTTTCTTTGTCTAAAAGCGTTTTATTATTTAGTTGGAAGCGAAGACGCGTAGCACAATGGACAACGCTTTTGACATTCTCCTTTCCTCCAATTCCTTGTATAATCTTTTTTGATAATTTTTCATATTTCATTCTACACACTCCTTTATTATTGAAAATTATTATATATATCAAGATAGCCTGAATTTCCTTAGAGATTTGTACTCAAACTCTTAACCCCTTGGACACCAAAAGAGGAAATTGGAGAAACAAAAGGTTTCTTCTAAGAGAATTTCTTAGCTTTTGATTAGATAAGGGTCAATGCTATAAAATGTAGCATCAGAAATATAAAAAACCTGAGTTGAAACTATGTATATACATAAGCTTCAACTCAGGTTTTGCCTGCCAAACAGTCACAATCCTGTAAATTAATCATTTTGATTTAGTTTTCTTTGAGTAACACGGTTTATATGAATAACAAAATAAGTAATCTCATTTTTTGTAAGTTTTTGATTGTAGTTAGATTTTAAAAGCGCCATTATCTTCTTTGCACAACCGTAAGCTTCCGGATAACTTTCCTTAACTTGTTGAAATAATAAGCTATCTTCTTCTACTATTTGTTCATTACGAGAGAGACGATAAGCAAAATACCTTAAATGTGTCACAAAACGATTATAGTTCAGAGATTTTTCATCTAATTTGATTCCAAAATGATAGTTTACAATTTTTAAAATTTCTCCTACTATTTTTGTTACCATAATGGTTTCTTCCATTACTATATTATCTTGTTGTGCATTAATTACATGTAAGGCAATAGAACCTGCTTCTTCTTCTGGTAGTTCAAATCCAGTATGTTCTTTAATTATTGTAAGAGCTGTTAAACTAACATTATACTCTTCTGGATAAAACTTTTTTATTTCCCAAAATAAAGGATTCTTAATAATTTGACCTTGTTGAAATCGATTAATTGCGAAGTTAATATGATCAGTTAAGGTAAGATAAATATTATCACTAATTGAGTTAGAAATTTGTTTCTTTATATATTCCACAATTTGGGTAGTAAGCTCGAAGTGTTCCGTAGGAATCTCATTAATTAATTGTAATAATTTATTCGATACTTGACTTTCCTTCTCTAGCACAAATACTTTATCCACTATGGATTCATCAATATATTCACCTACTTTTTTTTGAAAAGAAATTCCTTTACCCATGACAATCATTTCTGTTCCAGTACGTTTTACCAAAGCAACATTATTATTGAAAACTTTTTTTATGAGCATATATCATCACCTTATTAGGTTTTTAGATATTGATTGCTCAGCAGCAGCTATATACTTTAGAGTATAAAAAAACCTAAATTAATTAGAATCCAGTATTTCAAAATCTGGTTTCACCATAATTTAGGTTTTGCCTGCCGAACAGTCACAATCCATTTGAAGTTTTATACCCTGATTATAGCTAACAATGTTAGCGTTTTCAATATGTTTTTATAATTACATATTATTTCCTCTTTTTTAACCGGTTTAAAAGAACATGTTGACCAAAGGATTGGTAGCATAAATTGAATACGAATCATAGCTCGCAATCCTCTACTATGCATTGATTTGAACTACTCACCACTTCAAACAGTCCGTGAGGATTTTAAGTATTGACGCTCTTTTTTGTTATCATAAGAAAACGAACAGTTCAATTAGCATAGTCTGTTCGTTTAAAAAAGAGATAAGAATAGAACCTTATCCTTATGAAGAAACTTTACACTAAAGCCTTAATTTGTAATAGCGTATATTTTCACTGTAAATTTGTTTGTTGCGCCACTTGGGTTTGCAATATAGTATTTAGAATTTGTATATGCTTCAGTCCTAGATCCATTCGAAATGTTTCCCCAACGAACAGAATCCGTCCCCAGAGAAACATCAATCATAACATTGAAGGAAATAGTAGAAGCATTATCTTTTTCTGTAGGCTCGATAACCCATTTTAATCCCTTTGTTCCTGTGGGCAAATTATTAATGCTAAAGTTTTGACTTGATCGATTTTTTTGTCCAGATAATGGCTTAGATTCAGAAGAAATTTGGGAAATTAATATTTCTTTTTCACTTGAGTCTATCCCATTTAATCTGATAATACTATCTATTAAACCTGGTCCAGGAAAATCAGCAGCAATAATACCAGAATGCTTAATACCACCTTGTTGTATGAAATCAGTTCCAAGTGTATTCATTCCCCCATAAAATACTTGTCCATTTATGTCACGAGGGAAATCCCTCCATTCATTTGTTACATTTTTTTGAATCAGTTTTGGATTACTATTAGTATTTCTGCTCTCTTTTCCGCTTGCAACAAACCAAGGGTAACAATTATTCAATAATGCTACTGCACCACCTGTGCCACTAAAATGGTTGAGATAGATCTTACCATTGTTAAAGTTATTATTTGCATTTAGAAGATGGGTTTTCACCGCATTCCATTTTTCATACATTCCGTCTGGTCCAGTGCCAACTTCAAACTTATCTTGGGTATTCAAAGATTCATAATTAATACCATATTCTTGAGATGCCAAGAAATTTTGTAATATTACAATTTTCCCTCGAACATCTCCTAACTTAGGATTATTTTTTTCTGAGGATGGTACAAAATTCAGATCCCAAAAATAGGAAGCATTACGGTCTTTATAATTTTTAAATATTTCCTCGAATGATAGCGAGCCACTTTCAGGATCAGTATCTTCCTTTAAACGCATTAAAATAGTTTCTTTAGGATTTTCTCTTAGAAATTGAATTGTCTCTTTTAATACATCTTCAAACATTGCTTTTTGATTTACAATTCCATGGTGCATCGCAAAAGAATCTTTTACACGTTTAACACGCATGTCTACATAACGAATTCCTGCATTGAATTGTTGAGATAGGGTCATTGTTTGATTTCTTGTCAAATTTTCATCAATAAAACTTGCCCCATGTAAAGCCATTGAACCATGAGTCCCCGGGATAGATACTTCGCTTATTCTTTTTGTATCTTCTAGTTTTGACATCCATGTTGGATTTTGATAGCCTATATTGGATTCATAGGAATAACCTGGATGACTATCAGCAAATACTGTAGAAGTCGTACATAAACTTGCAAGTGTAAAACAAGTAAGGATTCCACTTTTTAAGATGTTTTTCATTTTTATTTTCTTCATTATATCTCTCCTAATTTTTAATAGATTTATCTCATAAAATAAGGTACGTTTTTTTACAATATACATTGCTTCTTTTCCCAGAATAATGAGATTTTCTGCTTGAAAATATTTTTTGATAGCGGTCTGTTACTTCAAATTTTGAAGGGCCATGGCGGTTCATCCAACAACCATCAGATTCATGCATATACAAATTTCATAGAGCCGAACCATAGACATGTAAAGACACCGTTCTTCATCATACTTCACGGATCTTAAAAAGAATTGAAGCCACTCATTTTTTATACACACAAAACAGAAGTCTTAAACAAGACTCCTATTTTGTGACATATATGATAGACAAGATTGTTAACAAATTAAGAAAATATAACAGGTGTGTTAATACTTGGTTTATATTTATTTAAAAGTTTTTATAACAAGGATACTTACGAAAAATGGGCTTCTGCAAAACTAAACAAAATCTTATTTCCCCTTCAATTCCTACTCATTAAAAGTTAAACTAACTACAGTGGCAATAGATTGTGCTGCTTGTTCCCAGCTTCCATCTATAACTTTTCCCATCTGTTGACCAAGTGAGTTTAAATCGTTTGGATTAACTGGGATTCCATTATACGCAGCAAGAATTGATAAAAGCGGAGCCACAAATGGTGTAAAACCACCCCTATCAATATTAAATACAGGCTTATCTATCACCTTTCCATCTTGTACTGTAAACTCATAATAAAATTGATCATCTGGACGAAAACTTAAATGATGAGAAATTTGTCCCTTAACATATTTTTTACCGCCAGCTAAATTTACAACTTCAATTGGTTTTACATTAAATTCGTGCTCAAATACTTTGATTTTTTTGACTTCGGGACCATGTAAAGCAGCATTAACAGCTGTTTCCAAATTATTCTGTGCCAACGGTTGAATACTAATTTGTGACTCTTTTTGTTGAATAGGTGCTTCTTTTTCTGCAGCAAATACCGATGTAGTAGGCAATGCACCTGTAGCTAAAGTAGCTGCAAGCGCTGTTGTCATGATCATCTTACTCTTCATTTTCATAGTTTTCTTCCCCCTTTAAGTTATGATATATAACCTTTTAAATACTGACACCGTGCAATCTTTTTATCACAATATAGGCCAAAGATTATTATAAGAGCATCCGATAAGTAGTGTCAGAAAATTAAAATTAATTATATATGTATTTACAATAATATCTATCTACACACCTTTTCGTAATTTTCAGATAAATGATTAGATAATAGCCTTTTATGAGATAGTTTATCATCTTAAATCTTTATATATACTCTATAAACATAGTAAAATCATATTACTAACACTATAATTGCAGCGAAAAATCATATTAAAGTTAATAAATTAACACAAACTTTCATATTTATTTTTAGGTTCTATTATAAAATTTCTTCACAGATAAAAAATGAGAGAGTTTACAAGTTACATTAAAAAATAAAGCATTTGATGAAAATAAGAGTATATATAAGAGAGAGTATTTTCATTTCACTTTTCTTTAAATAAAAGCCAAATAGTCGTTCATAATGAACGACTATTTGGCACCTTACTAATAATTCGAAGGTTCTTCATATTAATCTATTTTGTTTAATCCCGTAGAAGTAACTTGATAGGTTCTTTTCTTACCTATATATTCCTGTTTACTATTCTCAAGGTTAGTTAGTGTAGCGCGTGTCTTTTCCTTTACTGCTTCCCCTTCTATATGGGTAAACTCAATGTAATCTCCCACTTTTACAGGCACGGTTTGGCTTTCAGCAGTTTGTTGTCTATTTCCCACGATTTCCTTATTGTACACAACACTACCAGATGAATTCTGTACTTTAATACTTGCATACGTATTATTAAAGTAAGAATGTGGTACGCCTGCTTCTAACTTCACCTGCATTTTCTCTGTTGCCCTATTATAATCTACTTTTGCGATGTCTCTATCACTATAACCTTTTAAGGTCCAGCTAAATTGATTTCCGTCTAAAACCGTTGTTTCTGGCATTTTTTCTACTTTCTTCAGACCTTCTTTTGTAACTTCGTACATGGCTTTTTTTCCAAAGCTCTCTTGTTTACTGTTGTCTACATTTGTGAAAGTAGCTCTATTCACACCTTCTAGATGTGTTAACTCAATATAATCGCCTACTTTGACTGGAACTTTTTGCAATTCAGCATTTTGTTGTTTGTTTCCATAAATATTTTTATTGTATGCTACTTTTCCTGATGCATTTTGTACTTTAATACTCGCATATGTTTCATTAAAATAATGATGCGGTACGCCTGCTTTTAAGTCAATTTGCATTTCTTCTGTCGACTTATTGAAATTGATTTTAGCAAACTCGAAATCACTAATCCCTTTTAGTGACCATACAAATTGATTTCCATCTAAAATTGTTGCTTCTGGCATTTTTTCTACTTTCTTCAAGCCTTCTTTTGTAACTTCATACATTGCTTTTTTCCCAAAGCTTTCTTGTTTACTTTTGTCTATATTTGTGAAAGTAGCTCTATTCACACCTTCTAGATGTGTTAACTCAATATAATCGCCTACTTTGACTGGAACCTTTTGCGATTCAGCATTTTGTTGTTTGTTTCCATAAATGTCTTTATTGTATACTACTTTTCCTGAAGCATTTTGTACTTTAATACTCGCATACGTTTCATTAAAATAATGATGCGGTATACCTGCTTTTAAGTCAATTTGCATTTCTTCTGTCGACTTATTGAAATTAATTTTAGCAAACTCGAAATCACTAATTCCTTTTAATGACCATGCAAACTTGTTTCCTTCTAAAATATTATTTACATTAGGCATATCTGGTTTAATTGGATTAGAATCCGTACCCTTCCAAATCTCTGCTGTTAAAATTGGATATCCTAATGCAGCTACTTTTTGAATAGTATCATTATTCGGACGTAATCCCCACTTCTCAAAGAAAGGAATCAAATTTTGTTTGGCTACTTTTGATGCTGAAATCATAAATAATTGTTTTTTATTTTCATCCGTTTGTGGAATTTCATTTGAAGGCATGTCTCTATACAATTGATGCAATTTAGGATAGAAGTCCTCTCCATATGCTAACTGTAGCTGCCAAAGCATAACAAGCTTAACAAAAGCATCACTAATTTCGTCATAATTTTTATTAGATTGTTCTAAGTATTGAAATGCCTTATTATAAGCACCCTCTTGTTGCAATCTAAAAGGTTGATTAGATGTGAATGCTTTTTCTACAGAAAGGCTGTAAATATTATTTTGTACTTCTGTCATATTATAAAACTTCCAAGGTGATTGCTGTCTCAAATGCCCTGCCTCATGCCATGGACCCCAACCATCTTTTATAAATTTATTAATATCTAACACATATTGGATTGCATCTCCTACATATGCGGTTCGATAAGAAGTTGCATACATATAATAATCGGGAGAATGATTTTCTTCTACGTAATGAATATAATGTTTATCTGCTTGTTCCTCGGATAATCCAGCTACTTTGTCTTGAATTCGAGTAGCTTCATCCATCTTTTTTAAGAGTTGTACAGGATCTGTATTAGAGCCCAACAAATATTTCTTAACACGTGCAGGGCTGGCCGTAATTAATACACGTTCTCCTTTTAACTCCACTGCATGTGCATTTGGATATTGGTTCAGCATGTCTATTAAATCTTGTTTCGTATGCTTGCCTAGTTCAAAGAAAGGAGTAGTCGTTCCACCTGTTGTGACTGTTGTTCGAATGGTACCCCCTTGTTGTTTATTATAAAAATAAATCATCCCCCCATTTGGAGATTGGATTGTGTTTATACCGGGTTTTAATGTAAATGATTTTATTTTAGAATCTTCTCTCCAAGAAGCATCATACGAATACGTTCCAATGTATGCTTGAATATTTTGATTTCCTTCTACATTAATCGTTATTTGTTCATTTGGCTTTGCATATAAACCAGTTGGTTCATATGGACTAAATGCCATACTTTTTCTTTCCTGTTGTTTTAGTATCTCAACATCCCCTTTTCCTGGGACTGTATAAGTTCTATTTTCTGATTTAATTGACTTTCCCTCTAGCAGTGATGTTGATAATTTTTTTTGTTGCTGCGTTTCCTCCGCAAAGACATCTGATGAAGAAACCATTCCAGTCGCAAGCATAGTTAATGTAGCAGTAGCTGCAAGTATTTTTCTAGTTTTATGTGTTGAATTATTTCCCATAATATCTCCCTCATTTTTCCTTAATACTCTTAAGGATTTTTTTCTTTTTCATGTTTTTACACCCAAAACTATTCATGCTATTTATGCTGTATCTATTACTCTATTTTTTCTCATAGTAATCTCCTTTTCTTTATTTATTATTGTATATAAATGTTAGTTGATGACACATTAAATAACATTTATATGATAAACTCATCGATAACAACCTATTATGTTTTGATTCAGTATGCTTAACCTCCATCAAATTGTATAAATGTGTTCAATTGGCGAAATAAGTAAATAAATTTCAATATTCACGGTTAGAATCTCACGGGAAATTCATAAAGGTTATTTAACTTTAAAGGTTCAAACAATCGTAACCACGTTTGTTTAAACCTTCACAATCTTTTCTAAGTTATTCCCTGAAAATCTTATTTTTTATTGTACCTGAACCTGATTGCTACTCTTTAGATAAAATGAAAAGACGAAATCCTTAATACACCCTCGCCTTTTTTTGTATAAAAAAACGATTAATTATCTTATGACTATTTACGTAACTTTGCAATAGATGTAGTATCCCCCTATTTTTTTGAAGATACAGGATCCATTTTTAATGTTTTTATCCCTTCTTTTAATGTAAACGCATCTGCTCTTAATGTTTTCCAACTATCTTTCGCTGCATTCAAATTAGGTTTTAGGAATTTGAATTTATTTTGATCCGCTTTTTGGGATGCTTTATCAATATGACTAAGCACTCCCGAATATTGAGAATCTAAATCATGCCATTGTGCAGACATATAGGTAAGTGCATTAATAGCCGATCCAATCGCATTGTGCATTTCATTAATATTATTATACGCAACACCAACTACACGATTTAATGTTACTTTATAATCTATAGTCTGACGTAATTGTGCTAACAACGGCTCTAACGTACCTAAATTATTTCTTGCTACCCCTATCATTACACCACCAGCAATCCACGTAGGAATTGAAGGAATTGATACAGTTATTATTCCATCTGATTCTACTTGTTTAAAATGTCTTACTTGCTCTAAAACTTCATTTAGGCGCTTTTCATCTTCATCAATTCCAGATGCTTGGTTTTTCAGAATCGAATGCAATATATCTTTATGACCTGCAAATGCTCGGACATCTTCTCCAATACTATCTCTTAATTTAGCTAATTCTTGTATTAAATTCTGTGTATACGCTTGGTTTTGTTTAATCTCTTCTTGTAAATCTGTAATTCCTTCTTTTAATGTATCTCCATCTCCTTCATCAATGGCTTCTACTAGTGTATCGTAATAATTGTCAAACTTGGTATCATACTCCACAATACCCGTCAACGTATCTAAAAGTTGTCTTTTTATGTTCTTATCCCATTTAGTAGCATGCTCTCTTGCATTTTTTTGATCTTGTAGAATTTGACTAGGTAGATTTGTATACCCTTTAATATCAATTCCTTCAAAGTTTACATCTGGGTTATTAATCAATAAATAAGAATAGTCATTCATGGATTTTGCGAATACCCCAGCATCTTGCAAAGCTTTTTTCATCTTTTCGCTGTTTACAGAAAGAGATATATCTTCGGTACTAGTTTGTTCCATTTTACTTTCACTTGCGAAGGCTGCCACTGGAGAAACTACCGTGGTTGTTGTCAGAGTTAAAAACGTCGATACAGCAAGTAGTTTATAAGGAAAATTTTTATTCACTTTAATTCCTCCTATACATATATATTGATTTTTAGTTTGTTTTTTCTTGTTTAAAAGCAATGTCTTTTGAAATGAATTCTGCATCCTTATGAATATCATTCCAACTTTGTTTAGCAGCCTTTAAATCGTCAGGTATTAAAGAAAGTTTATGTTCTTGCATTTGATCAACATTATCATATAGATCTTTATAATTTGCCCCCATCGTATTCCATTGTTGCTGAATACTTGTTAGAGACATAATTGCTTGATCAACTGTCTGATACAAATATGTTAAAGTGTCTTTTGTGTTAGTAAGTGAAATAACTGCTTGGTTAGCCAGATCGGCTTTCATACTTAATTCTCCTATTTTATTAGAAATTTCGTTATAGGAGTTCATATGATTAGATGCCGTAACACCAGCTGCTGTTCCTAAACCAATACCAGCTGCTCCTAGAGCTGCAAGACCACCCACAACAGCCGGTGTTGCTGTGCCACCAGTTACAACAATTACTACCGCTCCTGCAATCGTTCCAATAACTAAAATAGCTGCTCCCAATCCACCACCAATTGACCATGCTAATACATTATTAAAATGTGCTTTCTGAGTAGAACGTAGATTCTCAATTTCTGCCTGAAGTTGTGGGACTAGCGCTTGTTTTCCCGCTAATATAGCCGTTAAGCCCCCCTGACCATCTGGACCTCCAACATTATTTTTGAAATCTACAGTATTTGTATACAACTTTGTTTTGAAAGCCTCTAACATCTTAATGACTTCTGTGACTTCTTTTGAATTTGTATGAATTGTACCGATTAAATCACCTATACCTTCTTTTAGGCCTACCTTATCTTTCTTTTTCACAGTATCTACTAATGTGTCGTAATAATTTTGAAATTGTTCATCATAATTTACAATATTACGTGCTGTCTTTTGAATATTTGGCTTCGCTGTATCTAACCAGTAATTTGCATTGATTCGTGACAGTTCCTGATTTAGGTGAATGTTTTTAATTAATTCTCCCCCTCCTGAACCTAAATCAATATTGGATAAATTTACATTCGGTTGCTTAATCATTGTTTTTGCGTACAAATCCATTACAAGAATATGAGACCCTGTTTCAGCCAATGCTTTCTTTAGCCCTTCAGGCCCTAACGCATAATTTTTTATTTTCTGTTCTTGTGCTGTCTGTTCTTGTGCAAGTGCGTGAATAGTACTACCATTCGTAGCAGTTATAACAGTTGCCAAAGTGGCCAAAGTTATGACCTTAAATGGAAATTTCATCATTTTTATTCTCCTCCTTATTTTCAGATGGGTTCTTATCTTTTTGTTCACCCTAAGTTCTTAATATCAAAATTTATTAACCTGTTCTTCGAGTTGGCTCGTTACATTTTTTAGTCGTCTTAATGTATCTTTTTGAGACTGATTGTTAACAGTATCAACTTCAGTCGATAGTTTTGTAATACTATTATTTATTAGATTCAAATCTTCTTTATAGCGTTTCATTAGATCAATTTCTCCATCAACTTGGTTAGCAAATGTATGCAAATCATTTTGCATGAAAAGAATCATTGATTTTTGTAAATCTGCTACTGTTAATTTTGTTGTTAAATCATATAACTTTTGATTTTGTTTCTCTAGATCATCTAAATACGCTCGTTGCTCTGCTGTTAGTTTATTAATTTCAGCAAAGGTACTATATGTTTTTTTGATTTTTTCAGGATCAATTACTTTCATAAGATCATATTCTTTTGTTTTTGTAACTGCAGCTGCTGCAATTTCACCTTTTTTATTGTTCTCTATCGCTTCACGTGCTTCTTTTTTGGCAACTTCAATTTCTAAGGCTGATTTTCCCTTTTCTGTTGCTTCTTGCTCTGCTTTTTTCTCCGCTTCTACAATTGCGTTGTTAATTTCTTTTCCTTTGTTATACGCTGCTACCGCTGTTTGGGCAGCCGGTTCGATGATATCTTTTGATAGACTATAGATTTCTTGGAACACCTTTAGCCCTTGTTCATTTAAAGCTCCTGGTAACAATGCTATTTGCTGTAAATCATTTTGAATTGATTTTTTTGTATCTAGCATTTCATTTTTAAACTTGTCTATTTTTCCTGTTCCCTCTGAACTAAGTATACTCTGTGCGTTTGCCACATCAGTATCAAGGTTTTTTAGCTTTTTATCTACCTGTTGCTTAAGATCTGTTAACTCATTAATCTGTCGTTGCACGTTTTCTTGGTTCGTTATAGTCATGCCTTGAAGGACTTCCAGTCTATCTAAAAATCCTTCTTTATCTTCCTTATTATCTACAAATTCTTTTAATGTTGGATAATAGCTATTAAATTTTGTTACAAATCCTTTACTTTTTGAATTTAGTAGAATTAAATTTGGATAAAGTTCTGATGACCACTCTTTCATATCTTGTTTAATTAGAAATTGATTTGTATGTAAAGATGGAACTTCTTCCAGTTGCACATTAGGACTTGCTAAAGCTCCATCTATAAAAGTCTGTGTTAACTTGGAGTGTGCACCTATTTTTCGTAATGATGAGGAAATATCTATACTATCTTGCTCCGTTTCTGCCTGAACAATTGGTATTGCGAGAGTATTGATAGGAATAGTCGCTCCAGTAACGATTGATGTTATTAAAAATCCTGCCATAATTTTATTCTTCATTCCGTACACCTCTTTACCGTTGTTTTTTACAATCTTAATCGTATATGTTTTACAAACTAACGTTACGATTTCTTCTCGCATACACTCGAGGATGGAAATTTTCCGATAGTACAATCGTATTTCGTTTCTATTTATTTTTGATAGAATGTAAGGACCTTACTTCCCCTTCATTTTAAACACTATGTTTTTCATAAGTAAACCAGAATATCACATCGATTGTATTTGAATTTTCAGATATTAATTGTTCAAATTCAAAAAAATTATATCTAAAAAAGTTAAAGACAACTTTCACTTCATAAGGTGAAATAATTATACTGTGATAATTAACCATTAAAATTTATTAATTTTCTTAAATCTATATAAATCCCTTTCAAAAAAATGTTTTCAATATAATTTAACATTACTTTGTAGATCTTTGTCTTTTATATGAATATGTAAAATTACATATTCATATAGGAATATTCAGCTAAAATCCCCCCTAATATTATTATCTTCTACATAGTAATTACATTGCTATAAACATCACAGGAGAACATTCTCCTCCTGCACTTGATTGGATAAATCGTCCGTACAATAATAATTGTTGCATTTTTACAGATTGTGAAAAAAACTCTTGAAAAAAGTCCAATTTCTCAATTTTAAGATAATGAGAAATTGGGCTTTTTAATATTGTAATTTCCTTAACGTTGTAAATCCTCATTTCCCTGACACTACCCCATCGCTATCAAGCTAAGCCCATACAACGTTAGTTATAGTAGAGGTTGTTTCTTTTCTAAAAGCTACGTGTAGGGGATTTAAAGATTTGCATACGAAATAAGCCCTAATGGGTTTCAATTTTTTAATTTAAGCGGCTTGATTATCAAACATGGTACAATTGTAAACGACACCTAATATATCAAAGACTGTTTTCTTTTCATATCGATGAGATTTTCTCCCGTTTTCTGTAGGAGGTTGAACAGGCGAATTAGAATCTTTGATAGCTCTTGGGTGTCTTTCTGTTTAGCTTGGAAAAGAAAAAGAAAGTAATCTTTAATCATATATATGGCCTTATATTCACTCAGTTCTCGTTCCTTTTTCATAAGAAGCAATTGCCGCATTTGAAACATGGTAGAAGAACAAAGTAGAATGGCGATCAGTTGCCCATACAAATGGCATTCCAATCGTTCTCGTTTTATCTTTTTACAATGATGAATATGAAGGAATTGTCCACTTAATAAATCATACTCAAGCTGTATCTTTACCCCTGCTGTATGGCTGCATCCTCCCGCACCAGGATAAATTGATGAAAATATATCCTGAAGTTGAAATGCAGTTGAATCTAAAACGAATACGCTTGAAAACAGAAGTATATAGATAAGAAATCGGCATAGATGAGGTCAGTTTTTGGTTTAGTAGTTCAGCTAATAGATGTTGTAAAAATTGGACGGCTGCTTGATTAATTCGTTGATTCAGTCCTTCAGGACTGATAAGTACTTCTGTTAATGCTTCTAAACAGCTAGATAACTGGGTTAAAGACGTCGTAGCGACATTTTGGTTCAACCATACACATAAAGCTACTAGATCTTTTGCTTGGTATTTACTGGCTATTTGTACAAAACCAACATTTCTAACAAAATCCCGTAAGGCATTTGGAGATATAAACCTTTGAATTTCTTGAGCAAATAGTTGTAATTCGTCAGACACAGAAACAGACATAAAAAACGCCATCCTTTCCTATGATTCTACAGAAAGAATAGCGCATTTTTTTATTTGAGGGGGGAACTTTGTTTTATTATATTCTATATTTTAGTTAAAAAGAATTTTTAAAAATCAGTACGTTTATAAATTCTCAACGTTAAGAAGTAAGAACCGATAAATATAAGCATGGTAACGATTGAAGCAAATGTAATTATTTGATTAGTAGTAAATTGATTAGTAACGCTATATACAAGGTCAGTAATGTTTACATATGCCTCAATTGGCCTCTCATAAAACAACACATACAGGGAAAATAATGGTGACAGCAGCCATCAAATATTTATTGGTGAAGCGATAGAAAAATGGTAAGTAGATAGACGTAAACAACATGACAGTAAGAACACTAACCACAATTGTCTGTGGATTTTCAATTTCAACTCCATAAGTCGGGGATGCAACTTGAATTACTACTTGAATCAATAACGAGAATAGAACTACTAGAATTGTAAACAACACTGTACCGATATATTTTGACATAATAATTTTATTTCTACTATAAGGCAGGCTATTAACAAATTTGTGACTATTATTCTTTTCGTCGTAATAATGTAGATTTATCATATAAGAACCCGCCACCAAAACGACTATGAACCCAAAACTTCCAAACGTCCCTATAAAAAAGCATATACCAAGTACATAGAGTAAGATCACTAATTTTTGCAATCGAAAATCCTTTAATATTAAATTATACATATTGAACATTCCCCTTTTTTGTATAGTACATTATATCTTCTAATGTCGCTTCTTCAATTAATACATCATTCCCTAATTGCATACGTGAACGATTGGCGTTACTTGTGAGTGCTTCAAATCCCACGTTTGTTTCACGAATCCCGATTAATTGTTCTCTGATTTTCGGTGTAAGCATGGATTTATCCCCTTTTACAATTGCATATTCTTCAGAAATACTATGTATATCTTTTTCAAACACAATCTCACCATTATGAATAAATACAATATAATCAGCAATACGATCTAAATCAGTGGTAATATGTGTGGAGAAAAAAATTGTTTTATCTTGATCGACCATTAAATCATAAAGGATGTCTAAAAGTTCTCTTCGAAATACAGGATCGAGTCCAGATGTTGGTTCATCCATAAGTATAAATTCGGCATGGTGTGAAAGTGCAAATGCTAGGGAAGTCTTCATTTTCATCCCTGTAGACAGCTCTTTCATTTTTATGTTAATTGGTAACTCAAAGCGCTGTAAGTAGGATTGGAACTGATTTTCATCCCATTTTTTATACGCTGGAGCAATGAATTTTTTTAGTTGATGAATTGTCATATCTTCATAATAGATATTGTCATCGTATACGAATCCAATACGCTCTTTAATAGAAACTTGGTCCTTTTGATGATCTTTACCAAAAACTGTGATATCTCCGCTATCCTTGCTAATAAGATCCATAATAAGTTTAATTGTCGTACTTTTCCCAGCACCATTTGCGCCAATAAATCCCGTTACAAACCCCTTTTTGATGCTGAATGATACATTTTTTAAAGAAAATCCCTTATATGTTTTTGAAATATTTTTCACTTTTACAATGTTCTCCATTTTTATTCCTCCTCATAAATATGATTAATAATTTGTATTAACTCATCCCTTAATAAATGATTAGCCTTACTCTCTCGAACGATTGTACTGAACTTATCACGTATTGGATCACTTGGTTCATCCGCTCGTTTTTTCTTTGTTTGTTTTGCAACAAACGAGCCTTTCCCTACTATAGAGTAGATGTAACCCGCTTTTTCAAGTTCTTCGTACGCTCTTTTTGAAGTAATAACACTTACCTTCAAGTCTCTTGCTAATGAACGCATAGAAGGCAACGAATCATCTACTTTCAATGTTTCATTTGATATTTGTAATATAATCTGATCAATGATTTGTTGATAAATAGGCGACTTAGACTTATTAGATAGTAAGATTTTCATGATTGAACTCCTTGCCTCTTAAATGCTTATGAACATATTATACACAATGTATACAATATATACAATATACACATTTGGAGCGATGTTAATTTTTCATACAGGATACCGTCATATTGAAATAAAGGCGTTATCCTTTCCTATGATTTCTCAGAAAGAATAACGCCTTTTTCATTTTAGGGGGTATTTTGTCTTGTTAGCTTGATAGCGATGTGGCGGTACACCATACCCATCAACTTAAGAAATTATTAAGGGTTGCTACAAAAAGACTATATATTTCGCTCCTCATACTCAAAGGGTTCTTTGCACGAGTAAACTTTATGGAAAAATCCTATATACGGAATATCGTCTTCCAAGCATTTTATGCGATATGACAACTCTTCATCGCATTCCGGTTCTTCACCTTTGTTCCGCATACAGTCGAATTCCTCTACAATAGATTCCATGAGGTTTACTTTGATAAATAAGGGTAACTTTTCTAACATCAAATTTTCAATTTTGGTCTCAGATCTGTATCCTGCGAGGACTACTTCAAAATAATTATCCATAAACTTTTTACGTTTATCGGCATCTGGTTCAAATTGTATCCAACCCATTCCGCTTGTCCAGAGACTTGCAAGGTCAAACATATACCAGCAGTAACATCAATTATCGAAATCATATACGGTTATTTGCCCCGTATCAAAATCTATCGAATAATTCCCATCGTTGTAATCAAAATGGACCATACCGAATGACTCACGGTTCCTGTCCAATCTTTCTAAGGTTTTAAGGAGCTGTATCATCTTCTCCTTAAGTAGCGATAACGAGTCAAGTATAAATTTATCGATATATTCGGCATTATACTTTTCAGAAAAATTATTCCGGCGGTGGACAGGAGTATACCCCTTTGATATTTGGTGCAGTTTTCCTAGGGATTTACCACAATTATAATAATACTCGGAGATCGGAAATCCTTCCCGGTACCTATAATTACTTTCCACAAGCATTTTTCCTTTTGCCTTTTTAAATAGACAGATAAAAAAGGTATGATTATTATAAATAATCTCTTCCAGCAGTTTCCCCTTCTTAGAGCTGATTACATCCGATACACTTCCTCCATGCTTGAATAAATGCCTGATGTACTCAACTTCTCCCAGAAAATCTTCTCGGCTTCTGTCATTTAAAAAGGAGATTCTAAGTATCTTGGCATCAGTGCCCTCTTTCTCACAGGTATAAACGACATTACGCCCTCCGGTATGTGCCTTAACCGGCTTGACTTCATAGCCTTGCAACCCGTACAAGTTTGATACTAATGGAAGTAACTATGCATCACCAAATCTAATAACCTCGTTATGAGTCATAATACCTACACTCATAAATCGACGTCCCCCGCTTCCTTATTTCCCCTTGCATTATTATCATATTGCGGATAGGAAAATTTTACAATTATTTTATTAATAATCCCGTAGAAGTAATTTGATATGTTCTTTTCTTACCCATATATTCTTTTTTACTATTCTCAAGATTAAGTAGTGTGGCACGTGTCTTTTCCTTTTGTGCTTCTCCCTCTATATGAGTAAATTCAATATAATCCCCTACTTTTACGGGAACGGTTTGGATTTCAGCATTTTGTTGTCTATTACCCACGATTTCTTTATTGTACACAACAATACCCGATGAGTTCTGGACTTTAATACTTGCATACGTACTATTAAAGTAGGAATGTGGTATGCCAGCTTCTAATTTTATCTTCATCTCTTCTGCCTTCTTGTTATAATCTACCTTTGCGAATTCTCGATCGCTATATCCTTTTAAGGACCAGGCAAATTGATTTCCGTCTAAAACTGTTGTTTCTGGCATTTTTCCGATTTTCTTCAAGCCTTCTTTTATAACCTGATACCTTGCTGTCTTTCCAATTGTTTCATTTTTGTTATTTTCAAGATTGGTTAAAGTAGCTCGTGTCTTTTCCTTTTGTGCGTCTCCTTCTATATGAGTAAATTCAATGTAATCCCCCAATTTTACGGGAACTGTTTGAGTTCCCACATTTTGTTGTCTATTACCCACGATTTTTTTATTGTACACAACAATACCCGATGAGTTCTGGACTTTAATACTTGCATACGTACTATTAAAGTAGGAATGTGGTATGCCAGCTTCCAATTTTATCTTCATCTCTTCTGCCTTCTTGTTATAATCTACTTTTGCGAATTCTCGATCACTATATCCTTTTAAGGACCAAGCAAATTGATTTCCGTCTAATAGTTCATTAATAGGTTCTGTTGAATCGGAATCCCCTTGAACATTTTTAATTAATAAATCTATGTATCTATAAGTCAATGGAGCCTTATCTTTTAGCTCTTGCTTGGATGATTCGCTAAAATAATAATATGTAAAACATTCCGCAAAATATTCTTCCTTATTTTCGTAATATTTATCCGGGAAAAATTTCTGTCTTTCTTGACTGAAAGGAACATCAAACCAATCAGTATGACTTATATTTAAAAAAACCACTCGATCAATTGCATGCGCTATTTCATGAAGTTCTAAATTAATGGAACCATGCCCCTTCCCTCTTTCACTAAAACCTATTCTAGCCATTACAGGTTTGCCACCAATATCAGATCCCACACCTGGTACATCATCCCAGGTCAATTGCTTTCCTTCGGCATTGGTTTGCCCTTCCCATCCTCGTGGAATTAATCCCTTTAGGTCCCTGTACTCGTCAGACTCAGTGATAGGATAATTAACAAGTTTTACATATGTTCCGTCTGCCACTAATTTATCAAGTATGCTGCTTTTTATTTTTTTTATTCTATCAACCATATGTTGTGCCTCTTGATATTCTTCCACATTATTTCCTCTTATATCAATATGAATAAGATTTTCATTTTTAGTCTGTTGTTCTTTTATAAACTCAAGTTTATTTAAAGTTTCGGCTGCAAGGGGATGGTTTGTAAGGGAAATAGAAAAAATAAATATCAATAATATCAAAATTGTATTTTTTTTCATATAAATCCTCCTATTATATGATTTTTAATACCTTTGATTAAATAGGGATATTTCAAAAACAAAATTGATAGTGATTGAAGAAATAAGCATTCCTTTTAAAAGCCTCATTTCATGATTCCAATAATTCAGGGTTAATTTTATTTTCCATACTGGTTTACCTCTTTATATTGTATGTATTGAAGGTCTTTTAAATGAAAACAACATAAATCATTTGCTGTTACAGTTGGGACACACAGAGAGCCGTAAGTTGTTTACCTGGACCTGTATGAATATGTAGGAACTCTCCACTTAACAAATCATACTCAAGTTGATTTGTTATCCCAGCCGTATGGCTGCATCCTCCTGCACCTGGATAAACCGATGAAAATACATCCGGGAATTGAAATGCAGTTGAATCTAAAATACGAATATGCTTAAAAACAGAAGTGTATGGAGAAGAAATCGGCATAGATGCGGCCAATTTTTTGCTTAGTAGTTCGGCTAGTAGGTGTTGTAAAAGTAGGACGGCCGCCTTATTAAACCGTTGATTCAGTCCCTCAGGACTTGATGAGTGCTTCGGTTGATGCTTCTAAACAAATAGATAACTGAGTTAAAGAAGTCATAGCTGCATTTTGGCTCACCCATACACATAAAGCGACTAAATCTTTTGCTTGGTACTTACTGGTTCGTTGTACAAAACCAACATCTCTAGCAAGATCCCGTAAGGTATTTGGAGATAAAAAACTTTGAATCTCTTGAGCAAATAGTTGTAATTCATTGGATACAGAAATAGACATAAAAAACTGCCATCCTTTCCTATGATTCCTCAGAAAGAATAACGTCTTTTTCATGTTAGGAGGATTTTGTCTTCTTATCTTGATAGCGATGTGGTAGGACCTTATAGCCATATTGAACCTTTATTGATGGCATTTTTCTATATGCTTATTGATAAGAATAGAATTAGCTTAGTATTTACTGGAGGGATTGAGAATGAATAGGAATTAAGCTTCTTTACATCCTGATACAGGTGTTACATCTGGAATGTTTGTTGAGCGATCATTAAATGAAATTTGTTTTTGGTCTAGAATCATGAAAGAGCATTCTTTATTTCTTCGATTGGGGTTTAGATGTGAGGATACCCAATTAATCCAAGAGGCTAATCAATTTTATCGATTGTTTGAACATATCGAACAAATAGCGCATTCCTATACAACTGCAACAGATCCTGAGCAAATAAAAAGATTTAATTCCGAGGTACAACAAGCTGCAACTAATATTTTTGGATTTAAACGAAAAATTCTAGGATTAATTCTCACATGTAAATTGCCAGGACAAAATAATTTCCCACTGTTAGTTGACCATACAAGTTGGGAAGCTGATTATTTTAGAAAACGCTTAATTGAATTAAATGAAGATAGATTGGATGCTCTTCCTGATGCTATTATTAAAGAAAATGTTTTCTTTTAAGGATTATGGCAGACCATGCTAAATTTATTGATCATCTTCTTGATCCATCGGAAAGAAAACTTGTAGATATAGCCCGGAATTTTAGCAATGATTTTGATGGATTGATGTATCAAGCAATTGACTTAGAATCTATGAAACCACAATCCCAAACAGTTCCTCTTTTAGATCAATTTTTGGATCAGAATCGTGTGTCAGTCACAGCTCTTAGAGATTTTAAGAAAACGGCACGTGATTTAATTGAGCAATGTAAGATAAAGAGTATCATTCATCCACTATTAGCAGACCCTGTTTTCCGTGAAACTGACAGATTCCTTGAAATAATTGATATGTTTGATGCTCATCTTACAAACAATAGAAGATGGCGATTTATTGTTAGCCTCTTTTCCTTTTCCTGGTTTTAGAGTATCCATTTTTTATTTCCATCTATAAATGTTGATGCGACTTACTTTAAAAATGGACTCTAGTTCATTTAGTGAATAATTACCATCCTCCCATTCTTTCAATATATTAAATTTATCCTCCGCAGAGTAAACTTTTTTAGACATTAGCAAAACTCTCCTTCAAGCAAACAGATTTTTATTTTTTATCTGTCTACCTAAAGGAGAGCATATCAGTTTAGAAAGAATAACGTTTCCTTGGTACTTAGGGGTATTGTTGATGGGCATGTATGGTGCCCCTATCAGTATATCCAAGTTTGATAAACCATTTTTATATGTTTCAAAATTTTTACATCAGAACCCATATTAATTTAGCCTTTTTTTGCACCTATAACTTGGACATCATCAAATAATACATTAGATGTTCCATTTGACGTTAGGATCCCAACATGAGTGTTTGCTAAATCCCTGCTTGTAATAAATTCTAGTTGTATTTCTTGATAGCCTGCTTTCCCCTTAAGCTCGACTGTTTTTGTTATTCGCTCATGTTTCAAATTATCTGTGAATATCGTTACCTTTTGTCTCTCATTTCCATCATTGGAATCCAATTTCACTTTTATACTCAAGGTATATTTAGAGAAGGGTAATACTTGATCTTGAATATAAGTCCAAGTATCTCCATTTGTACCAATCATACCAGCTTTCCCTGTGATACCTCCATTTACAATACCACCTAGGTTGATCCAATTTAACCGTTGATTGTCAAAATTATCCCGCGATATCACTTGATCCTGTTCCACCGGTTCTAATTCAATTTGATCTAAGGAGAATTTACCTTGTGAATTTTCCAATTTCAAATCATGTGCACCTTTTGTTAACTTAACAGTAGGGCCTTCTACAATCTTGTAAGAACCATATTCTCCTTTAACAGTATCCGCTGCATTTCCTGTAATAGGAATAGTAGTGTCAGCTATTTTTGCATAGTTACCACCAGGTTTTCTATGTGAAAGACTGATTTTAGAATTCTCGTTAGCTGCAACCTTATACCTAATTTTATATTCCTGTTCTTTAGAAATTTCGACGCCATATGCTAAATAAGAATTGGTAGTATCAGTTTTCATCGCTTTTTGCTTAGCATGTATAGATTCCACTTGTGGTTGAAAATTGCTCATTCCACGGTTATACTTTGCAGCTGGGATTGTTGTTATCATATTTGTCATTAGATAAGTGGACGACTGTGTAAGATTCTTGTCTACAAACCCAAATACTACTGCATCAATACCTTCAAATCCCGGATAGGTACTTCTGTTAAATGCGTGAATTTGAGAAAGTTTTTGATTCGGATATTCAAAAATATCTTCTTTGTATGATCCACCTGAAAAATATCTACCAAAGTAAGGGTTATCCCCCCCAGTATCAAATTTAAAGTCAATATAATTAGGAGTACGGCTTGATTGCGCCTTAACTCTAGTAATCGGATTATCATAAGGATTTATAAGAGTCTTTAAAGTCCCCCCAGTTGTATTTCCAGTCCATCCAGGAGTAGTCCAATTGGAACCACCATTCTGCTTATCAGAATACCATGGTTGAATTGCATCAATACGATCAAAGGATCGTATATCCAGCTTGTGCAGATCCCCTTTATATTCTTGAGAATCTAGGATCTTTTGTATGTTTTCCCATGTTGTTCCTTCCCCTGTTCCTCCTTGTGGTATGACTGCTCCTTTAATAGAAGAATAAATTTGCCTAGAATTTTCTTGCATTACGCCTTTAGAATATGTTTCAGGATTTGTTGCTGGAAACAAATCTACAAAGTCTAAAACACTTAATGTATATTCCCTTACATAATCATTAATATGATTCCATCTGTCAGTATTTCTATTTGGTTGTTGTGTATTAATCTCTTCAGCTTCTTTTTTCCTTTTTTCCAATCCATCATTATATACTTTCATAGCATAATTCGTATATTCTTGAATAAGTTTTTTCTGATTATCCTTATATCCTTGCCATTGATCTCTATCCATTCCCCATTCTTCACCATATAAAATCATATCTCTCTGCAATAAGAGATGAGCATTTGCAGCTTGCACAAAGATTGGAGCTGTTATTTGTTGATATACAGAATCATTTGATTTTTCAGGCGTTTGAATAACAGCAATAAACTCTTTCAACTTCCTATCTGCTGCTCGGACAGCTTCAATCACTGGTGTGCCAGGCTCTTCTACTCTTTTTAAGCTATTTTTACTGTCATTATATATTTGGAGAACCCGTTGATACTCTTTTATCGCTGACATAGCCCCATTAAATTCAGCACCCATCAGATATTTATGATAATCATTTATTTTACTATCTATTTTTTCATCGATGTATGTTTCTAATTGCCTCCACATATCAGTTCCGTTAGCATCATTAGTAGGAATAAACACACTCCAAATACTTGCTAAAAGACTAGCTGGTGGTGGTAATAATGATAATCCTGTTGTCATCATGCCTTTTAGAAAAGAAATAGTACCCGAACCAGCATCCCCTTTGTTCTTAATATTGACTAATAAAGGTTGCCACTGATTGTTATTAAATGCATCTATAAATTGTGAAAAAGTTACTCCCTTATAAGGGTTCTCAAACCATCCATATGAATCTATCGGAAGGCTATTTTGATTAATATTTTTTGCTTGATTTTCTTTTAAATCTTCTTTTTGTTCAGTTTCTGCAAATACCGTATAAGCAGTTGGAATGTAGGTTCCAGCAAATACACCTGTAGCTAATGTGATAGATAATATTTTCTTTTGTTTCTTTGTCATAAAATCCCCCGTTCCCATAAGTAAATCCCCTTATTGTTTGTTCTTCGGGTGCTTATTGTACAAAAATTCAGAAATATTTTCTTGTCAAATTCATTCCTATAGTCTTGAAAATAGAAGAAGTATACTCTAATTTCATTGGGATATAGTCTTAATAGTAATGATTGACACAATATTTAGCAATTCAATGAAAACCGCCGCCTTTGATAGTTATTATGCTTATTTAAAAGTATATTTTTAAATATTCCTCTTAATAAACGTAGTAAAAAAAGAAAATTTAATGTGAAAATCATACACTAAAGGTTAACTACCATTTAAAAAGACACAATATTGTAACTTCTCTTTCGTTTATTGAGTTTTAATAAAAAGGGCTAGCGACTCGTTGACTAATCCAGATATAAATGGTGGCTAAGTCTGAGCCAGAAAACTTACGTTTTCGCTTTACAAACCCAAGTTCTCTTGCAAGTTCTTCTAAAAATACAGGTGTCACATATCGTTGTAATTCCTCTGCAAATGGTTGTAGTTCATCTTGAATCGAGAGATTCATCAAAAAACGTCATCCTTTCTAATATAGCTTATTTAGAAAGGATGACGTTTTTTGATACATGAGGGCGTCGATGAGTATGTGGTGGGACCCCATCGCCATCAAGCTAATATTTTAAAGTACCCCCTAAACAAAAATTTGTGTTTTTTATAGTATCAAAGTTCATTTTTATCGTTTTAGGAGCAACCTATTCTGTTAAGTTGATGGATGTGTGACGCTACCCCCATTAGTTTTTTAAAATCATTCATTTTTTACTTTTGTTTAATATTTTTATCCAATTTTTCTTTTATTATCATCATGGAAATACAGATTTCATTAATCTCACTATCACTTAGTCCGTTTAACAATTGATTTATTTGTTCATCTGACTGAATATGAATTATATCCAGTAGTTCCTCTCCTTTTTTTGTCAAAAAGAGCAAGTTTTTTCTGCTGTCTTTTATTGAGCTTCGTTTCTCTATTAATTCTTCCTTCTCAAATCTACGTAAAATTCTGCTCATATAGCTTCTATCAATATTAAGTTCTTGCACAAGATTATTCGCAATACACTCTGTTCTTTCGCTTATTTCAAATAGTATTCGTGTTTCGGTTAATGAATAATCTGTATCTAGAATCTGGTTATTAAATAAACCAAGTACCTTTGTATAAAATCGGTTGAATTGTCTGATGTCATAAATAATTTTTTTATCCATAGATCCTCCTTTAGTTGACTAAGTCCACATTTAATATTAATATAACTGTACCCTTAAAATGTGGGCTTAGTCAATATTTTAGGGGCCGTTTTCAAAAATCTGTCGCAATCTTTATTAAAACCTAATTGAAGGAGATCATATATGATTATTCGAGAAATGAAAAAAGAAGACAATGCAAAAGTAAAAAAAATTATACAAGATTCATTAAAATCACTTGGATTAGCGCTTCCTGGAACAGCTTATTTTGACTCTCAACTTAACGACCTACACCAATATTATAATAATCTAAAACATGCGAGCTATTGGGTAGTAGAAATGGAAGGAGAAGTTGTTGGTGGAATTGGTATAGCACCGTTTAACGAACATGATAAAGTTTGCGAATTACAAAAGCTATACTTAAGTCCAAAAGCACAAGGTTTAGGGCTTTCCAAGAAACTAATGGAAACAGCTTTGTCATTTGCCTCTAAACATTATGAAAAGTGCTATTTAGAAACAATGCATGAATTAAAAACTGCATGTCTATTATATGAAAAATTTGGATTTATACTTTTAAATGAACCTCTACCAGGTTCTGAACACTCTACTATGAATGCATGGTATATAAAATCTTTTTAAAATTAGGTGTATTAAACGCATCTATTTGAAAAGAAAAAGCAGGAGCTGAGTGAATACAAAGCGATTTATATAATTAAAGATTACTTTCCGTTACTGTTTCAAGCGATAAACGTTGGCACAGAAGAACTTTTAAAAATTCTGCATCGCCTTTATCAGCTGCTCAAAAAGAACGATCGTAAGAGAGTCGATGAAACATATATCAAAGTAACAGGTCAATGAATGTACCTGTATCGTGCTGTTGATTCGAACGGAAACACAATCGATTTTTGCCTAAGCAAAACAAGAGATCATAAGGCTGCAAAGCGCTTTTTCAAGAAAGTTTTGCGGTCTTTTCATGTTTCAAAGCCACGTGTGATAACAGTCGATAAGAACCCAGCTTATCCTATAGCAATTAAACAGTTGAAAAAAGAAAAAATGCAATTATTAAACGATATTATACACAACGCTTTAGCAGAAGACACAGACAAAACAGATTTATTTTTAATATAAAAAATCTCAATAAATAATTTTTATATTAAAAATAAAACCTTATAATCCATTAATTTGATTATAAGGTTTTAAACTGTATATTATAAAATTTGAATTTGTCTCCTCTTAACTATTCATTTCAAATCTACTTGATTACATGAAAAATGAGCTACTAATTAAATTACTATTTTATTTCATTCCATAAAGATAAAGCAAAAATCCAATTCGGATCCCCATTCCCTTGATAACTTTGGGCCGCCTCGTATTCCTTGCCTTCGTGAACTACTCTATCTCCTTTTTTATATGCTTTATACGAATCCCATTGCTCATAAGTGTTTTCTTGCTCCTTCGTAGTAACTGTTAAGACATCACTTTTCATTGATTCATTACCAGCCGTATCAACTGCAGTAACTACATACTTGTATGTAGTATTGACTTGCAAATTCTTGTCCATAAATGATGTGGTATTTGCAGTACCTATTTCCTTCATACCCCCCGCATTTCCTCTGTATACAACATAATGATCCACATCTATGTTATCTTCAGACGGACTCCACATTAAGTCAACAGTATTCGCAGTGATTCCCATACTGTGTAACCCTTTAGGCTGAGTTGGCGCTTCTGTATCTGGTTTTTCTACTGTTGTTTTAATAACTAATGCTTCACTTTCCTTAGATATATTCCCTACAGCATCTACTGCTTTTACTGTATACGTATATTCTGTGTTTGGGCTTAATTTTTTATCAACTACACTAGTACCCGCTACAGTATTAATTACTTCTCCATTACGTAACACTTGATACTCTTTCACCCCTACATTATCTGTTGCAGGCTTCCAATTTAGTTCTAAGCTATTTGAAGTGGCTTTTACTACTTGTAGTCCAGATGGCTGAGTTGGTGCTTCTGTATCTGGCTTTTCATTATTAACTAGATTCACATCAATCACATTATAAAAAGCATTTACAGTATCAGCTACATCCCAAACCGCTAAAATGACATGATATCCACTACGATCAGTTGGTACATTAATTTTATGTGATAAATTATTAGATGCTGCAGAACCATCGTGTTTTACAGTTCCTATTGGCTCAAAATCCGCTCGTGTTAGAGGTTTATTTGGATTCCATCCTTTTTTTGTGATGTAATAGTGCCATTGACTTGTTGAATGAGGAGCAGTGTATTTCCAAGTAAATGTATTCTCTCCACCCTTAATCGTATTCTTAAACCATCGATCAGCTGTTTGTTGATCAAGAATCCCACCAAACAGGCCTCCTGCTGAAGCAATTTTCCCATCAACCGGTCCACCTTGTGGGAATCCTTTAGGTGCTTCTAAACTTTGTGGTTCATACATTATATTTCCACAATTTAAATTCAAAGCTCCATAATTTTGACTGCATAAAGCAGCACGACTACCTGGCTTTTCAACAAACCCATGTGCATAAGCATTTTGAGGAATTAAAGTTGTACTCATAATTCCCACTGCTACTACAGCAGCACTTAATCCCTTTTTATTTGTAGCCATTTTTCTAAACTGATTTAGAATTTTTTTATTCATTTTAATAGTCCCCTCCTATTAATTTTCTTACTATATTAAGAGCATTGATGTAAAAGAATGATAAACATACATAACTAGAATGAAACAAATTAAAATGAAATCTTATAATTTCACACTCACATATTTATTTACCTCTCTTACATCCAAATAACCTTATAACTAGATTATCTCATACTAATTTATTAAACTTGTACAGAAATTGTGCACAGTTATTGAACTTTTTTCCAACATTCCTCTTTTTTTGCTTAAAAGTTCCCCTCACTGTAGCGTTAAGAAACAGTTTAAGAAAATAAACTTCTTTAGCCCATGTTTTATATTACATGTGTAAAATTTGTTAAATACACAAGAAAAGTTTCCTGCTTTATAACAGGAAACTTTTTACATATCATTAACCTAGAAGCCTAAAATTCCTACAATCTGACGAGCTTTAGCATTATCAATATAATAATGCACTTCTAATCCTCTTCTTTCTGTACGGAGTACGGTTCTTCTCAATTTTGATAAATGCTGTGAAACAGTGGATTGAGGGAGCCTTAATATTTCCGTTAATTGTGTAACATTGCATTTTTTATGATGCATTAATTCATTTACAATTTGTAATCGTACTGGATGCGCCATAACCTTTAATAAATCTACATTCTCTTCCGAAATTCCTTTTACATTTCGATCATTTTTTAATGCTATCATTTCACATTCTCCTTTATTATTTATTTCTATTTTCCTATTATCCTCATAAGTAGTACTTATAGATAATTACCATTTGTCCTGTTGAGAAAATATATTCCCTTTTTCAAAATAAAAAGAACACCTAGCCTGAAAACAGCTTTTTTACTGTTCCAATGAGTTCATGCCCCTAATTTTTTCCAGACTATATTTTTGTTTAAATAGATTATTATATAGTCTCTTACATACCTTTGAATGATGCTTAACATGCTTTGCTAAGCAAAAATAATACTTCTGTCCCTTATTTAAGACAAATTAATATTCTGTTTTTACTTTCTCGTATTTCAAAATCTATAAGAAGCACCTCTTCATTTCATCTTCTACAAAACAGAATTTATATTTCTCAAAACAAAACGAATGGAATTGAAACCCTAATAATGGTACCTTCAGTTGTCAAATGTCATGCCCTTTTGAAAGCCCTTGTCTTTAATGATAGGGACTGTTAAATTTCTCCAAATAAAAATAACTATTTTATTCCACTTTCTTGTTAAAACCAATAGTATATATATCCTTTTTAATCCATTAATCCCCTGTTACACTCCTCCATTTAAAGATTGAGGGACTTCTCGTTCACATCATAAATTATGCAACATTGCATTTGATAATCATTTTCATTGTAACTATAATGATTACAGTATTACTATTAATCCAAATATTCTACGTGGAGGTTTTATTATGTTTAAAAAAATCATTGTGTCTTCTATGGCACTTACTATGTTTGGTGGAGCTGCAACTATGCTAGAGACACCTACTGCTCAAGCAGCTACTTATAACTCAACATCATCTTCTTACTTTAATGTTACACCTGAAGAAGCCGCTGCTTTTTATCAATCTCAAGACTATAAAAAATTAATAGCATTTATGGATGACTTTGAAGCTAGAAATCCTTATACTCCTGGTGGAGGCTACGCTCAAGGTAGTGTACGTATGCAAAGATTCAACGATGCTCTTAGAGATGCTAAATTAACAAATGTCTATCAAGAATTTATTAGAATCTCATATTACAATCATTATCCAGAACCAAAATAAGCAATACCGATAAAATGCTCTTTATTACTATAACTTAGCCCAATTACCTAATTTTGAATGCTAATTTAACCCTATTAAAAGTTCTTACAGATTTCGCGATGTGGGAAAGCCCATATCGGACTTTAGTCCACCTTTAGGCACGGGATGAAAGTATCGCTTTTTCATAGAAAAACAGTTGTGTTTTGGTTATACTCAGACGATAGACAAGTCTTTAAAACGACATTGTGTTCCTTGAAAACAAGATATCATATGAAGTTCGGTAGCCGAATTCACGTTATCGGTAAAATGATATGTGTCGTCAAGAACAAGACGCTAAAACATCTGAGGACGAAACTGTACGGTATGGTGATAGTACCGTAGCTCAGGAACCTATACGGTCTGTCGTGAGAGTGGTGATGGCACACCGCAATCTTGCACGTCAGCGATACCAGAAATGGACTTCGCCTTTGGTAGCAAGAATCCCACTGACGTTAGTCAGCTTGCCCCTTTAGGAGTGGGAGTGTCAAACAATCTAATGGACAAACAGCGTTATATCTTGCATACGGTGGAAATATAGAATCCACAAGTACTTCACAAATGTTCATTAATGTTTTCGTTTATTGAAAGTAAACTAATGATTGAACTACCCCCACTTTCACTTTGTTTAGAAGTGGGGGATTCCTAAGTAAAGAGTTCTATCGAACTCTAATTTATTAGGCTATCTCCGCAGTCCTTGCGGTTAGAAGCCTTATTGCTTCATTCTTTAGATTGATACTTGCGTTAATATCTCTATCATGATGTGTATGACAAGAAGGGCAATCCCATTTGCGTAGGTTTAGATTTTTAACGTCTTTGTTTTGATATCCACAACAAGAACATAATTGGCTTGAAGCAAATGTTTTTGATACGACAATGATTTGTTTGCCGTACCATTTCGCTTTATATTCCAATATGGTTCGAAACTGTGACCATGATACCTCACTAATTGCTTTTACTAACTTATGATTCTTTAACATATTCGATACTTGCAAATCTTCTATACCGATAACATCGTGGTTTTTGATGATTTCAGTTGAGATTTTGTCCAAGTAATCTTTTCTGGCATTTGCCATGTATTCATGAATTCTAGCTACCTTTACTCGTTGTTTATTCCAGCGAGAAGATCCATTCATTCTTCTAGAAAGAACACGCTGTGCTTTTACCAACTTCTCTTCTAACGATCGAAAAAACTTTGGATTTTTATAGATTGTTCCATCTGACAAAATGGCGAAATCTTTTATTCCCACATCCATTCCAATGTAAGAATTTGTTTTCGGAAGTTCTTGCACTTCTGTTTCCACTAACAATGACACAAAGTATCTGCCAGAAGGGTTTCGTCTAACCGTAGCATTTAAAATACGTTCCTTTACTTCACAACTTTTGGCAAATCGAACAAGACCGAGTTTTGGCAATTTCATTTTGTTTCCTACAACGGCAATGTTTTCATTTGTTTGTTTTGTGGTGTAAGATTGTACGTTGTTTTTCTTAGATTTGAAACGCGGGGCACTGTTTTGTTTTTTGAAAAAGCGTGTATAAGCATCCGCAAGGTTGCGAACAGACGACTGAATCGCAATACTATCCACTTCTTTTAACCAAACAAACTCTTTCTTCATGGCAGGAAGTTTCGCAGAGCATGTCCCATATGTCAAACCTTTTCCTGTTTCTTTGTATGCATTATCCCATAGAGATAGGAAATGATTGAATACAAAACGAGAACAGCCAATTGTTTTATTGATTAGGGTCGCTTGTGCTTTATTTGGATAGATACGAAATTTATATACTTTATTGATTATCATTCGTTTCACCCCCATTTCGATATGTATCTATTATACAACAAACGTATATTCGATAGGTAGTGAAGTAACAGTTTATGTATGTCGAACAATTAAGATGGCTTCCTGCCATCCCTTGTCCGAAGCCAATTCATCTCCCACCTACTCACTTCCCGTTCCTTGAGGAAGGAGTCTTCTTGGCTAAAATGATAAAAATTCACTTTCTATATCATTAAGGAATTTTTAAAACCGGCCTTTAATCAGCAGTTTTTTTAGCGTTTCCTCTTTCTAAAGCCACCGAAAAAATAAGCAATATAGTTAACACCAAAATAAACCTTACTGCACTTCCATTGCTTACAAAAAACGAGACTAGGGTATACAATAAAAGTACTATTCCCCAAATAAAATTAATAATTTTATGCAATGAGCTCCCTCCTTATTCTTAATTACAAGTATCATAAAACAACTATCTGGAGTTGTTATGTTGTTTATCTAGAGTTTATGTAAACATTAAAATTTTTTTGTGAAATATTTTTTACATACATAATTTTAGCAAAGCCCAATGGTTTTAAATTATTTTTATTTTACTTCTACTTTAGTCGTACATATATTTTAATTTTTTTGAAGCATTAATGAAGATCTAATAATTGCAAAGGTAAACTATTAAATAGATGTTTATTTTCATCAAAAAAAATAAAAGATGGCTGATGTTCAGCCATCTTTTATATAAATATTTAAGCGTTTATTTTATTTAATATTGAAGCTTTATAGTAGTACATAATAGATAACCTAGTTTTACTGTTTTAATTAAAATACGATCAATTGTACCGTATGCAGTTCCTATTCGAATTGGATATGTTTTTTCAATACCATCTTAGGTATCACCTTCAATAACTTCAATAAAAAAAATTATTTTGCTAATGCTGAAATAACAATTCTATCAAATTGACTATATTTAACTTGCTGTAATTGGTCTCCATAAGGATAACGAGAATATCCAATTTGAATCTCCATTTCCTTGGTAACTTTGAACAGCTTCATAGATTTTCCCTTGATACTCTACTCTATCCCCTTTTGTATATGCTTTCTTCGGATCCCATTTTTCATAAGAAGTATTTTGCTCTTTTGTTTTTATACTAAGAGCACTACTTTGAATAGACTGATTTCCAGCTGCATCTATAGCCTTCACAGTATATTTGTATTCTATGTTAGCAGTCAGTTTGCTATCAGTAAATGTGGTTCCCTGTACCGTTTGAATGAATTTCCCGTCACGTAATACTTGATATTCTTTCACACCTACGTTATCTGTTGATGGATTCCATTTTAAGTCTACGCTATTTGCAGTAATGTTGGTTGCTTGTAATCCTTGAGGCTGTGTAGGAGCTTCTGTATCTGGGTTAGGGTTAATAATTTGGTCAACTTTCTTAAGACCATTAACTGTAACTTGATACACTATCTTCTTACCAAAGCTCTCCTGTACATTTTTATCCACATTTATAAGAGTCGCACGGTTTCCACCCTCTAAATGTGTAAACTCAATATAGTCTCCGACTTTCACCGAAACTTTTTGTGTATCAGCATTCTGTTGCCTGTTTCCATAAATATCTTTATTATATAACACTTTTCCAGATGAATTTTGGACTTTCACACTCGCATATGTACTATCAAAGTAATGGTGTGGTACACCTGCTTTTAATTGAATTTGCATTTCTTCTTTTGTCTTATTAAAATCTAATTTTGCAAACTCAAAATCTCCTATTCCTTTCATTGACCATACAAATTGGTTTCCTTCTAGAGTATTAACAGTATTTGATATATCTGGACTATACCCCAAATTTGACAAGATTGACTTTAAATCTGGTAAAACACCAATTTTATCTATTGAAGGATCTTGGGATTTGGTACCTGTATTTGGATTACTTAGTATGTTTCTTAATTCAGCTGGTTTATAAGGGCGACCTAAATGTTCTTTAGCCACACCTTGTATTGAAGTCGCCGCTCCAGCAATAATTGGAGAAGCACTAGATGTACCACTAAAGCCAGTTGTATAGAGATTTTTAGTAATTCTATTAGGTTCAGCACGAGTTGTATCTACGTTTTCTCCCCAACCATAAACATCAATTCTACTACCATAATTTGAAAACCATAAACGTTTATGAGGAACAGTTGACGATGCGGCTCCAATCATTATAGCCCCTGAATCTTTAAAGTCCGGACTATTGCGATTTAATACCTGTTTTCCATTCTTATCTCTAAATTGATCAAGGTCATTAGTACCATTTGCCCCGGCTTCTATCACAATAATTCCTTTATCAGTTCCAGCTCGTATTGCATCAAAAATAGCTGGCTGTACTTCAACAGGTAAATATTTATCTCCATATCCATCATAAGATGCTTGTGCTTCTAATAATAAAATATCCCCAGCTTGTAAATTATGTACAGCATTTATTATCGCATCAGCTGTATTATAAGACCCATCACCTCTTATTTGGGATACTACTTTAACCTTTGCCTTTGGTGCAATTCCTATGTTACCAACCTTATTATCTTCAGCAGAAACAATTCCAAGAACAGAGGTTCCATGACCAACGTGTTGATCTATATTTCTACCAGATATTAGTTCAATTTTTTGATTTACTAAATCTTCATGGTCTAATAACCACCCATACTCCATATCTACAAAAGTAGTTCCTTTTCCATCTCCACCTTTAATGCTCCAAGCATAAGATGCATTAATCCCATATGGTGCTTCCTTAAGATATCCCTGGTTTAAAAATCTTGGATCGTCGTAAGGATTAAGCGCTAAAGTAGGTAATTGTATTTCTGGTAAAAGAGTTGGTTTTTCTTGCATATATACTTCTTCAACAAGATGAGATTTCTTAAACTTGTCCATCAACGATTCAGCTGTTACTTTATTAGGAACTTCTACCATATAATAATCTAGTAAATTAGAAGATGATTTCTTTTCAGTTTCCCTCGTATCTTTATCAATATTTTCAATCTCTATTGGGTCCACAGATGTAAATAAACGCTTTAATGTTAGCTGTGGAAATTCAGAAAAGATTTTTACTAATTCCGGATCGCTATCTTCGTTTTTTATTTGTTTTTCAAGTCCATCCTTATACGGGAAATTCACTTCGCTTTTAAACTTTACAATAATCTGATCTTCTTCTTTAATATCTGCCTCAGATTGACTTATATTTTTCACAGAATCTTTCGAATCCGCATACACTTCATCGGGATTTCCATTAAATTTAATTAATTCTAATCCTGTAAAGGCTGTAAGTGCAATCGTAGTAACAAATATCCCTTTTATAAATTTCATAATGAATACCTCAATTCCTATTTCTTTATATAATATTTTATAGATTATTTAGGGTTCTACAATGAGAATCCTTTGAAAAACGTCAAAAATATTATAAATTCACTTATAAATAATTCTTCATATTGCTTACATTTTCATAGTAGATGGCGGCACGTTTTTCTGACCTTATTAATCTTTTTGGACAAAAAAATGATGAATGTGAAGTTAAAACTCAGACAAGTTACCTATAATGGTAGTTGTGCAGATTGTAAGATAGAAGAATGTAATTTGTATGCTACAATTTGACATAATTCTAATGGTGTGGGGTGTATATTTCTCCGTAAAAGTAACTTATTTTCATCTTTTTTAAACAATTTATTATATTATTTTCATCTAATTAGGCACAGAAACAATTTAAAAATTCTTACTATTTTTTTTAGAAAAAACGTTTTTAGGGTACATTTTAAAATAGCTCTTTTTCTTTAAAATGTTCCTGTACTTAATATTTAAAATATCTTATGTCAAAATTCCCCGCAACTAATATGTTAAATGATTTATAATTATATACAATATGGAATATTATAGTTAAATATTCCATATTGTAATCTATTAAATATAGCGTATTTAACTTATTATGAATTGATTTGTTAGTCTAAGTATAAATTATTAAGTATGTTTTGTTTATAATTGTCACAATATAATTTTATATTCGACATTTTAATTACTTATAGAACATTTACATATGTTATAACTGTTATTTATGAGATTAAGAATCTCTATACATATAAGATTTACTTAATTTAGATTTTTTCTCTCTCAATCATTTTGTCGAAAAAAGTCGGATTTTTATATTTTTTCTTTATTTTTTATTGTAAACGTTTTATTTTCGTGTTACCATCTTAATCAAACAATAGATAGTAACAAACTTAAAATATTTCTTTCCATTAGACACATATAAACGTTCGGTAACAACATGAAAATATGGCCAAAGAAAAATGAACTACATGTTAAAATATTCAATGGGATTTTTACCACCTAATTTTTCTGTTAATTCAGAATTCACACCTTTAACATTTTGTCCCTAAACAAAATTTACATTTTAGCGTGGAAAACCCAAAAAACTAAATCACCCACCCAAATTAATAAATGAAATGTCTGGTTATATCTAGTAATAAGTCATGAGAAAATGATTTCTTCCCTAAGAAAACTGAGCCAATTTATAAAAAGCATCTAAATTACTATCTATTGTTGATTACATATTTACCAACTATAAAAAAGAACCTACTGAAGGTTCTTTTTTATTTTAATCATTAGTATTTCAATTATTGATAATCATTGGTGTTGAATCTTTATCTCCTCAGCTTCAATCAAGTATTATCGTCCTTTTCTATAAAAAATTGTTTCATGCGATTCTATTTATTCTTAACATGCCTCTTTAACCTTTCAAAAGTTTCTTTACCCATTTGAATTTAGTTATCCATCTTACAAAAACGATATCTGTACTTACTCTGGCTTCATTCCTCTTGAAAAGTATTTTAAACGTTTAACTAACATCTGATAGAGATAAGGAACTAATTTCTTGATTTTTGTTAACTCGGTTTATATAGGTTTCTTTTATTTACACTTACGTACTTATATAGATCCGGTGATAATTTTACTTTTTGTTTTTTTATTTTTATACGATTATGTTCCGAATGATGGATCATCCACAATTTTATATCTAATAAAGAAAGAATTATGTCTGTTTCAAGTGACATTTTGCTTACCTCCTTCTTTCTTAATTGTTATGTATACATAATATCTCTTAAATCTGGAGCTGATTTGAACTATATATTGTTTTCTAGTAATTCTCCATACAAACTCCAGATAGTAACGTTATAATGGCTACTAGAGGTGATATAATGATCAACCATCATATTCTTGTAATAGAAGACGACCAAGAAATTCAGGAATTAATTAAACAATTTTTATTGACACAACAGTATACAGTTGAAGTTGCATCAGATGGATTAGAAGGAATGATACAATTTAATAAGCAATCCTTTGATTTGATTCTTTTGGATGTGATGATGCCAAACCTTAACGGATTTGAAGTTGCGAAAATGATTCGAAGTCAATCAAATGTGCCAGTTATTATGCTGACTGCGTTAGAAGAAGAACAAGATCAAATGAAAGGATTTGATCTTGGAATCGATGATTATATTACAAAACCATTCTCTTTTCATGTTTTGATTAGACGAGTCGAAGCAGTACTAAGAAGAAGCAATGATAAAAGCTTAGATAATCATTTCGTCTTTAAAGAATTGCGTGTCGATGTCGACGCCTATAAAGTATATGTAAATGAAGTTGAAATCTCCTTAACAACGAAAGAATTCGAAATTCTGCAACTACTACTTCAAAATGAGAAAAGAGTACTCCCAAGAGAAAGCATCGTAGAAAAAGTTTGGGGATACGATTATATTGGAGAATCACGAATAATTGATACACATATGAAAAACATACGAAAAAAATTAGATATCCCATACATTAAAACAATAAAAGGCATTGGTTATAAAATCGATGAATAGGATCGTAAAAATCATGAAAATGAAGCGAATTACTTATAAACTTTTTATGACTACATCCCTCATTTTGTTAGCCTTTGCAGTCATGATTTATTTAACTTTATACTTTTTTCTTCCTACATTTTATGAACAATATAAAACAGAGCAGCTTGAAAACGGAATGGAAGAAATAATTGATAAATCTAAGAATCTTACTTTTCAAAATGCACAACCGCTTTTTGAGGAGTATATGCAAAAAAATAATGCAATACTCAGATTTCCAGATTACGAAAGAGTAAACGTTTATTCTACTCCTTATACATTTATTCAAGGAAGTGTTACTCAAGCAGCACGAATAGGGAGTTCAAATAGCCTGAACAAATCATATGATATTCCATTTCAGGATGGTAACCAAACCGTCATAGTATACGCAACATTTCAACCTATTGATGAGGCTTCCAAAGTTTTGGTACGTTTCCTTCCCTATATCAGTATTATTGTAGTTGTTATTGGGATAGGAAGTGCTTATTTATTTTCAAGGTTCATTACAAAGCCACTCATTTATATTAATCGAGGGGCACAAAAAATGGCGGACTTAGACTTTTCCGAAAAAATTGAGATTCGTTCTATGGATGAATTAGGGGAACTATCTAATAGCTTGAATGATATGTCCATTAATTTACAACAAACTATGTTTGATTTACAAAAAGCAAATCAGCAATTAAAAAGTGATATTGAAAAAGAAAGAGAAATAGAAACAAAACGCAGAGAATTTTTTGCAACTGTATCACATGAATTAAAAACCCCTCTCACTATTATGAAAGGATACTTAGAGGGAATGATATATAATATTGGTCCTTATCAAGATCGTGACCAATACTTAAAGAAAAACCACCAAATTATCGAAAAGATGGAAGATCTAGTTCGTGAGATTTTAAGTATGTCTAAATTAGAACAACATACATTTAAACTACAATTAAAAGAAATAAATCTCTCCGAGTTAATGGATATAATCACAAAAGATCTCAGTTTTTTTGCTTCTCAAAAAGACATTCAAATCATAAAACAGATTGATTCTAACCTTTCTGTCTATACAGATCGGGCTCTTTTAGAAAAAGCCTGTAAAAATATTATTCATAATGCAATTATGTATTCTCCGAATAGTGAGAATGTATATATACAGCTAACTCAGGACTCAAAACAAAAATGTATCTTAATTCAAATTATCAATACAGGTGTACAAATTAAAGAAAATGATATACAACATGTCTTCGAACCATTTTATCGAATTGAAAAGTCAAGAAATCGAAATACTGGTGGGAGTGGCTTAGGATTATATATTGTAAAACAAATTTTTGAAGCACTAGGTATAGAGTACTGTATTAATAATGTAGAACAAGGTGTACAATTTGTTGTTAGTATTCCAATATCTGAACAATAAACAACCTCCCCTAACAATTGGGGAGGTTGTTTATTATTGCTTTTTAAAATACCCTTATACAATACTTACCCAGTATTAGATGTATCCACCCTACAAACCAAGCTAAGAGTTTTGACTTTACCAGTTCCAGATGAGCCTAAAATAGTTTGGACTAGAATTGAATTCGTGTGTATATGATCAAAAAAGGTTAAATCAATTTACAGGAGTGATCTGTTCAAAATCAGACTACTTTTGCTCTGTTAATTTCACCATTTTTGTTATTTTTTCACCATTGCGATAAACTGTCACTTTAATTGTATCCCCCGATTTTTTCTTTTCATATAAATACTTGCGGAATTGAACAACGTTTTCTATTTTTTGTTCATCCAATGCAATCACAACATCATGCTGCTGTAATCCTCCTTTTTCTGCTGGTGATTGATTCAATATACTCCCCAACACGACACCATTTATTATCTCTTTTGGCAGTTTTAATTGATTACGTGCAGAATTTGTAATTTCCTCCACATTAAATAACTGTATACCTATCATTGGACGTTTAACCACCCCATCTTTTTCCAATGATTCTAGAACTATTTTAGCTATATTAATTGGAATTGCGAATCCGATTCCTTCAACTGCTTGTTGTGCAATTTTACTTGAATTAATTCCAATGACCTCACCTTGCTCATTAAATAAAGCTCCTCCGCTATTCCCAGGGTTAATAGCTGCATCTGTTTGAATCACCTGTGCCTGCCAATCCACTTGTTGATTTCCAAGTGTGCTAACAGGTATTACTCGATCCTTACTACTAATAATCCCCTTTGTTACACTTCCTTCTAGCCCTAATGGATTCCCAATGGCTATTACCGTTTCCCCTGTACGATTTTTATCTGAGTCTCCAAGTGTTGCGACTCTTTTTACATCAGTTCCGTCAATTTCTAATACCGCTAAATCTAATAATGAATCTGTCCCTACTACCTTAGCGGGAACCTTTTTACCGTTATTCAATTTCACTTCTACTTTATTCGCACCGTCTATCACATGATTATTTGTAACAATGAAAGCCTTATTGCCGTTTTTTTTATATATGACCCCTGATCCCGAACCAGCTTCTTCTGATTGGTCTTGCGTATTAAATGAATCTGCATTTTGTTTATAGTTAATGACGCCTACTACAACTTCTTTTGCGTCTTCAATCATATTTTGAAGACTATTCACACCTTCTGGTTTGTGCGAGACAGGAGTAACCTGATTCACCTCGTTATTTTTAGTGGATTGACCTGTACCTCCTTTGATCTCATCTATATATGGAGTGGTCAAGCCAATAGTAATTGACCCGATCATTGCACCAATTATTCCGATAAAAAAATAACCAGTTTTTTTACCGTCTCTACTTATGTTCTTTCCTGTTTGTTTTGTATCATAGTGTCCCATTATGAACACTCCTTTCTCCTTTTATGTCACCTTGATATTCCCAACTTAATAGTTTCACTATAAGCCCTAAATCTGGAGTGTACATGGAGATAATCAGTAGTTTATCAAGAGTTGTAAATCTGGTTCTGGTGCAAAAGCTTCAAAATATCTAAAAAAAGTCTTTCAGACTTGGACATACTGATACTATTACTCTAAAATGGAACAATAAAAAAACAATCTCAGTACATCAAAGTTGATGTAGAGCACATTATGGATACCTTAAAACCAGGACAAGTTTATGAAATAAAAGATGCTTATATTGGAAAGGATAAAAAATTATTTACTCGAGTAATTATGTATCGATTAACAGAAAAACAACTTCGTGAGCGTATGAAAAAACAGGTGTACACAGAAAGTAAAAAGGGCATTACTTATTCGGAAAAAAGCAAGCGATTAGCTGGCATGAACCTATATGTTACCAATACACCTTGGGAGATCGTTCCGATGGAACAAATCCATAGTGTTTACTCTCTCCGTTGGCAAATTGAAATCATATTTAAAACTTGGATATCCTTATTTCAAATTCATCATTGGCAACATATTAAACAAGAGCGATTAGAATGCCATGTTTATGGAAAACTCATTGCTATTTTTCTATGTTCTTCTACTATGTTTAAGATGCGATAATTAATTTTACAAAAGAAGAAACAAGAATTAAGTGAATATAAAGCAATTGGAATGATTCAAGACCACTTATCCATGTTGTATCAAGCCATACAACAAAACACCCAAGAGCTATCAAGGGTGTTACTTCGCCTGTTCAACCTCCTACTGCAAAACGGGCGGAAATCTCATCGATATGAGAAAAAAACGGTCTTTGATAAATTAGGTGTCGTTTACAATTGTACCCTGTCTGATAATCAAGCCGCTTAATTCAAAAAATTGAAACCCGTTAGGGTTTATTTCGTATGCAAATCTTTCAATCACCTACACTTGCCCTTTAGAAAAAAGAAACAATCTCGTCTAAAATTGATTTTGCATAAGCTTAGCTTGATAGCGATGGGGTAGCACCACATTCCCATCAACTTAAGAATTTTATAACACCCCCAGGATGAAAATTTCGTGTATTTTTGACAGAAAATAGCTTATTTTTTCGTTTTTGGGGTATTTTCTTTTCTTAGCTTGATGGTGATGGGGCCCTACCCCTCTAACAAATTTGTAAGATGCAAAAGAAAAAACCGATGAATCATCTTTCTTTCATCGGTTAACGAAATGCATACGGGAATACCATTCTAACTTTTGTCCCCTTACATATCTAAGATTCTAGTTCAATCCTATAATTTAATTTCCCACAAACTTCTTTAACAGGTTTTGTTTTCACTAAACTTAGAATTCTTTGCAACGGAACCAAAAATCCTTATTTTCTTCCAATATATCCCCATACGCCATATCCATTCTACAGGTCCCATTCTGAAGTACTTTAACCATATATTACTATAAATAATTTGTAAAACAATAAGGAATAGACCGATACCTAAATAGGTTAAGAATGATAATTTTCCATTTTCTAAATAGAAATAAACAAACGATGTGTGCACAATAAAGTTTGACATAGACATTCTGCCAAATGCTATTAAAAATGAAAACGTACGTCTTACATTGATATTCATACTTAAAATGCTAAAGCAAACGATATAAAATAGGCTCATTACTAAAGAATTAAAATTATTCATCCAGTCATAAGAATAGTATGTTAAAAAGAATAGGAGGACTACACCTGTTACAAGTAATCCCTTACATCTTTGTAGGTGATTGAAAAAAGATACTTGTCCTAAAAATATCCCTAAAATAACCATTGAAAACCCGCTTAACATGCTTACTAAAGATACAACTTGATTATTAATTGATTCACCTTCAATTAAAACCATGTTACGTGTGAACCAAGTCAATATCGCAATAGCGATAAAAACGACAATGTTAATCATCGGTGGCATACGCTGAAATATAAATCCTATTAGTCCATAAATTGCATACATAATAAATAATGCACCGGCAGGAATCCCTACAAATGTACATGTAATACCAATTAATAACAGCGTACTAAAACGCCGGATATATATTAAATTTGCCTTTTCACCCCTCCTCTTTAAATTTGACATTAATAATGCAGAAGATAAGCCTAGAAGAAACATAAATATATAAATAAATTTTGATACCATGAAAGTGTAGATGAAAGAGCTAACAGAAGGATTGGCATCTGTACTCACCATGCTAATGTTTTGAAATATATTGGTAAAAGTAATACCTATAAACGCAAACCCTCGTATATAATCAATTATTTCAATACGTTGATTTTGTATCATAATTCTCTTCTCCTTTTAGTTTTGACCTACATACAATGTACATATTTCATACGATTTTTCCTATCGATTTCCCTAACATTTATCTAACAAGTTTGTAAGATTCCAAAGAAAAAACCGATGAATCATCTTCTTTTCATCGGTTAACGAGATGCATATAGGGTAGCACCACATGCCCATCAATTTAAGGTTTTGAAATACCCCCAAACGAAAATTTTATCCCTCCACAGTTGTCTATAAGAATTCAGCTCATTTTTTCTTTTTGGGAAACAACAGATTTTTTAACTTGATAGCAATGTGGAGGGACCCCATTAAAGAAAAGGTATATAAAGTTTATCAAATCCATATGAGAATAGTTTCTTGGTTTCTATAAAACGCTGAGAACCATTACTAGTACCCATTACAACAGAAATCATCCTTTTACCATCTAGTTTTGCTGTTCCTGTAAAACAGTATCCTGCTGCATCTGTAAATCCAGTTTTTAATCCATCAACTCCTTGAAAATATAATCTTCTATTAGATGGATAAAGCATTTTATTGGTTGTATTTACAGTGGTTCCACGTAAATTAAAAGATGTAAGTTTGGATATTTCTAATATATTCGGATAATTTTTTATCAAATGTTGTGCTAATTTTGCTGCATCTAATGCAGTCATTCGGGATTCTTCATTTTTTTCATTAGCAAGGCCCGTTGCATTAACAAAGCTCGTCTGATTTGATAATTGTAATTGCTTTGCTTTTTCATTCATAAGAAGTGTAAAATTCTTTTCACTCTTAGAAATATGTTCAGCTAATGCAATTGCAGCATTATTTGCTGATGATATTACCATCGCATGAAATAGTTCTCTAACAGTTAAACGATCTCCATCTTTCACATTAATTTTTACACCCTCGCTATTCACAGCATTTGAGCTAATCGTAACAGAATCATCCCATTTTAAGCTGCCATTTTCGATTTGCTCTAATACGATATACTCTGTCATCATTTTCGACATACTCGCTGGTGCAAAAGGTATATCTTCATTTTTTTTATATATGATTTTTCCTGATTCGGCATCCATTAAAATCGCAGCCTTCGCTTGAATATTCAGCTCATTATTATGTGTTTGAAAAAAATAGAGGAATATAATTGCTGAGATACATAGTATAGGAATATAAATCTGTTTCTTTAAAATCTTCATTTTCTAATCTCCTTTTTTCTTGTGTAAAATTAGTTTAAAATAAAATATTAAATTGGAAGAAAAGAAAAAATAAAGATTTAATAAAGAAAGAAGAAGCTTCTTATAAAGAAGCTTCCTTTGAAAATACATGTAACTTTACTGTGAAAGTTGTTTTTTCTACATCACTGTATACTTCAATTGTTCCATCATGCAATTCCACAATACTTTTGGTGATTGCTAAACCAAGTCCTGAACCACCTGTCTGAAGAGCGCGAGATTTTTCAACTCGATAAAAACGTTCAAATATATAAGGTAATTCTGTAGTTGGTATAGAGCTACCGTAATTTGTAATATCTATCACAACTAAATTATCCTCTTCACGTGCTACAATATCTATATATTTCCCATCACTTCCATATCTAATTGCATTTGTAATTAGATTTTCAAACACCCTTACTAATTTGTCACCATCTGCAAGCACACTTAATTTTTTTGATGATATAGATTTCCGAACATTCATGTTGGCCTGCTTTATTTCAAACCGAAATTGCACTACTAATTGTTCAAGCATTTCAATGATATCGATTTTAGTTTTTTCTAAGTGAGTCCCTTTGTTTTGGAAACGCGTATATTCAAATAGATCATTTATCAGATTAGTTAGTCTTAAAACCTTATCATATACAATCTCTATAAAATAACGTAATTCAATCTCATCCCTATATTTATCTTGATGAATATAGGTTAAATATCCTACAATTGAGGTCAACGGTGTCCGTAAATCATGTGAAACATTTGTAATCAAATCTTTTTTTGTCTGTTCTATTAAACGTTCTTCTTCAATAGATATTTTTAATTGCTTTACTATGTTATTAATTTCTTTAGCCAATTCCCCTAATGGAGTATCAGGTATAATGACAATTTCATGTTCAAGATTGATGTTCCCAATATGCTTGATCTCATTTAAAATTTGATTGAAATATTCTTTGAAATATTTTCTTTTTTCATACACATAACATAGCGAAATATAAAAAAGAATAAAAACAAAATTAAAGAGATAGTAAAGATTAGCATACAGCTTTTCTAAGTGCCTAGGTCCATAAGCTTGTGAAACTTCTATACGCACCGTACGAAATGTACTTGACGTAGCATCTAATCCCCAATAAAACACCTTAATAATATAAAGTGTTCCATAGGATAGACATATTGCAAGAAAAATATATATACATATTTTCCATATAGGAATGGATTTAAGAATTTGTAAAGAACTATTTTTCAATTTTGTATCCCACTCCCCATACATTTTGAATTATCCTCTCCCCTTCTAAAACATTTTCTAATTTCTCTCTGATATTACTAATATGAACCATAACGGTTTTATTTGAATCACACGCTACATTTTTCCAAACCCGCTCAAAAATCTCTTCAGAACTATAGACTCTTCCAGGGGTAGATGCTAATACATATAAAATTTCAAATTCAATAGGCGTTAATTTTATGATAGTATTTCCCATTGTAACAATATGATTTTCCTTATTAATTACAAGTGATCGGATTTGTATAATATTTTTTTTAACATTTTGATTGGAAGTATTTTTCAAAAAGGATCTTCTTAATAAAGCTTTTACTCGAGCAACTAATTCTAAAGGATTAAAAGGCTTGATCATGTAATCATCAGCCCCTGTCATTAATCCTATTATTTTATCCATATCTTCAGCTTTTGCACTTAACATAAGAATAGGAACATCACTAAATTTTCTTATTTGTTTACATACCTCTATGCCATCGATATGTGGCATCATAATATCTAGTATCATTAAATTTATTTGTTCATGTTTCATGATATCTAATGCTTCTATACCATTAGAAGCCGTATGAATCGTATACCCTTCATTTCGGAGGTATAAATCGATTAACTGTACAATATCAGCTTCATCATCAACAATTAAAATATTCGTCTTCACACAATTACACCCTTCCTGCAGCTTTTGTTTAATACAAATTGTTAATAGTTTAAAATCCTAAATCATGTGAAAGTTACTTCTACTGACAAATTTCATTCTATAAAATCGTGTATTCGTTTAGAAAACATTTTAAAACTGTTTTCTAAACCCTTGTTATAGTCTGTCTGTTTCTCTGTCCATTGAACACCCTTATTCCCAGGCCAACCTGAGGTATTAGCAACATGTTTTAATAGCTCTAGTCCTTTTAATTTTTGCTGTATACCACGGTTATATGCATTTGTCATATTAGATATTGCAATTCGTGTATTGGTTTCTGCATTTTTTAGCTCTTCGTCCGTTAAATCTTCAGGTGCTAATCCACCTCGATGGAGTTGAAATAGTCCAAATGATGTGTCCTGATCTCCGACTGCATTTGAATCAAACTTACTTTCATGAAATGCAATAGATAGGGGAATCCATGATGGTATACCATATTCTATTGATATTTGTTTAATCGTGGTTCTTACTTTAGCTAGATTGGTATGTTGGTCATATGCGTATTTAAAAATGTATATCCCTACTGTTAAAACTAAAATAAATACTCCAATTTTTATTAATGTTCCTCTCATCCAGATCACCTCGCTTGTCCGTATCAAATATTGTCACTAATAATCATATTTTTTGGGGATATTAACTCGTAATCGTTAATCATTTGATGGTTCTCATTTTCATTAATTACTGCTACCCCCAGCCGATTTTACATTACTATTTGTTATGACTTTATCCTAATCTCCTTCACCAAATAAATAGAGAGTCCTGTTAGCACAGAGCTTCTGTATTATTGTCAGCCTACAAGCGTGCGTCTTTTTGGAAATTCAGGTGAAAATGGTCAGCATCCTGGTAAACACCAAACTCATATCCTTTTTCTTTATAAAATTTGATGATTTCTGGAAGTGCTTGTAAAGTCTGCGGCTTTTCATGCACAAGAATGACCTCCACGTCATCTGTTGTTCCCTTTTTAATATTTTCTACAATTTGGTTAGGATTATCTTTTAGCTCCCAATCATGAGAATCAATTGTCCAATCCCAAACTTTAATACCAGCTTTTACAATTTGGTCCCGGATTTGTTGGTCTTTCAATCCCGGTGCTGAGCCATATGGAGGACGCACCAATGTAGGATTTGTTCCTGTAATATTACGGATAAGCGCTAATGCTTCTTTCATCTCTGGTACAAATTGTCCATCAGTGTATAACTTCTTACTATCATGTGTCATACTATGTCCACCGATATAATGACCTTCTTTTATCGCTCGTTTGACATTTTCCTGGAATCCCGCATTTTGTAGGTTTTTTCCTATCATAAAAAATGTTGCTTTGGCTTCTTGCTCTTTTAATACATCTAAAAATTGACCTGTCAATGTACTCGGCCCATCATCGAATGTTAAGTACACTACTTTTCCTTCTGGCTTTCCATCAGGTTTTTTCTTTTTTGTATGCTCTACTTTTCCTTTCTCTTTTGGCTGCTCTATAACTCGTTTACTATTTTCTTTAGCTCCCGCTTTTGCAGAATTAGAATTGAATTTACCTATTGTAAAGTACACTAAAAATGCTGTTGTTAGAAGAATTCCTAATGATAGTACGATTTTAAATATTCTCTTTTTATTATTTTTTAATAGTTTCATTATTTATCTCTCTCCATCGGTTATATATGCAATATATAAATTTAAATTTTCTAAGGTGGCAATGAAAAAACGCCGTTATTATTATATTAAGTAGCGGTTTTTAATTGTAATTATTCGAGGGTTTTTTCCATATAACATCCGCATTTACTTTTGTAAGGGAAAGTTTTCTCCATTTGGTACATCCATTAAAAGCACATTTTTTTCTCGAATACCTTGCTTTCTTTTATTCGATCGAAAATAAAGAATAACTATATACATAGGGATAAACGCAATAAAAAGGTACTTAAATTTCTTTAAAAAACTCATTTTCTAGCCTCCATTTCTTCATAAAATTACTTTAAAACAAAATATTTAAAAGGAAAGAAAGATAAAATAAAGATTTTATAAAGATTGATAAAAGAAAAGGTATAGGTACACAGAGAGTGATAATTGTATTAAAATATGATCGAATTAAAGCCTTTCAAATAACGAATAGCACAACTGATTTTATTAAAATTCACATGTACAAATTGATTTAGAAAATCCATGTATTAGCTTGATTACCTAGATTACGATTTTTATTGTCCACATGATGGGATAATGAATATTTTTTCATTTAAACTAGCTTTGCAATAAAATTCTAATCACTTATATAATAAAAAAGGAACCTACCTTTTTAGTAGATTCCCTTCATAATTAGAAGAATTTTCAAGTTAGGTGAATAAGGAAATTATGCTCTTTCTAATGCAGGCTGTTTTCATATATACTTTCGTTGTATAACAAGAAATTTTTATTTAATATAATTTTTTTAAACACGGCATTTTTTTACTAACAAACAATAATACTACTGAAAAAATGCATGTTCCCAATAATATAACTATAAAATACAAGAAAGAATCTATACGGTACAATTTTGAGAAAAGGATTAGAAATAATCCGTGTGACACATACATAAGAAAACTCAATGGTCGTAAAATTTGGTAACTCGAATGATTATCTAAATTCACATTCAATAATGTCATAAATAGAAAATAAACAGTTGGTACTAGCATAAACCACATACCATTTCCTTTAGTAAAGGCTAAATGTTGCACATTAAATGCTTCAAATGTTAGTAACACAAATGATAGAAATAAACAACCTAAATTATATTTTTGTGAAAGTTTCTTTTTCGAGTAAGCAATGTACATTCCTAGGCTTACAAAAAAACTACCAAAAAACAAGCCATTTCTTGTTGTTAAAAATAGAGTGTAGTACCAAGAAAATAAATCCTTTGAACCGAATATATCGAAATAAGATTGAAAAATGGTACCACAAACAAATAGTATGAGAGTGATTCCTAACACTACCTGAGGTTTACATAATTTAAACAATACAAATGAGAAAGCCATTGCAAAAATTAGGCCAGATAGATACCAAAGTGTATAGTAACTACCTTCTAACAATGTTTTTTGAACATATACTAACCAATACCTCCACGACTCTCCACTTTTAACCCAACTATACATTTGTAATGGGAAGTATATCAGTATCCATGCAAAATAAAGTGTTATGAGTCTACTTACCACTGATATTACTTGTGGTAAGTCATCTTTGATAGAATGGTTTAGGCGGATCTTTTGAGCGAAAAAAAATCCAGATGTTACAAAGAAAAATGGAACGGCTAAACGGGCTAATACCGAGACTAAAAAATAATTACCGTCCTGTGAGTAATGATAAAGTGGGTCTGTGTGAACAGTAATTACTAAAATTGCTGCAATAACTCGTGTTATATCAATTGCAACATACTGTTTCATTTATGCAGACCTTTTCTATATAGTTAGAAGCCATTCCTGATAAAACACCACTATATGAAATTATTTTAAAATCCACCCAATCGCCAACAATAAAGTTTTGTAAGCTATTTGTAACATCTATAATGCAATGATCACTACTTCCACCCTCAACAGTAATATTCTCATCAATAGCTTTTAAGCCATTGATATCTATATCTTGCTTTCCAATAGCAACAATTGCTCTTTTACGTAAACCTTTATCACTTGGAGAAATAAGCTTTCCAAATGCATTCATATAAGCGCGTTCTCCTCGGGGTAATGATGGCTTAGTTTGAAGTTCGATAATTTCTGCGCGAAGTCGGATGACATCTGTTTCCCAATTATCTAACTTTTGGCCGTACGCTATTTCTCTCCCTAAAAATACAGATTGGTTAATTCGTAAATTATTAATACCTTTTGGGATCATTCCATCATTTAGCATTTGTAAACTACTAGAATTTCCACCTGATACAATTGGTAATGGTATATTGTATTTATCACGAATTTTTTGTGCTAAATCCGCTATGAAGCCATAATTTTCTTCTGTCGGAATAATTCCACCAAAACAAGTTAAATTCGTCCCAATTCCAGTTAGATTAATCCCTTTCATTTGTAAAACTTTTGATATGGTATCATGAATCTCTTTTTCATCTTCATACCATATCCCTTCTCTAAGGTCACCGACGTCAATCATGAGGATAACAGCGTGTTTTTTGTTCTGTTGTTCGGCTACCTCTGAAAGCTTTTCTATTATTTTCAGCTCAGAGTTTAAACTGCAATGAGCATATTGTATAACCTCATCAATTTCACTATATTTTGGTGATCTTAATAGCATTTTTTCAATTGGCAAGTGACTAAGCTTTTTTAAATTTTCAATTCGAGAATCAGCTAACGAATCGACTCCAGCTTCCATTAATACTTTAGCAAAATCTTCATTACCGCAAACGCCTTTCGTAATACCTGCGATAGAGATATTATACCGGTTTGCCTTTTTTACCAATTCTGACATATTTTTCTTAACTTTACTTATATCTATTTGTAATTGAGGCTTCATAGGGTCACCCGCTGCTCTAACAGTTCAATTAATTTTTCAAATCGTAAATTTCTTGAAGCTTTAAATAAAATAGTACATGGTTCTTTTGTATACTCAATAATACCCTCAATTAATTCTGTTTCTTCTTTAAAATGTATGGCTTTGTTTGGTAGAAATTCCTTTTGCACCCTAGCAATCGTGTGAAAAGTTAATTCACCATATCCAAAAATTGTATCTAGCTTCGCTCTTTTTACATACTCACCAACTTGTTCATGTAGCATTCTATCCTGACTTCCCATATCTAACATATCACCCATCACAAAAAGCTTTCTAGAGCCAACATCTAATGAAGCAAGGGTATCTATAGCTACTCTTACACTTTCTGGATTGGATTTATACGTATCATTAATAATTGTTATGTTACCAATTTGAATTACTTCATTACGTTGTGAAGATAAAATTACATTATCTAACCCCTGTTGAATCCATTTATCTAGCATATTAAGATATTTTGCTACGCTAATGGCTACTAAACTATTAACTGCTTGATGTTCCCCTATAAGGGGTAAACGATACTGTGCACTACTATGTGAAGCTGTAAATGCTATGGAAGATGAGAATGTCTTACATGAAGTTAGATAGATGTCATTGATCTCGCCTACCCCAAAAGTACATTTTTTATGGGGATAATTTTTCGCCTCTTCAACTAGTAAAGAATGATCACCACTGAAAAAAAGTATGCCTTCTGGATCTAGTCCAATCATCATTTCCATTTTTTCTGATGCAATGTTCTTTAGTGATCCAAGATTACTTAGATGTGCATGACCAATATTCGTGATAATGCCGATATGTGGTTGGACCATTTTACTTAGAAATGTAATATCGCCTATACGCCCCATCCCCATCTCAATTACCGCCATTTCTACATCTTCTTTTAACTCCAGCAAGGTTAATGGTACACCAATTTCATTATTGTAATTCCCTTGAGTTTTCTGGGTTTTATAACTAGTAGATAAAATACTATGCAGAATATCTTTTGTAGATGTTTTTCCATTACTACCCGTTATGCCAATAAAAGTAGCTTTTATCTGTTGACGATAAGAAGCTGCTAATTGCTGTAGCGCTACTGTTGTATCCTCTACAAAAATAACAGATATGTTAGTAGGATAATTGGGCTCTCCCTTTTTCCATAATGTTGCTGCTGCTCCGTTTTTAATAGCTCCTTTAATAAAATGATGACCGTTACTATTTGAACCAATAATAGGGATAAATAAAGAACCTTCTACCAGATTCCGTGAATCAATTGAAACACCTTTAATTACAACATTTTCACCCGTGAAATAACTTTCTTTAATCATTTTAGTAACTTCTGATATGGTTCTTGTAATCATAATTCTGCTCTCCTAAATTGAATATTATTTTTATTACTGTGTTTTAATAAACCTAATTGAATTAAGTGGTCTAACAACTCGGAATATTTCATGCCATCAGTTTTATCAAATAATAGAGGGAACATGCTATGCTTTGTAAATCCCGGAAGTGTATTAACTTCATTTAAATAAATAGTATTACTCTCCGTAACAAAGAAATCTATTCTCATCAGTCCTGAACCCTCTAAAGCTGCATAGGCTTCTTTTGCATATTTACACAATTCTAAATATGTTGTATCTGGAATAAGTGCTGGAATTTGTGGTGTTAAATGCTCATCTTCATATTTATCCTCAAAATTAAAGAAAGTTTGTTTTCTTTTCCATTCTCCTGCTAAGGAGCAATGTATCTCCTCATTTCCTATCACGCCAACAATTACTTCTTTACCTACTACTTCTTTTTCAACAAGAATTTTTTTATCATATAATAAGGCTACTTCAATGGCTTGTACTAATTCTTCTTCATTTTTACAGTAGCCAATCCCTATGCTAGAACCCATGTTTGCAGGTTTTACATAACATGGGAATCCAATTTGTTTAATAACCTTTTTTATACAGTTCCTTTTACTGTAGTTATATTGATTTGTATTGAAATATACATACGGTGTTTGTGGGATTAGATGTTGAGTAAACACTTTTTTAGACCAGATTTTGTCCATTCCAACAGCAGATGTTAATACATCGTTTCCAACATATGCGATGTTTAACATTTCTAACATTCCTTGCAACTTCCCATCTTCTCCATAGGTACCGTGTAACACTGGGAACACAATGCTATTTTCGTCTAGTTCCTGTAAAAATCTGCACATTGATTGTCCCAAGTTGTCTTTTGTATCTATGATTAATTGAGATTTCAATATTTCCCCATTACATGTTAGTCTTGGTTTGCTCCAATTTCCTTCTGGCGTAATATATACAGCAAATACATCATACTGATTTTTATTTAATTCATTTAATACATTTAAGGCTGATTCTAAGGAAACCTCATGTTCGGCAGATTTGCCACCATACAGCACGAATACTTTATGTCTCATTTTATTACCTCCGTAAATTTAATAAGCCTAAAAAATCTATGTTTAAGCAATGATTTGTTCACATTGCTTAATCTTTTTAATAAATTCTTTGTCAGCCCTTCTTTCTTAATTCATCTTGAGTTTAAAGCAGATTATTTAAATTAAAAGAAAGATAAATTAAAGATTTTATAAAGAAATAGGAAACTTCTATATAAGAAATTTCCTATTAAAAAATCACCTCTATTTTTTAAAAAGTATATAGCACCTTAATAAGGTCTACTCGGTTCTGGTGCAAAATTTTCTAAACTACGCTATACTTCCAGAAAAGAAAATGAGGTGCAATCAAATGAAATTACCTAAGATTGGACTTGTGAAGTTTGCAAAGAGCCGTTTTACTAGATCCGCAGGATTTCAAAATCTTCGTCATGCTTCACGTACGATAAAAGGTATTGAGACCATTCATTCCTTATATAAACAAAGGCGAAGCCTTCAAATAGACTCCGCCTTTTCGACATACAATGACCTCCAACAATTACTAGCCACTTCCTAAACATTTCTCAACCTGTTTATGCTTTTTTCAAACTTAGCAACAGAACTATATTGTATATATCGTAAGAAAGAGCTCCCACAATGGGGAGCTCTTAAAATCAACCTTTTACTGAATCAACTACACTATTCCACATGCTGCTAAAGAAACGTGTAAACCAATTTGCTTGTTCTACATCTGATTTTGTTACAAGGTCTACTTGTAATGATTTACCTGATAAGAACCCAGGATCGTTACTATCTTTAGGCGATATAATCATTTGACTAATTGTTACACCTTTTTTAATAGGCGCTTCTTGTTCCTTATTCGATACTTTAAATTCTTTTTTATAAACGTCTTTGCTGCCCTTTGGCATTGGAAGTGAAACACCTTGCTTCGTTTGAACTGCTACATCTTTACCTTTTGCATTTTCTACCCGCACTGTTTCATGTCCTTTTACTGTCGAATCTTTTGCATAGGCCTTCTTCACTTCAAAATTCGCAAATCCATAATCATATAATTTCTTTGTTGCATCAAAACGTGCTGTATGAGAGTTTGCTTTAATCACTACAGAGATTAGACGCATACCGTTTCTTTCTACTGTGCCAGTGAAACAATCCCCAGCTTCTGGAGTTGTTCCAGTTTTCAAGCCATCTACACCTTCATATTGCTTAATTAAACCTTTTAACATCCAGTTCGAGTTCACCATATCAATTGGATACTTTCCGCCTTTTTGGAATGTTTTTTTCGAGATTTTTGCTGTATCTAATATTTGTGGGAAATCTTGAATGAGACGTTGTGCTAAAATCGCACAATCTCTTGCAGACATTTTATTTTTCTCGTCTGGAGTTGTCCCTTCAGGATGCTGTCCTTTTAAATCGTTGTTTGTTAAGCCTGTAGAGTTTACAAATTTATAATTTTTCAATCCAAATTCTTTTGACTTATCGTTCATCATTTTTACGAAATCGACTTCTTTTCCAGCAATTGCTTCAGCTAAAGCAATTGTCGCACCATTGGCAGAGCAAATTGCCATTGCCTCGTATAGTTCTCTTACCGTATAATAACCACCGTTTTCTAGGGGCACATTTGATAATGAGCGATCTTGTGAAATTTTGTGTGCGTATTCAGAAACTTTAATTTTCTGATCCCACTTAAGTTTCCCTTTAGCTATAGCTTCACTAACTAAGTACTCACTCATCATTTTTGTCATACTAGCAATCGCTAATAGTTCATCCGCATTTTTTTGATACAAAATTTTCCCGGAATCTGCTTCTACTAATATCGCTGCACCTGCTTCAATATTTAAAGCAGATCCTGTTTCTGCTGATACACTTCTATATGTAACAAACATGCTACAAGCGAGTGTAAGCACTGTTACTATCGCAATGAACCTCTTGTAAAAAATCCCTTTCACTTCTGTTACCCCCAATAGCTTTCTACTTACACAATTATTATTCTAATATATTAAAAATTAGATAGAGTTATCAAATCCTATTCACATATAAAACATTAGGATAACTTTCACTCCCATCCTTTTCTACGCAAACACACATTCCTATTTGTAGTATCCTTGTACTTTTCAAAATGATTATTCCTTTCCGACTTTTAATACATAGAATAAATTTTAAATTGGATACAAAGTATCCAGTTTTGACACTAGTTTTTACCATTACACTTAATAGACAATCTTGGTAACAATATTGTTCCATAACTAAAAAAAACAATTTAACCTTAAGATAATATATATGGTTCTGTTGCAAAGTTTTCTAAGCGAAGACGAAGTTTTTTCGGTGTACTAAGAATTACAACAACCATTAGTAATTCCCTAAACTATCCCAGATTCATAGACCTATTTAGGCCTGACATGACTAAAAAAGAGAATTGTACGTTTAAGAAATATATTCTAGAAAATCCGATTTTTAGTTACGTAAATTCCATGGTGTTCTTTATTTTCACGAGTGAACCATCCCAATAGGGTCTACTCTATTAGGGCATTTCTATAAGTCTGGTATAATGACATCTAGGAATATCCCATATATCATTCTCCTTATTATTTTTTGAAATTTTATTCAAATCCCAAAAACTACACAACAGAACTAAATTATGGATTCAATTAAATTAAGCTTTCATGATAGAAGCATCGACTAGTACATAATTGCTATTACCATTTTTAACGTATGAAATACCATTAACTTTATAGGTCGTATTTCTCGGCAATAACATCTCCATTTCCCATGGAGATGGGCTTAACGAAGCAAGATATGCTCCATGATTTCCCTTAGGTACCGTTAGGCGAATCAAAATAGGTCGCCCACTAAAGCTTTCTGAAGCATCTTTAAGAATAGATGTACTCATATACGTATAATCTGTTTGATATTTCCCTTAGAATTTATTTTTAAATTTTAAAAATTCTTGTTTATTCAGTTTATTACCCTTTATGAGCGTGCCTTGCTCTAAGCCAAACGCACTTTCATTACTCCTACGATATACCACTATGTTATCAGGTACACTGGACACACTAAATGCTCGATCTAAATGCTTTATTTTTTGTCCCATATTAATATCTTTTCCTGGTAATTGACCTTTATTATCCTGAAGATAAGCATTTAAATGAAAATAGCCTAGATCCGTATATGACACGAATTCTTTTCCCTCTGCACTACTAACGTTTGTAATCCACTTATTATAGAATTTGTTTCCCCATGCAGTAGCAAGAGGTTTATCGGCCGAACGATTAAAATCTAAGACCTTTGGGATATTTTTTTGTACTACAGGTTCTGTAGCCGCATGAACTGTTGAATTTAAAAATACTGTACTTCCAGTAACCATTGTACTGAGTGCTAGGACAACTGGTAAAAACTTTGTCTTGATTTTCATATACATCCTCCTTACTTCTTTCTAGTAAAAATAGACATCCTTATACACCGATTACTCATTATAGAGACTATTTATTAAATAAAAAGAAAGATAAAATAAAGATTGTATAAAGATTCTGATGGATAGGAATCGTGTGCTATAAGCAGAATGAAGCTAGGAACTTTCTATTTGAACTGTATCCTTTTTTGCACTAGGTCCTTGTATCCTCCGTGTACACTCATTGCGATTTTTTGGCTCTGTTGCAAATAATAAAACGTAAATTAAAGAGCAGAGATTCCTGTTGGAATCCGGATTTAAGCGGTGAAACCGAAAAGGGTATGAATCAGTTGTATCTGATTTTGGACAGACTTCTTTCCTTGGAGGGTCTGTCCTTTTTTGATCATATGCATCACTTCAATGCCCGCCAGCTTTTTTGTTTCTGTCTGAAAAGACTGAAATCCTAGCATGATTCGTACCCGTTTTTTATGAAACGATGATCTTGTTCCACCATATTATTCAAGTGTTTTTTCTTCCTCAACTCTACGTTTACTGGAAGAGGTCACCATATCAAAAAAAGAAAATTGTACGTTAAAGAAAGATTGCATATAAAAACCCCGATTCTCATGTATTTAAAGAATCGGGGTTTTATTACTTTCTTTTTATTTTAGTTTTCCGTAATGGACGTAAATTATTTATACTCAAATAGGCTATTTTATTAGATAGTGTTACTTTCTTATGGAAAATAGGATTAGTTAATCATCGTACATCCATCACCTTTGCTGTCATTAATAGTAATATTGTAGTATGGTAATGAACTCTCTTCAACCAGGACAAACATGTGAAATAGCTGATGCTTATGTAGGTATGATTGATAAAGTGCCAGCTCGTGTAATTGTTCATCGATTAACAAAACAACAGCAACAAAAACGATTACAAGATCAAGCTGTAAGAGAAAAATTGACGTTTTACACCTTCACATTTTTAAGAAATGAGTCTTTTGTCAGAAATCGATAAAATCGCTCCAATTCCTATTCATATAAACTTAGTAAAAAATATTTCCCTATACCTTGGAATTAAATGTATCATAAGGCAGTCCTGCTTTTTTCCATGCAAGAAATCCTCCCTTTAAATTAACTACTTCCTTTATACCGGCTCTTTGTAACATGCTAGCTGCTATAGCAGACCTTAACCCCGTTCGACATTGTAAAACTATTGGACAATCTTTCGGTACATCATCTAGCTTCTCAAATAGATTACCTAAAGTGATATGTATTGCATCATGAAGGTGTCCTTCCTCCCACTCTTTTTTACTACGCACATCGATAACCCTAACACTTCCACCTTTTATATGCGGATATAATTCAATCGATGTTTTTTCTTTGTAACTTTCTAATCTATCAAACCTTTGTATTACTTTTAAAGGTGCAAAAGTAATACTATTATCTAGCCCAATAGATTCAAATTCTCTAATAACTTCCTCCACTTTAACCTTTTCCTCATCTAGAATTATTAAAGTTTCTGTTTTATAATCTAGTAACCATCCACACCAAGTTGTGAAAGAATTGTTATAAGGTATGTTAATTGACTTCTCAATGTGACCAGCAGCAAAACCCTCTACATCCCTTATATCAACTATTTGCTGAACGCGCCTCATCACTTCTTGAAGTTCTTCTACTGTATTAATAACAGTAATCTCTCTCTTCTTACGAATTGGTGGACCATACTTATTTAAATGCTTCATTAATGAAAAATACTTTGGAGGCTCTGGCTGTCCCGTCAATAAAGTCGATACAAAATTATCTTCTTCATTACACTGAAACGCCCAATTAAACATCTTTTCATAGCCTAATGTGGAAGTTGGAATTGATCCTAATGCTTTTCCACATGCACTTCCTGCACCATGTGATGGCCATATTTGCAAATAATCGGGGAGTAATTTTATTTTTTGTATAGAATCAAATAATTGTTTCGCTCCTATTTTTGCGCTATCTTTAATACCGACAGCTGTTTCTAATAAATCAGGTCTTCCTATATCTCCTACAAATATAAAATCACCTGTGAATATTCCTATCGGTTTATCATTCGTATAATTATTTTGACTTGTATCAGTTACTAAAAAGGAAATACTTTCAGGCGTATGCCCTGGGGTATGCATTACATTGAATTTTATATGACCAACTTTATACTCTGTGCCCTCTCTAACCAAATTGTATCGGCCATCGTTAAGATATTGATATTTCCATTCAATATCTCCTTCATCAGATACATATAAATTTGCATTATAAAGATGGGAAAGTTCTCTAGACCCAGAAAGAAAATCTGCATGAATATGTGTCTCAGCCGCAGCAATTACTTCCATCCCTTCTTTCTTAGCAAATTCTATATATTGTTCTATATAGCGGCTGGGATCAACAACAATTGCTACGCCTTCCTTCTGACAACCGATTAAATAGGAAGCATGTGCTAATTTTTCATCATAAAAATATTTTAAAAGCATAGCTTATTCCCTCCAAATAGTTATTTCAAATTACTTTTCAGTTTTAACAACAACTTTCTAACTTCCCTTATAGAATCCCTTTCAACATTAAATTCCAATACATATATGGCAACATATATCTTTTAAGTAAAAACATACTATACCGTTCTTTCGCTTGATTAAACGGAAACGTTTCTTGAGGCTCATGTTCATAGTTAAATTCAGCGAGTATAAGACTTTTATATCCTGTAATAATCGGACAAGATGTATACCCGTCGTATTTAGCCTGCAAATCTCTTCCATTAAGTACGTCCATAATATTCTGTTTTAAGACAGGTATTTGTTTTCGAATTGCCGCTCCAGTTTTAGAGGTGGGTAAATTGGTACAATCTCCAAGCCCAAAAATATTCTTAAACTGTACATGCTGCAATGTATAAGGACTTATATCAACCCAGCCTTGATGATCACTTATCTCATTCTCTTTAATAAAATTAGGTGGCCCCATTGGTGGAACAACATGGATCATACTATATGGTACTGTTTCTCTTTTCAGTGTTTGCGTATCTTCAAAAATTGCTTCTCTTTTTTCAGCGATAATTTCTACTAAGTTTTTATTATAATTCGTTATAATTTGCTTTCTTTCTAGTACTTGTTCTAATGTATCTGCATAACGTGGAACTTGAAATATGTTAGCATTCGCAGAATAAAACATTACTTCACTTCTGTTTCTTACACCGTTATTACAAAAATACTCTTCTGCTAAATACATAATTTTTTGTGGAGCACCACCACATTTAATAGGAGTATTGGGGTGGGTGAAAATCGCATTCCCTTCTTTGAATTTTTCGATTTCTCTCCAAGTAGAATCAACATATGTATAAGAATAATTGCTACAAACCCCATTGGTCCCAATAGACTCCTTTAAGCCTTTAATACCGTCCCAATTTATTTGTATACCGGCTGCTACAATAAGAATTTCATATTCAAGCAGCATTCCATCATCTAAAATTATCTTATTTTCATCTGGGAACAACTTAACGACACTTTTTGGAATCCATGTTGCTCCTTTTGGAATAAGTGATTCTTGATCACGCATCGTACATTCCTTTGAAACAATTCCTCCTCCAACTAAACTCCATAGTGGTTGAAAGTAATGTTTTTTTGATGAATCAATAATCGCTATACTTTCTTTCAATAGAGGTACATTTCGTAACAAATGTGCAGTAGAAGATAGTCCTGCAGTCCCAGCACCAATTACAACAATTTTATAACTATCTCTGGTCTTCATTATCCTCTTCCTATCTGAAATTGATTTTTAAATTAACTAATTAGTGGCCGTATTTTCATCGTAGTAACATTATTATAAGTTATAAACACCATCATTTTATCTGATTCAAATGAATATTTTGTTAACTCTATCCATTGACATTACTATATGCGTAAATCTCTTATGTTACTTCTTTAATTTGTTTCAAACACTACAAACTTTACATTTTTCAATGTTATCCGTATACTATGTCACTTTATTAACATTAAATTTCTAAAGATAATGAAGTGCAAGTTCCTTTGGTATGGTTTGTCCATCCTCCTTTTCAGGGGAGGGACAAAAACAAACTTATTCCAATAGCTCTGATTTTCCGAACGGGAAAGCCCACTACGGTGCGATAGCACCCACTTTAGGGGTGGGATGACGCGTGAGGTCAAATGCGATGTACAGATAAAATACCGAAGGTTTGTTCTGCAAATCAAATATTAGAAATAGTATAATTTTCATAATAGACAAGTAAAAGTCTCTAGAACAATCTTGTTCTCTGAAAACAGAATACATATGAGGGTGGAGTAACAAATTCTTCTACTCCGAAAAAATGTATTGAGTCGTCAAGCACAAGACGCTAAAACACAATTGAGAACTCACAATCTGACTCGTTTGGTAATAGAACGAGTGCCGTGTCTGCTATATGCATTGGATTTGGAGTGGTGATGGCACACCGCAATCATGCACGTCAGCGATACTAGAAATAGACTTCGCCCTTTGGTAGCAAGAATCCCACTGAAGTTAGTCAGCTTGTGGCTTTGGCCGTGGGAGTGTCAAATATATGTGCTTTATTCTTTAATTTTGTTTACACACTTAAACGAAACGAGCATATGATATTATATACTAATCCAAAAACCATATTGTTTACTTTCTAAGAGCACTGATCTGTGTTCTTTTTTTTTAGATAACGCTTTTGTTCAACTTTTTGCTACATTTTCAAACATCCATTTGTTACCCTTAACAAGCCCTTTTAAGAACAGTTACATGTAAATAAGATTTTTTTAGTTTTCTAGTTGCTCGAAATTCCCATCAATAGTATCGAAAACTTAAGACCTATATTTCATCGTATTCAAATACCATTCAGCATGGCCCCATGTACTCGCTATCTCCACTTTATCATTCCAATTCATATCATTTGGATCTTGAAATAGCTAATCACTAAATTATGTAATATCTAATTCATAAACCTGCTTACCATATTTTTTCAACCTTCATACTGTAATATTTAATAGTTATCACATTGATCATAAAGGAATAAGAGCGGAAAGTGACTTCTATTAGTCCAAGCACTTCATATTTCTACCACATACACTATAAAATGTTTGGAATTTAAAACATTATTAAAACATTTAATTAGGAGGGTTTAATATGGCAGCATGTGAAGGTTTAGCTTGTGTTATATTCTCTATATGGCCAGTGGGAACAATTGTTACAGTTACTACTAGATCAGGTCAAATTATTGGGCCTGCTACTTTTTCTCAATTCATTCCGAATACTTGTGCGGTGATTTTAGTTGAAGAAGATGTGATTACCCCCTCTTCTACCAATATTATATTTATAAGTTGTGAAGATATAGAAAGTGTGACTTTAACCACTCCTTAAAATGATTCATATGGTTCTAGCTTACTCCATATTTAAGACAATCTAATGAATGTCTTTTTTCATGAAAAATCTAATCTGTATACCCTAAAGTGCTCCCTTCTAATGTATCTATTATTTCAATAAGTTGCTTTAATTTAAATTTTTTCTCTTCTAAAGGTTACTTGTCTACACATCGTTCTACAAACTTTCATATGATATGGTATATTGTTTAAAGGAGGGATAAATTTGTTCTTATGCAATTTATTTGGTTGTTCAGGTGGAGTATGTAGTATTTTTAAAGATTTACAACCAGGCGAAATCGTTACTGTGACTGGTAAATCTGGAAATATTATTGGACCTGCTATTTTTACAAATTTTAACTCTAATACTTGTATCGTCACATTAGAAGAGGAAAATTCAATTACTCCTCCTACTACAAGTATTACTAAGATTAGTTGTAAAGAAATAGAAAGTGTTACATTTATCTCATAATATATTTTAAACCTAAAGCAGGGATTGAAATATGAAACTCTTATACATTACTTCTGGTTACTCAAAAATCTATCAATATTTAGATCAAAGCATACAGGGAACACTTATCGATCAAAATTTCGAATGGTTAGCAGTACAGCCGAGTGAATTAATACAGCAATTGGATTTCATTACAACAACGTTTCATCCCAATATTGTTTTCACCTTATTAGGTAATCGTCTACCACAAAAAGCAATCCAATATTTTAAAAAAAGGAATATTAAATTAGCTGTCTGGTTAACTGAGGATCCATTTTATATAGATACTTCTCTTCTTCTATTAAATAACTTCGATTTTATATTTACTATTGACAGTGAAGCACTTAAATATTACACAGCTTTAGGATATACCAATGTATATCACTTACCTTTAGCAACTAATATAGATGTATTTAAACCTAGTCTAAAAATCCCAAAATATAAAAGTGAAATATTGTTTATTGGATATCCTTATCCACTCCGGGTAAAATTGATACAGTTTCTTTTTGAAAAAACCCCTTATCACTATACTATTATTGGTCAACACTGGAGAAATAAGTTATTAAAAAAATGGAAGAATCACCGAAGAATTAAGATTATAGAAGAATGGATTCCACCTCAAGAAGTTGCACTCTATTATAATAACGCTAGTCTTATTTTAAATCCTCATCGTAGTCATCTATTTCCACAAAATAAAAATAATAATAAAGTAAAAAATAATACCATTAATAACCGTACCTTTGATATTGCCGCTTGCCAAGGCTTTCAAATTATTGAAGAAAAATCTGACCTTTCATCTTTCTTCAATAAAGATGAAATTATATCCTATAACAGCTTTGAAGACTGTTTAAATAAAGTATCTCTTCATCTATATGATACAATTTCAAAAAGATTAATGGTCGAAAGAATTCACACAAAAGTGATTACACAGCACACTTTTCATGAGAGAATCCACTTTATAACGACTATTTTACAATCACAGCTTCAGTAATTTACTAAATTAATAATATCTTTTCTTATATAATCATTCTGAATAAATTAAAATGCTTTTTCAATTTTATGAAGAGGCATTTTAATTAATCCTTCCCCTATAGATAGCTCTCTCTCAATTTCTCTGAAAGTTTTATTAAACTCGTTTTCAATTCTACATATTTTTTTTATTCTACTTATACTATAACTACATCTAAAGTAACATCACTGGTCGGAGCGGTTAACTTTAGCTAACTGCTCATTTGTTTTAAATCCATCATGAAATTTTGTTCTTATTTCTTTTTCACATCATATATTTCTAACCTAGACGTTCTGTTCAGAGAGTTACCTCCTATCTTAAAGAGCACTGATGCATGGTGCTCTTTTTGAGTTTCCTTATTTCTACAAAATGAAATTTTTATTATAAAAGTAATTATTAAATATCATAGGTATTTCGTTTAAAACAAACATTTTTGTATAGGAAGGGAATTGAATTTATGCACAATTTTCATTCCATTTGTGATCAATTTGCTACAATTCTTAAAGGAAAAAATAAAATAAGTCAAAGTGGTTGTGCGGTGTCTTTTCATCGTGATTTTAGGGTGCTAGTTCAAGGAAAACCAAGTGCGTATGTAGTACCCGTTGGAGTAAGTTTCGAATCAATGGATCAAAATGGTAATGCATTAAATTTAGGAGAAATTGCTATTCTACAAGAAGAGATCCCTTTATTTTTGAAATCAATTGTACAACAAGGAATTATCTTTAGTGCTTTACATAATCACTGGTTATACATGACCCCATTAATCATGTATATTCATATCCAATCAGTGGAGCCCCCGTTACATTTTGCGAAAAAATTAGCAAATTCCTTTTTATCTTTAAGTAGCTATCCTATTGCTAATAACAATGATGGGTAATAAATGAATTATATGTGTTTATTTTTTGTTAATAGTTTTATATTAAGCTTATTTCAATCATTACATATCACCTCATTTCAAAATAAAAAAGGACACCTATCCCTAAAATAGCTTTAATTGCTGCTCTAATGAATTTGCGTCTTCTAATTTTCTAACCAGAATTTATCTTATTTCTTTTTGTTTTCAGAAATTATTTTTTACAAAAACACCCCTAAACACATTCTTAACTTTTATTTCACTTGAAACATGTATTTTTTATAATTTTTATGCACCGATAAGATAAGCCCCATCATTATCATATTTGAAAACAGTGAACTCCCTCCATATGATAAAAAAGGAAGTGCAATTCCTTTTACCGGCATTATCCCAACAATCATACCGATATTTTGGAAGATTTGCAGTGTTAAAACACTAATTGTCCCCGCACACAATAATGCACCAAACAGATTCTCTGCTGAATAAGCAATTATAGTTACTCGATATATAAGAAGTAACAAGACCAATACAACGAGAGCCGCTATTATAAATCCACCTTCTTCAGCGATGGTAGCAAAAATAAAATCAGTATGCTTTTCAGGAATATACACACTCCCTTGACCGAATCCTTTTCCATGTAATTCACCACTTCCAACAGCTAAAAGAGATTGTTGTGTTTGATACCCTTGATCCGCATTTTCAGCTGGATTCAGCCAACCTATAATGCGTGATTGTTGGTGAGGTTTTAACTTAGTAACTAATTCTTTAAAGAAAAAATCGGGATATCTTACGTATGTAAATATTAATGTAGATAATAGAGTTACCGGAATGAATGTACAAAATGCAATTAATTTCTTTTGAACCCCTGATATAAATAAAATAAATGCAATAGATGCTGCGTATAAGAACACCATCCCTGTATCTGGCTGACTGTATACTAGTGCAATAGGAGGGATTGAAACTAACATAATTTTTCCAACCAACATGATATCAGTTTTATATGTCCGAGTCATATATTTGGCGTTATGATTCACTACTAAATTTGCGACAAATATAATTAGTGCAATTTTGAAAAACTCCGATGGTTGAATTTGACCGATAACAGGAAATTGAAACCATCTTTTTGCTCCTAATTTAACGGGAGTAAACGTTGATTCCGGTAGTATTTTTAATATAATAATTGACGCAGAACCAACAATATACAATGGCCAAGATAATTTTTTCCATTGATCCCAATCAATACTCGCAACAAATATTAGCAGTACAAAACCAATTATATAGTTCCTACCTTGCTGTAATGCAAAGTTTGTTCTTCCATACTGACCAGTTTGTTGACTACTATAAATTGCAGTGGTACTAATAATGCAAAATAGGCATAAAATCAAAATTAGTTTTGTATCTAAACTCCTTAATAATTCAATTATTTTACTCATGAAACCCTCCTATAGGACTCAATAAATTCCACACATCATAATAATCAATGGTAACTTTTATACCCTTACTATAAGTTTTCTTGGTATTCAATTAAAAATTATATTATTATGTTATAACAAGAAATTTTATTTTATCTAAACTTTCCCTTAAGGTTTCACTTTAAATAGTTAAAGTATTAATAAGTAAATCTTAATTTTTCTTAAACTAAAATGAACAATTCCTTTTTATCCAGAATTACTTAGCTTCTATCTTCTTTAAAATACAGAAGGCACTCTAAAAGCATTAATAACTCCACCTCTAGGCACCTGAATAAAACTCAATATTGCCTTCAATGCTGTAGGCAAAGATTTCATAAATCTGCCTTAAATTCTTCCCACTCTAACTCTCTTGGTCGAGAGCCGAGCAGTTAGCTTTTGTTAGCTGCTCTTTTATGTTTCATCGTCACATTATGATGAAATAGTCATATATTATCTTGAAGTAAAAACCCTAATTTACTTTTAATATCTCACTTTTTCCTTAAAGAGCACTTTTTAAAGGTGCTCTTTTTAGGTTTGTCAGCATAAAACTAAACATTCCGTCAATAATACAGATAGGCGAAAGCCAGAACTCATTTAACCGTCCCTGTAGTTCTTCTCTTTTCTGTATTGAGCAGTTAGCTTTTGCTAGCTGTTCATTTATTTACACTTATCGTATGACTTCGAATACATAATGTATGAAAGTGCTTTGCTTTATCAAAAGGCGATTCGCTATGATTGCCTTTTTTATTTCTCAACGCCCAAAATATGGTATAGGCATTCCAGTAATGGTAATATAAAGGTACCTTCAGTTGTTAACTGTCATGCCCTTTTTAAAGGCCCTGTCTAAAAACAGGGCCTTTAAAATTTATTCTCTACTAAAATATTTTTGTTATAAGTCTCCCTATAAACGATTTAATTTCCTCATTATTAAATTAAATCCCACGAAATAGGTGTTCCTTTTTCGATATCCTTACTTGCTTTCTTTCCAATAATTTTGGATAAGTGTTTTGGCAATAAACCATTCCCTGGTCTAATAGCTTTAATATTTTCGTTTGTAAAGACTTCCCCCGCCTTTATGTTTTCTACTACATATAATGACCTTCTAAATTTTAAAGAATCTTTTTCTATATCAGTAGGGCCATAATATACATTCCCCAAAGATTCCCATGCTTTTTCAGTTTCGCTTACTAATAATTTAAATTCAGCTGGTTCCATTGAAAATTTAGCGTCAACTCCTCCATCCGATCTCGAGAGTGTTAAATGTTTCTCAATTACTGTTGCACCCAAGGCGACACTCGCTACAGATACACCCACTCCCAGTGTATGATCAGATAAACCTACTTCACATTTAAATAACTCCTTCATATGAGGTATGGTAGCTATGTTTGTAGATGTTGGAGATGCAGGATACGTACTTGTACATTTTAATAGAATTAATTCTTTACATCCCTCTTCTCTCGCAGCTCTTACTGTTTCATCTAGTTCAGCAATCGAAGCCATACCTGTCGAAATGATTATTGGTTTTCCTGTTGCGGCTACTTTACGTATGAGGGGAATATCAGTATTTTCAAAAGATGCAATTTTATAACATGAAACATTTAATGACTCTAGAAATTCTACAGCTGTTTCATCAAACGGCGTACTAAATGGTATCATTCCTAACTCTATACAGCGATCAAAAATTGGTTTATGCCACTTCCATGGTGTATAAGCCTCTTTATATAAATTATAAAGTGATTTACCTTTCCATAAGCTTTTTGTATCGTGAATTAAAAAATCACCATTTTCTATATTTAAAGTCATTGTATCTGGTGTATATGTTTGAATTTTAAATCCTTTTGCTCCAGCCTCTGCAGCCGCCTCTACAATTTGTAACGCCCTATCTAATGATTGATTATGATTCCCTGACATTTCTGCAATAATAAATGGCGGCAAGCTATTACCAATCTCTCTACCTCCAATATATACATTACTCATTTTTTTCACCTTCAAGTTCTTTTTTTATAGCCTCTTTCCTTTCTGCCCATTTCTCACTAGACAGGATCATTGTAATGACATCAATGTAATCATCATCCCTGTAAATATAGTTTTCATATCTTCCATCTTCTTGGAACCCAAGTTTCTGATGGAAGTTTAAACTAATACGGTTTGATTCTATTATTTCTGCACATACTTTGTGTATGTCTTTTGTTTCAAAAATATAGTCTAATGCTAATAAACCTAATACAGTTCCGGCACGTCTTACACTTTGTTTTTCACCTATATAAAATCCCCAATAACAAGTCCGCTCCATTTTATCTATTTTTGTAAAATTAACAAATCCAATTGGTTTTTCTTTATATGTTAATAGTCTTGCAACCTTTGTATCATCCACTACTAGTTTTTCATACCACTTTAAATGTTCGTCTATTGTTATTTGATGATTTTCATACATAACCGAGCGAATTTCTTTTGTATTCCGCCACTGTAAAATAAGTTCTAAATCTTTCTTTTCTAACCTTTTCAATTGAAAATACCCAATATTTAACATACTATCCTCCTAAAATAATTTTTGCTATTTCATTTGAATTACTCGCACACTGTATAGAAAGAGCTTTATTAGACATTTCTTTCACTATTTTAGAATCTAATAAAAGTTTGTTTAGACATTTCGTAATTGCTTTATCAGAAACACTTTCAGCTGTACCAATATTCCATGTAGCTCCAAGCTTCGCTACAGTCTTGGTTACTTCGATTTGATTTTGGGCAGTTGTAATTGTTATTGAAGGTAATCCAAGAAAGCATCGTTCCCATGTGCTTGTGCCCCCAGCTCCTATCCCTAAATCCGCTCGTATGAGAAACTCTTCCATGTTCTCTATTTGACAATAAAATGAAACGTTAGAAACACTCTTACAATAAGTTTGAATCTCCTCTTTATGCGGATTTTGGCTTCCTACCACAACGTCTATTTTTAAGTTATCTTTATATATATTTTGTAAGGCTCTTAACGTTTTTAATGTCTCATTTGTTACATCATGCCCACCAAAAAATATAAAGATTCTCTCAATTTCTCCTGTTCTTTTTCGTGAAAATTTCTTAGCGGCATGAAACTCTGGCCGTAATATAGCATATTTAGGCCCCAATTTTACTAATGAGTGCTCAGGTATTAAATCTTTATAGCGACCATTAAGGTTATCGTATAAATTTTGGTCTAGTAACAAATCACAGTCGTGCATTCGATTTGCAAGATCATCGATTACCATTATTTTTCTTACATTTTTTCTTAAAGCAGACTCCCACTTATTACCTAATCCATAATGATCAACAATTAGCCAATCCAAGTTGGGAAGTTGCGATAAAATATCGTTGGTCTGTTGCGCATCAACAAACCAATGATATTTTAGCCAATTTAAATAACTCCCTTGTACTGTACTTAAGAAATTCGTATTTTCATCATCTGCATCTAATAAAAACACCTGGAATCCCTTAGTTAATATATATTGCTGCAAATCACCTTGCAGCTTACGACAAATGAAATAAACTTGAGCACCTTTATTCCGTAATTCATGGGCCAGTGTTAAACAACGCATAATATGACCAGTACCTATTTCAATAGATGCGTCGGCGCGAAAGGCAATTTTTTTCTTAAGCAAGATACTTCCTCCTCACTAAAGGCACTATAATTTATTAATTTATAATTTTGTTTCTTTATTTAGCTCATCTACTAATGACTGTTGATTTGCCCATTTCAATTTCACATGACTATTAATTTGAATAAGTTCAGGATTTCGAAGGATATAATCTTTTATTTGATGAAAAAATAAAGGTTTAGATTTTACATTCAAACTTTTATAAAGTTCATTGAACATATCTAAATCTGGTTTTTCGTCTAATGTTAACCTCCAAGTAGGGTAACAAAATGGTGGAGGGAGTTTCACTATATTGACCCGGAATAAATGTGGATTATTAATAAAATAAAACGGAAGGTATTCTGCATAGGTTAAAGGTTTTGGGGTTTGTAGTAGTCGTTCGATTGCCTCTAATGTAAAAATATCGCCTGCTGTTCCGACAGGTAACGTACTTAGCTCTGCCTGTGTATAATCTGCACCGCTTTTCAAATGTTCATCTAGCAAAAAAGTATTAATTTCTGGTGACACAGCTGGGCAATCTCCGGTAATCCGTATGACAATGTTTGCATTTTCTTGTTTTGCAGCTTGGAACATGCGATCAGCGGTATTTTCTGAATCACCTCTAAAAATTTTAATTTTCCCGTCTAAATTAAATTTTTCCAAAGGGTCATCTTGTGCAATATCTGAAGTAGCAAGTATGACCTGGTGCTTTCCTGGAATAGCAAATGTATTTATAAGACATCGCTCAATGGAAGGAACACCGTGTATTGGCAATATTGCCTTTAAAGGTAACCTAGTAGATTTTAACCGGCAAAGTACAATTATTACTACCTTTGGAGGCTCAATAACTTCTTTTGTTAATGGGGTACCTGCAGACAAATTATATAGAGCTACCTGAGGTAATAATTCCTCTGCTTCAAGCTCGTTCAGCGCGTTTTCTACAACATCTAATTCCATAGTTACTTTATTAGCTGTAATAATCTCTCCTTTTCTAATATCAACTTTTGTAACTGCTCTTAATAATTTTTGGTTTTGCAATTTTAATAACACCCCTTTCATTTAATTTTTAGCAACTCTATAAAACGAAAAAACTTTTCTCACAGCTTGTATTACATCCCACACATCAGCTTCTGTCATTTTAGGAAATAGAGGCAGCGTAATAATTTCCTCATATATGTTTTCTGCTTGCGGACAAATACCTTTTCCATAACCTAATTTTTGATAAAACGGTTGTAAATGTACGGGTATATAGTGTACATTCACACCGATATTTTCTCTTTGTAATGCCTCGTAAATTTCTTTTCGATTACATTTTAATAATTTAGTATTTAAACGAATAATATAAAGGTGCCAACTTGAATCGGTTTGAGGCAATTGCTTTGGTATTGTGATTTCAGATAAACAACTAAATTCTTTATTATAGATGTCTATATATTTCTTTCGAATCTTAATAAAAGAGTCTAATTTACTTAACTGTGATAAACCAAGAGCAGCTTGTATATCCGTTAATCTGTAGTTGTAACCTAGGAATTGCATTTCATAATACCAAGGCCCATGATTTTCAAGAAGTTTTTGAGGATTCCTTTCAATTCCATGCGTACGGAATTGAACAAGTTTTTCATAAAACAGAGGATTATTTGTGGTAATTACTCCGCCCTCTCCGGTAGTAATATGTTTCACCGGATGGAAACTAAACATTGTCATATCACCAATAGAACCAATCTTTTTATTTTTATATGTGGCTCCTAATGCGTGGGCTGCATCTTCAATGATAATTAAATTATTTTCTTTTGCTATTTTTTGTATTGCATCTAACTCTACAGGCTGCCCAGTAAAGTGTACGGGAATAATGGCTTTTGTTTTGTTTGTAATCTTTTCCTCTATAGATTTAGGACTAATGTTATATGTTTCATTGTCAATATCAGCGAATACCGGCTTCCCCCCCTGGTATAAAATACAATTTGCACTGGCTACAAATGTCATTGGAGTTGTAATTACCTCGTCTCCCTCAGTTATGCCGGCTGCATAGCAGGCAGCATGCAATGCAGCTGTACCATTTGAAAAGGAAACAGCGTATTTTGCTCCCACATATTTCGCTATAGCCTCCTCAAACTGTTGAACCATTGGTCCTGTTGTTAAAAAATTCCCTTTTAATACGTCTACAACAGCCTGAATGTCATATTCATCAATTTGTTGCTGACCATATGGTAAATAAGTTTCTCTAACAGGCTTTCCACCATGTAAACCGAGAATTCCCCTTACCATTACTCTTTCTCCTTAGGGTTAATTTTTAAAGATTTAATCCACTCTTCTGTTTTAATAACTCCATCTTCTAAAGAAACTTTCGGTTCCCAGCTTAATATAGTTTTTGCTTTTTCATAGTTACATAATAATTTTTGAATTTCACTTTGTGGATGGATATGAGTTACATGTTGGATACTTACTTTATTTCCCGAAATCAATTCTGCTAATTTATTAATAGATATATCTTTTCCTGTTCCAGCGTTGATAATATGACCATTTGCTTTTGCAGAGTATCCTGCTGCCACAACAAAATCTGCACAATCTTCAACGTATAAAAGGTCTCTTGTTTGTTTTCCATCCCCATAAATATTTAGTGGTACATTATCTAATTTATTATTTATAAAAATGGCAACAACCCCACCTTCACCACCTGTTTTCTGGAATGGGCCATACGTATTAAATGGGCGAATAACCACAACAGGTAGCTTATAAGCATAATAGTATGATAAAACCATGTTTTCAGCAGCAATTTTTGATCCAGCATATGGAGAAGCTGGTTTAATCGGGTCTAATTCTGATATCCCTTGTATATTAGTAGCTTTATCATATACCATACAAGTACTCATAAAGACCATTTTGACATGATACTTAAGACATTGTTCTAACAAATTAAAAGTACCTATTGTATCATTTTCAAAAGTTGTTCTAGCATCATCTATACTATCTTGAACATTAATACTCGCTGCTAAATGATAACAAAGGTCAAATGAATTATTTTCAAATAATTGAGCAACTAACTTTTTATCTTTAATATCTCCTTGAATACATTGCTTTAAATTTAGATTGTGTGCAAACTCGGTAATATTTGCAGTTGTTGAATTTGCTAAGTTGTCTATTATCCATACTTCATGCTTATCCTGCAATAATCTCTTTACAACCCACCTACCAATAAAACCCGCACCACCAGTTACTAATATTTTCATAGTTTCTCTCCTCCTGTTAGTAGTTGCTGGTTTAATATTAAATTTCTAAGCTCTTCTTTTGTAATTGCATTTTGATAATCAGAACGGTAAAACCCTGCCTTCGCCCTTTTTGCATTTTCATATTGAGTACCCTTTTTTAATGGGCTAGGAATGATAAACATTTCTGGTAATTCAAAAGCCTGTAAAGATTCATCATGTGTCATAAGTTCTTCATACATTTTTTCACCAGGTTTTAACCCAATTTCTTCAATTTTAATAGTCTCCTTGGGCAACCCATATAACTTTGTGACTTCTTCTATCATCACTTCACTTAAATGGTTTAATGAAATAACTGGCATTTTTAATATAAAAGTTTCACCACCCTTTGCTATTTTCATTGCTTCAATTGTTAACATAGTTGCTTGGTTCAGTGTCATCATAAATCTACTCATACTAAGATCCGTTACAGTTATTTTTTGGTTTTCTTTAATTTGTTTTTCAAATAAGGGAATAACAGAACCTCTTGACCCCATAACATTTCCGAAACGAACACTGGAAAATATAGTCTCACTCGAACCTTTTGAATATTCCGCTGATATAATCAATCTTTCAGCAGTTAATTTTGTTGCACCGTAATTATTTGTAGGTGAAATCGCTTTATCAGAGCTTGTAAAAACTACCTTTTTTACTTCCTGAGCAATTGCTGCTTTTATTACATTTTGTGTTCCAAAAATATTGGTCAAAACTGCTTCAAACGGATTATATTCACAAAAAGAAACATGCTTCATTGCGGCCACGTGAAACACATAATCAATATTTTCCATCGCACTAAACACTCGATCATAATTGCGAACATCTCCAATTAAATAACGAATATTTTGACTTCCCCCCCTAAATTCTTCTTGTAATAAAAATTGATTATATTCACTTCTACTAAAAATCCTTACCACTTTTGGTTTTTCCTGTAGAACATTAGAAAGAATACTTTTTCCAATTGTTCCTGTTCCACCAATAATTAAAACGTTTTTATCTTTAAAAAACATGAATATATACCTCCTCATATTGAAATTACTTTTAGCTAAGAAAAACCTCTCTTCAAATTGTGTGTAGTTCCATAGGCAAGCCATTTGTCGAGAGATAAACTAGCCTGAAGGATATTGAAACATACGTTTCCATTGCAAATTTATGATACATATTAATCATAGAAAACTGAGGAAATGATGTTGCTTTAGTAATCCTTTACTTCAAACATTAGTAAGTGGTGATGAGTTTAATCTTTTTCACTTTGAATTAATTTTATCAATCTTTTCGTGCATGCTTCTTGCGGATAGTTTTCAGTAATAAATTTTCTTCTTAATTCTTTCGCTAGATCTGATTGTAAAGAATCATTTAGAACTTTTTTAATCGTGCTAATCATATCCTCCATAGAATGATTTACAAGCCAATCTAATGTATCGTAATATTTATAATCCCTTTCCTCTAATAAAGATTTATAAACAACTACAGGTATATCTAATAACATTGCCTCTAACCCTACTGTTGAATTTGAAATAACCACAAGATTTGCATGTAAAATAACATCATACATGTTCACTTCATTTGTTATATATTTAACATTAGGATATACGTTACTTAACCTAATATATTCTCCTACTAGGTTACGCCCTTTTTCCCAAGGGTGAGGCTTTATAATAACCGTAATATTTTTGTCTTTCACTAACTTTTCTGTCAGTTCAATATAAAATGAAGTTTTAAATGGCTGGGTTGCAATAAAAACCACTTTTGTAGAGGGGTCTATTTTTAATTTATTAAAAATAGTTTTTTTATCTACATATGCTCTATTGAAGATTTCATCATATCTGGGGTGCCCTATTATCTCAATTTGAGATCCACAGACCCCTTTTTGAAGGTACCAATCTTGCTCATACTTTCCATATAAGACCTGCTTTGTTGCAAAAACCGGAAAGTATGCTTCCTCTCCCATTATTGCACCATGCTGCAGACAATAACTTGGCATCCCCTCACTTCTAGAAAGAAAAGTAAGAGCCCGACTTGTTATATCTTCCGTAGTACCAACAATCACACCAAAGATATCTTGTTCTTTAAAAATGAAATAGGCCATATTAAGTTTCTCAATCATGATAGGGAGATCACTGAGTAATTTTTTTTGAAAAAACATGTTTGAAAATAGTGGGTGCTTATTAAACTTTAAAAAGATTTCTTTAGCTTTTTCTATAAAAACATGTGCATTATTAGGGGCTTTATTTATATAATCTGGTGCACAAATTGTAGGAAGACCATAAAGTTCTGTTTTTTTTGATCTTGTTAATATCTTTGTTTGATTTGGATTAAAGTGGGTAAAATTACTTACTGAAAAACGGAGATAATCTGAATTTAGGAGGATTGCTCCATTTTGATTTTTTCTTTTTATTTTTGATTGAAATACAGAAATTATTTTTTCAAACTCTAACTGTAACTGTGTTTCCTCTATGGGCTCAATTGACAGTTGCTTGTAAAAATTATGATCTTTCATTTTATTTTTTATATCTTCATCTAAATATTGATAAAAATTACTTAGTAATGGTAAAGGAATGTTATAATGCTTTAACTCTGAAAAAATATTTATATATTCTAGATTTAATAACCAGTAATTTTTCAAATAAATTTCACTCAATTTTTCACCCTCTTTTTCTTCTTAAGTCTTCTCTTAATTCTTTACATGTTCTTTGTGGTGGTAATAATTGTACAAATTCATTTTTTTCTTCGGCAAATAACTGCGCATGTATTGAATGAGGAGTAATATAATTAATATCTAAAATTTCATCTAAGGGATAAAAATCCCAATAGTGATTTAATCTCCAAAAAAAGCGCGCATCTCCTATTCGATAAAACTGAGGATCTTCATCCCAGTAAGAATTCCACCTTTTTTCAAGAATTGGTAAAACAGAGGCTCTATGCATAATGGAACAATGATCAATTGAACATGGGGCATTATTCGTAATTTTTTTAGCAGGTCTTTCAACCGTTTTAATAGGTAAATCCGATTCATCTACATGAATCGTTTTTGATGCAGAATAAATAATTTGAACCTCTTTATTCTCATCAAGATAACTAGACATCTTTTTAAGGCGTTCTTTTTCATATTGATTATCATCTGTAATATAAGTTATATATTCCCCTTTCGCATGCTTAAGTGCTTCATTAATTAAAGCCGCATATCTGACTTTTTTTGTGCGTTCAGAAATATGAGCCACATTACTTTTATAAAAATGTACATTTTCCTTATTTATAAATGGTCGAATAACTTTCTGGGTCATTTCATTAGAATCATCATCCATTATAAAAAGTTCAAAATCTTGAAAGGTTTGGTTTAATACACTTAATATTGATTTTTCAACAAACGTAGGCTTATTGTAACTTGTCATTATAACTGAAATTTTAGGCAAATCTCCTTCTCCTCCTTATCAACAAATATAAAAACAGTTAAATTATTATATAAACAGAAAGGACAAACCGTTCCGATAATTTTAAAAAAGGTTTTTTTATCTATTAAAATTAATAGCAATATTTATATTCACCTATGTATCTTTTTCACTCCACTATAGTCCATACCATATCTATGAAAAGGTAATAAACTATTTAAGTATAAAAAGGTGTCGATAAAGTTTTAATTTTTAGATTTCACTAGATAAAGCACATCCTATATTCTCAAGAGAGGTGAGGACTTTGCAACCCAAAATATCAATTATTCTTACTAGTTATAATAAGCCATCATTAATTAATCAAGTAATTGAAAGTGTTCTAATGCAAACTTATAAAGAATGGGAACTTTTTATTATGGATGACAACTCCTGTCAAGAAACCATAAATGTCATAAAAGATTATCTAAATGACCCTCGAATTACTTATAAGAATAGTTTTATACAAGATAATGAGAGATATAAAACCACAAGATATGCAAAACTTATCAATGAGGCACTTCAATTAACTTGTGGGGATTATATTTGCTATTTAACGGATGATACTATATACCTTCCAAACAGATTAGCTGATATGTTATCTTTCTTAGAAGAACATCCTGAAATTGATGTAGTGTACTCTTCCCAATACGTAAAATATGTTGATTATAGCCTTCAACCTATAAATGAATTTGTGAGAGAGGCTTCGAAAATTTTATATACAGCTGCAAATGTTGTAGATCACTGTTCAGTTATGCATACTCGAAGAATATTATTAAAGGTCTATGAAAAATACTGTGAATATTGGGATACAAATCCTTTATATTGGTTTGTTGGAGATGCAATGTTTTGGAAACGCCTAAATACATTCCAACCTTTTTATCCCATTAGCAAAGTGCTCGATATTACTTTTAAAACACCTTTCTCCTTCCAAAACCTATATGCTAACCTCCCTTCTAAAAATTTAAATGGTATTTTGTTTAGTAATTCACACGGTGAAGTATTTTTAATTGATAATTTTAAACGCAGGATCATTTCGAAAGACATGCTTTCCTACTTCAAATATAATCAAAATGAAATTGTCTTAATCCCCGATCCATTTATCTACAAATATACAGAAGGTCCCCCCATAACCCTTACAGAATTAATTCCCAACCTACGGGTTGTACAAAATGAAAAAGGAGAGTTATTTTATATAGAAAATAATCAAAAACGTCCATTTATTAGCACCATAGCATTTCGCAAATTTAAATTTTCAATTCAGGAAATTATTAAAGTTTCACAACGCAGTTTAGATCAATTTTCAGATGGACCACCTATTTATCCCAATATATCTAATTACACGATTCTTCCGGAAGGAAAAGTATTTATTTATCATCACAATTATTTCATCATGACAAATCACATGCTCCATCCCATAGATAAAGACATATTGCAAAAACTATATTTATTAAAGAACTGTATACCGATTTCAAAGACCAATTTATCCTATTTTAAGATTGGCCCTCCTATTTCATCATATCCCTCTTACCTAGCCAAAAAATACTTAGAATAGTACCAAGAAGGAGTATTATCAAAAAAAAGGGAAATAGGTCCTGAACTAGGTTCTATGATTACTTACAGTATTATTAAAGAATAAAACGGAGTGTTAGAAAGTGAACTAAATAAAAATAGGTTAACTATTATATCTACCAACTCCTCATATGCAATATTACATGCGGAGAGCCTTAAATATTTTGTTATACTATGTATGTGGATTTTTCATCCAAAAATCCTCTCAAACGCATATTTATGTATATGCCACCCTAATTGATGAAAGAGAGAAGAATGTTTATCATTTTTCTCTCTTTTTTATTTAAAATGTGTGCTTGTACTTAATTCTTTAGTTATTTTACATTTCTAATCCATAAATGTGAATAACCTTATATTTAAAATCAAAAAGAGAAAATTTTTTCTAATTTTAACCTGTAAAATTATTTACTTTTAAAAAAAATCCAATATCTTTATCAACTCATTTTAGAATATTTAAACAATGATTTTATATACAATCTCTGCATAAATTATTCATTTTCATTTATATAAGACCTACCTTCTTACTTCTCATATATTATTAAACATTGGATTATTATACACAAACCCAAAAACATGAGGTATTTTGTAGAATTTTGTCTATCAATATGTATGTACACCCTTATGTAGTGGATATAGACTGTGAGGTGTAAGGGGATACCTTACAAAATAATGAAAAGGAGATTATAAAATGAGTAGATTAACAAAATCCTCAAAGTTAGTATTTGCAACATTAATTGCGGGAAGTAGTTTAAGCGTCTTTGTTTCGTCACACAGTGTACAAGCTGACACCTTAGATAATAATTACCAAGACACTGTCAAATTTGTACCATATTCTAGTGCTTCACAATTACTGGAGCGAAAAAACACTATTGTTCCTGAATCAAAAGTTATTAAAAACCATTATGTAAAGTACTTTAAATCACATTTCCAATCTAAAGAAAGTATACCAAAAAAAATTTATTATTCTTCAGAAGGCTTTAAGGGCTATATACAGGCAAGTACTGTTTGGGATATGGGAGATCATTTCATAACGCTATATTCTGGAACCGTTATTCGATGTTAGACTTTAAATCCTACCTCTCCAAATGCTTATAATAATCAATAGCGCACTGCCAATACTGTAAAATCTATTATTCAAAAAAATAAACCACAAAATCTCTCGATTTCATGGTTTATCAAATATAAAGATAATGCTAAACGAATACTCTAACATTACCTTCCCCAAAGTTAATTATAGAGTATTTTCCAAAAAAAGACACTATTGTAGTGTCTTTTTTATAGTATTTTTATTTACACCCAACTTACTTTTTTCTAAATTTGATAATTATGTAGAGCCCTTCCATTCAGACTTTAATATTGAATATTGATATTCATCAATCCATTGCCCTTTTAGCAATGTAAAAGCGATACATTCTGTAAAAGTCCCCCACAAAAACTTCTCCATCTTTTTCCTTCCTCTTTTATTGGTTTTCTTATCCTACATTATAAAGAGACTGGACTATTTTTTTGAAAAAATATTCATTTCTTAGCGATAGTGTGACTCTTTTTAATCTTTTTCATCTCTGATTTTACAATCACGTTTCTCTTTATACACATGCAGAATTCTCTCTCTCCTGTACCGAAACTCCAAGAAGAGCGCAATCCACTATTTACCAACCCTTTTCTTACTATTACATTTTGGAGGTTAAAACATGACAAAAAAACGGAACATACAAAAATCAGCACTTTCCTTTATCCTACTCTTTTCTTTAGGTGTTTCATCTTTCCCGCTTACAACAGCTATTCACGCGGATACACAAGGGGCAGAAAATGCAGAAAAGAAACCAGTCTCTTTAACGGAGCGTACGTCTTTATTTTTTGACTATCTCCAACAAGGTAACTATGCAGAGGCACTTCAGTTGACGTCTGCAGCTTTTCAATCTAAGTTTACAGCAAACATATTACAAAGCTGGTGGACACAAAGTGGCGGGAGCTGGATTACATGGCAATTAGCAAAGGTTTGTATTCCAATGAGTGAAATTATTGAGGTAACCGAAGATAATACGTATGCTGGTGTTGAAAAAGCAGAAGTATTCCGAATTGGAACAGCCTACGGTACAACTGATCGTAGTTTAATTAAAACCATAAAGTATACTTATCTATGTTCTGTTGCACAGTGTTTAAAACTAAGCTAAACTTTTGCAACAGAACCCATTTACTTTCCCTATTCAAAAAATCGTAACTTTATTTCAAATCCACATTTAACCCTTAAAACAAAAAGAACTTGTAGGAATCTCTACAAGTTCTTTTTAGTTTCAGGTGAATATACGGGACAAACAAGCTATCTTACAGATTCATCATAGAAACTACAGGGGTAATGCTTTGACAAATATATTATATAACAAATAATAACACCCACAGATTTCAATTTTGAAAATTATGTGAATTAAGAACAAAGGTAGCTTTTTTCTTAGCTATTATTAATTTCGTTTACTACTAACTTCTTTTTACTTAAATACACTGCTCGATCCGATTTTTTTGCAACTTCTTGTGAATGCGTAACAACAATTACACATTTATTCTCTTGATGAGCGAGCTCTTGAAACAACTCAATAATCTCTTTTGCTGTTTCTCCATCAAGGTTTCCTGTTGGTTCATCCGCAATAAGTAAATCAACATTGCAAGATAGTGCCCTAGCAATTGCTACACGCTGTTGTTGTCCGCCACTTAGTTGCAAGACATTTCGTTTCGCTTCTACTTCTGTGAGTCCTACCTTCTCTAATAATTCTAATGCTCTTGCTTTTTTATTTTGTACCTTCACACCTGTAATTTCCATTGCCGTTAGTACATTCTGAAGAGCAGTCATATAGGTAATCAAATTATAGGATTGGAAAATTACGGATACATTTTGATTACGGTATCGATCCAAGCCAATTTTCCGAATATCCTTTCCATTAAATAGGACATAGCCATTTTTAGGTATATCTAGCCCACAACCTAAGCTAAGAGTTGTGGTTTTACCAGATCCAGATGGCCCTAAAATCGTGTAGAAATGCCCTTTTTGAAAAGAAAAATTAACATTATCTAGTATCGTTACTTTTTTTCCGTTACTTTCATAGTAATAATCTAAGTTTTTAAATTGTAAAATCGTCTCCATGTCGAGCCTCCTTATTCATCTTTTAAAAGGATTTGTTTTGGATTTAAGCGTAGAATAGATAATGCTGGAAGAAGCGTTGCTAATATAGCAATAGCTAGTCCAATTCCCCCCATCTTCCCTACATCTTCTCCTGTTACACTTACATCAATTTTATCAATTGGATCTTCTTTTTGGTCTTGTAGCGTACCACCAGGTCCAGACATCATTACAGCACCATTTTGTGGGGTGTCTGTTTCTTCGCTTGCTGTAGCAATTTCACTCGAAAGTAAGTTATCCCCTACGAATTGAGAAACTTTAGCTCCTGTTGTTATGGATAATCCAAATGCTAAAATAGCAATACATACTACTTCTACTACGAACTGCGCCATCAGTTTCCATTTTTTCTCTCCAATGGACAATAAAATCCCCATTTCTTTACGACGTGCTTTAATCGATAACATAATGATTAATCCTAAGATAATCGCACCTGCAATAGATACCATATAGATAATCATTTGAGAAGTAGAAGCGATATTTTCGATAGGACCAATCATTTGTTTGTACAATGAATCATGTGCATCTAACTTAAAATAATTAAAATCAATATCAGATTTTTTTGCTTCTTTTTTAAATGCATCAATGTATTGTGGGTCGTTCAATAAGTACACAACTTGGATACTACTCATACCTTCATCTACTTCTAATTTTTTTAAAGTAGAGTAAGGCATATATAGTTTATTAGCTGGATTCATCATAGGAGGGGGATTTTGACCCATTGGTTGCTCATTCGTTTCGTAAATACCGATAATTTCAATTTCAAGAGTTTCCTTTTTATCCCCTGATTGAACTTTAACTTTATCTCCTACTTTCAAATTGTTTTGTTCCGCTAATCGTTTTTCCATTAAAGCTACATTCTGATCTTGCATCTGTTCTGTAATTGGTTTTCCATCAACGATTTTATTTTTTCCATTTTTAAAGCTTTCTTGTAATAAAGTCTTGCGAACTCCTTCTATCATAAGAGAAGAATTCATATCTATTTCTGTACCCGAACCTGATCCTCCCGCCGTTGCCACTCTAGCATTTCCATTTCCTTTTCCTTCTCCTTCTGAAACTCCTACTAATTTAAACCCATCCGCAATTCCGAAATTATTGGTCATATAATTATAATCTTTTACATACTTGGACTTCGCTAATTGATCTGTTTCTTTTGTATTGAGCTGCGGCGGATTAGGCGCTTCTCCCGTTTCCCTTGCTTGTTTTACTAATTTATCAAAATCAAGACTTAAAGTAACATCTGCACCGAGTTTTTTTCTTGCTGCATCAGCAGCTTTTTTTGATGCATTTTGGATTGTGAATCCTGCCAGCACTAAATTTGTAACAATCAGGAAGACTGCCATCAAAATTAATGATGTTCCTATTCTTTTTCTCATACTAAGAATTGCACGTTTTATAAAATTCATTTTTCCTAACCTCCTTGATAGTTGTTATTCTATATACGCTATCTGGAGTTTATATGAAGATATTCAGTAGATTATCTAAAGATATTAGGGCTTATCTGGAGTGTATATGTAGTGATTCGTTAATATGGTCAAGAAAAACTGGAACACAAATTAAAATACGTAATGAAAAAAATTTTAAAAGTTATTAGGCAAATAAAACCCAACGTTAAATCCACCGACTTTTGGGATATGTAAAAACTGGCTAACTAGAGTCAGTTTTATTTTTTATAAAAAAACCTTCATAACAGAACGCACATTCGTATATAATAAGAACAGACGTTCTTATTTAAGGAGGCATAACGGTGTATGACTACTCAATTTTGCCAAATCGAATTGTTTTATGTGTAGATCTTCGCAGCTTTTATGCAAGCGTGTCCTGTATCAAGATGGGCTTAGACCCACTGCATACTAAATTAGCTGTAGTAGGAGATGTTAACAGGAGTGGCTCTATTGTTTTGGCTGCAACACCACCATTAAAGGCATTAGGTGTTAAGAAAATGGCAAGGTTGTACGAAATACCACGGCGTAAAGACATTCTTGTGGTAAACCCAATCATGGGAACTTATATAAAATGCTCAAATTACATAACGAAATTAGCTCTACAATACGTTCCGATTGAGGATTTCCATCAATACAGCATCGATGAATTCTTTATGGATATTACAAATAGCATTCATCTGTTTGCGAATGAGCCCTATGAATTTGCATTAAAATTCAAACGCGAAATATATGAAAAAACAAGAATTGAATGCACGATTGGGATTGGACCTAATCCTTTAATGAGCAAAGTGGCATTAGATGTGGAAGCGAAGAAAACGAAAGATTGTATAGCATACTGGAAGTACGAAGATGTCCCTATAAAATTATGGCCGATACGACCACTTAGCAAGTTTTGGGGGATTTCGGGTAAAACAGAAGCGAAGTTAAACCGAAAAGGAATACATTCAATCGGTGACCTAGCTGTTTATCCTCTCAAATACTTAATACAAAGCTTTGGGGTTATTGGTGAAGAATTACACTTACATAGCAACGGCATTGATTTTAGCCGCATTGCAGAAAAATACATACCCGCAACAACTTCAATTGGTAAAAGCCAAATACTCATGCGTGATTACACAATAGAAGAATTTCCGATTATCCTTCTGGAACATATCGAGGAAGTTTGTTATCGGATGAGAAGACAAAACAAACTAGCTCAAACAATCCATTTTTCCATTGGTTATAGTAAAAATTACGCTGGTGGTTTCAGAAAAACTCACACTATGAACCGACCAACTAATTTAACAATGGATATCTATCATATTTGTACATATTTTTTACATAAGTTTTATACCGGGGAACCAATTAGATCTATCAATGTTTCTTTAACCAACTTAATCAATGAAGGTGAAGAACAAATATCTCTTTTTGACAATGTAATACAACGAGAAAAAGAAATGAAATTAACGAAGGTAATGGATGAAATACGCACTAAGTTTGGTAAGAACAGCATATTAAGAGGAATTTCTTATACAAATAGTGCTACAGCAAGATACAGAAACACATTGTTAGGAGGACACAAATCATGAACAACGCTAATATGCCAAAGGGAAGAGGAATGGTGAAATGGACGCAAACGGCTGCAATGACAGAACAATTTGACGGTATACGTGAGATTATTAAGAAAAAAAATAAAGTAGCACGTCCACTCTTAACTTCTGAAGAAAAAGAACTTATCGAGAACATGTTATTATGCTCATTACTATCTGAAGAAGAGGTGTTGATTACATATTACGAAGATGGCTATCTGCTTACTAACTACATGACCGTGACTGATATTGATCCATTGAATTGTTCTATACTATGTACAGATGCTTTTTATAACAGGATTACCCTTAAATTTATGGATGTTGTTGATGCAAAATAAAAGCATTCAATGCAAAGTATAAATACTAAATGTGATGATTGCGCTCCCCCCTTGAAATAAATGAATTCGAAGCTAAGGATATGAAACTATATTTTAAAGATATAATAAATGAAACATAAGTCAAAAATATCTTATAACAAAAGTGACTCTTGTTTTGTTAGCTTAATAGCGATGGGGTACCGCCAGCATTTTGGAAAAACCCCACGCTAAGCAAAAAATAAAATAAGCCATCCATTTGGACAGCTCATTTACATAATTATCGTTATTGGAAGTTAAGCATCTGTTCCTTGAGGAATCCAGCCAATATTTTGGCTCCATTTATCAGCTTTTCGTAGAATCTCCCATATCAGAGGATCTTTTGATTCGGTATACATGTGTCGATTATTTGTGTGTTTTTCAGTTAACCTATATTTTAATTCTCCATATTGCTTACAGTCTTCTGGATGAGTACGCATATAATCTCTAAATAAGAGAGCAAGTTGTTCAGGCCAACTCCCTTCACGTCTCACATGTATATGAGTTCTCTTGTTACCAGGAGTTTCGCGAAAATAACGTTTAGAACGGTCTGAATTATCTGCTCTATAAATAAATCCTAAACTTTCTAAGGGTTTCTTGAAAGAATCTAATAACTCTAGAGAATTTACGGAAATTTGTATATCAATAATTGGTTTTGCAGCTAAACCAGGTATTGATGTAGAGCCGATATGATCAATTCTTTTGGCAACGTCTCCTAAAACACTTCTTAATGAATCCCCTAGATTTTGAAACTCTTTTGACCATTCACTTTTATAAGGAACTACAATAATTTTATCTGACATTCATTTTCCTCCCTAAATCTCTCTTACAATCTAAATGATATCAGATTCTATTATGTATATCGTATTCATGTAAGGTTAACATAACGTCCTATTCTCGGTAGCAAAGAAAAGGAGGAACCTCACTCTCACAAGGGAACCTCTTTTTTTCGTTCTATGGACCTATGCATTTTTTTATACATTCCTATCCTGTCGCGGTTCTAGGGTTCTTGTTTATTACTAAATTAGCCGAAAATTCGCATGAAATTTTGCATGCTCTTAACCTGGGGGATCTAAAAACCTGACAATACCCCTCACATAATTATACACCTTTTTAGAGTAATAGTATCAGTATGTCCAAGTTTTAGAAATTACTTGTAATTACCTTGAAGTTTTTGCACCAGAACCAATTATAGAAAGAAAAAGAAATTTCATCTAAAGTTTTTTCATAATTTTTTAATCTGTATATATAATAACACTTAAAAATTTTTATATTGATGTTATACTAAGATTAATCGAGAAGCTTCTAATTGATTATGATTATTCAATACATTTTCTTAAATAGCATGTCAACGTATAAAAAGACACTTTAGATAGTGTCTTTTTATACGTTTTAGCCTAATGGGGGTCACCATACATGCCCCTATCTTTACTAGTTAGAAATATGCAAAAATTTCACTGTTTCTGATTAGAGATATCGGCATTGCTACTTTCACCATTTATACGTTGCTTTTTCAAATCAAAATATGCGTCTAAAATATCTTTTCCAATTAATGAGTTAATACCACTTTTATCATCATTAACCCATGGGACCACTACAGAAAAAGCTACTTCTGGATTATCGTATGGAGCATATCCAACTAGTGTTATATTGTAACACTCAATACGCTCACCTTCTGCATTCCTTCCAATTTCATTATCCCCACCATATACTGTTTGGGCTGTTCCTGTCTTACCTGCTGGCTTATATGGGGCATTCTTAAAATGCCTTACACCAGTTCCATCACCTTCTTGAAATACCAATCTAAACCCCTCTTTTACTCGCTCGATATATTCTTTCTCCATATCAACTCTATTTAACACAACAGGTTCTAAAGATTGTACAACTTTACCAATGTCTTCGGCTTTTGTTGTTTGTTCTCGAATCTCTTGTACAATTTGAGGCTTCATTCGATATCCACCATTTGCAATCGTTGAAACATATTGTGCCAATTGCATTGGTGTGTACGTATCATACTGCCCAATGGAAAAATCCAGTAAAAATCCAGGCTTGGTATCTTTCTGTCTCGTTTGTCCCGTTATTTCATTTGGTAAATCAATTCCTGTTGGAACTCCTAAACCAAATTGTTTAAAATAATAACGCATTGTGTCAAATGCTGTTTGTTTAATGTCTAATGAGCCATTTGGTACATAATTAACCCCAGCAATTTGTAAAGCTGTATGGAACATATATACATTAGAAGATACTTGTAAAGCTCTTAAATCATTAATATTCCCAAAACCAGATACATTCCATGACTTTTTAGCTTGTGTACCTTTAAAGTTCATAGGTGCATCATAAAATGTATCTCCTGGCTTTATAGCTCCTGTTTGGTATCCAGTTAATAAGGTAGCACCTTTTACAGCTGAACCTAACTCATAAGAAGTTACGATGTTACCCAAGGCAAAGTCTTCCAGCTCTGTCCCCCCATCTTTTTCAACTAATTTTTTTCCAGCCATAGATAAAATTTGTCCCGTTTTAGGGTTCATCATAACAACAAAAGCACGATCTAATAATGGTTCCGAACCTTTAAAGTCTCTTAAATTTTTCTCAATACTTTCTTCCACCTTCTTTTGCAATTCCATATCAATTGTTAATATTAAATCATTACCACTTTTCCCTTTCGACACTGTTTCTGTTTTGATTATATCTCCAAATTTATCAGTAATATTTGTCACTTCTTCTTTTTTACCATGTAATACATCTTCATATCTTTGTTCAATATAGCTTTTTCCAACCCGATCATTACGATTGTATCCACGCACTAAATACGAATCTAAGTGTTCTTTAGGCAATCCTTCTTCCCTGCTTGTTATATTCCCTAATACAGAACGAAATAAATCACCATTTACATAATTACGCTCCCAGTCAACTGTTGCGTCCACACCTGGAAAATCTGCTAGGTTTTCGCTTATCCGTGCATACTCCTGTTCTGTCGCATCGCTTTTAATAATTTGAGGGGTCATTTGATAGCCAGAACTCATCTTACTTTTAATCGCTAACACTTTTAAATCTTGCAGCGTTAATTCTGCTAATTCTTCTTCTGTAATACGATTTCGTCTTAACTCTTCAATTTTCTTGTCTAACTCTTTCCCTTCTATGCTCTTCTTTCTCAGATTTTCTTCATCTTGTTTAGTAACTTTTTCTTTGGCTTGCTCCTTATTTAATTGCATCCAAAAATCTTTTTTATCTATCTCAGTTAACTTATTTATGTCTTCGTCCGGAATTTCAAGTACATTTGCTAGATCTTTCGCTGTTTTTAGCATATCCTCAATTTTTATCCCCTTTAACCTTGTATACGTAATAGAACGAAGGGGGCGATTATCCACGACTGGTTTCCCTTCTCGATCAAAAATCTTCCCGCGAGGTACTGAAAGTCCTATTGTTTCATTGCTATTTTTTTTCACTTCTCTTTTGTAAGTCTCTCCATCAGCAATTTGTAAAATTCCTAGCCGGACAATAATAGCTGATAACAATAAAAATATACAAAGAAATAAAACGTTTAATCGGAGAGGTATATAGGGCTTTTTCTTTTCTTTTTGCTTTTTCATACATACTCCTTTTGTATCTTTAATGCGTTTCTTAAATGCAGCTTTTACATTAGCCCAAACTTATCTATTACAGATTTCACGATATGGGAAAGCCCATATCGGACTTTATTCCGCCTTTAGGCATGGGATGAAAGTATCGTTTTTTCATAGAAAAACAGTTGTGTTTTGGTTTTACTTGAACGATAGACAAGCACAAGTCTTGAAAACAAGACGCTAAACCATATGAACACGCAACGATCTGTACGGTATGGTTTATAGTACCGTAGCTCACGAACCTATATGGTGATGGCACACCGCAATCTTGCACGTCAGCGATATCAGAAATAGACTTCACCTTTGATAGCAAGAATCCCACTGACGTTTGTCAGCTTGTCCCTTTAGGGCTGGGAGTGTCAATATCTTTTACTATTAAATTCTTCTTGCTCAAATAAACTGCTCGATCCGATTTTTTTGCAACTTCTTGTGAATGCGTCACAACAATTACACATTTATTTTCTTGATGAGCGAGCTCCTGGAACAAATCAATAATGTCATTTGCTGTTTCTTCATCAAGGTTACCTGTAGGCTCATCAGCAATCAGTAAATCCACATTGCAAGATAGCGCTCGAGCAATCGCTACACGTTGTTGTTGTCCACCACTTAGTTGCAAGACATTTCGTTTCGCTTCTATTTCTGTGAGTCCTACTTTCTCTAATAATTCTAATGCCCTTGCCTTTTTATTTTGTACCTTAACACCTGTAATTTCCATTGCCGTTAGTACATTCTGAAGAGCCGTCATATAGGTAATCAAATTATAGGATTGGAAAATTACAGATACATATTGATTACGGTATTGATCCAAACCAATTTTTCGAATATCCTTTCCTTTATACAGTACATACCCATTTTTAGGTATATCCAGCCCACAACCTAAGCTAAGCGTTGTGGTCTTACCAAATCCAGATGGTCCTAAAATGGTGTAGAAATGCCCTGTTTGAAAAGAAAAATCAACATTATCTAGTATCGTTACTTTCTTTCCGTTACTTTCATAATAATAATTTAAGTTTTTAAATTGTAAAATTGTCTCCATACCGGGCCTCCTTATTCATCTTTTAAAAGGATTTGTTTTGGATTTAAACGAAGAATTGATAATGCTGGAAGAATCGTTGCCAGGATAGCGATTCCTAATCCAATTCCCCCTATTTTCCCTAAATCTTCAGTTGAAATACTTACATCAATATTATCTACTGGATCTACTTCTGCAGTAGGATTACCACTAAGTAGTGCTATAGGGTCTTCTGGTCTATCTTCATTCTTTGCTATTTCACTAGATAGCAGATTATCACCGATTTTTTGAGATATTTTCTCTCCTGTTGATAAAGATAAGCCAAATGCTAATATAGCAATACATACTATCTCAACTAGTAATTGGCCCATTAACTTCCACCTTTTCTCGCCTATAGATAACAAAATTCCCATTTCTTTTCTACGTTCCTTAATAGATAACATAATAATTAATCCTAAAATAGTTGCACCTGCAATGGAGGCAATAATTACAATCATTTTCGAAAAAGATGCAATATTTTCGATTGGACCAATCATTTGTTTATATACCCTATCTTGTGCATCCAATTCATAGTAATCTGGTAATCCTAATTTTTTTGCTTCCTCCTTAAATGCATCAATATCCTTAGGGTCCTTTAATGAATACATTGCATTTTCCAATGAATTCATTAAAGAATACGGTACATATATTTGATTAGCAGGCTCTAATAAAGCAAAAGATTGTCCTCCAAAAGATGAGGCCTCTTCTTTTGACTCATATATACCTATAATTTCTAGCTCTTTCGTGGTAAGTTCCTGATCCATTACTTCACCCATTTGCAGTTTATCACCCACTTTTAAATTGTTTTTTTTAGCTAGTCTTTTTTCAATCATAGCAACGTTTTTCCCTACTGTTTTTGGCGTAATTCCCTTTCCTTCAACTAGTTTTAATTTTTTGTCTTGAGCAGCTTCTAATAAAGAAAAATCTCTAACACCCTGTAAAGTGAAATTTAAATTATTATTTGGGCCAAATGATTGAGCTCCTCCAAGTGATTCGACATAATGGAGCTCTTTCAGCTCAGCATTAGCACTTTTTAGATAATTATAGTGAGCTAAATACTTAGAGTTCTTTAATTTATCAGCTTCTTTCACTTCGATAGCAGGTACTATTCCTGCTCCACCAGTATTTTGATCACTGTTTATATATTTATTTATATCTATTATTAAATTAACATTTGCTCCTAATTGTTGTCTGGCCGAATCGGTGGCTTTACTTGATGCACTGTTAATTGTAAATCCAGCAAACACCAAATTAATTACAACTAGAAAAATAGCAAGTAATATAAGTGCCTTTCCTTTTCTTAATTTTAAACTTAAAAATGATCGTTTGATAAAATTCATGTTTATAACCTCCTAGAGATTTAGCATAAAGTAGTAATCTGTAGGTGGTATGGAGCTAATCTGGTTCTTTTGTAAAGATTAAAAAATAGAAATAAATTGATAAATGGGTGTTTTTCCGGTTTTGATGCAAAAATATAAAATTTTATCATTTTAGCCAAGAAGACTCCTTCCTCAAGGAACGCGAAGTGAGTAGGTGGGAGATGAATTGGCCTCGGACAAGGGATGGCAGGAAGCCATCTTAATTGTTCGACATATATAAAATGTTACTTCACTACCATCGCTGACAAAAAATGAATACAAAGTATAAATTAAAATTAATATTCCATAGAGAGTGTCACTTTACCTATAAGTTGGCCGCAGTTGGAAGCATAAGTTGGCCAGAAAACACTTATTTTTGTAGGTGATTATCTAATTATTCAACGGAATTGGAAGCATAAATTGGCTGGGAGTTAATTATTAACCCATAAGCTTGCCGTGTGTTTTATTCATGTAGCTTTGGAATAATGTTTGGTCAAATTGATACGAATAACCTTAATAAACGAGCAAGTGGAACTGACACTTCCGTTAGTTAATAGGTCACTGCGCTCTCTTGATATGCTTTCTTTACCGGTTCAATTTGAGCGAGGTGTCCTTGTATATGTTGAAGATCTTTCAAATGAAAATAACCTAAATCTCGGATACATGAATATTTTTTAATAAAGTTGTTATTTAGAAGGTTTATCCAAATATATATAAAAATGTGAAAAAGTAAATATTAATATGACCAAAGGAGATGAAGAAATTGTTTAAAAAAAGCGGTATCGGAGTATTGTCTACAGCAATTGTCTTAAGTGCCAGTATAGGTTTTTCAGGTATTGTATCAGCAGATAGTTCATCTGCAAATGAACAAGTTAGGAATGGGGACTTTGAGGATGGGCTAAATAACTGGATTTTATCTAATCCTAATTCTTCTACCGAGAATATCGGCACTTCTGAACCAGGCAATCATTATCTCAAATTAATACATGCAGACACAGCCTATCAGCTTGTTACTGTAAAGCCGAATACAGAATATACATTAACATTTGATATAGCGGGGAGTATAGTTTCTCCCTCAGAAGTAACAGTAGGTAATCTGAATGCCAATCAAGAAATCGTTCCATTAACAAAAAAGCAATATACAGGATTTAAGCCGGAACATCATGAGATGAAGTTTAAAACAGGGGAAGATGTGTCAAACTTTGCTGTCAAACTTGCTTCTACAGCAAATGGGAGGGCTAAGTTTGATAATGTACAATTAAAGGAAAAGGAGAAATCTTATATTTTTAATATTGATTTTGACCACAATTCAAGTTTAGAACCTTTTAAACCATCATATGGCTCTTTAAATTACAATATTGAAGAGCATGCAGGAGTAAATAATTCTAAAGGACTTCATTTTAGTTCAGGAATCGGTCATCTTAAGGGAGACGTAACTTTGAAGCCTAATACTACATACATCATGTCCGCATCTGGAAAAGTATCGGGTCCTGAAAAAACCTTATTTGTAGGAGCACAATCTCCTGGGGGAAAAGACACACTTTATATGAAGTTTACTTCCACACAGTATGAACAAAAATCGGTTGAATTTACTACTCTAAATACTAATAATCCATATTCATTCTTCTTTCAAATTAATGGATATGTAATCGGTGATGCCTATCTTGATGATATCGTACTAGTTGAAAAGTAGCCATAATTAAAAATATATTTCTATCATTGACACATGAAAACAATTCTAGAAATGAGTCGCCATATGCCCATCAACTTAAGGGTTTTATAACGCCCCAAAACGAAAAAACACCATCCTTTCGAAAGAATGGTGTTTTTTCAGTAGGTACTTTCCTAAACTTTTGACACGAATGATAATGTAAAATGGTTATTTCCTATATTCCTCCATCCTCTTATAGTAATCAATTTTTTCTTCAATTTTCATCAGATTATCCTTCAACTCTTTAATTTCTTTAAGGACTTTGTTTTGATGTATTTCTAGCAATTCTCGTCTAGCACTTATTGTAGGTTCACCTTGACTTCGTAAATCAGAAAAAAGTTTCATGTCTGTGACTGACATTCCTGTTACTCTTAAACGGATTAAGAAATTGATCCAAGAAATATCGGCTTCCGAATATTGACGATAACCATTGATATCTCGGCTCACCTCATTAAGTAATCCAATTTTTTCGTAGTAACGCAAAGTGTGCACAGTAAGTCCTGTTATTTTTGAAATTTGCTTAATAGTAAATATATTTTCCATAAAATTCATTATAACACAATGAAAAGGGGTTGCTTTAGAGTGTACTCGAGGGTGTAACGTTTAATCAAGAGTTACTTTTTAATCAATTGATACTACGCAACATAGACATACTAAATGATTAAAAAATTAAAATTTATAAATTCTTAGGAGGCAAATGCAATGAATAATGAACGTTATCAGCGTGGCTGGCAAAAACTAATGGAAGTAGATGGAGAAGGTGGGCAACGTGTTATAGATTCACTAAAAGATATTGCTCCTGATCTCGGTAAATATGTTGTTGAATTCGCCTTTGGTGATATCTATCCTCGAGAAGGACTAGATATCAAACAACGTCAATTGGTTACAATCGCATCATTAACTACACAGGGTGGCTGTGAACCACAACTTAATGTCCATATTAATGCGGCACTTAATGTTGGTCTCTCAACAGATGAGATAGTCGAAGCAATTATGCACTGCATCCCTTACACTGGCTTTCCACGAGTCCTTAATGCAATCTTTGTGGCAAAACGAATTTTTGAAGAACGTAGGCTGAACTTAGTATAAGATACCATTAATAAATAAGCTCAGTCGAATCAATTACCTTATTTTTTTATAATAGGAAAGGATGGTGCTTTTTTATGAATCTTTCACTTTTAGATGAATTTAACCTCTTTTCCAAAGAACTACAACACTGTTTATCTCCTCTAGCTCTTCAAGAAGTTGCGAAAGAGGTTGGGTTTGTGAAACGGACCCGTAAATATCGTACTCAAGAATTAATAGCTCTGTGTGTATGGCTAAGTCAAAAATTCGCGAGTACTTCATTAACACAATTATGTAGTAATTTAGAGTCTTCGACAGGGGTTTTGATGACCCCTGAGGGGCTCAATCAACGATTTAATCCTTCAGCTGTCAAGCTCCTTCAACATATATTCTCTTCCTTGCTTATCCAAAAGCTATTTACTTCTCAGCGCTTTCTTCATCGCTATACTAATCGGTTTCAACGTATATGAATCTTGGATTCTACGACCTTTCAACTTCCAGATATATTCGCTTTAGCTTATCAAGGATCTGGAGGAAGTAGCCATACGGCTGGCGTAAAGATTCACTTAGAATACGAACTTCTAAGTGGACAATTCCTACATATTCATTTAGGGACCGGTAAACAAAATGATCGAACCTATGGTTCCACTTGTTTACAAACGGTAAAACCAAATCATTTATGTATACGTGATTTAGGTTACTTCGACCTGAAAGATCTCCATCAAATGGATGCGATAGGAGCCTTCTCTATTTCCTCAAGGTAAATAGACTCAATAAGTCATATAACTTTAGTTCGATAACGAGAACCTAACCGTTGCTTTCTACTCAACTATCTTACCCTTTCAAAAGCAAAGCTCCAAGACTACCTTCAAAGAATTCTAGCATTCGTTCTCTCAGCCAATGGGACGATTCTCTGTTTATTAGAATTCCCTTTTACTCCTTCTTTTCAACGCCATTATGTATTCAATTCATATAAAAACCCCCAAAATTTGATTTCTAAAAATCAAATTTTGGGGGTTTTTTGTTTATTTTAAAATATGGGTTTGTAAGGTATTTTTGATCAAACGTTATTTTAAAAATAAAACCAACGATTTCTTCATATTACTTATTATCCATTATCGGCTGAACCCTCTCCTGTATTCGCATCATTACTTGGTTGCTTTGGCGTTCCATGACCATCCCCATTGTTTGGCGGCGTTGTATTTCCTTCTCCATTATCATTGTTTGGTGGTGTTGTATTTCCTTGACCACTACCATTGTTTGGCGGCGTTGTATTTCCTTGACCACTACCATTGTTTGGCGGCGTTGTATTTCCTTGACCACTACCATTGTTTGGCGGTGTTGTATTTCCTTGACTACTACCATTGTTTGGCGGTGTTGTATTTCCTTGACCACTACCATTGTTTGGTGGTGTTGTATTTCCTTGACCACTACCATTGTTTGGCGGTGTTGTATTTCCTTGACCACTACCATTGTTTGGCGGTGTTGTATTTCCTTGACCACTACCATTGTTTGGTAGCTTTGTATTTCCTTCTCCACTACCACTGTTTGGCTCATTTTGCTCTTCTGGTTTCTTTAATTCCTCTTGTTTCTTTTGCTTTTCTTTTTGCTTATTTTGATTATTATTACTATGCTGTTCAGTCGTATTTGGTATTTTCGTATTTGGAGAAGAATCACGCTTCTCACCTTTAATACGTAATTCGCTACCTTCTTGAACTACACTGTTCGGCATTTTAAATTGTGACTTATCTGTAGCGAAATTGCTCATCATTTCTTTAAATATCAATTGAGCAATTTTCGTATTTTTACTACTAATATAATCGTCTTTACTATCTTTTGTATATCCAGTCCATACTGCCATCGTATATTGTGGTGTATAACCAGCAAACCAACTATCACGAGTTGCACTTTCTGGTAGATTATATTGTGCTATTTGTTCTAAAGAATAGTTTGTAGTCCCTGTTTTACCCGCTACATCCAAAGAACTTATATTAGCTGCTGTACCCAATCCAGATGAAACAAAAGTACGAAGCATATCAGTAATCATATATGCTGTAGAATCCTTCATAACTCGTTTTGGCTTTTGCTCAAAGCTTTTTGATTTACCATCTGGATAAACGACTTTCTTAACAAAATGCGGCTTCGTATAATTACCATCATTACCAAATGCCGCATAAGCACCTGCAATTTCAGTCGGTGACGCTTCATTTGTACCAATCGCTGTTGATTCCGTCGGTGCTACATTAAATTTAATACCTAGCTTTTCAGAGAAAGCTTTTGATTTATTAATTCCTACTTCTTTTGCAGTTTTAATAGCCGGAATATTTCGTGACGTTTTCAATGCATCTCGCATTGTAATTGGTCCTAAATGCTTTCTATCTGCATTTCTAACTTCTTGTCCTGTTGAATACTTAAATGGGGAGTCATCAATTTGATGATCAGTAGCCCATTTTAAATATTCAATTGCAGGAGCATAATCAAAAATTGGTTTCATCGTTGAACCTGCTGAGCGATTTAATTCGATAGCTATATTATGTCCTTTAAATACAGCTTTATTTTCACCACGTCCGCTACCAATTGCACGAACTTCTCCTGTTTTCGTATCCATAAATGTGAAAGCCCCTTGGAATTTCTCATTTGGATAATTAATAATATTTTTATTTAAAAGCTTGTCCGCAAAATCCTGTGCCTTTGGGTCTAATGTTGTATAAATTTCTAAACCGTCAGATCCAATATTAGCATCTGGCAACTCTTTTTCAACTTCTTTCACAACCGCATCCATAAACGCAGGATATGGCATTTCTTGTTGTTCAGTTGCTGTCTTAATCCCTTCTGTTACTGGAACTTTTGATGCTTCTTCCATTTCTTTTTTTGTAATATAACCATGTCGATTCATTAATTCAAGTACAACATTTCTTCTTTCTGTTGCCTTTTGAATATTTTGTTCTTTCGTTGGATCATAGTTATTAGGCGCTTTCATTAAACCCGCAAGCATCGCAACTTCTGGTAGTGTTAAATCTTTTAATTCCTTACCATAGTAATTTTGTACTGCTGTTGCGATTCCGTATGAACGGTTGCCTAAGTAAACCTTATTTAAATACATTTCTAAAATTTCATGTTTTGAATACTGTTGTTCTAGCTTATACGCTAAATATATTTCTTGCGCCTTTCGCTTTGACGTTTTTTCCATCGATAAGAAGTAATTTTTAATAACTTGCTGCGTAATCGTACTTCCACCTTGAGAGCCGTAATTCCCTTTTAGGCTGACTAAAACTGCACGTGCAGTGCCTTTAAAGTCTACGCCTCTATGCTCATAAAAACGTGCATCTTCTGCCGCTAAAAATGCATTTTCTACTAATTTAGGAATTTGATCATACATAATATTTGTTCGTTTTTCTTTCCCATACTCATATATCAATTTCCCATCTTTATCATATATTTTTGAGGATAACGGATTAACAAGTTTTGTTTTCTCAAGTTTTGGCGCATCCTTGATCATAACGAAAAAAGTAGCAACCCCTGCGACTAACCCTACAATACCAAGTAATAAACAACTAATTAAAAACTTACGAAAAAATGATGTTTTACCTTTTGGTTTTTGTTTTTTAGCAGCTGGCTGTTTTTTCTTTTTAACTTGTCGTCGCTCCTCTCGAGAACGATAATTTTCTGACATGCTACTTTCTCCTGCCTTTCAATTCTCCTGTTGATTTACTTAAATTTATTGAAGTCACCTTCAGAAATATACTTATATTTAAACAGTTTACTAATCGAAGGCAGTAAATATTTCCTAATTCATAGATTAATTTTTGAACAAACTATTTTCATCTCTATCCTTTTATAATAATACTGCCCCTAAAAGCAAGAGAATAGTGAACTGTTCCTTATCTCTTTGTACTATATCTAATACTTGTAATGGTGAGTTCTTGGATTTGCATGTTTTGTTTTCTTTACTTTTACTTTTTCTTTTACTCCCACCTAAAATGGTTCACCTGTAAAAAGTTTTACACTTGCAAGACTTAAACTTAGTATTCCAACACACACACCTATTTTTAACATCCTTGTACTTTTCAAGATAATCAGTCCTTTCGTATTTTGCAGTACTTAAAATAGATGTCAAACCAGATTCAATGTATCAAGCTTTGGCACTAAGTTTTTAAGATCACATCTAATAGACAATTTAAGTAATAAATTTGTTCCACTTTAAGATAAGGAACAAATTTGAGTTTGTATAGTAACGGAACCAAAATGTTAATAAGGGTACAGCAACGAAAATGGAATTTCATAGAAAATCCATTCTTAGCTTGATCGGCATGTAGTACCATCAGCGTTTTGGAACATTACCTCGCTAAGCAAAAAAACTCACTTTTCATCTTTTTTCAGATAAGAAGTGAGTTTTTTCGTTTTGGTGTATTTATTTTTCTTAACTTGATGGTGACCTGTTTTTACCCATATAGACGTATTTTTTTACTTTTCTGTAATATTAACAAATTCAACGGCTCCCTTACCCTCAGTACCTAAGACCGTATTCAATTTATTTATTTCCTTTGTTAATTCTGGTTCTTTCCCCTGATTGACTAAATTAAGATTCCCAAAAGATTTATTAAAAGATAGAAATTGTCTTGTTTTTTCTTTTCCATTTATTTCTTTAAATAAAGTATCATCTACAATTAATAGGATCACATTGGATCCACCACGATATGGCGCTAGCCATACATCACCTTCGTACGTAGTATTCATTTTTTTCCCGTCATATGTTATTTCTTTTAAGTCCTTATATTCTTTATTTGCAAAAATGATAGTTTCATCTTTTTCTATTTCTGGTAACGAATCCAAAGGGACTGAAGATAGAAGCCCCTCGTTATTATCCCTTTCACGTATAAGTCCCTTTTTATTCATTTTTTCAGCAGTTGTTCTACTAATAAATAGTAAATTACTAGTAGCAGTATCCATAGAATCCCCCAAATTAGTCGGGAGCTTAATGTTGAGTTTGCTATTATCTATCGTTCCTTCTTTTATTTGATATAGTTCTTGTGATGTTGTTATGTCTTTGTACAAGTCCATTATAGAGTTTCTTGTTTGTTCGCTTATCTCTCCTACTTCCATTGAAATTCCATTTGCTGGGGAATTTTTTGTACCAAATAATGAGCATGCTCCTAACACAGTAATCGAAATACCAGCTACTATTAATAACCCAAGTCTTTTTTTCACCCTATATTCTCCTTCTTTTAATTATATTTGAATTAAAAAATCGTTTTATACATTCTTTTTAAGTATTGAGAACGAACAAAGTAAAAGTATATAATTTGCATAACTAAGAAACAAATCAATACCATAGTTGAACTACCCAAGACTGAAAAATCAGCTAACTTTTGCAAGGCCATAAAAGCTACCGCACTATGTGTAATTGCTATTACAATGGGTAAAAAGAATAACAATGCAAGTTGACGTGACACAATTTTCTTTAATTCAGGTTTACTTAAACCAACTTTTGCTATCATTTTATATTGCTGCTGATTTCGTTCTAAGTCTGTATATAATCGGAAATATAAAAAGCTTGCCGCAAACGTAAAGAAAACTATACCTATTAATACACTCATGATAGATGCAAGTCCAAAACCTTGCTTCATATCTATCCATGTAAAAATTAAAGCCGAAAATTGATATGATTCGTTGTATACCCTAGGATCATTTATATCTTTATTTCCTTTCTGTAAGGAAGCCAAGATTTTTTCAGCAACTTTTTTTGTTTTCTCCCAATCTTTCACAACAAAACCATTGATAGTGAATTGACCGTAGTGATCCTCTGGATCCACAATCATTTGATTATATACAGTATCCGGAATAATAATTGTCGTTATGTTTGTATCTTGTAGTTCTTTTGGCGTTAGTATTTTATTTACATGCATGGCTTTTTTTATATTTCCATGCAACAATTGAAAGTTATTTTGATTAGATTTTGTATTAGAAACTTTTCTTGATGGTATGACAAAACTATCACTTTCATCTTTTAAGCTTTCTTTTTCAAAACCAAATGCCACAGCTAACTTATTATATTCACTTATTTTTATAACACTTAATAAAAAATTACTGTTATAAATGGTATCCGAAATTTGTTTGATTGAATAAGTCACCTGTTTGAAATTAAACCCACCATCATTGAGTTCACTTTCAATTTTTTTTATATGTTCTTTTTCTAAATTGTTATTATTATAAGACCGATAAGAAAATGCAAAAGGGCTATCCGATTCAGCCATGGATGAGTTACCTAACCCCATACAAGTCCCCACTGCAGTGAAGGCAACAGCAGAAATAATAGTTACCATAAAAAACATTTTTGCATTATCTTTTAATTGATACACTAAATCTGAGATTGTGAGTATGTTTGTTTTCTTAAAGAAAATATTTTCCCTTTTCTTTAATGCACGTAACACATACACACTGAGCTGTGTAAATAAGAAGTACGTTCCAAGTACAACAAGGCTCACCCCTGTCGCCATCATGAATAATACATATTTCATATCCTTGTAATGAATTGCGTTAACACTATGGAAAACAGCTGTATATCCTAATCCAATACAAATTAGTGCGAACCAAGATAGCCACAGGGATGCTTTTGGTTCAGGCTTTGGCTTTTCTTCTGCTTTTATTAATTGTACTAATTGCTCTACATTTACTAGTCGAGAAGTAAAAAGTGAAATAAGTAAAAATAATAAGAAGAAAGCTCCAAATGTTATTCCAATTGCTTTAAAGGGCATGTAAAATGGCAGTCCTTTATCAATCATTAGCAGATTGTTGCTCATAATTAAGATAAACTTAGAGAACGCCATTCCAATTGTAATTCCTGTTAAAATAGACACGATTCCAATTATTATATTTTCAATAAATACTAATTTATTCAACTGTGAACGTGACATCCCATGTAGCATTAGAATTCCAAAATCTTTTTTTCTTGTTTTTAAAAATGCACTTACAGAATATAGGATAAAGAAGAATGAGAAGAAAAATATTAACCCCTGCGATATCTGTAATCCTGACTTTGCAAATGTATTGATTGTTACACTGGCAGCAAGGTCGCCTTGTAAATTAGGGTGCAATGCAAGTAATGCATAAGTAAAGAAAATCATAATAGCAAACGTACTACTTAAAAAATGAGCCAAATATGTTCGTTTACTTCGAATGACGTTATTAAATGCGAACTGTCGAAAAGTCATTTGCATTTCCTCCTAATAATGCTAAAACCTCTAGAATTTTTTGATAGAATACTTTGCGATTATCTCCACAATAAATCTCATTGTATAACTGTCCATCTTTGATAAACACAATTCGATCACAATAACTTGCAGCCATTGCATCATGTGTCACTAACATCATCGTTGTGCTATTTTCTTTATTAAGCTTTGTCAATAATTCCATCACATCACTAGCAGATTTTGAATCCAGATTTCCTGTAGGCTCATCCGCAAGTAATAATTTCGGATTATGAATAGTAGCTCGTGCGATTGCTGTTCTTTGTGCCTGCCCACCAGAAATTTCATACGTACGTTTATCTAATATTTCAGTTATCCCTAATTTTTCAGCAATAGCTTCCACTTTCCCTTCCATTTCTGTAGGGCTTACACCATCAAGCGTAAGTGGAAGAACAATATTTTCTTTCACTGTCAGTGTATTAAGGAGATTAAATGATTGAAAAACAAACCCTAATTCACGTCTTCGAAATAAAGACAACTGATCTGGAGATAACAGATATGGATTTTCTCCATGAATTAATACTTCTCCTGATGTTGGAGCATCTATAGTAGAAACCATATTTAATAGCGTTGTTTTACCACTCCCAGATGGTCCCATAATTCCTACAAATTCACCTTTGTTTATTTTTAAATCAATATGGGATAATGCTGTATAAGAAATTTTCCCAGGATAAACCTTCCCTAAATCTGAAACATGTAGTATCTCCACAAGTATTTCACCTTCCATTTCTCTTTTCGATACATGAAGTGTAACCTATATTTAGTATGTCCCCTATCGATTTCCCTAACATTTATCTAACAAGTTTGTAAGATTCAAAAGAAAAAACCGATGAATAATCTTTCTTTCATCGGTTAACGAGAGGCATACGGGAATACGATTCTAACTTTCGTTCCCTTACCTACCTCAGATTCTAGCTCAATCTTATGATTTAATTTTTCACATACTTCTTTAACAAGATATAATCCCATTCCTGTAGACTCTTTGAATTTTCTACCATTTTCTCCAGTATAAAATAGATTAAAAACACGTAGTAAATCAGCAGTAGGAATACCCACTCCATAATCTCTTACTTCCAAAATAATTGCTCGTCCTTTTGAATACGCCGATACTATTACTTTCCCTTTCTTACTTGATGAATATTTAATTGCATTTGAAAGTACTTGATTGAGTATAAATCGAAACCATTTCTTGTCTGTTTCTACAATAAGACTCGGATCTACTTTTACTTCTGGATACACATAACTACGTATAAACAGACGTTTATTTTCATGAATAACAGAATCAAGCATTCCCAATAATTGCAATCGTTCTACATGAAAATCCTGTTCAAATGTTTCTAAACGAGCAACATATAAGACCATTTCTAATCCTTTTTTGATTCTTTCCGTTTCTTCATTAATACTGTCAAATTGAGAGTCATCTGCATCTTGTGTAATTAACTCAATAACAGAAAGAGGTGTTTTCATTTGATGAACCCATTGATTCATAAAAGTCATTTGTTCTTGTTGTTTTCGTTCCCATTTTTTTAATTGGTTTTGATAATATTGATATTGAGTTTGTAGTAATGTTTCTAAGGCCATTGATAACGGAGTCGAATCACTATCTTTTATTGATTCATTTAACGTTTCCATTGGTGTTGATAGACGCTTGTAGAATGAACGATGACTATAATAACGATATATTAAATAACCCATTAATAAAAAAACACCTAAAAATACAGAATATAATGCTGTCAAAACATGTGGATAACCATCAAACCAATATATAAAAAGGATGATAAGCAATTGGGCAAATGTATAACAAATGAGTGGAATATGTTCTTTTAAAAATAATTTCATTATTCCTTTCCTTCCCTCTCCCAAGTAGCATGCAAACGATATCCAGCACCACGAACTGTCTCCAGTGCGTTTTCAATACCTAAATCTTGCAATTTCCTTCTAATTCTTCCTATATTTACACTCAATGTATTCTCGTCTATATATGAACTATCCCATAGTTGTTCTAAAATCACTTCACGTTTTACAAGGAGTGGAGACTTTGTTATCAATATTTCCAATAAAGTTGTTTCTTTTCTAGTAAGTATAATTGTCTTATCTTCTAGTTGAAGTTCCATTCTTTCTGGGAACAGGAATAATCCTGATTGCTCAACTATTCGTTCTTTTACTTTAGGAGCATATTCACCGTATGCTCTCCTGAGTTGACTACGGATTTTAGACATTACAACTTCATAATAAAAAGGTTTCGTAATGTAGTCATCACCACCATTTTCTAAAGCCATAACTTGATCCATCTCTCCACTCCTTGCAGATAAAAATACAATTGGACAAGTAGAAATAGCTCGTATTTGGCGACACCAATAATAACCGTCAAAATTAGGTAAATTTACATCTAATATCACTAAATCTGGTTTTATCTCTTGAAATATTTCTAAGATATTTTCAAAATCCTCTATAATAACACTTTGGTATCCATATTTTTTTATATGAGTTCCCAGTAATTCAGCGATTTTCATATCATCTTCTACAATCATGATTGTATTCATTTCGTAATCTCCTTTAATTTAGGTGTAATTTTTAAAGTTCGTTTAGTGTTTTATATTTTATTTATTTAAAAAAGATGATATCTTATATCCCCCCTAAAATGCAATAAGTATCCATTAAAGTGTATATTTATTGTTTCTAAATTAATAAACGGAATAGAGATGGTATCCATCTTTTTTTCTTTACTTAAAATAGTATGTTGATTCTCCAATTGGATGAATAGGATATAATTGAAAAAGCACCCTGTTTACAGGGCGCTTCATTAAATACAATATCCATTTTACATATTAACTAAAAACCTTATAAATTTTATACCCATTAGGGCTATCTAAAAGGGGTAATACCATGATTCTTTTTTTTGAGCCACTGACAACTGATAAGCCAAGAAGATCAAAATGAATCGGAACAAATACATATTAACCTTGGTATATTTTTAACATTCTAAATGTGCATAGCCAACCATAATTAGTGATTGAGTATGCACATTTAATTTTTTGCCTATCTTTTTTATGAATACATTTTTGTACATATACGTTTTAAATAGTGATGTCTAATAATGAGGAAGTAAATCATTTGCATACAAATAAAGATTACTAATACAACAATTGAGCTTTGAATAACAGACATTTCCTTGCTTACTGTTTGTCCTAATTGATGAAACGTTAGAAATGCAAAACTGCTGTGAACCATAGCCACTACAATTGGTAAGAAAAATAGTAATATCATTTGTCTTGTTACGATTTGTTTTAACTCACTTTGGCTTAATCCTAATTTTGAAATCATTTGATATTGCTCTTGATCACGTTCTAAATCAGTAAATAAACGGAAATATAAAAAGCTTAGCGTAAATACAAAAAATACTATTCCCACCATTACACTTGAAATAGAAAGTAATCCGTTTTGTTGTTTCAATTCAATCCATTTTAAATACAAAGATGAAAAGGCATAATAATCCTCTTGATTCGTACCAATGAACTTCATAAGGTTTGTAGAAATCGTACTTGTTTCAGACCAATTTTTAACGATAAAACCGTATATGGTGTAATCTCGGAGTACGCCTTCTTGTTGAACATTTAGGACCTTATTGTAAACAGCATCAGAGACAATAACAGGTTTACCAAACGCGCTCGTTAATTCTGGGATATAAACTGTTTTTTGAACAGAAAGTGGTACTTCTAGTTCACCATGCCTTAATTCAAAAGGTTCTAGATCCTCTGCACTTTTGTGGTTTTTCTCTGATCGTATAACGATACTTTCATTTTCATTTGTTAATTTCTCTATTTCATACCCTAATTTTTTAGCGTATTCATTATACGTAGAAAGATTAATTAAAACCAGCCCACTTTGTGCCCTTTTAAATTTTGTTGCTACAAGTTTATAAGAAAATCCAGATTCTTTTAATTGCTTTTTTATCTTATCAATATGCGCTTTTTCTTGTATATTCCCCTTATCCGATCGATAGGTAAATGCATATGGGGTCTCATGTTTTGCCAATTCAGGATTTGCGATAGCCGTACAAACTCCAATTGCCGTAAAAGCAACTGCAGATATAATTGTAACGATAAAGAACGTTCTCGCATTATCTTTCATTCGATACATCAATTCTGAAATAACAAGGATATTCGTTCTATTAAAGAATGTAGTTTCTCTATTTTTTAAAGCAGATAACACATATACACACAATTGAGTAAAGAAAAAATAGGTTCCACATACAATTAATAAGACACCTACTCCTACAAGTAGGAATAATTGATTTAAACGCATGTAATCGACCGCGGCGATACTATGGTGAACGCAGGAGTAACCTGCCCCAAATAAAATAATGACCAACAAGGATATCCAAACAGACACTATTGGCTCAGGTTTTGGTTTTTCATCTGATTTTATGAGTTCTACTAGCTCATTCATTTTCACCATTTTTGATGTTAACAATGAAATAAGTAAAAATAAAACAAAAAAGGACATTGCTGTTACTAGCATTGCCTTTAATGGAAAGTAAAATGCTAATGTTTGCTCTACTCCTAATAAAGACCCACTAACTAGTAAAAACAATTTAGAAAAAACCATCCCAAGTCCGATGCCTACTACTATAGAAGGGATTCCAATCAACATATTTTCAAAAAAAATTAATCGATGAAGCTGTTGATGAGACATTCCATGTAATATTAATAATCCAAACTCTTTTTTTCTATTTTTTAAAAATGCACTAACAGAATAGAAAATAAATAAGAAAGAAAAGACAAAGATTAAGTAATACGATAAATGAAATCCTATTTTCCCAAATGTACTCATGATGGTACTTACATGAGTCAGTTCGCCTTGTAGGTTCGGATGGAAGACAAGTAGTCCATAAGTGAAAAAAATCAATACCGCAAATGTACTACTAAAAAAATGACCAAGATATATTCGTTGATTCCGTAAAACATTATTGAATGCGAGCTGTCTAAAAGTCATGTTTATTCCCCCCTAACATAGAAAAACTATCCATTATGTTTTTATAAAATAAATGAACGATCATCATTGTAGCAAACTTCATTGTATAGCTGTCCTTCTTTAATAAAAATAATGCGGTCACAGTAACTTGCAGCAACTAGGTCGTGCGTTACTAACATCATTGTTGCCTTTTCTTCTTTATTTAATAGTGTTAATATCTCCATTACGTCTTGAGAGGCTTTAGAATCTAAATTTCCTGTCGGCTCATCCGCAAGAACCAATTTAGGAGAGTGAATGAGTGCACGGGCAATCGCTGTTTCCTGCGCTTGTCCTCCTGATATTTCATATGTTCGTTTATTTAAAATTTCGTTGATTCCTAATTTATTCGAAATAGATTCTACTCGTTTATTTATTCTTTTACATTCATGCCATCTAATACGAGCGGAAGAACCATATTCTCTTTTACTGTTAATGTATGCAACAAATTAAAGGATTGAAAAACGAATCCTAATTCCTGTCTGCGAAATAAGGCCAAATCATTGGGTGAGAGTTGATACGGATTTTTATTATGAATGAATACACTGCCTGATGTTGGCGAATCAATAGTAGAAACCATATTCAATAATGTTGTTTTTCCATTACCCGAAGGGCCCATAATCCCAACAAATTCCCCCTCTGTAATTGTTAAATTAATATTTGAAAGTGCTGTATGTGAAACCTTCCCTTTGTATTATTTACTAAGATTTTTTACTTTTACTATTTTTATATGAGAAATTACCTCCAATTTTACACACTAAGAATGAAACTTGATAGAAGATGCCTGCCTACATTTTGACTTTTTTAAAATACGAGTAAAGTACCATTCATTAATTGTCTAGTTTCGAATTTTCTTATTTAAACTGGAATACTTGGTCAAATGTATTAAGCACGAAAATAACTTAATATCGTACCTCAGGATTTTTACGAATGATTCTGTTTTTCATTGTAGTTGTACGGTTGTTTTTTACATATTGAATTATCTTTCATTTATCTTACACGCTTGAAATATTTCTGAAAATACAGTCTATAGGTATGATTTTTTTTTTTGAAAGATAGCATAGAGGGATCTTTCACATGCACCGTACTATAAAGTAAAGAATTTCCGTATAGATTTTACTTACAATCCATTGTATTTTCTTTACCGTTTACCAAGTTCTTCTTCTATTTTTCTGTACATTAAAGGAAATGTTGAGATCTGATTAAAATAAATGAAAAAAGGTGTTGAACAAAAGTTCTACACCTTTTTTTGTAAATAGAAATAAAACAACACACCATCAACTGTATTATATACTCCATACTCTGCTCCATGAAGTTCTAAGATGTTTTTTGAAATGGCAAGTCCAAGTCCTGTTCCACCTTGCGACCGTTGTCTTGCTGTATCAAGCCGGTAAAAACGATCCCAAATTTTATCTAATTGATCTTCGTCGATATGGGCACCTTTATTTTCGATACAGATTTTTATTCGACTTGGCTCATCTATTGTAGAAACAATAATGTCTTCTTTTTCTGGTGTGTAACGAATAGCATTCGTGATAAAGTTTGTGATTACTTGTTCCATAAGACGATGATTTGCAATGACTTCAATCGCAGAAAGATGTGTGTGAACATGCAATTGTTTTTTTATTATCTCCAAAGATAACTGTTCACATATATGCTGAATGGCAATGTCAATATAAAAAACATCCATCTGCATTTTATACGTACCGGATTCAAATTTTGCTAACTCAAGCATATCTACAATCATCATATCCATCTTATCTACTTCTTTTTCCATAGCCTTAAAGTAATACTCTCTCTTATGATCTGCAACACCATCTTTTAAAATAGAAATACAACTTTTCATAATACTTAGAGGTGTCTTTAACTCATGCGATACCCCGGAAATAAATTCTTTTCTTGTATTTTCTAATTTTTTTTCTTTCTCTATATCTCGCTGCAACTGTTCAATATGTGAGTGTAATGTATTTGAAAGTAAATTAATATTTTGGGATAAATCACCAATTTCATCTCTCGATTCGACTAGAACCCTTTCTGAGAAATCTAGGTTTGCAATTTGCTTAGTTGTCTTGTTTATTTGTAATAAGGGTTTGGCTATCTTTTTTGAATAGTAAAAAGAAGATAGAAAAATAAGAACCAACACAAGCAAAACAATATAGACATAGTACTCTTTTATCATTTGTACAGCTTCATCAACTGGCTGCAATGAAGCCATTGAAAAAATGTATGTTACTTCACCATTCTTGTCCTTTATCGGTTTTATTATTATCTTATATTTAATATCATTCTGTTCATAATCTATTTCCTGTAACGAATTGTAGTTAGCATTCTTTTTATTAAGCAATAAATTTGCCTGAAACTCCTGTATCCTTTCCATAAATAAATTATTTGTATAAGCAAAATTAGATTGTTCATTCTCACCCGAAAGTTGAACATTTGTAATATTCCCTTCTAGGTATGTTATAGGTAGTTGTTCTTCGAATGCTCTTTTATACTCTTTAGTATCTATTTTAGGGACTTCTTTAGAATTATATTTATTTTTTTGCTGTACTAAAATATCAGTTATTCTTTTTTCTAATATCGGATTTATCAAACTTGGATTTTTCGTGTTAAAGAATAAAAGATATGGAATAAATGTAGAATTATTTTCTATCCCCTGCAAAATAACTGTTTTTCCTAAAGGGAATAATTCATTTAACATATCTCTCGTATAATCGCCCTCAAACTTGAAATTATACAGTGGTATAGAAATTGTAGAGTCCACGAATTGATTTTCTTTATTTTTAGACGGATTTAATTTTAATTCTATATAAAAATCCTTTACATTCTTTAAATACCCATTACTATCTAATGTGGTAATCCATGTATTATGTTCTCGATAGAAATCTTGCTCTAGTTTTTGATTAACTTGTGAATTGCCTTCACTTTTCAAATAATCCTTTCCAAAAGAATTCACGTTTATTTTGACATCATTTACTTTTTTATTCGTATAAAATTGTTTAAAGAATATTGTTTGTCCAACAATAATGGTTGCCAAAATGAACATACACAACACTGTTGTTATCATAAATAATTTTAATACAATTCCTCTTTTCAATATTTGACCTCCAGTTAACAAGCTGCTCGAACAATGATTATAACACTCTTAAATTTACCTTCCCATTCATTCCATAATTTAATAATATGTCTATTCACTATACAATCACACTAATAAATAACAGCTAAGATAGATACATGTTTTATAAAAAACTCCATTGATCAACTTGTTTGTGCTTAATATATTTACATCTAACCATCCACATATTTTGTAATACCTTTTAGTTACGCTTATATGTTACATGTTTTATGTAAAGATAAAATGCAGGGCTAACCCTAAAATTGAAAATTTATTATAATTGTGTATTTGTAGTTAATGGGATTACATATACTCGTGAAGATCTTTCTAATTATAATCCAATCACAGAAAAGCATGTTGATACAGGAATGAACTTAAAAGAACTTGCTGATGCTTCTGTTCGATATAGTGACAGTACGGCACATAATTTGATTCTTAAACAATTAGGTGGTCCTTCTGAGTTTGAAAAATATTGAGAGAAATTGGTGATACTGTTACTACTTCAGAACGATTTAAACCTGAATTAAATGAAGTGAATCCAGGGGCAACACATGATACCAGTACACCAGAAGCGATAGCTAAGACGCTTCAATCTTTTATAATAAGAACTGTACTTCCACCTAAAAAACGTGAACTATTAGTAGATTGGATGAAGAGAAATACAACTAGAGATAAATTGATTCGTGCGGGCGTACCAAAGGGATGGGAAGTAGCTGATAAAACAGGTGCAGGATCCTTATGGAACAAGGAATGATATTGCAATTATTTGGCCACCAAATAAAAAGCCAATTGTTCTTGCAATACTTTCTAATCATGATAAAGAGGATGCTGAATACGATGATAAACTTATTGCAGAAGCAACCAGAATAGTGTTAAATACTTTAAAAACTACGAATAAATGATAATAGGTTAAAACTTCTCCATTTTTACGTTACAGTATTGTGACGGTTTTTTTAGGTATTTCACGAAAAATTGACCATTTAATGTTACGGAAGCAATTCAAAGAATAACCCGATACAACCTAATTTTCTCTAATTTAGGCGGGTGTTTTTTCTTATAGGGGTCACCATACATACCCATCAACTTATGAAATCAATTGTTCTTAAAAACGAAAAAAACGAACCAAAATCTCATAACTAACTGTGAAGAGGTAACCTTTTCGTTATGGAGGGCTCTCAAAATATTAGCTTAATGGGTATGAGGTAATTTATTATTTCTAGCATGCTGGGCATGTGATGCTACCCCGATAAAGTAGTGTGAGTCTTGGCCAGAGTAAACTCACAGATTTGCCGTGTCACTGAAGGATAAAAACATGGGAGAAACTGTTTAACAGCTATCTCTTAGGCTTTTTTTGGCAAGAATAAAATTGGAGGTGCCTTTTAAATGAATAAAGACTGGATTAAAGTATTTGTTGCTGCTTTCTTTGAAATTTTTTGGGTAATTGGTTTAAAACATGCTGATGACTTTTGGACTTGGACGGGGACTATCATTGCTATATTTTTGAGCTTTTATTTAATGATTATGGCAGGAAGAATACTTCCCGTGGGAACTGTTTATGCTGTTTTTGTTGGATTAGGTACAGCTGGAACTGTCTTTTCTGAAATCTTGTTATTTGGTGAACCATTTAAAATGGGTAAAGTACTCTTGATTTTATTTTTATTAGCTGGAGTAATTGGCTTGAAATTAGTTACAGATGACAAAGTTCAGGAAGGAGATGAATCCTAATGGCTTGGATTTCCTTAATTTTAGCAGGACTGTGTGAAATGTTTGGTGTTGCTATGATAAATAAATTGCATAAAGATCGAAATTGGCAATCATTATTTTTGTTAATTCTCGGATTTGGATTAAGTTTTATATTTCTTGCTTACGCAATGGAAACACTACCTATGGGGACAGCCTATGCAATTTGGACTGGAATTGGTGCGTCTGGTGGTGCAATTTTAGGCATGGTTTTTTATGGTGAATCAACAGACTGGAAAAGACTTATTTTTATAGGTATGGTTTTAGGTGCTGCAATAGGTCTAAAACTCGTTTCATAAATGATTTTTTAGATTGTATGATGAAGAAGATAATCTGTTTTTATTAAGCAAATTATTTTCTTTATTTTTCATTCAACACAATCGACAGATTGTTGAATAACATGACTGTTGTTTTTCAAACAACTTTTTTACTACTTAACAAATACTTCGTTTTTATACCACTCGCTGGACTTTTCATGCAAAAAAGACGCTGAAATGCGCCTGATTGTGGAAGATCTTTTTAAAAATAAGCATGGCTTCTACTCCAGAAAGAATGGATGTAGCTGTGTCAAAAGATTTAAGGCCTAGCATAGAACGGATTCGCTTCTTTATAAAGTGATGATCTTGTTCTACTATGTTATTCAAGTACTTTTGTTGTCTAAGTCGCATAACGCTAGGTATGCTTTTTTCTTTTTTTAACTGTTCAATTGCTATCGGATAAGCTGGATTCTTATCGACTGTTATTACACGTGGCTTTGAAACATGAAAAGACCACAAAGCTTTCTTGAAAAAGCGCCTTGCAGCCTTATGATCTCTTGTTTTGCTTAGGAAAAAATCGATTGTGTTTCCGTTCGAATCAACAGCACGATACAGTTACATCCATTGACCTTTTACTTTGATATAGGTTTCATCGAATCTCCAAGAGTCATTTATTTGTTTGAGGTAACGTCGGATCCGTTTGTCCAATTCAGGACCATACTGATGAACCCAACGCATAATCGTTGTATGAGAAATGGATAAACCCCGTTCCTCCATCATTTCCGCCAAATCACGAAAACTTAGGTTGTACCGTAGGTACCATCTTACCGTTAATAAAATAATATCAGGCTGAAAGTGCTTCCATTTGAACCAATTTTTCTTTTCCATACCGATTACACACCTTTTTAGAGTAATAGTATCAGTATGTCCAAGTTTTAGAGATTACTTGTAATTACCTTGAAGTTTTTGCACCAGAACCTTTTATTTCAATAAAAAAAGTTGAGGATTCCCCCAACTTTTTAATACATTTATTGTCTTATTAATCCTGTAGATGTAACCTGATATATTCTTTTCTTACCTATATATTCCTGTTTTCCATTCTCAAGGTTAGTTAAATTCGCTCGCGTTTTTTCCTTTACTGCTTCCCCTTCTATATGAGTAAATTCTATATAATCTCCCACTTTTATAGGCACTATTTTGGTTTCAGCATTTTGTTGTCTATTTCCCACGATTTCCTTATTGTACATAACGCTACCGGATGAGTTCTGGACTTTAATACTTGCATATGTACTATTAAAGTACGAATGCGGTATGCCAGCTTCTAATTTTATTTTCAGCTCTTCTGCTGTTTTATTATAATCTACTTTTGCAATTTCTCGATCACTATATCCTTTTAAGGACCATGCAAATTGTTTTCCGTCTAAAATTGTTGTCTCTGGCATTTTTTCTACTTTTTTTAAGCCCTCTGTTGTAACCTGATACCTTGCTGTCTTTCCAATAGTCTCATTTTTGTTATTTTCAAGATTCGTTAATGTTGCGCGTGTCTTTTCATTTACTGTGTCTCCTTCTATATGAGTTAATTCAATGTAATCTCCCACTTTTACAGACACAGTTTGGGTTTCGGCATTTTGTTGTCTATTCCCTACGATTTCCTTATTGCATATAACGCTACCGGATGAGTTTTGGACTTTAATACTCGCATATGTACTATTGAAGTATGAATGCGGTACACCAGCTTCTAATTTTATTTTTAGCTCTTCTGACGTTTTGTTATAATCTACTTTTGCAATTTCTCGATCACTATATCCTTTTAAAGACCATACAAATTGATTTCCATCTAAAATTGTTGCTTCTGGCATTTTTTCTACTTTCTTCAGACCTTCTTTTGTAATTTCGTACATGGCTTTTTTTCCAAAGCTCTCTTGTTTACTGTTGTCTACATTTTTGAAAGTAGCTCTATTCACACCCTCTAAGTGTGTCAACTCAATATAATCGCCTACTTTGACTGGAACTTTTTGCGATTCAGCATTTTGTTGTTTGTTTCCATAAATATCTTTATTGTATACTACTTTTCCTGATGTATTTTGTACTTTAATACTCGCATATGTTTCATTAAAATAATGATGCGGTACGCCTGCTTTTAAGTCAATTTGCATTTCTTCTTTCGACTTATTGAAATTGATTTTAGCAAACTCGAAATCACTAATTCCTTTTAGGGACCATGCAAATTGATTCCCTACTAAAATATCAGAATTTCCATTTGTAATTGCTACTTTTTTCTCTACAGTTCGATCAAATATATCTGTTAATGTAATTTTAGCATAAGCTGTTTGAGGCAATTGCATAGTTTGACTTACCTCAGTTTGATAGGACTTAATATTGTCGATTACTTTCAAAGCTTGTCCCGTTAACTTTTCATTGTCATAGATTTCAATTTTCCCTTTAAACTGGGGAGTACTTTGTTCTTTCAATTTCCAAGACACATTTAATTTTTGATATTCAAAACGAATATTTTGAATATCAAAATCCAAATTTCCCATTTCTGGTTGACTAGGCTGATTTATATTAAAAGTCTTTCCAGTACCAATAGTTGATTGAGTATTTCCTCCCGCCTTAACCCATAGATATTCTGAAGTTGCTCCTCCATCGTATTGATAAGAGGTATCATGTTGCCCAGAGATACGCTGATTATTCCAAGAATTCCATTGTTTATCTGAAACTTTTCTGCTATAGCCATTTTTAAGGCGTGCTTCTCTTACATCTTGTCCATTACCAGCCCAGTCCTCTTGAAACATCGATAAACCATAGTTAAATGGAACATTCGCAACTGGATGATCCATAATAGCAACTAACTTCCATTGATTTAATTTATTATCTTTTATCCACTGGCCAAACTTTGTATGACCATCTTCTTGCCAAGAACGTAGTGTCATTCGATACCATTCACTATCTTTCCAATTATAAGTTGTTTGTACCTTCAAACCTGTTCCTTCTCCACCAAATCTACTGGCTTCTGAAGTCGGCGATAAATATTCAGCTTTAATTGCTTGGTTTGATGCTATTGGATCCCAAAGTGCAAAGTGAAGGGTACGTTTACCGGTTTGATCAAAACCGCTTTGTTGCTGGAAGCCAGCATAACCGCCACCCTCTCCTCCCTGATTCCAGTTATGTACAGCCCAATATGTATAAGGTGCCGTTTGGATTGGTGACCAGTCTATGCTAATAATATCTGAAGCAGCAGTATTTTGTGGAGTTACATAAACTGATGGAGCATGCGATCGGATTGCTGCCTCTGTACTAGAAATTGGTGCTCCATACATTGACACCATGGTACAAGCCGCAGAAATCATAACAATCTTTTTGATTCTTCCATTTGTTTTTACTTTAAACATAACTTCCTATCTCCTTTTAAATTATTTTAGTTACATTGAATAATAATGATATGCATACTATAAAACAAATTATGTAAAAAAATAACACTAGCTATATTACCTAGTTATGTTTAATGTTTTTTTCACTACTATTACTAATCAAATTATAGTATTTTGTTATAAAATGGTATGATTTAGGACTAGATATATACTAAAAATATTATAAAAATTCATAAATATGTAGTTTTAGATAATTATGCTGAAAGACTCATTTAATAACTTTATTGATAGATTTATGTCTAATTACTCACACTATTAAACATAAATTTGCTTACTGAAATAACATTATGTAAATTTCGAATGTGACAATTGGATAAAATAGCTTATCAATTTGCCAGTATCTTATCATTAGATTAAAAGAGCCCGCTAAAAAACGTAAACTCCTTTACTTACCTAAACATTACATTTATTGCAACCGACCAAAAAATTAACATTAGATTCTTCTGTTAGCTTATTTAATATTTAATGACGTAGATAATGTATTCCAGGGTGCATTTGTAGATGTGTTTTGATATTTAAATTGTCCATTTTGCTGTCCCGAAGCATCCCATTTATATTCCCATCCATCAACTGTTCTATCACCATTAATATCAGTCATCTTAGAATCTACTTTTTTTAGTTTTTGACCACTCATTTGAGCAATCGGATTTTTACCATATCCCATTTCATTTGTATAAATAGCTTCCTCCATGATCTTTAACTGTACTTAGATTATTAGGACCAATAAATTCAACTCCGCCTAATTGAGATTCAACTTTTACTACATTTAATGATTTTAATGGTAGGGCAGGTGCTGCAGAAACATCAGTCGCTAAGCCAACTGTTGCTCCCACTAATAATGATGAAACTCCTAAAATCATTCTTTTTAGCATACTCTCATCCCCTTTCGATTTAATACAAATTGATTCTATCATACTAATTTCATACAATTCCTTCCCTTTAAAAGAGTTAACAAAAAGTACCTATTTACATATGAAATTGTGCATATTCATTGCTTTTTATCATTTATACATAACATTAATCCTACTACAGCATAATTAGTTCTCTACTCTAATTGACTTACCACCTTTGGACCCATTTCAAGTTTGCTGGTTCTGGTGCAAGAACTTAAGGACAATTGCAATGAATCTATAAATCTTGGACATACTGTTACTATTACTTTAGAAAGTGTGCGAGACAGGTATGATTTTAGGGGGATCCAATGCTTTCCATTCAAATATGATAGAATAGAAATATATCCAAAACGGAGGAACAACAAATGAACTCAAACACAAAACAGTTTATTTATGATATCCAGCAAAGAAAGAACAATTATATAGAAAATGTATTAATAGCCATACAACACCCTAAAAAAGAACAATCTGAACAGGTCATTCAAAATATAGTAGAGAAAATGGATATGATGATCAGTTTAGTTACTACTTACATGGTTATTGAATCAGAATCTATGAAAGAATTAAAAGAGCTTCAGGAAGAAATTATTCATGCACAAGCATATATTCAAAAACGAAAATTTGAAGAAACACAGAGATAAAACCCTGTGTTTTTATTTGGTCGTCTATGACGCCGATCTGTTATAAATCAAATTAGATGTAATTTGATCATTAAGGGATTACTTGAAAAGTTTGCACCAGAATCTGTAATGGCTAATTATATCATTTCCATTCACAATCAAAATATAGGAATGATTTCTTTAACAATACACAGCATACTTTGATTTAAGAAAATGCAGATACTCTATTCCGGCATCAGTAATCTTTGTACCAGCTCGCCCTCTTCCTTTTACGACAAATCCTTCACTTTCTAAAATATCCAGACGGCGACGGATTTGCTGTGGGGATAAAGCAAAGTCTGATTCTTTGCTTTTACTTGAAAGTAGATCTCTGCTTGCCGCCTTTCCTTTTTCGTTACATTGCTTGATCACTTCCAAGATAAAAACATGCTCCTTCATTTCCAGTATACTTCCACATACGGGATATTCGGATTTCACGCTGCCCCCCTCTTGTCCCAGCATGGACGGAAGATCTCCTTTCGTCACGACATTTCCCTCACAAATTGTCAGCATATAATCAATTGTGCTTTTTAATTCTCGGATATTTCCAGGCCATTCATATTGCATGAAATACTCCAGCACATCTTGTTCTATCTTTACCCATTTTCCGCTCTTTGTGATGAAATGCTTAATCAAAATTGGTATATCCGCTCTTCTCTCAATGAGTGGTGGAATGCAGAGATTAAGTACATTCAACCGGTAAAATAAATCGACTTTGAATGAACCCGCCCTTATCTTTCCTTGAAGATCTTTATTTGTTGCGGTAATCACTCGAACATTGACAGGTATAATTCTTACACCACCGATTCTGCGGATTTCTCCCTCCTGCAGAACGCGCAGCAGATGTGATTGAACAGTAAGACTTATGTCCCCGATTTCATCCAAAAAGATAGTTCCGTTATCCGCTAATTCAAACAGACCTTTCTTGCCCCCCTTTTGTGCTCCTGTAAATGTCCCTTCTTCGTAACCAAACAATTCACTTTCAAGCAGGCTCTCTGTTAATGCGCTACAATTTACAGCCAGAAACGGTCCGTTTTTTCGCAATGAATGCTCATGAATAGCATGGGCAAACAGTTCTTTTCCTGTTCCTGTTTCACCCTGAATTAAAATCGGATGTTCCGATAAGGCAAGTTTCTTGGCGATTCGCTTACGCTCTTTCATTACAATATGTTCGCCGATAATATCCTCAAATCCGTATTTTGTATGAAATCCTTTATTACGCATTTCTCTTTGCGCTGTTTTTTCAATTTCAAAAGCTTGATGTACACTCTTAAAAGTTGCGACAATTGTATTTTCTTGCATCATTTGCAAACGAAAAATTACGACATCCACGCCATCTATGTCGAAGAACTTGCTTTCATCCTTTCCATTCATGATGAAATCGGTAATATCCCGACGACTCATCACATGTTCTACATACTCATTAACCACATCTTGCGCCACAATATGAAACAATGCCGTAAGACGTTCATTGAATACCGTAATCCGCCCTTCCTGGTTAACGACTAATATTCCATCATCGACAGTTCCTAACACATTTTGGATGTGTTCACTCATCTGCTTAGCATCCCGCTCTGCATGTAATAGCTTACGTTGTAATTCAATGATATTGCTAATATACCTTTCTGAAATCTTCGAGGACATATCCTTGCTCAAACCACAACATTCTACAACTTCCAGAATTGTTGTCATATCAAAAAGACGTACACCTATATCAATTACTTCTTTTATGTAAGAAGGGCACAGATGTGTTTCTCCTGGCGAAACAGCAATTCGAACATCATCATAAAACAATACCCCCTTCCGAAAAGGGATAAATTGAATATGATTTATACCAAGTTGATATAAGGATTCAATAAGATTTATTGTTGCATCATCATTATCATTCACCACTAGAACTGATGAATCTTCAGGTATTCTTAAAAGTTTATCAATGTATTCATGATGAACTGTTCTCTTTCCCACAATTATTTTCTCAGCATTCACGCTATACATACCTTTTGTTTGATCATAAACAGAAGCTGATGAATACAAAATAATTGTATCTTCAAGAGACTGCGGTATTCCCTCATCCGCAGCATGGCTTTTAATATAAACATAGTCTCCAAGCAATTGTTCTAGTTGCTCCTGTAAGGCTTGCGTTGTTTTTGAGCTTCCAGCTATAAGTGTAAGTGAGGATTTTAACATTAAGACACCTGCCTATTTTTAAATTGGTTCTATTATATCGCCAAAAAAGGACAATAAAAACCAAAATCTCTACTCTTGCCATAAAAATCTCCTTAAAAATCACACTATCCATATTGGCACACATATTGCATATATAAATTAATGAAGTGTCCGAGGTTATGAAAAGGAGGGAAACGGCAGAATACGAGAAAAGAACATGGTCTATTAGCGGTATTTTTGTAAGCGTTTTATTTCAATCCATTTATTTTAAATACAAAGGAGGAACACATATGAGCCAACTACAAGAACAGGCTGTTTCACTTGGAAAAAAAGAGAAAAAAATTAATGTTTTTGTATTGCTATTCGGCATTCTCGTAATAGCGACTCTATTAACTTATTTTTTACCGACCGGAGAATATGCACGGATTGAAGTGAATAACCGGACTACTGTAGACCCAAATTCTTTTAAATCAATAGAATCTGCTCCGGTCGGATTTTTCGATATGATAAAAGCTGTTCATACAGGAATGGTAGAAGCCGGAAATATTATATTTTTCTTATTGATTATCGGAGGATTTTTTGGTGTCTTAAGAGCAACTGGTACGGTTGATGTGCTTATCGCTACAATGGCTAGGAAGTTGGCGACGCGTGAAAAACTATTGATTCCTGTCGTGACGCTGTTTTTCGCTGTAGGTGGCTCTTTAATGGGGATGGCGGAAGAAACACTAGCTTATCTTCCTCTTATCATTCCACTGGCGTTGGCTCTGGGATTTGATGCAATTACAGGAACTGCTATCGTCATAGTAGGAGCATTGTCAGGGTTTACAACTGCCATCATGAATCCTTTCACAGTAGGGCTTGCACAAGGAATCGCAGAATTACCGATGTTCTCAGGCATAGTGTTTCGCCTTATTTTATTTGTTATCATCTACCTTGTTTCTGTTCTTTATATCTATCGTTACGCAATGAAGGTAAAGAAAAATCCTTCAATTGGCATCTATGGAAAATATACAAAAAAAGAAGCGGAAAAATTACTGCAATCAAGTGAGAAGTTAACAGGAAGACATAAGTTCATCTTAGGAGCCTTTGTAATTAATTATATCGTTTTGGCGTTTGGTGTAATCAAATTCGAATGGTACATTACAGAAATTTCATCCTTATTCCTTTTATTGACAATAATGATTGGGATCATCGGAAAACTATCTGCAGATCAGATTGTTAACTCCTTTATAAACGGCTCTGCATCCTTGCTCGGTGGTGCCTTGATTATCGGTGTATCGCGCGCCATTCTTGTTGTATTAAATGAAGGGCATATCGTTGATCCTATGCTGCATCAATTATCTGTATCAATCAAGCATATTCCGGACTATTTAAGCGTTGTTGGCATGTACAATTTCCAAGCTCTTATTCATTTTGTTCTAGCATCTGGCACAGGTCATGCGATGCTGACAATGCCGATTATGGTGCCACTTGCAGACTTATTGGGTATTACACGCCAGACTGCAGTGTTATCATTTTCTTTTGCTGACGGAATCGGAAATATGATTTTTCCGACCGCTACGACCTTAATGGCAGGCTTGGCGATTGCAGGAATTTCTTGGACAAAGTGGGCAAAGTGGATTCTGCCACTTGTGTTCATTCACTATCTCATCGGATTAGTAGCTGTTATCATAGCTCACTTCATAGGATATGGTCCATTCTGATATAAAACGAAAAGTATTGACAGGAGGAGAAAAGAATTGATTACCTTAATAAAAAATGGAGAAGTATACGCACCCAACTATCTAGGACGGAAAGACATATTAATTGCAGATGATAAAATCGCATTCATAGATGATAGAATCGCAATTCCTAACAACTTTGCTCCTATTCTAGTCATTGATGCGGCAAATCTTTTGGTTGTTCCAGGATTTATCGATTCACACGTTCATATTATTGGTGGAGGCGGAGAAGGCGGATTCAAAACCCGCACACCTGAGCTGATGCTTACTGATATTACAACTGCAGGTATTACAACATTAGTCGGTTTACTCGGTACTGACGGGACAACACGTAAAATGGAAAGTCTGCTTGCCAAGGCGCGGGCACTTGAAGAAGAGGGAGTCTCTTGTTTCATTCACACAGGCTCCTATCAAGTGCCAGTAAAAACGCTGACGGGAAAAATCGAAGATGATATTATTTTAATTGACAAAATTATCGGTGTTGGAGAGATTGCTATCTCCGACCATAGATCATCGGAACCTACATTTGAGGAAATAGTTAAAGTCGCCACTGCCGCACGCAATGGCGGTATTCTGTCAGGAAAAGCTGGCATAATAGAAGTTCATGTAGGGGACGGAGAAGGAAAACTTTCATTGTTACATGAAATTGCAGATAAAACCAACATTCCGATTCGGCACTTCCATCCAACACATATAAACCGAAACGAAGAATTATTTAGGGCGGGTATTGATTACGCAAAGCGAGGCGGTTACGTAGACTTTACCACAAGTACTACTCCTCAATTTTTGGAGGACGGGGAAGTAAAATGCAGTGAGGCATTACGTATAATGCTTGAAGATGGGATCCCCGTCGGACACATCACCTTCTCCTCAGATGGACAGGCCAGCCTCCCCTTCTTTGACAACAATGGGGAGTATGCAGGCCTTCAAGTTGGAAAAGTATCTTCGCTATTTCACGAAGTACGAGAATCTGTTTTAGTGGAAGGGATTCCGTTAGAAACGGCACTAGAAGTCATTACCACGAATCCCGCACAATTGCTAAAACTTTCAAGTAAGGGCTGTATTCAAACCGGGAAGGATGCTGACATCGTATTGTTGGAAAAAGGAACGTTGGACATTCACAGCGTCATTGCAAAAGGCAAGTTTATGGTAGAAAATAAAGTTCCGATAGTGAAGGGAACATTTGAATAAGAAAGATAAGAAGCTTCTATTACAAAAATCATTTAAAGACACTAGAAAAATATGACACTTATACAAATGAAAAATATAAAAATAAAAGACCATCGGTGATATTATCCCCTTTAAGTAGACAGTGTAAAAAGACCATGTACATACATGGATGTTACACTATTACTTGGAGGGGATTTTTCATGACTAAAAAAGGTTCAACATTTATTACATATTCAGAAGAATTAAAGTTAGCGGCTGTTCAAAGTTATTTAAACGGAGAAGGAAGTTATAATATGATAAAGGAAAAATATCAGATTAGAAGCTCTACACAACTAAAAAATTGGGTAAAAAAATATAAAGAATCTGGTGAAATTACAGATACTCGTGGAAAAAATGGTGGAATGAAAGGTATATCAAATCCTCTAAAAGGCAAACGCGTTCATTTTAAGACGATTGAAGAGGAACGTGACTACTATAAGGCACAGGTTGAATATTTAAAAAAGCAGTATCCGAATCTGTAAATGGAGGTGCACTAAAATATACGGTGAGATATCATATCATTGAATCATTAAAGGGGGAAATATCCAGTTATATGGCTTACGAAATTTGCGGGTGTACATCGTTCAAGTTACTATAAGTGGATTCATACAAAAAGTATGAAAAACATACGACTAGAATCCGAGAAACGATTAAAAAAAGTAATACAATCTATTCACGTAAGGCACAAGGAATATGGTTATCCACGTATGAAAATCGCTTTACAGGAAGAGGGATACTTTATAAATCACAAAAAAGTATATCGCTTAATGAGCGAGCTCAACATTCAATCTATTATTCGAAAGAAGCGTCGCTTCTTTAAAGGGAACTATTCCAATGTTTTTCCGAATGTTTTAAACCGTGAATTCAAAGATCGCCAACAAAATGAAGCGCTTGTTACAGATATTACTTACCTACGATTCCAAGAGGGATTTCGGTATCTTTCTGTTGTACAAGATATTTATAATAACGAAGTTGTTTCTTGGAAAATATCCAAGCGCAACGATAATGAACTTGTATTAGATACAATTGAAATGTTGGCACAAAAAAGAGATGTGCGTGGAACCATTCTCCATTCAGATCAGGGATTCCAGTACACATCTCACACCTACAACAAACGACTTTTAGGTTTAGGTATCATTGGCAGCCACTCTCGCAAAGGAAACTGCCATGATAATGCCTGTATTGAGTCATTTTTCTCCCATTTTAAATCGGAAATGTTGTATTTGAATCATTTTAAAACAGAAGCAGATTTAATACAAGCAATTGAAGAGTATATTTATTTTTATAACTATAAACGGTTCCAAAAACGACTCAACCACCGAGCTCCGATAGAATATCGAATCTCGATGGCTGCTTAGTCTTTTTAATACTGTCTACTTGACAGGGATAAGACCACGGTTTAATAAATCAGTGGTCTTTTATTTAGAGAAGAATTTAGCTAATTAATTTCATGTTTTGAATACAAAGCAATTGCAACCAATGGTTTTAGCAATTAATATTTCTTGTTTCTTATTTAGATAGATATGAAATTTATACGCTTTACTTACTAACATAGGGTGCACCTCACCTTGTTATACGATATCTACAGTAAAAAAAACGTAGGCTTAAGCCTACTGATATTCATCTCCCACCTAAAATTAGTGTTTCACCCCTTTATATTTTTGAGGAAGGAGTCTTGTGTCAGAAACCGAAAAAAAATGAGATACTCCCATTTTTTTCAGTCTTGGATTATTTCGTTTTCATTAGCTTGATAGTGATGTTTCCGTATCCCCTAAAAATAGAAAAGAAGATTGAGACATCGCATCTTCTTTTCAGGCAGAGTTAGACAAAGCATTTTATTGGATAAAATGCTTTCTCTAAGAACTAGCTCTGCAAAAATCGCTGTATTTCTATTTCTGGTAATCCTGTAAGCTTTGCAATGTCTTCTACAGACACACCATTTTTATGCATGCCTCGAATGAGTTGCATCTTTCCTTGCTCAACCCCTTGTTCAATTCCCTTTTTAATTCCTTGTTGTTCTGCATGAGCAAATTTTGCTGCCTCATCCATTAAGGCCTTTTCTCTTGCTTCATATGCTTGACGGAAAGAAGAATCTTGACTCATACGTTCCCATTTATTCATTGCTTTTTGTAAAATCGGATCTCGGTTCATGGCAATATCCTCCAATGTTTGTGTGAGATGTTCATCTTCATTCGCAGGTAATAATAATAACCAACGAACAAACGAATCTTCCCACGGATTGACTTTCTCTTCGCGCCATTGCTTCATCAACTTTGGAATCTCTACTATATGAACTTCTATATCATCACTTAATAGCTTTTGTTGTTCCTGATTCCAAAGGATGCCTGTTGTATGAAATGCTTCATATTCAGGAAACATCGCAAAGTTTAACAGGTTAATTGTAATCGTTTTATGAAGTGAACTATATGGCATGCCCTTTTGCAATTGAGAAGTGTACAACCTTCCCCAATAATACAAACTGCGTTTAATCATATCATGATTGTTATTCAACTGTATTTCTACATTTACCTTTGTTCCTATATCTAATGTAGCCGAAATATCTAAAATCGATAATTTATCTTCTTCATGTTCTCGATGTAAATGTGGATCTTCTAACTGTAGGGAAACAATAGGTGCTTCTAAAGAATTTTTTAACATAGCATTTAAAAAAGCGATTAAAATGTCCTCATTCCCATTTGTTCCAAATAACTGTTTAAATGCAAAATCAATACGTAAATTTACTAATGGATTAGACATCGTTTCCCTCTTTCTGTTCCAGATAATATCTATATCTTTATTGTACATAAAATCAAGGTATAGATGCAAATAAGCTCTTATAGTGAACTACCAGTTCCGGTGCAAAAAAATGTTGAAACATGAAAAGACTGCAAAGCTTTCTTGAAAAAGCGCTTTGCAGCCTTATAATTTCTAGATTTACTCAAATAAAAGTCAATTGTGTTTCCTTCAGAATCGACGGCACGATATAAATACATCCATCGCACTTTTATTTTTATATATGTTTCGTCCACTCTCCATGAGTTATTCATTTGTTTGAGATGACGCCGAATTCATGCTATCGGTAAAATGATATGTGTCTTCAAGAACAAAACGCTAAACATCTTAACACGAACCTGTACGGTATGGTGATAGTACCGTAGCTTCCGAACCTATACAGTCTGTCGTGAGAGTGGTGATGACACACCGCAACCTTGCACGTCAGCGATACCAGAAATGGACTTCGCCTTTGATAGCAAGAATCCTACTGATGTTATTCAGCTTGCCCCTTTAGGGGTGGGAGTCTCAACTCAAACATCATATAGAACCAAGTTTATCTTATCTTAGACTTATAATAGCTTAGTCGCTCATAACAAGAGAGGATAGCATTCACATTTTGCTTATTTATTTTACCACTTGAACAGATACTGGTTTCCAGCCCTGATTCTCTACCCAATCAATATCAACCTTATATTTTTTATTACTTTGCTTATCTCGTACATTACCGTAGGCTTTATTTTCACCATTATTTCCAATAAAATCAAAAATCAATTGACCCTCTGGAGCATCAACAGCATAAGAAATTGCTTTTTTCATCTCATTCCAATCTACTGTTCCTTCTTTAAATTGCATTGCAGGTTTTGCTCCTTGCTCTGTACCAATTGGCTTCCAAGAAGGATTAGTTTGAGAACCCTTTTCTTGAGATGCCGTTTTTTCTCCCTCTTTATTTTCATTTTCGCTCGTTTTTACCGATTTTTCTGCTTTTTGTTTCTCTTCTAACAGTGCTGCTTCTCTCTCTTCACGTTTCTTCTCTTCTAACAGTGCTGCTTCTCTCTCCTCACGTTCCTTCTTTTCTAACTGCGCTGCTTCTTTCACTTCACGTTTCTTCTCTTCTAACTGCGCTGCTTCTTTCTCTTTATGTTTCTTCTCTTCTATCTTTGTTGCTTTCTTTTCTTGAGCAATTGCTTTCTTTGATGTATCAGAAGGGGAAAACAACTGGTATGTCACTATACCAACTGTCACTAATACCAAAGTAAATGCAATATTAAAAATCACCTTTTTACGACGATTTTGTTGTTTTTCTTGAAACCTGCTTCCTTGTCCCATTTTTTAAACCTCCGAGTTTATTTTCTCCTCTAATCTTCATGTATTATTCTTATAATTCTTAATATTTCCATTAAACAATGGAAATGAATTACAATTCCCATACAAGATTTCATATCATAATAAAATTTGTGTTGTTTCAAGCATCTGACATATGTTATTCAAAAATATTTTAATACATTAAAAATTGATAAGCATCTGTTCGTAAGAAACCTTCAATTTTATTCAAAGGTGATTCCAATTACGTCCACATTAGATCTCCTGTAGAAATTTTTTTAACAATTAAGCCCCTTCTTCCCTTATTTATAATTTTCAAATTAAACCGCCCTCTATGGTACAATAAAGATGTGTTGTTTTCTACTGGGGTATGTCGTAAAATCAAAAGGGATTTTATCTCTTTTACCTTTTTTTCAGAGTAACTTTCACCACTAGGAGACTCTATTATTCCTAATGTAATCTTTAATTCGCTTTCATCAAAAATCCAATCTTTATTAAGTTCCCTTATCTTTTGTATAAAGCTTCTTTTGGTTTTTCCTATATAGATCAATGTTTCATTCTTAGCATATACTCTAGAGATTGCAAATATTCCCTTTTTAAAAGCTTCTTCTCTATTATAAAAATCATTTAAACTATACAATCCATACCATTTAATATGTACTGTTTCTATTAACCTCACCTCATTTTTATGATAATATTATAATTTCTGAATGTTCAAATTATTATGGATACATAGCCTTGATTACTTGAATTATAAATAGTGCTTTTCAATAATACATTTTATTATTACTAATTTCAATAATGAACATGTACATATTCATTATTGAATGGCTGCAAAAAAACATGGGAATTTAATTCAATCCCTATATCAAAATGAAAATAAAAAACACCTGTGATATACACAAAGTGCTTTTCTCTTGCCAATTTATCTATTTTTTTTATAACCCAAACTCCTTCGAATCGTACTTTTCTAGAGTTTGCTGCAATTCATTTTTTTCATATGGAAAATGTTTATCTGTCTGTACATCTTCAACATTTTCTCCACCTGCTAATAATCTCCTATACTTAAAAGAGTGCCCTGTTAATAATGGTGTAATTATGTTGTATGGTCCTCCTTTTGTTTGATTACTTGTATCATAAAACAAGTATCTGAAGCTGATATGTGGTCTACTTTACTGATAAAAATAACAAATAAAAAAGGAAACCTGCATGTTCGTTATAGTGATTTTCATATTATATATACTCATATAAATTTATTAATATACAATAATACATATTAGGTTCCTGTATCTTCATGATATTGATGTATTTATGATACTTATATCTTCTATTTAGAAAGGAATACTATTGTACGTTGAAAAGGCGGAGTCTCTTTGAAGACTTCGCCGTTGTTTATATAGGGCATGAATGGTCTCGATACCTTTTATCGTACGTGAAGCATGACGAAGATTTTGAAATCCTGCAGATTTAGCAAAACGTCTCTTTACATGCCTATGATCCTGGTCGATAAGATGGCTAAAATTTTTGATTCTACAATGGATTGTAGTTTGATAAACCGAGAGACCCTTTAGAATAGAAATCACTTTTGACACAAAACAATGATTTTATATGGTGTAGTTTGAGCTGGTATACTCATTGTTGTAAAACTATAAATAGCTATTAAATTTCGATTTACAAGATTACCTGTAAAGAATTGACCATTTGTTAATAAAATTTGAGTAGAAGGAGAAATATTTAATTTTAATTTTCCATCACTACTCTCCAACTGTTCATTAAAATAGTCTACTTTTACATTTTGATGCGGTGTATATTTTGCCATAACAATCGCTTGAAATTGTGGTGGGAAAATTAGAGGAACAGGAGCGTTGGCATCGTAAAACCCAGTTACTTTATCTCCTACTACTACCGTTGCATAGTCGATAAAATACGTATTTGGTTTCACTACAAAATTTATTAAATTCCCATAACCATTATCTACGGAAATTAATTTATTACATCCTATATCTTCGTTTGATCCTGTTACAAAATCGTTAATCATAGTTATTGTACCATCAAATGATTGAAATTTTTTCATTCAAATACCTCTTTTGTTTATATAATTAAACCTCTATCGTTACTCTATAATTTTTAAAAACATGTAAATGAAATAATCCTTCTCGTATCAATTCCAAAAATAACCCAAAACCTACCGTTCCATCTAAAACCAGCAACAGACCTTGGTCCTACAAAAATTGGGAAATACCAAAATTGTTCACCATTACTAAGCCATATATAAGTATTTCGAAATAAACATAATGAAATTGCTCCTGGATCAACAGCAAATGGTGAAGCAGTTGATTGTTGAGGAATAAATGATGGGGGAGGAGATGTTGGAGCTTGTGAACTTTGCTGTCCCGGAAAGCCTGGTGCACCCGGAAAACCTGGCATTCCAGGTATACCTGGGATCTGAGGACCAGGGAATTGACGATCGAAGTATTGATCATAATTTATATAAGGATAATATATTGACTCATTATACATTTAAAAACCACCTCTTTATTTTTGAAATCCTCTAAATTATTAATATGTAATGTGGTTCGTATAGGAAGCTTATTCGCTTCCTATACGAACAATATTTTAAACAGGAAAGTATACCTATACCCTTTTTTTCGGTATGGGGTAATGGAAATTCCAGTGTCATCTTTGCTACTACACCCTGCTACCAATAAAATAAAGTACTAAAAAAACTGTGCACAAAAACCTGTATGGTGACAAGTTTTTGGCACAGCTCTTCTATTTGATCCCTTTCATGAGTATCTGAATCTTTGGAGCCATAAAATATAAAATAACACTTAAAACAATTGATAAACCGCCAATTGCGCCAAAATAAATAATCTCTGTTTCAGGATTATATAATCGAACGAGCTGCGCATTGATAGCTTGTGCAGATGCACTCGTTAAGAACCATAGACTCATTGTTTGAGCAGAGAAAGCAGCTGGTGCTAGTTTTGTTGTAATGGATAAACCCACAGGTGATAAACACAGTTCTCCGATTACGACTAAAAGGAAGCTAATGACTAACCACATAGGGCTTACCAGGGATTCTGTACCATGGATATATGCAGGGATAATCATTACTAAAAATGATAAACCAGCAAATAATAAACCGATCGCAAATTTATTCGCTGTACTTGGTTGACGTGAATTAAGCTTTACCCATAGCCAAGCAAATACTGGTGCTAGCAATACGATATAAATAGGATTTAAGGATTGGAACCATGAAGATTGAAGCTCAAATCCTGCCAAATTTAACTGCGTACGTTGATCAGCATAAGTAGCTAAGATGATTGCTCCCTGCTCTTGAATCGCCCAAAACATCGTAGCAGCGATAAATAGTGGTATGTACGCAATTAAGCGAGACTTTTCAACATTTGTCGTTTTTGGACTACGGTACATAAAGATAAAGTAACCTGTTGGAATCAGGATACCTAAGATGCTTACAAGTAAAGTAAATCGATTAATCGTTAAAATACCTGTTGGGATTGTTAACACACAAACTAGTACAATCGCGATAATGCCAATACTAAACTGTGTAATGACTTTTTTTCTTTCCTTATCCGTTAAAGGATTTGGTACTTGCGTTCCTGCCAATCCTAGATTTTTCTTTTTCGTAAGAACATACATAATTAATCCAAATAACATACCAATTGCAGCCACACCAAATCCTAGGTGAAAGTTATACTTTTGACCAAGTGTTCCAATCACAAACGGAGATAATAGTGCTCCTAAATTAATACCCATATAGAAAATACTGAAACCTGAATCACGACGAGTATCTGATTCACTATATAAATCACCAACAATACTAGATACATTCGGTTTTAATAACCCTGTTCCAAGTACTAAAAATACCATTGAGATAAATAACGTACTAACCGTTCCTGGTAGAGCTAATATGAGATGACCAATCATAATTAAAACGCCACCCCAAAATATTGTTCTACTTGAACCTAATAGGCGATCTGCAATCCACCCACCAATAATTCCAGACATGTAAACTAACGAACCATAGATAGCCATAATGGATGCAGCTGTAGCATGATCCATCCCTAGACCACCTTTTGAAATGGAATAATACATATAGTAAAGTAATATTGCTCTCATTCCATAGTAAGAAAATCGCTCCCAAAATTCTGTAAAGAATAAAGTAAATAGTCCTTTGGGATGTCCAAAGAAACCATTTTGCGGAACGGTGCGAATGATATCGCTTTTGTTAAGTTTCTCCATACAAATACACTCCTAATATACAGATATAGTGATTCTGATTAAGTATATACCAAAAATTAGAAAATTTAAACAAATATCTATTCGTTTAATAATTAGATTTTTGAGAAAAAACAAAATTATGTATTGTTTTTAATGATAATCCCATGTAAATTATATAATATAGATATATTAATTAAAACGTTAATACTGTATAAATATAAATACAAATGTAGGAGGATTTATATATTGTCAATGAAAGCCGTTGCGATTGAAGAAATTTATCAAGATATACTGGATGGAAAAAGGAAACGATTCCCTCCGAATACTTGGAAAGAAGATATGGATAATAAACAGGCCCGCAGAGTAATCACATATTTATTACACAGTATTTTAAAATGGAATAAGGAAGACATCAGAAAAAAATGGAACACTCAATTGCTTGTAAAATATAAACTACGAGGATTACTCAAACATAGATACGAAAGTAGTCCTTTTAAAGCGATAAATGATTTATATCCAAGTGAGTTTAAAGAATGGGAGTTTGGTATGACTCCTTTAAATTTTTGGACGAAAGAAAAGGCATTAGCTATTTTGAAATGGCTGATTGAAGAAAAAGAAAAGTTATCAAAAGAAAAACTCTTACGGGTATACGGTAAAAGATGGTTAGAACGCAAGAAACTCGGTGCCCCTCTGGCGATGTATTGGAATAGCAGTCCTTTTGCAATGATTAACAATCTGTACCCAAGTCGTTTTAAAGAATGGGAATTTCTTATGACGCCCAATAACTTCTGGACAAAAGAAAAAGCATTAGAAGCATTGAAATGGACTATTGAAGAAAAAGAAAAATTAACTCCCGAACAATTACTGATTGTATACAATATAAAGTGGCTAAAAACTCACAGATTAGCGTCTGCATGTCAATTAATGTGGGGGAATAGTCCATTTAAAATGATTAACGACTTATATCAAGGACGTTTTAAAGAATGGGAATTTAAAGTTACGCCTGTTGGCTTTTGGTCTAGAAGTAAAGCATTAGAAGCATTAAGGTGGACCATTGAAGAGAAAGAAAAACTAAACGAGAAACAGCTATTAAAAGTATTTAATCAAAGATGGCTGATAAAACAAAAATTATGGACACCCTTAAAACGCTATTGGAAAGGAAGCCCTTACGAAATGCTTGTTGCTTTGTATCCAAATCGTTTCTCAAAAAGCATGTTAAAAGGGTATTTTAATAATTAAAGTGGAAATGTAAGTATGCAGGGACGCCCTTTGGTGTCTCTTTTTTATAGCTCGCTGCTCTCCCATTTGTAGAAAAGTCAGGGGGTACTGGATTATTTTTGATACCGTATTTTGTTACAGCAAATTCAACGGTTAGGATATTTCATATTTTCAAATGCGAAATGTAACAAAACACAACAAAAACAATATTTTTTGTTACATTAGTTGCGTGTTATAATGAATTATCGTTAACTTTAAGAGAACCAAATTTACATATAGGAGGAGTTTAAGTGAACTTATCTCATGAAAAAAAACTAAAATTAATGATGCATACTATTACTTTATTATCTTTCATCATTCTCACTTTTTTTAGCATTACAATTTTTTATATACCCTTAATTTTTTATTTCATATTCAAATCAAAAGAACTTCGTATAATTGCAATTGAAACAGCTGTTTATCAGCTATTCACTTGGATTATTGTATTAATTTGGAATACTTTTGTAATGAGAATTTTAATGTTTTCTATGTTCCATTCCGATATGAATGCAAGTAATATGTCAATGATATTATGGACAGCCCCATTATATATAATCCTAATTATTTTATTAGTTTTCGGGCCTCTTAAGGGAATTTTATATGTATTACAAGGAAAAAATTTTCATTATCCTATTATCTCCAAATGGATTAGCAAGTAAAAATCAATAAAGAAGAATCCAGCGAATTATGGATTCTTCTTTATTTAGTATCTATTTATGAACTATAAACTCATATTTTGTGTTTAAATGCTAGTTGTATTAATAATTAAGCTATTTTGATGGATTTGAAAGAATGACCTATGCGTTTTCAATATATATATTAGATTGCTACAAATATTAATTTTATAAGATAGAAAAAATAAACACTCTTTGAAAAATTTTAATTAAAATGTGTGGGTTTTCATTTTAGAATCCGTAATTTTTTATAAAAAAGATTAATCATTTTATGTGATCTTTCCTCCATTACAGCGCCGTATCTTCATTTCTAGCTGACAGTTACTATTGAGGAGTTAACTATCACTCTTTATTATATATATACTTTTCTTTAACTTAGGCTTCTTATGTAATCTTACTTTGGTTCCATTAATATCAAAAGCAATCTTTACTTCCTCCAAAGACTCTATTTTCTCCTTATGTTCTTTTTCTATTCTATCTCTTTCTTCTTTTCTCTTAGTCGCTTTGGGACCAATTACGAACAGAATTAAGAATATACTCACCATGACAACAAAAGTAGTCACTAGTACCTCTCCTCCTTTGCCAAAACTTCGTACAACAAAATTCCTTTTAATGTATAAGACTTAATTCAGAAAATTAGAGGGGAACGAGTGCTAGTATAATTACACAGAAAAATTATAGAAATTACCTGCACTATTCCTCCTTCCCCTATATAAACAAAGATTATAAATGACGCAGCAAGGCCGGTACTATCAATGTCATTACAAATATAAAAATTGAACTATATCTCAAACTCGAACTCCATTTCCCATATTTCGGATGTTCAAATTTCTTATAAAGCATACCTAGTGCTAAAGATATTAAAAACATTAATACAGCTGTCCCTAAAATTATAGAAGTAATTAAGCCTACCATATTACTCATAAAGGTTTGAAAATCAAAAGAACGTGTTGTCAACATTAACACTGGTAGAATCCTTATTAATAGAATGAGAATAAACGAACCTACTCCAAAATATATAGATCTTTTTTTCCACTTTATATGTTTAAACCATAAAGAAGCTCCAAAAACTAATAACGAAATTAAAATTACTACAGAAAGAATAAGGAAAATAACATCAAAAAACGCAGGCACACTCGCATGGACTACACCATCTACTTTATTTCCCCCATCTTTTATTACATCACTGCCGCCATTATACAAAGAACCAAACCAGTCTACAATCCAATCGGTCATCCAGGAAATATCAAATGGTAGATCTTCATTTTTTGTTTGTGCAGAAGCAGCTAAGTTATACACCTCCAAATTTTCCTCCCCCTTAATTAAAATTAAACCCTTTACTTTAAGTATATAAACTTACCTAACCAAAACTAAGAAAGTATTAAATCATATTTAATTAAATAGAAGAACCACACTTATGAATAGAAATTTCATTTGTTACATCTGTACACTCGCGTTTTGATGACTATCCATTGCATTTAGCTTTTTCCCTATTTGGGAATAAGTAAAAAAGTACCCATTCAATTGTGATACACATAATAATTGGATGGGTACTTTTTACACATGCTTTATTCTGTTCTTACTTACACACACGAGGTTTATACATTTCATAGTGATACATACTGTAGTATATAATTAAATCTAGGAAAACGAAATTTCACAAACCTACTATTATAGCCTCTTGGTTTATCGGATAGAACATATGTATGAATAAACACGGCATAATATCGTTTTTTCTATCCTTGTAAATGACTTAATATATATCTTTGCGTATTTATGTCTTGGCGTTTTAATGCCGTTACCAGTTCTCGATTAATATCTGATACAGGTAATGGTTCTCCATATATATCAAATAATCTTATACCCAACTTATTTAAAATACGTATATTATTAAGATTCCTACTCTCTTGTGTATAACTAATAATAGTGCGTAAATTAACCCCAAAACTTATCATAAACCAACGCTCCCTCTTCAATGTAAACAGATATGTATATACTTCTATTTATTTTCGAGGAATCCCTTGATGCTTAATAAGCCCTACGTATTTCTCAATACCATAACAGTATAAGCTCTCTCTTTTTCTACTATAGTGCTACGCCACCTCTTATAAGAAGTATTCAATAGACAACAGTTAATCAATCAAAATCAAAAAAAGCATTAACAAAACTTGTACTGGCTTAACTATACTTTTTCAAATTTAAAAGCATGGACATTATTATGATTCAGAACATTCTGTATATTAGTGAAAAAAATCGTAGTTAAATTTATTTTATCTAATTCCTGTTATTATCAGAATAAGCCTTTACAGAGAAATGGGGGATATTATGACTGTTCAAGAAAAAAGTAATAAGCAATTGATGGAATTATTACATGAATGGTATGAAGAAATTCGTTTATATCATGTAAAAGAAGCAAAACAGACATATCTACAAGTAAAAGAACGTTTAAAGGAAATAGAAACAGACCAATATGTATCATTCTATTATTCCCTACTGAATTTTAGATATAAAGTCTTGGCAGATGGAATGAGTATTACAAAAGATTCTTTTAATCAAATAGAAAAACTCCCTAATATCAAAGAGGAATTTTCATTTTTAGCTTACTATTATTATTTCTTTAAGGCAATCCACTCTACAATTTTAGCTAATTATACTGAAGCGAAAACACACTATGAAAAGGCAGAAGAACTTTTAATTGATATACCTGATGAAGTAGAAAAAGCCGAGTTTGAGTATAGATTTTCAACATACTGTTATCAATCTTATCAACCATTTGAAGCGATTCAACATGTAGTAAAAGCCAAAGAAATATACCGGAATCATGTAGGCTATGAAATTAATATTGCTTTATGCGACAATGTATATGGACTGGCTTGTATAGATCTAAGAGAATTTGAAAGAGCGGAAGAATGTCTCAATACGGTTATTGATGTTTTTAAGAAGTATGATGAAGAACAATTATTATTGCGAGTACGATCCAATTTAGGCTGGTTATATAATATTCAAGATTTATATCCATTGGCGATTAGACAGAGTTCTGAGATTATAAATACCATACCGAACCATTTTAAAGCATTATTTGTCTTAGCAAGAGCATATTATAAATTAGAAGGCGTTGAAACAGCAAAAGCATATATCGAGCAAGGAATGAAGTATACAAATGAATCAGGAAATGAGGAATATAAGCATCGTTTCGCAGTTTTAAATGAACTAATCACAGAACTACCTAGCATTAAATTAGAAAAAGTAGTTACTGATGCAATTTCTTATTTTGAAAAAGAGGACATGTGGGATTGTATAAAAGAATATGCAGAGAATTTAGCACTCCAATTTTACGAGGCAAATAATCATGTTAAAGCGAGCAAATATTTCTATATTAGCAATAACGCTGATAAGAAACATTTGAGAAAAGGAGCGTTAAAGTAATGAAAAAAATAAAAAAAGTGTTATTAAGTATGGTAGTAGTAAGTGCATTAGCATGTAGCATGATCAGTTTAAATGTATCACAACATTCTTCGTTTAATGGTGGAGATACGCCAGCACCAACAAAACCAATTGTCTCTAGTGGCGTATCTATTGATTAACGTAATACATTTTTCTCACTTTAAAAATCATAAAATTCAGCCTCTTAATCTTTAAAAAATGTTGAATAACATGGATAAAATATTGAACCCCTAGTCCGAAACATATTTGTTTCGGACTATTCACGTTCTTCTTTCAACTTTTCTATATAATTGTGAGCAGAATGAAAAATATCAAAAAGTTGATTGAGAAAAAGCACTGCTAAAATCTTCAGCAATGCTTTTCTATTAAACGTGCCATGATAATGAGCATCTACCTTCTTTTATTCATGAGTACTGTAGGTTCATATATTTACTTTAACTTCAAGATACGCTCTATTTCCTTCAGACTTAACTTACTTGCTTTTGCAATAGTTTCAAGCGGTACACCAATTTCATGCATCCCTCGAATCATTTGCATCTTACCTTGCTCAATTCCTTTTTCCATGCCCTCTTGTTCTGCATGTGCTAGCTTAGCTTGTTCATCTAGAAGCAATTTCTCTCGAGATTCATATGCTGTTCGCAAAGGAGAATCATGGCTCATATTTTCCCATTTATTTATTGCCTTTTTTAAAACTCCCTCATTTCCCTTCGTTCCAAATAATTGTTTAAAAGCAAAATCAATGCGTAAATTTACTAATTTAGTGGACATGGATTTTCTCTCCCTGTCTATATCATCTCTTATTCTTATTGTACATATAAAAAGGTAGAACATGCAAACAGGCTCTTACGTTACCTCACATAAGAGCCTGCCTACATTGATAAAAAATTAGTGGTTCTGAGCAAAAACAATTGCAAGTCACATCGTTTTTGTCCAGAACCTTTATTTTCATCTATTCTTTTTCTGGCCAAATTTTCGCATTTGGTTCTAATAACCACATGTGTTCTTCCTCCATGATACGATCATTCCATGGGTTATTCTCAAGATGTCGAATCATCCAACAAAAATACATTGCATATCCAGGCGCTGTTGCTTGTGGATGGTCTAGCTCACCCGGAATTGTAATAAAGCTATTATGTACAACGCGATGAGCATCCTCCCCAACCATTGCACATCCAAATCCCTGCGGCTTGTTAAAGCGATAATAATATACCTCTGGCTGGTCATGATGATGCGGTGGGTAACTGGACCATCGCCCTGGATAAGAAATAACTTCTCCTACTACCATATTAGAATATGCTGCATTGTTATAGTCAAAAATCGTACGAATAACACGCTGCGCTGTTCCCTCCCATACTCCATCTCCAGCTACAACACTTTGACACTCATTTGGAGTATACAACTTAGATACAAATTCTTGATCATTATCTGTTTTTTGGACAAGCACTTCACTATCTGAAAGAGCAGTAATTGTAACCTTCACATTTTTAGCTATATGCAAACACCAAGGATTCTCTTCAAAAACAGACTGCCTTTGAATAATTTGTTCCATTCCTTCCCACTCTAGACGTATTGTCCCTTCTAGTAAAAGTACTGCCGTTTCATTTTTATTATCAAATAGCAACTCTTCTTTTCCATTAGACATCTTATATATGCCTATATCCATTAACATATCACTGCATTGACCGTTCATTTCTGTTAATACATTATAGCCTTCATTTAATTCACCTAATTTTCCTAACATGATGTTCTCCCCCTTTTTTTAATGGCTAATCTATCATTCTCTATCTTTGTCAGCTAACTAAATTATGAGTTCCTTCTATTATTTAATGAAGAAAGCTTTTCTTGATATGCTTTGTTTTCACTTCCGAATATGAGCATATGATTTTTAACGTTTTCGTATGCGGCCTCAATTACATCTTGATGATACATAAAGTAATCTGAATAAGGAGTATTTAGGGCAGCAGCGTTAACCGCAGCAATTACATTCTGAAACGTCGCTGTTGCTACATTAATTTTTCGCACACCATGGTGAATACATTGTTTGAAATCCTCTGGGCTAATGCCAGAACCACCGTGTAATACGAGTGGAATACGAACTACCTCATTAATCTCCTGCAAGCGGTCTAATCGTAAATCAGGGTCTCCATTGTACATACCATGCGCATTTCCAATCGCAACAGCTAACGCATCAACGTCTGTTTCTTCTGCAAATCTTTTTGCTTCTGTGGTGCTTGTCAGCAACATCTCAATATCTTCTGATCCGTCCTCACTACCACCTACTCTGCCAATCTCAGCTTCTACCGTCGCTCCGTACTGTTTCGCAAGCGCCACAATTTCTATTGTCTTTTGGATATTCTCCTCTAACGGATAGTGAGAGCCATCAAACATAACCGAACTAAAACCAATTTCTAATGTCTCTTTAATCTTTTCAAACGTCATACCATGATCAAAGTGAACTGCTACTGGGACAGTCGCTTTTTTCGCCGCAGCAACCATCAAAGGACCAATCAGATGAATTGGCGAATGATTCAAACGAACTTCCGCAATTTGTAGAATAAGCGGCGAACGTAACTCTTCTGCTGCTTGAATAGCTCCCATTACCATTTCCATATTAGCGATACTGAAAGCTCCGACCCCATAATTCTCTTGATTTGCTTTTATTAAAATATCCTTCATTTGAACTAATGGCATTACACATTCACCTTTTTCAATATTATTTATTACATGGAAAAACAAACGTTTCGTCTTTTCGCTCCTTCTGTAACCTCATAATAGGGAAATTAAAGACCTGCTTTCTCTTGTATAAATTTCCGGGCTTTTAATGCGTATTCAAAAGGATTCGCTAAAGCTGGGTCTTGCTCTGCTTCTACCACAAACCATCCTTTATACTCAGAGTTCGCAAGGGAAGTAAACACTTCATCAAATACTATTACGCCATCCCCGGGAACTGTAAATGCACCATTCTTCACTGCCTGTAAGAAGCTTAATTCGTTTTCCTTTACAACATCTACTACTTCTTGGCGAATATCTTTTAAATGTACATGTTTAATACGAGGTAAATATTTTTTCAAAATATAAAGTGGCTCTTCTCCTGAAAAAACAAGATGACCTGTATCAAAAAGCAGGGATACAAGATCTGGATCCGTCATATCCATTAACTTTTCAATTTCTGCCGTTGTTTGAACACCCGTACCCATATGATGATGGTATACAATATGTAGCCCCTTTTCCTGAGCTAATTTACCGAGGTGATGTAACCCATTTGCAAGCTTATCCCACTCTTCTTCTGTAAAAACGGGCTTGTTTTGAAATAGCGGTACATCCATTAAACCTTGAATACTATGTCCTTGTTCTGAAACGACGATGACTTTTGCACCCATATCATGCAAGAAATCTCTATGCTCAATAAATGCTTGTACCGTCTCTTCAAGCGGTTTCGTTGTCAAGAACGCACTAAACCATGCGCTAGCAATCTCCAGATTTCGTAATTCCAAAGATTTTTTCAATATAGCTGTATTTCTCGGGTACTTATTACCTACTTCACTTCCATTAAATCCAGCTAGTGCCATCTCACTAATACATTGTTCAAACGTATTTTCTGCTCCTAGCTCCGGCATATCATCATTTGTCCAAGCAATTGGTGCAATCCCAAGTTTAATCGTGTTTTCTTTGAACATCCCTTGTCTCTCCTCTTTGTAAAATATTATAGAATATCGCCAATTTCTCTTATCTATTCGTTAAAAAGAGAGCTTTCTATAAATATGCTTGTAGATAAAATGCTCTTTTTTTGCCCTAATCTAATAAGATCTTGCCTTTTGCAAGTTACTTACTTTACTCTCATACGCGGCTTGTACACTTTGACTATTAGATACTTCAGCAACACCTACATGCCACCATGAATCGTATCCATTTGTCATTGTTTTTGGTAATACTTTAATATCAATCAATGTAGAAACTGTTTGTTTTTTCGCATCTATAAGCGCTTCCTGTAATTGTTCTATCGATGTAACACGATACGTTTTTACGCCATATCCAGCCGCGCTAGCTGCAAAATCAATTTTCATAATAGCCCCGTTTAATTTACGAGTTTCCTGGTTTCGGTAGCGAAACTCTGTTCCAAAGCTCCCCATTCCGTTACCCATTTGTAAGTTATTAATACAGCCAAATCCGGAGTTATCAAACAATAAAACGTTAATTTTTTTGTTTTCTTGAAGGCTTGTGACGAGCTCAGAATGAAGCATTTGGTAACTGCCATCCCCTACCATCGCATATACTTCCTTCGATGGCTCAGCTAGCTTCGCACCAAGTGCTCCTGCAACCTCGTAGCCCATACAAGAATATCCATACTCCATGTGGTATGTATTTGGTTTTCGCGATGCCCACATTCTTTGTAAATCACCCGGAAGACTTCCTGCCGCACCAACGATGATTGCATCTTCATCAAGTAATGTATTCATTTGTCCAATGACTGCAGTCTGTGTTAATTGTGTACCAAGTGCGTCTACATACTCATTTAAATTCTCATCGAAATGACCTTCAACTTCTGGTTTAAAATCTTGACTTGTAAAGCGAATGTTATGCAAACGTGCTAATTCTGTTTCCCAAGCCTCTTTTGCATTAGCGATTTCTACTGTGTAACCAGATTGATACTCAATTGCTTGCAGTTCATCCATTAGAGTAAGAAGCGCTTCTTTTGCATCTGCTATCATCTTCAATGCATCGAGCTTGTTCGCATGGAATTCTGAAATGTTAATATTTAGAAACTCAACCTCTTCATTCTGAAACAATTGCTTAGATGCCGTTGTAAAATCAGTAAATCTCGTCCCGATTCCAATAACAAGATCCGCTTCCTTTGCAATTGTATTGGCTGCTAAATTTCCAGTTACCCCGATGCCGCCAAGATTATATGGATGGCTGCTTTCAATCGCACTTTTCCCAGCTTGTGTTTCTCCAAATGGAATGCGGAATGCTTCAGCAAACTGTTTCAGTTCCTCTGCTGCCTCTGCGTACCTTACACCACCACCACAAATCATAATTGGCTTTTTCTTTTTCTTAATCATTTCCACCGCATCCGCTAAACTGGCTTTTGTAGGGAGACGACGTTCAATACGGTGAACACGCTTTTGGAAGAAGTAACTTGGAAAGTCCCATGCTTCCCCTTGGACATCTTGTGGTAAACAAATTGTTACAGCTCCTGTATCTGCCGGATTCGTTAAAACACGCATGGCTTGAATCATAGCTGTCATCAATTGTTCAGGACGGTTCACCCGGTCCCAATACTTACTTACCGCACGAAAAGCATCATTCGTAGAAATAGATAAGTCATGCGTTTGTTCAATTTGTTGAAGAACAGGATCCGGTTGCCTCGTTGCAAATACATCACCTGGAAGTAGTAAAACGGGAATATTATTTGCAGAAGCAGTTGCAGCAGAGGTAATCATATTTGCTGATCCAGGACCAACAGAAGAAGTACATGCCATAATTTGTTTTCTATGTTTTTGTTTTGCAAAAGCCATCGCAGCATTTGCCATTCCTTGCTCATTTCTCCCTTGATATACTTCTAATTCCCCTGCGTCTTCTTCTAAAGCTTGACCCAGGCCTACTACATTTCCATGACCAAAAATCGTAAAGATTCCCTTAATAAATTTTTGTTGCTCTCCATCAAACTCCACGTACTGCTGATTCAAAAATTTCACCAATGCTTGCGCCGTCGTCATTCTAACAGTTTGCATATTGTTTGCTCCTTTCTATCCCTATCATTCATTCTGCATATGAAAAAGGAGTATTAGGAATTTGATAGACTCCTAATACTTCCTTCTTATGTTTTACTACTTTCGTTACTTTCGCTTACGAACAACTAGAGAGATTCTACTTCTCTCTTCATGATTACTTTTCCCAGCGAGATGTAAGCATTTTCTTTCTAGTATAAAACTCAACGCCGTCCGTACCATTCGCATGAAGATCACCATAGAAAGAGTCTTTCCAGCCAGAGAACGGGAAGAATGCCATTGGTGCTGGTACCCCAACATTGACACCTAACATACCTGATTCAATTGTTTCACGGAATTGACGTACACTTGCTCCGCTATCTGTATAAATACAAGCTCCATTTGCAAAGCGAGACTCATTCGCAATTTCAATTGCTTCATCTAATGATTTCACACGAACAATGGATAAAACAGGAGCAAAAATCTCATCTTGCCAGATTTTCATTTCTTTTGTAACATGGTCAAAAATTGTTGGGCCAACGAAGTAACCAGCTCCTTTTACAGCTGTATCTTCGCGTCCATCACGAACTAATGTAGCGCCCTGTTCTACACCTGAATCGATGTAACCAATTGTGCGCTCTTTATGGTTATCACGAATAACTGGTCCTAAAAATACATCTTCATCAAGACCATTGCCGATTACGATTTTATTTGCTTCTTCTACTAGTCTTTCAACTAATTGATCTGCAATTTCTTCTTCTACTGTAACAACAGAAGCAGCCATACAACGCTCACCAGCTGAACCGAACGCAGCACTAATAATTTGCTTTGTTGCTAGTTCAAGATTCGCATCATTTAATACAATTGAATGGTTTTTCGCACCCGCTAGTGCTTGAACACGTTTTAAGTTTTCTGTTCCTTTTTTGTAAACGTATTCTGCGACAGGCTGAGAACCTACGAATGAAATTGCCTTCACTAATTTATGTTCCAGAAGACCGTTTACTACATCGTGAGCGCCATTTACGATATTTAATACACCTTTTGGTAAACCAGCTTCTTCAGCTAATTCTGCTAATCTTGCTGCTAGAAGTGGTGTACGCTCTGAAGGTTTTAACACAAATGTATTACCGCAAGCAATCGCAAGTGGGAACATCCAGCATGGAACCATCATTGGGAAATTAAAAGGTGTAATCCCGCCTATAACACCAATTGGGTAACGATACATACCAGACTCAATACCTGTCGCAATATCAGGAAGCTGTTTTCCCATCATTAATGTAGGTGCACCTGCAGCAAACTCCACACACTCAATACCACGAAGAACTTCACCGTAAGCTTCGTTATAACTTTTTCCGTTTTCAATCGTAATAAGTTTCGCTAACTCTTCCCAGTTATCTACTAATAATTGTTGATATTTAAATAGAATACGAGCACGTTTTGGCACAGCTGTTTTGGACCAAGATTTGAACGCTTCATTTGCTGCTTGTACGGCTAGTTCAACATCTACTTTTGTTGAAAGTGGTACCCGGGCGATTACTTCTCCTGTTGCAGGATTATATACAGCTTCCATCTTCGTTGAAGAAGATTCTACCCATTCGCCGCCAATGTAGTTTTTTACAATTTGTGCTGTTTGTACTGTCATATTCATTCTCTCCCTTTTATGTAATGTAGAAGCGTCCATAGGATACGCCCTTACTTGATTACTCATTTATGATGTTTCTATACAATTTCCTCAGCCGTTTCCATGAATGCAGAAATCTCTGCCCTTGTTGGCATTGCATCAGAACAGCTATGTTTAGAAATGACGATTGAAGCAGAAGCGCCACCTAATCGCATCGCTTGAGGAATCTCAAGCCCTTGCATTAGGCCATAAATAAACGCAGAAGCATACGAGTCACCAGCGCCAAACGTCTTTAATACCTTTGTTTTAAAGATACCGCCTCGGTGTGATTGACCGTCTCTCGTATAAGCGATTGAACCATCCCCGCCGTGCTTAATTACGACGATTTTCGCATGATGAGAAAACCATCTTTCAGCCGTAACTTGGTCATTAGATTGTTCATAGTTTAATAGTTTTTCCATCATATCGAACTCTTCACGCGTTCCAATAATGACATCAGATTTTTCAGCCGCTAGATTGTAATACACAGCCGTTTCAGCTTCTGACTGCCATGTATACGGGCGGTAATCAACATCAAAAAATACGACTACATCATGCTTACGCGCATATTCTAGCGCTAAAAATACCGCCTCGCGAGAAGGACTTTTCGCTAAAGCTGTTCCTGAAATTAAGAGAGCTTTTGATTGTTTAATATAGTCCTCAGAAACTTCTGTTGGATCAAGATTTAAATCTGCGACATTGTCGCGGTACATTAAAATACTGCAATCTTCAGGGCTTTTAATTTCTGTGAAAGCTAAACCTGTCACTGCACCAGTGCAATCAATACATATCTGATCCGTATTAATATTATTATCCTTTAAGTATCCTGTAATAAAGCGGCCCATTTGATCATCGGACACTTTACCGATAAATCCTGTTTGTAAGCCAAGACGCGCCGCACCAATCGCAATATTCGCAGGAGATCCCCCCACATACTTAGTAAATGTTCTTGTTTCTTCCATAGGACGTTGTGTTTCATTGGCATTTAAATCAACGCATAAACGTCCAACTGCAATTAGATCTAATGGACAATCTTCTTTAAAAATAAGTGGATTCATTGTTACTACCTCCCGTGCTTTATGTAAAGGTAAATGATATGGTTCAGAAATTTTTATAACCATACGATTCACTGCTCTTTAAATTTCTAGAAGTAAGCGCTCTCTTTATTGATTTAATGCAGGCTGTTTATGCTCAATTTGAACAGGTTTTCCTGTTAGTAAAGATTCCTTCGCAGCTTTCGCAATTCGCTCCGCTTGTAAACCATCATTACCACTGCAAATAACAGCTTGTCCTTCTATAATTGACTTTGTAAATTGTGTTACTTCCTCAATGTAAGCCTGTGTATAGCGCTCTAAGAAGAAATAAAGTGGCTTATCTTTTACAACACCTTCTGTTTTTGACACTTGCACAGTTGTTGGGCAGCAATTATCAGCAGCGACCGCTCCTTTTTCACCAAACACTTCAAGACGCTGGTCATATCCATAAACAGCTTGGCGGCTATTATCAATTACCCCTAAAGCTCCATTCGCAAATTTCAATGTGACAATTGCTGTATCAACATCATTTACTTCCTGAATGGATGGATCAATTAATGTTGTACCATATGCAAATACTTCAACAACTTCACTATTCATCACATACCTAGCCATATCAAAATCATGAATCATCATATCCATAAACAATCCACCTGAAGAACGAACATATTCTATACTTGGCGGTTGTGGATCTCTAGACGTAATTTTTAAAATATGTGGGTGTCCCACTTCTCCTTGTTGAATAAGATCATAGACTTTTCTGAAGTTAGGATCGAAACGGCGGTTAAAACCTACTTGAAGAGATACTCCTTGTTCTTTTACTACTTCTAATGCATCTAATGTTTCTTCTACCGAGAAACTAACAGGCTTTTCGCAGAAAATATGTTTTTTCGCAAGAGCCGCTTCTTTAATAATTTGCGCATGTGTATTTGTTGGTGAACATATAAAGACAGCATCAATTTCTGGATCGGCTAATAAATCCTGATAGTTTGTAGTCAGAGTGGAAATTCCTTTATCCTCAGCCCACTTTTCTAGATGACTAATCACTACATCTGAAACCGCTTTAATTTTTACTTGTGGCATCAGCTGCAAATTATCAACATGCAGTTTCCCTATTCGTCCAGCACCAATAATCCCAATCGTTACAACATTCATATGATTTCTCCCTCTTTATTTAAATTTAAGAAACAAAATGGAAGTCTATAAGGTTTAGCACATCAAATTCAGTTAAGCGCTTTCCCTATTTTTCTTCATTATACACACTTGATTCTAAATTGAAAACATTTTTATTTTTTTGAATACTTTTCTTTTCATCCGAATTTCAAATTTCCTCAACAAACGTAAGCCATGCATCTACAAAGTAATAATAAGAAACAAATGATCTAAACAGCTACAAATATATTCTTTTAAAATACTGATATAACAAAGGAAATTAAGAGTTTTAAATAGTAAACTCCCATCTATAAGTTATTTCTTTCTTTTCATACTCACAATTATTTTAGTGTCCGATAAGTAAATAGATTGCACCTTATGAAAGAAAGTTGTAAATTGTCAAAAAATTTCATTGACGACCTCATAATGTAAGCGTATACTTTTTTTATCAAAAGTAATTAAGCGCTTAACCAAAAATAATTTATCGGTGGTGGGAGAATGAACGCAATTGGTTCAAACAAAACATTTATGGACAAGATTGGTATCCCTTCTAATTTAACTTGGGGATACATAGGGATTATTGTTTTTATGATTGGGGATGGTTTAGAACAAGGATGGTTATCCCCTTATCTCGTTGAGAATGGCTTAACGCTAGAACACGCTGCTTTTCTGTTTACGATTTACGGAATTACTGTATCTGCTTCTTCCTGGTTTTCGGGGGTATTTGTACAAATGTGGGGACCAAGAAAAGTAATGACGTTTGGTTTAGTATCATTCATTTTAGGCTCCATTGGGTTCATCGGTATAGGAATTCAACATATGAATTATCCCGTTATATTACTTTGCTACGCTCTACGAGGATTTGGTTATCCCTTATTTGCTTATTCTTTCCTAGTTTGGGTATCTTACAGTACTCCTCAGCAAATGCTCTCAAGGGCAGTTGGTTGGTTCTGGTTCGTATTCCAGCTTGGACTTAGTGTTATCGGGGCCTTCTATTCTAGCTATATGGTTCCTAAAATCGGGGAAATCGCTACTTTATGGAGCGCCTTAATTTTTGTTGTCGTCGGGGGATTATTCTCTATTGTTGTAAATAAGGACAAATTTAAAGCACAAACCGTAGGCTCTAACAAATCAAGTGAATTACTAAAAGGCATTACCATCGCATTTGAAAATCCTAAAGTTGGTATAGGTGGTATTGTTAAAATTATAAACTCGGCCGCTCAGTTTGGATTTGTTGTTTTCCTGCCTACTTATATGATGAATTATAATTTTACGATGACTGAATGGCTACAAATTTGGGGTACTCTATTCTTTGTAAATATGGTATTTAATATTATTTTTGGTATTGTTGGAGACAAGTTTGGTTGGGTAAATACGATTAAATGGTTCGGAGGAGTCGGTTGCGGAATTGTAACTCTTGCACTCTATTATGTACCACAAATGGTAGGACATAATTATTGGGCAATATTATTTGTTGCATGTTGCTATGGAGCAACACTTGCCGGTTATGTACCTCTTACAGCTTTAGTACCATCTTTAGCTCCTGAAAATAAAGGAGCCGCAATGTCTGTATTAAATTTAGGTTCAGGATTATCAGCTTTTGTTGGTCCATTAGTAGTAACTGCCTTCATCGGTCCATTAGGTGTTGGCGGTGTGATGTGGATCTTTGCTGGTTTGTACTTCTTTGGTGCATTTCTAACTCATTTCCTTACTATTCCAAAGGAGAATGAGATTAAGCAGGATTTAAATACGAAAAACGACGAGCAATTCTCAGTATAAACTCTAAATAAAAAGAAGGTCATCATAACTGTACATGGTTACGATGACCTTCTTTTCGTTACATTCAAGTGGGCTATTAAAAAAGTTTTCATGTAATATCCTTTACTGAGGATCTCTCTACTAACTGAGGAATAATTGTAATTTTTTGCTTAGCATGTGCCTTTATTTCCATCGTTTTTAGCAGTTGTTCAAACGTACAGGCTGCCATTTGTGTAATTGGCTGTTCAATTGTCGTTAACCCTGGATCTGCAATCTCAGCATAGATGGTATTATCAAATCCGATAATTGATAAATCCTCTGGAATTGAAAGCCCTTGTTTTCTTGCTTCATTCATAAGGCATATAGCAATCAAATCTGTACAAGCAAAAACCGCTGTAGGTCTGTTAGGCAAATTAAGTAATTCTTTACTTGCACGTTTGCTATCTTCAACTGTAGAATAGCAGCTAATGATAGCATCATCATCTAATGAAACCCCTGAATCCGTAAGTGCTTGTTTAAAACCATTCAGTCTTCCTAAGCTACTTTTTCTATCCTTCTCCATCATAATCGTTAAGGATGTATGGCCTTTCTGCGTTAGATAATTGCCAGCTAAATAGCCTCCCCTCATATCATCAGTTGTCACAACATGTGTTGTGATGGAAGGATGATCTACGGTAAATAATACAAGCGGCAAATCTCGATTTACGATTTTTTTAACAAGTTTGTAATCATTTAGATCCGTTGCAATAATAATGCCATCTACTTGCTTTTTAAATAGCAAATCAATGTATTCGTGCTCACGTTTTGTTTGATGGTCTGTACTACATAAAATGAGTGTATACCCGGATTCTCGTGCACAATTTTCAAAAGCTCTTGCTACTTCTGCAAAAAATGGGTTTGAGATGTCTGGGACAAGTACCCCAATCGTATATGTTTTTTTACCTGTTAAGGCTGCCGCTACACTACTTGGTTGATAATCTAATTCATCCATTACTTTATTTACTTTGTTTATTGTTTTTTCACTAATACGCCCTGTTTGATTAATTACCTTGGATACAGTCGCTATTGATACACCTGCTTTTTCAGCAACATCATAAATTGTTGGTTTCACTTTAATTATCCCTTCTTAATCATCTTTTTCTATATTTTATCATAAATAGATTTCGCTTCTTGGTATCCAAACGGAAATCTTTTAAAATTTGTAAGTACTTGTATTCTCAGGCGTAGTTCTTCACATTTACATAACAACCTGTTACAAGTGGATATTTCAACCTATTAACATGCCCATGTATCGAAGGCTTTTTACGGGCATCATGCTTCGATAAAGTAGAAAAAGGACCATATTCCAGTCCTTTTTCTATTTATATGTTATCAAATTAAAGTCCCTTGCCTATTCTTTCTCTCTTTAGACTAAAGCTATATTGTTAGTTTATTAGGAATGAAGCCTCTTTCTCTTATCCTATATCTCTTATCTCTGAACCTGTCCATTACCACCGATCACATATTTTAGATACATGTATGAATTGCCTTTACAAATTAAAAAGAATAAGAAGATCCATGCGAGTAGACGCTTTAGAATCTTCTTATTCTTCCATACACAACACACTCTTTACTGTAGTTGGCTTATAACCTTTTATTATATAATTCCCTTTTTCGTTAAACTTACATAGCTGTTATCTCCAATAATGACATGATCTAAAAGAGGTATACCAATAATGTTTCCACACTCCTTTAATCTCTTAGTTACTTCGACATCTTCATAAGATTCCATACTATGTCCTGATGGATGGTTATGGAAACATACTATTGAAGATGCATTGTTTAATATTGCTGTGCGGAAGGTTTCCCTTGGATGGACTAACGATGAATCAACAGTTCCTTCGAACACAATACTACATCCAATAATTTCATTCTTTGTATTTAAGTTAAATACACCAAAAATTTCATTTGGCCTTGATTCTATATCAAATATAATCTGTGCAAAGCGTACAGCATCCGCTGGACAAGTAATTTTCTTTTTCTCAATATCATAAATACGATTACTGTCTTTTACCAGCTTTACAGATTGAACCATAATTTTCTTACCCATGTCCTTCTCCTTTCGAAATAAAAAAGACGAGATTGCACCTCTCATCTTTTTTCAACTTCTTGTGTATTTTGAAATTCAAAATTCTTATTTCCCCACTACAATTCTTAATAATTTAAGATAATCTATCACATCCTTGTTAGTATATTACTTGCCCTATTCCTAGAACGCAAAAAAACCTCCCAGGAATACATTCATAATACAAAATAGTGTATATTTTTTATACACTTCCTTGTAATGAATCGTAAACCCGAAAGGTTTGTGGTTATTTAGGAATGATCAAAAAGGAAAAAATTTCTTGAACTTATTATATAATAAGTTCATTTCTATTTCAATTAAAATAAACTAAATATTCATACTTTTCTAAAGGAGATTTGATTTATATAATAAAAGACACCCATATTCAATCGAGTGTCCTTACAAAATTATTTAACTTGTTTTTGTAGAATTCCCTCTAATTCTCGCACAGTCTCGGAAAATTCATCAATTCTTATCGTGCACATTTCAATAGTTTTTTCTGTATCGATAACTTCCCACACAGGATGATCAGCTTCTATTTCTTGTCTCGGGTATAACAATATACACCTTTGAACTTCCTTATAAGCAGTTACATACGCATACATTTGATAAATGTCACTCTGAACATAACTACTTCTTCCATTATTTGTTGCACTTTTCCACTTCGTATCCATGATTATCATATTATCAATCACAAAATCTGGTTTTAATAAAATATTCTGGCGTCCACTCTTCTTGTTACGTAATAGTCTTTTCTCTGCATGTTGACTAATTATTTTATTATTACCCATAGCTTCTTGAAGTGCTACTTCAATATACTTTTCGAACAACATATTCATTTGAAATAAGAAAGAGAACGATGATGCTCCTTGTCCTTTACTATAAATCGTTGCCCGCTCAACTATTAGCTTAGCAAATAAAGCAGCTTGACGAAAACGTTCATTCTGTCGGTTAAATGTAATACTCTTTAATTCCTTCTCTGTGAAATACACTACATCCACAGGTTCTAAGTAGCCTAAACAGCGCTCAAGATAAAGTTTTAGAGTATGTATTTTTGTATGCTTTTTTACAATGAGCAATGCACATTTAAATAGCTGGTTTAAAGGGTTATTTTCTGTATATTCATCAAATGCACAATATGCTTTTGTTTTTTGAAATACATTCTTATAAACGTGTTTACTAAGCTCGAGTTTGCCACGCAGTGTATTTAAGTTTTCTTCATGACGTTCGTATGTTTTATAAGTCCCTTTTCTGAGTTCATTCAGCAAACGAGTAAGAAATGTAGCAAGAAATGCCGTAAGCAGTTCTCCTCTATCCTCACCATTTAGCACTTCCTCATAAAATGAAACCGGCAAAAAACCTGTAATTGAAAGCATTCCTAGTAATGCCTTTCGATCATCAATAGGTGAGAGTTTTATTTTGGGAATAATTTCGTACCTCACATCAGAACATTGTATAACGCCAACATAATTAATAAAGCGCATTCGTTTATACTTCTGATCAATCACCTGTTCATTTGGATATTTTTCTTCAATATACCGTATAAGCTCATCAAATTGTTCTGCTGTAACGTCATTTTCTGTAATCCAGTCATACGCCTCACGTACTATAATTGTCTTATTCATAAATCGCTATTAGCTCTTGTGCTGTTAATTTTCGTTTTACCCGGTACAGTGCAGGAATATAAATAGATGGCTTTTGTTTAAATAGTTCATTTACATTAACTTCTTCTTTATAAACAATATATTGATCTTCCTTTGAACTCCCTATTCCACCCAAAACAAGACCGATTTTTTCCCAATCATCATAAAAATACTCTTGTAAAAGTGGAATAATTTTCGTTTGAAAAATAGATATAACTTCATTATCAGTTTTCGCGTTTATAAAATACGCATGCCCAATCATATGATCGCGATCATACAATACTTCAATCCGCTTATTAATAACAGAAAGCATTTCAGCAAGATCAATTTCATCTCCGATCGATTCAAGAAGATCAGTATTTGGCATGATTTCTTCAAACACAAAACGGCGACGTAACGCTGTATCAAGCAGTGCTATGGATCGGTCTGCCGTATTCATTGTCCCAATTACATATAGATTGGGTGGTAACGTAAACTTCTCTTTTGAATAAGGTAGTTCAACAATCAATTCATTACTTTGTGTTAAACGCTTATCCTCTTCAAGTAACGTTAACAGCTCACCAAAAATCTTAGAAATATTGCCTCGGTTCATTTCATCAATGATTACAACATGTTTTTTCGCATTCGAATAATCAAAGGAACCGTTTTCCAGCAACACTTTTTGAATAATTGCCTTTTTCTCTTCCCCTTCAACTTCAATTTTTTCTTCTTCTTCTGTTGTATCTTCCATTTTTTCTAATATCCAATTTAGTACAGACCAATATCTCGTCTGATTACACCCACCAATCGCCTCACGAACAAACATAGTATTATTCTTCCAATCAATATCATGCTCCTGAACATAGCGATACAAGCTTAGTAAACGATTCTTTGAAACTATTGAACTAGTTTTTACATCTTCACTCGTTACAACTATATTATTTTGCTCTGAAATGTATGAAATGAAACTTGTCGTTCCTGTTTTTGATTCAAATTGAATATTATTCTTCAAACCATTTTCAACCAGGTAATCATAAAGTTGCTCAAAACGAACTTCATTCGAAAAGTCCTGACTTGTACTTTGAATCCCTTCATACATAGCTTCAAGCGCTGCTTTTTTCAAAATACCATCTGTTGGCACAAAATTCCCTTTCCCATCAGATTTCAAGCCTTCTATAAAATCTTCATATCCATAGGACTGATGGAATGTCACGAGATGAATGTTCCCTTCTTTAGTTAAACGTGAAAACTCTTGTTGTAATGCCTCTCGTCCATTTGCTTTCAGTTCCTCATATGTTCTTTTATCAATTAATTCAAGAGCACGTTCAACAATTTGATATGTTTTCCCTGTTCCAGGTGGACCAAAAAATACATAGTTTCTTGGATCTGAGTCTGACACTTCATTAGATTCTTGGGGCGTATTGCTAATTTCCTTTCCCTGCATAAATACTAAGTTAATTACATTCTTATTTTTCACTTCATTTAATGTACTACGATATCCTCCGTAGCCTATGAACTCTCTCTCTTCAGTATTAATCCACTCAACAGGAAGTAAATGCCCGTACTCTTCAGAGAATTCATAACCATCAATAGTATCTTTGGAAATTTTTCCAACAGCACTAACTCGTAACACTGACCTTGTCTTCCCATCAACCTTACGAGTAAATGATGTTTTTAAAGCAACAAGGTCTCCCTCTTTCATTTTTAAAAATCGCTTTAATGCTTTTTGTCCTGCTGGTGTTTCTTCTTTCTCATCTATGATATCTTCAATCTTTTCTTCTTCTAGAAAAGATGATAAATCCTCATGTAAAAAGCCTATCGCTATGCAATTGTTTTTCAATAAAAAATCTTGAATGGAACGATCTTTTCCATATGTATGGCCAGCTAACCAATAGTTTAAACTCTTATCAAGCGATTTATTTCGTTCGGAAAATGTATCCCAAATAAATCTTGAAATTTTTTCATTAGACCAGCCTAAAAAAACATCGTCTTTCTTAATAGCATGCAACACTGCATGATTTAACTCAATTGCATTCTGAGGAGTAAGCAATTCATCTTTTATATGTAATTCCTTCCCAAGCTCAATCAAAATTGGTGGTGAATAAATATTAAAAAACTTCTCTGGAACATAAATATTTAAAATTTTTAGCAGCACCATATTATAAATTGGTAAATTCAATTTAACAATTTCAGAGATGCGGCCTTCCTTTGCAAGTCGTATTGCCTCACAAATTCCTTCTTTTAGGAACCTAAATTCTTCTTGTAATTGTTCATCTTTTAATACCACTTTTTGTTTACCGTAACTTTTACAGTACTCACCAGTATGAGCAAGATAAATACCGAATTTAGCAGAATTGGCTCCGCCAATGCCGCCTAAAATATTTTTTCGCTCGAGCCAGTAATTGAAACAATCTTTCGTTTTAGTATTTGCATAATCTTCTATGGTAAGGTCACTTAAAGAGTGTAATGGAAAGCGTTTTATGAAATCTTGACGTCCAGCTTCTTTCTCAGCAAGCAATAAAATATCCGGTTCATAATGAGTGGCTTTTTGGGTCACTATTTGAAGCTTCATATTGGAAATTACCCCCATTTAATTTTATAGATTAATTATAGAATATGAGGAGAAAAGAAGGAAGTAATTGGGTGCAGATTAATAATTTTTGTGGATTAGGTTTGAAGATTGAAAAGTAGTTACTTCCTATAACTTAGTTAGGAGAGCGCCACCTTGACAGAGTGGAGGTCATGAGCTTGAGCCACCTGAGTCATACACCTACTTTCAAAACAGTTTATATCTTATAAAGATCTGTCTCATTATTTCTTATTTCAGGCCTTAATTTTTAAACTTCAAACATAAAACTCCCACGGTTGGAAGATCCGCCGGTGCCCACTTTAACTCCAATAAATTATTAACATGAACCCACACCAACTCGGCATGCTCAAGCGCCTTAGGTATACCGGACTCTATGTATGCCTTATAAGTAGCAAGATGAACTATAATATTCTCATACTCATGATCCACTTCTTCAATTTTTTCACCAACAGTAATTAAACATCCTAGTTCTTCTTTGATCTCACGTATCAATGCATCTTGCGGCATTTCCCCTTCATTAATTTTTCCACCTGGAAATTCCCAATAGTTCGGTAATGACATTGTAGGAGAACGTAATGCACATAGTATTTCATTCTTCTCATTAAAAATGACCGCTCCAACAACCGATACTTTTTTCTTCATGAATCGTCACTTCTTTCACATCTTATTTAGTACATATACTCTCTATATCTCGTCTTCTTGCTTATATCGCGCCAGCTTCTTCTCTAATTTTGCAACATCTTCATGTAGATTTAAAACATGCAGCTTCCGATGACAATTCGCACATACTCCAACAGTATTATAAATCGTATCTTCTCCATCCTCTGATAGCCATTTCACATGATGTGCTTCTAAGTATGGATGCCCTTTTTTATCTTGGAAAGGAGCATGCTATTTACATAACTCCCATATACCTTGCGCACGTCTTTTAGCCAGCTCAGCTACATACTCATTACGTTGATATACTGTATATTTTGTAAAGCACTTATTATAACCATGAAATACTACCTTTGTAGCTCAATCCTTTCATTTACTTTAACTTATTACTCCCAACAATTTTTTAGCCACTTAATCCTGAAATTCACTCTCTCTATGCCATTTCATATACTGACGCTGTATTTCATTCATTTGGATCTTTAGTCTATCATGTATATTTAAGAAAATTTTTAAATCTTCATCTAAACTGGTCGAAATTAAAATTCTCCCGTCGTCTCCAAAACTAATAAAACCTTTATCAAATAACGCATCATGGTTAGGGCAAAGTAGTAGTCCATTGTTTATATCTAACCTTTCCCTATGATTAGATTGGCTCCAAGGTTTAATATGACTTGCTATTAGAAAACGTTTATCAGAGACTCCACATAGTTTACATTTCTCTTCATTCTTCAACAAATTCTTTTTAAAAATGGATTGTCCAATTCTAGATTTTATAACTTGTTCTTTTTCAGTTTGATCTAATACATACGACAAATCCTTCTCTATTTCTTCCAGAATAGTTTCTTCATCACTACCCCCTATGTATGATAGCTTGTTCCAAGTATCCCCATTTTTTTCTTTAACTATTGTTAATAAATAATCAGCAAGTTCTAGAGTTACTCTAAACAGGTAACCAGTATTACCACGCCCAACCTTATTAAATGGAGCGTATTTTTCACCCTGTAGCTTTAATATGTTTTCTATGAAATCTTTATATATAATAGGAATCTCCAAATCATGGTATTCCACATTTACAATCCATCCTTCTTTTTCCCAGAGCTCAGTCTGTTCCAGTCCAATTGGCTTATCATGAACCTTATAATCTTCTTTTGCAACCAAAATTGATACTAGCCTTCCTTTAAAACTATTAAAAATGATGTCACCTTTTCTTATCATTTTCATATCTGTCCAGTGATGAAATGTTTGTCCCTTGTTATTTTTTTGTGGCGCCCAGAGAAATCCTCCCTCTCCTCCTTATAACTTTTATTTTGAAATACAAGAAAATAATTCATTTTTCTACTCCCCATATATTAGATTGGAAACTTATCTTATCAATATTTAAGTAACTGTTTATATTCAAATAAAATATTATCAAATCTAGTACTCTTTTTCACATGAAACATCTAAATTATTCCTTATTGCTTTTTATGGTACTTCATCCCATGCACAAAATAATTTAAATCATCTTGTCATAGACAATAACGAAGTAACAAATTTGAAATTAGGAAAAAGTGAATCAATTGCTGTGAATGGGAATGTGGATTCTTTTGAAGTTACCAATAACAAAGTGCATGATAACAACATTGGAATTGTTCTTATTGGGCATGAAAGCATATCTCCAGTAGCCGCTTTAGATCAAGCGCGGAACGGAATTATTCGTAACAATATCGTTCATTACTATTCATCTTTCAATAATACTAGTTATAATGAGTATTCAGCTGATGGTATTTACGTGGATGATGGGAAGGAAATTATCATAGAGCAAAATCAGAACTATGAAAATGATCTCGGTATTGAAGTAGCTAGCAAACATGCAGGAAAAAGTGCAAGCCAAATTACTGTAAGAGACAATACGATATCCAATAAAATTATGAGTGGCATTGCAATTGGTGGGTATGATAGTCAGCAAGGATATGCCGAAAATAACACAATTACGAACAATGTGATTTATAAAAATGATACAAAAGATCAAGAGAGTGGCCAAATCGAATTAAATTACGATACCCGGAACAATGTAATTACCAATAACCAAATCTATGCTAGTAATAGCCGTATTTTTATCAGTAATAATTTTAATAAAAACACAGGAAACAAACTGGATTACAATCAATACTATGGTGAATTCGATCAAAATAATGGCTTATGGCAATGGAAAAGAAAAACGTATATCGGATTTACATCTTATCAGGCAGGTATGAATCAAGAGGGAAATGAACAACATAGTGTATTTAGCAAATTGTCTCCTTCATTCAAACTTATTTTAAAATGAAGCAAATTTACTAAAACAGCTTTATCTTAGCTTATTTCATCTCCCCTCTTCTATAAAAGTGAACGTAGAGGAGCTATCAATCTCCATTATTAACAATAGAATTGGCACCTTTTATATATTGCATACAGATGTTTGCAGCTCTCTTTTATCTACAAACCAGGTATTCGCAAATTGGTGTTAATTTGTAATGAAATTTAAACAAAAACCACAAACCCATAGTTTATGGTAAACAAAAAGACTCCACTTTGAAAAATGTTTTAATCAAAATGGAGCCTTTTGTTAGAAATCTGCATTTAGTTTTTATAAAAAAGATTGTTCAAAACTCATGAACAAGTCTATCATAATCATTTACTCATACATGGACTATTCTTCAAACCAAAACAGAACTTCAAGAGGTGCTTTTAAAACCTTTGCAATATCATAAGTAAGTTTGAAAGAAGGGTTATATTTTCCATTTTCAAGATTTCCTATTGTTTCCCTTCTAACACCAACCTCTTTGGCTAAATCTTCTTGCGACATATTTAGCTTTACTCTATATTCTTTCATTCGAGTCTTAAGTGGCATCTTGCATCCCTTTCTTTTCTCTACGCTCAAATATTTCTAAATTGATTAGGAATGTTCCTAAAGGAATGAACACTGAAATTATAACGAAGAACCGAATTATATGTAAACTTTCAAAAATAAAAACACTTAATAGCAGTAAACTACCTAATACTATCGCTACGAAAAAAGCCCTTGTAGCAGCGATGCGAACATGTAGCATAAAAAGCTCATCTGGTACTACTTTTGCATATGAGAAGAAGAAAAAGAAACCGAAAAAATAATATGCCCATGAAATATCACCTAAAAATGTAAATGGACCTAAAAAACCCAAAAAACCGATGAATCCTAAATAAGACAACTTATTTTTCATAAAAACCCCCATGTGATATATTTCGCTCTTTATGTTATGAATATATCACATTAACTTGAAAATAAAAAGGACTGAAAACAGTACAATTTTTATAAACGATACGTCTATTTAATAAAATATCTTCATCTAAATCAATTCTTTTGTTATCAATAGCCCTCAAAATTATTCTTTATATAACAATATTTAAGTTTACATTTTTAACCTTTAAAATACAGGATGTTAAATAAATACCTAAGGAGTTGTTAATATGAAAAAATTTATGGGCATGTTAGCTATGTGTTTTGCACTTACACTAGCATGTTTACCAACTATTTCAAAGGCGGATTCTTCTCCATTACGAAGTGTTAGCATTAGTGCTGTAGGCGATAATAACAAAATGTATAGTGCAAGCAAGTTCTTACTTATCTATTCCTGTTCTTAAAGGCGATTACCTTTATGTGAAAGTTAGTGAAGTAGGTACACCAGATTCATATTCTGAGGCTTTAGCTGTTAATGGTGTTAGATATGCAGGAAGTTCTTTAGACGAAGTCAGTTCTTATACTGGTCCATTCGGATCTGAAAAAACATTTAGATTACGTATTAAGGATTCTTACATCTTCTCAAACACACCAAATTCAACAAACACTATAGCTTTTGAAGCTAGAGTTCCTTTCTCAATGCAAGTATTATCTAAAAGTATATCGGTTCATGTAGAATAATTTATAACATTATTATTAGTAAAAAATACATCCCTATAAGGATGTATTTTTTATTTAATTGAAGAAAAGACGATGAATACAATATCAAAATCTAATTCACATATCATTTGATTATCGGTAGCAAGATCAAAGATGCCCCTACTCTCGGAAAGAAACCTCCTTTTTCTTTTAGTTATTTGCTTGTCCCGAATGTAACAGCGAGGAATTTATATATTCGAGTTTTGATTTACTTTCATTTGAAATGCAAATACCAATACATTGCAACTTCATCGCTTTCTTCATATATTCCTTTATATACTAAAAAATCCAACCCACCTATTACAAACCCACATTTTTCATAGAACCTACATGCTGCTACATTATTATTTTGTGTTTCAAGCATTATACCTGGCATATTGCTTTCTTTTGCCAACTGCGTTGCTTGCTCAATTAACCTCCTACCAACTCCAAGTGAACGATATTTTTTATCCACCTTTATATCTTCTATATAAGCATAGTGATTCCAATTCTTTTTCAATACCATTACTCCTATAATTTGGTCATGTAAAATTGCTATGTAAATTACTTGTTCAGGCTTATTTATATATTCAGTGTATGCTAGTTCATCATCATATTGATCTTGTAAATAACTTTTCTCATAACTTGGAACGTCTTCTACTGTATATTCTATTTGCTTATTTACTTTTGAAAGAGAAAAAAGTAACCGGGAGTTTACTATAAAACTATCATCAATCTCCGGTAAATTGTCTAAATCATCTACTTCTAATTCTCTAATTAAAAGGTTCATCGTATTCTCCTTTACGTGGGACCTCCAATTCATATTATTCCCCCTAGTTCTTTCCATGTCCCTTATTCAATTCTAATTTACTAACTGATTAGCGTTATTGCAAATCAAAATAATAAAACCGCATCTCCAATTATTAGATAACTATCTAATACATTGGAGGTGCGGTTCACTTAGGTCATTGATGTTTCAGCTATTCTCTTTATTTGAAAATTACATCTACCATACTAATTTAATATTATATTCCTGAAGCCAACTATTAACTTGAAGTAAATAATCTATTATACCTCGTGCATCATTACCTGAAATTACTTCGTCTTTTCCTTCTGCAATAGCACGAACTCTTTCTACATTAATTAATGGCAAAATAGGTGATTCAGGATTGTTCAACACATGTAGCATCCAATCACTAATACCTTTTAGATAAGAAGCATCCTTTGTGCTTGGATATGCACTTTTTTTGCGATAAAGTACATCCTCTGGAAGTACATTTTCAAAAGCTCGACGTAAAATACCTTTTTCAATATTGTCTATGCTTTTCATTTCGAATGGAACATTCCATAAGTATTCTACAAGCCGGTAATCGCAAAATGGAACCCGTACTTCAAAGCCATTCATCATACTTGTACGATCTTTTCGTTCTAGCATAAATGGCAAGAAACGTGTAATAAACATGTAAGACATTTGACGTTGCTTCATTTGCAGATCTTTTTCACCCTCTAAAAAAGGAACCTCAGCAACCGCATCTTCAAATTTTTGTTTTTGATATTTTTCAGGGCTAATCTTTTCTTTAAAATCCTCTGATAAAATTTCTGTACTATACCATAAATTAACACTCCAAGGGAATATCTCTGCATCTAAAAACTTCTCTTGATGGAACCATGGATATCCTGAGAACACTTCATCTGCGGATTCGCCTGAAAGTGCAACTGTTGCGTCTTTTTTCATTTCCTTAAATAGCAAATAAAGTGATGTTTCTAGTTCTCCAACTCCAGGTAGATCACGCGCTCGCATTGGAATTAATAAATGCTCTATTAAACTATCTGATCCCAATTCTATAGAGTGATGCTTTGTTCCTACATATTCAGCCACACGTTTCACCCAAGGTTCATCACGATCAAAACGAAGGAAGTCTTGCTCAAAGTCTTTTTCATCATTGATGAAATTCAAAGAATATGTATGAAGGTGTTCCCCTTTATTCCCAAATTCGTTTCCTGCTAAACCTGTTAGACCACTTGAATCCAAACCTCCGGAAAGCATAGATACCACTGGTCTATCAGCAATTAACTGACGTTTAACCGTATCTTGTAAAATGGAGCGGATAGTCTCCACTGTCATATTAATATCATCTATATGGTTTTTACTTTCAAGTTTCCAATACTGTGTCGTATTTGAGCCATTAGAGGTAAACGTCATATAATGGCCAGCACGCACCTCGTGTATATCCTTGAAAATCGCATGACCTGGAGTACGTGTTGGTCCAAGACAAAATATCTCAGAAAGTCCTTCTTTATCTACTTCTGCATCTACAAGTGGGTGCGAAAGTAAAACTTTTAACTCTGAACCAAAGAGAATTGCCCTCCCTCTTTGAGCGAAAAATAAAGGCTTCACACCTAGATGATCACGACCAAGCATCAATTTTCCAAATCTTTCATCCCAAATACCAAAAGCAAAAATCCCATTTAAGTGTTGAACACAATCTTCCTGCCATTCTAAATAAGCATGTAGTAATACCTCTGTATCAGACTTTGTCTGAAATTCATGACCTTTCTCCTCAAGTTCTTTACGTAATTCTTGATAGTTATAAATTTCTCCATTGAACGTAAGACCAATCGTATCATTTCCATCTTTATACAGCATAGGTTGAAGGCCACCTTCAGGATCAATGACGATGAGACGTCGATGACCTAATGCCGCTCGTTTTGAAAACCAATGCCCCTCTGCATCAGGTCCTCTGTGAATGATAGCATCTGTCATTTTTTTTAACGTTTCTTGTTCATGAGACAGGTCTTTAGACCAGTCTATCCACCCTGCAATTCCACACATAGTGTCTACCTTCTCTCAAATAGTATAGAAACCGACTGAAATCAAATATCAGTCGGCTTTTCGTAAAAAATCCGACTAAAAACATCTTTTAGTCATGTTTATATAATAAAATGAATTAAGTAAAAAATCAAATTATTCAATCGATGAGGAGATCGCCATTTCCTTTCACTTGAATTCTCATCGTCCAATTAATAACTTATGATCTCATACTCTCATTTCTATTCTTAAGATGTAAAATCGTATTCTATTATGGTTATATACTAGATATAAGAATGATGTGTGTTATTCTATAAGAAGCAACTAGAGGACTTTTTATTTGGCGTTAATAAATGACAAATAGACTGATAGAGAATGTAATGAAAGAAAACTTCGCTAAATATTTCAAGGATAGGGTGTAGACGATGATAAAATTAGAAAAAGAAAATAAAAAAATGAAAATCATTCAATCTGCCACAATACTGTTCTCTACGCGTGGTGTCCGTAACACAACGGTTGATGAAATTGCAAAGAAAGCTAAAGTTGGTAAAGGAACTATTTATTATTACTATACAGATAAAACTCAAATATTATGTGACTGCTATATGCGTCATATTCAACTTAAACGCTCACAATTATTTGATTTATATAAAGAGGAAAAGGATGTTTTACTACGAATACAAAAAATCCTTCATTATATCAGCCTAGAATATCATCAAGACCCATTTGTTTCTACACTCTTTCAAGAATATAAAGAGTACCATTCACCTGAAATTATAGCTTGTTTAAAAAAATCTGAAGAAGAAGCAATTAAAATGATAAGTAATTTGCTTGAAAAAGGTTATCAGCAAGGGGCTTTTCAGAAGGTACCATTACCGCTAACAGCTTTTATGTTAGTGCGAATGATTTTTAACTATGAACAGGATTATATGAAAGATGATAAAAGTGATAAAGAATTTCTGCAGTTGCTAAAACATATGCTTCTTAAAAACTAGTTTTAATCACATACAAAAGTAATTGTGGTACAAATATATAGAAAAGCACGAATAATGGTGTTTTTTATGAGCTCTTTTCAGTCTGGACAAATATAAGAAATATCCAATGTTTATTTAGGAATAACTAATAAAATCCCAATCCGTATGATTGTCCATAGAGTAATAAATTTTGTAAAGGACCTTTTGATATATTATTGATTTGCTTACCTGAAGAAATTTCTTTAGTTAGGGATTTGCCAACCTTTCTTATTTACTAGCAATCAATTTTAAAAAATTATTCGTTTAGGGGCTACTTTAAAGTCTTAAGTTAATGGGCATGTGGTGGACCCCTACTAATATTCTTGCTTTTAAATTATTTTTAGTATATTATATTTATATGCTAATATAGGAATTACGGTATACAGAAAGGGATCAAATCTATTTGTAAGATTTAAATCCTTTTCAAAGATAAAAAAATTCCACCAAAACGTCATATAACTTATGCTTGTCTTTTTAAGATGTATCTAATAAACACACATTTTTTATCAATACAATTGTGTTTTCAATATAAATGGAAATTTTTAAATAGAGGTTTATTTACTTTCAATGATAGGAGTTAGTGTTCTAAAATATAGAGAAATAAGGCACCATACATAGTACCTGACAAACTTGAGAGGTCTTGTATGTAGTTTACTCATCTCAGATATAACAACAAAAGAGCCTTACCTATCAAGGCAAGACTATACTAGTTTAGTTATATAATATTTACATAACAACTAAGAAACTAAAAACATATAATACCAAGTAGCAGAATCCTAATATTCCTCCTACAGCTAATACCTGTTTAGCCCAATTTTTAATTTTCAGATTACTGTCAATCACTTGCACTCTTTCCATATTTCCTCCTATTAGGGAGAACCCTTAAAGACTCTCACCTCCGTATGGTAACATTAAAGAATGACTAATAGGGATATATTTTTTGCCTAAACCTATAAATATGCAATATTGCATACAAAAATGTATTGTTATATATGTAAGCGCTTACTATAATAAGGGCATAAAGATTCAACACATCTTAATACAAAAACAGAGGAGAGAATATTATGGAAATCGCAATGGCAGTTTTAAAATTTGTAGGTGGAGCAATCCCATTAATTCAAGAACTTCTAAAAGCATTTATGTAATTTCATTATTTAGCAATTCTTTATAAATATTATCATACAAATGATCTGTAAATCAAAGATAAATTAATTTACAGATCATTTGCGTGAGCAAGGTCCCTTTAACATTATTGAGGGGCTTTTTAAAATTTTTAATACGTAGGGTTGGTTAGGTACATCAGGAATACGTAGAATTCTATCAGCAAATGTGTTGGGTCCAATTGCTATGACTAAAATCATAGCAACAACTATGGATAAAATATGTTTGTATTTCTTTTTCATTTCCTATTAGCATCCTTTTTTATTATTTTTGTATGGTCAAATAATCCACTTGCTGATAGTCCAATAATGATTCCTTGAAGTATATTTGATTTAATATCTTGAGACAAAAATAATACGCCTAGCGTAATGCCAAGCGTTAAATTAAATAACGGAATATATTTTGTTTGCAGTCCCATTGTTTTCGCTATTTGTGATAGCCCTACAACAACCCCAATCATTGCCGTAATTTCAATCATTACATACTGCCTCCTTTCATGAGGAAGGCAAGGGCCGCTCCAATAAGTCCACCAATAATAAGGCGTATGATCTATGTTGTATTAGCACTAATCTTATCTAATTGCTTATTGATATTAATAATGTCTTTTTCATTACCTGTTGTCCGCATTTCTAAACTTCTAATCTCTAATCGTATGTCCTTAATATCTTCTCTTATTTCCTGAACATCACCTTTCACCTCTTGTAAACCATCCATATTTCCACCTCTTTCCCACTTTTTATTTAATTTAAAATAAAAAAGCCTACATTGCATACGCTTAACTTTGCATTTCATTATTTAATCCCTTCTGGTTTATCGGTCACCCCAATATGTTCCTCAATAGTATCCTCAGTATCTACTTCTGTAGGAACCTCTAAAGAAAAAGAGCAACCATAAAAATAACTACTCTTTCGTCGAAATCTTATATTACGACTATAACTCACTTTTTCAATACTTTTTGTACACAGCATGTATCCTACAAAAAGGTAACATTAAATTCCATCTAAAAACTTGACAACCTTTCTTATTTCAGCATGTTTGCGTTGGATATAGACTGTACTATAATGCAATTCAAACTCTATTTGTTCTAAGGTCATCCCATCAACATGTTCAAGACCTAGGTTATTTAGATACTAAGTATTTAACAGAACGTACTGCAGGAACTTTTTAACTAGATCTTAAAAAGAAGGATTCAATACTCCTATTAAATCCTTCTTTTCCATTACTCAATACTTCACATATACATAATAAGAACTAGCTGTGATATAGAACACATTACCTCTACTATTCTTCACTTTATATTGTGGTGAACCATTTACAGATACTTTATCAACGATAGTGAACCCTAAACCTTCATCGACAGTTCCTACAACATCACTATCAGCCCAGGAAGCTTTTGAATAGAATCGTAAGTCATTCACTTTAGAAACTACATGTTTACCTTCCACAGATGAAGATTCTTCTTTATAGCGAATGTATGATGAATCGTTATAAATCCACTGATTCCCTCCAAGATTCAACCAGTTTCCTACTTTACCCAAGACTTTATATGATTCACCCTTTTGTAGCTTACGAATGACATCATTGCTTGTGGATGGTCCAGATCGAAGGTTTACATTTAAACCATCGATATAAGCTAATCCCGTTACATCCGTTACACTTTCAGATGGTTGTTGTGGTTTTACTTCCACAGTGACAGAATGACCATTATATGCTTTTAAAACATCAGAACGGAATTGAGCTTCTGATACACCATGTGAAGCAAGATACCCCTGTGGATCCTCATGATCTGTACCGCCTAATTTGTATGTGATATCTTTATGAGTCCATAATCCAACACTCGGATGGATATTTCTATCTTTTAAAATTTTCGCAAGTAACTTTACATATCTTTCATACGATTTTTTGAATTTAATTGGGTCACTAGTCTCAGAAAGTTCTACATGTACAAATCTAGCATTTGCCGCTGGACCTGCACCCCATGCACGATATTTAGTAGAAGCGATTTGAATTGTTTCATCCCAATCCGTTGCATAATGAACGAATGCATTTCTCCATGTTCTAGCTTCATAATTTCTAATATTGATAGCAGGTGCTTCTGGTGTCGCTGTGGAATGTGCTACTACTCCCTCATATGCACCCACACCATATCTATATCCTTGCTTAGGTAAATCTGGAATAATCATTTCTCTATCTGCAAAAGCACTTGCGGAAGAAGAAAATAAAATAATACACATGATAAATAACGCGCTACATTGTTTCATTAATTTTTTCATTTCGTATTTTCCCCTTTAATATTTGCATAAACAAAAAGAGCACCTCAATTGAGACTGCTCCTTTTACTATCACTTTTTATATTTGTCTTTATTTAATTTTTTTCTTTTCTAGATTTTGATCTTCTAATTTTCGCCTCTATTTCAGAAGATACACTTTCTAACAACCAAGTAGGAATCCATTTATCCCAGCCAATCCGTACACAATTGGCTGTAAAACTATTAAAAATATGATAAATTAAACCACCCGTTACCATAAAAAAGAAAAATTCTGGTAGTTTAAATGCAATATCAAATAAATGCGCTAAAGAAGGTAATAAAAAAAGCACCACAGTTCGTGCAATGCCCTCAATTCCATATTGTGATGAATACGTACCATCTAATTTTGAAGCCTTACTACCAGTTATCCAATCTAATATAACTACCCATACCAAAATGATAATCCAAATTAAATTCATCTTCCCATACAGAAAATTAAATAATGTTCCTAATCCACAACTTATAACACCACCTACTTTAAATTGAGTACTTGTAATAACATCACTTATATTCAATACTTTTATGAGTTCGTGAATTCTTTCCAAGTCCTCACCTCCTTTCAAATTTTAGTCATAATAAAAAAGCCTACTGTTGTAAGCTTAGAATTTACATATTTAGTCTCTTCCAACAATGCTCTAATGGTTCTTGGCGAGGGTAGCTCACTTCTTGTTTTGAATCATTATTTACTATTAAATCCTCACAAAAAATCATTCCGTTTCGTTTTAGAGGTTTTCTACTTCCGATAAAAAAAATATCGTCAATAATTTTGCCGCTTCTTTGAACTAAATTTCTCTTTAATGATAGGAATTCAGGCTCAAAAATAATACCTTTAAAGACAGTAATGATAATCACCTCATTCAATACGGAATGCTAACGAAGCAGGTAAGGAACCATAACTACCAGTTGCATTTATATATTTATATTTATGGATTTCGTTATTTCTTTCAATCTCTAATATGTCACCATTTACTATTTGCGAATTACTAGTTTGATATATTCCTTCTAGCTTACCACGAACACCATAACTATCTGATAAAATATAAAACGGAGATAGTAGAAAGGTATTATCGATATTTGGATTTAATCCTGTAGGTATTTGCACCCAAGTACTACGATATGATTGTGACATAGTTGTATCGTTAGATCCTTTTGGGCGATTAAAAGTAAGGCCATTGTTACTGGTTGAATAATTTCCACTCCAAGCACTAGCGTACCAAACTAAAGCACGTGTATATGGTTCATGTTTTTCTTCTAGCATTAATCCCCCTAGTGCCCCAATATATGTAACAGCAGGAGCTAATCTTGTGCTTATAGGTGGAATTGTACAGGTTATAAATTTTTCCTTATCAACAAATAGATAGAATTCAATTTCAGTATCTATAGCGATTTGAGGACCATTTGAAGCGAATCCATCATTGTAATTCCTTCCCCGGAACCAACTAGTCGGCCAAGATTGATCGGAACTAGTCCCACGGCCTTTCTCTTTATCGTATCCATAACAAAATTTAAAGAAGGCATCAGAATATATCGTTGATCTAACGTCAAAATCTATTTTTTTTGGGCTTTCCTCCATATTCCTTCCATCATATGGTATAAGTTCGATATAAATATTTTTTTTACCATCATTGCCATTCGAATACATAACATAGACATCATTTGAAGTTGATTTCCCTTCATTTATCTGTTTCCAACCAACACGTAACATCTCGTTAATAACCAGATTAAATATATCCTTTTTTAACGGTGTGAATCTTTTAAAAATATGTTCTTCCATAAAAGACACTCCTTTATTTTAAACTTACTGCTTTAATAATTAACGTAAATAAGGCCGGTTCATTTCCTTTGTTTTCAATATACAAATGTGCAGAACTTGTTGTATCTTTATCTTCGCAAGGAATGGCTAATATATCGTAAGTCTTCTTTTCTTGAAGACTCTTATATATCTGCAGACCATCCTTTTTCTTATCAAAAATTGTAGTGATAGCTTCAACGTTCTTGCTGTTTGTTACATGTATAGTTCGAATGTCAAATTTATTAAATTCCATATTAATTGAAAGGTATTGAGTTTGTCCTTTTTGTACAAGTATTTGCTCAGATTTTTCAATAAGTACAGGGGATGAACTATCACCTGTTCTTCCTTTGGAACGATTAATTTTCATTTCAGTACCCATATAAACACCTCAATCATGTTGCAATTTAATGTTAAATAAAATAGGCTCAAAACCAATGTAGTTTAAATCTTTAGTTACCAGCACCCAAAACTCCCTAAAACTATTTGCGCCTAATGTATTTATTGAAATTTGTTTTACCATAGCTAAGTTATCTAACGAAATATCTGCCCACGTATATCCCACCTTTTCCATGTATTGCTCAATAGAAATTTTTAGATTTTGCACGGCTACAGAATTTTCATTTTGGACAATCATTTTAATGATTCTTTTTCCCTCAATCATATAGCCTAAATCAGTTGGATCAGTATCGTTTAATTCTTTAGAGTCCATTATGATTTTTATAGGGGAACCCATATTATAGATGTCACCGCCATAAAATAGAGTTTTCTTTTCTGCAATAAGTCTATTTTGTTCATCGTAAACTTCAATGGACCCTTGAAACTCTAAAGATGGTAAGTTTATATCTATACCGGTATTTAATTTGCCCACTTGATTAATAGATAGTGTAGTGCCATTTTCATCTTTTAAAATTACTCTGTTATTTGGGAACAGTTGTCTTAACTTTAATTTGTGGCCACTCGTGATAATGATACGATCAATATCTAGTGGCTTGTATGGATCTGCGACACCTTTCTTTAATACAACACCGATTTTAGTCGCTTCTAATTTGTCGCTATCTGCATAATCAAGAGTAGCATCCACTTTGCTGTAAAAGTCCCATTGTTCACCAATAGAAGTAGCAAGCCATTCCTTGTGTTCTTTAGAACTATTCATAGAATGAGATTCAAGAAATTCTATTTTATTATCAGCATTTTGATATATGATCAATCCGCCCTTATCCTCTTCAACATCAGGGGTATAATCAGCAATGACTTGTATTGCTATATCTCCCTGCGGCTTATCGATTAATAACATTACATCTCTATCAGCCGAATGATTCAATCTCATAAAGCCTTTTCTCGCAGCAATACTAAATGAATCCGAAGGTGATATAATCCATTCCGGGTTTATAGAATTAAAATCATCTACGAGGATTTTTCCGCTTTGCTTTTTGTATAACGAAACTTTTGGTCTAGGCGGCAACAACTTTCCGAGATCATCGATATCTAAGGCATCTAAAGTACTCGTATCATCTGCATATAAGACCACATTATGAGTTGCGTACTGTAGATCGTTTTTTTCATATAAGAGAATAGAATATTCCCCCCAAGAATCGGGATCATCCATCGTATAAGAACCACAAATTTCACCATCTATCTCGACATAAACAGTGCCAGTCCAATATCTACTAGTACCGCCTATTATACGAAGCTTACTACCCTCAAATGAGAAACTTATTTTTGATTTACCACTACAAACATGGTATTTACCGGAATAAGCGGCTGCAGAAGATAAATTTATTTGCCAATTACCTTCATACGTAATAAAAGAATTGTTATCATCATAACGCTTCCAACCTGGTTCTGGTTCTTTTAGAATATCCCCTATCTTAATAGGAGGAGGAATTATATCTCCTCTTAAGATATCAAACGCATCCATTTCCATATAACTCCCCGTTAGTTTAATCGTATGAACTCCCTCAGACAACCCTACCTTTTCATAAAATAACACTTGGTTTTTAATCATCAAAAAGTTACCTGATGAATAGCTCCCTGAGGGAATTCCATCTATCTCAACAAAAACATCTGGTGATCTATTCATTTGCTGGGTGGTAATTACTCGAATACCTGTACCATTAAACGAAAATTCTACAGAACCTTTGCTTGGATCATCACGTTGACACATTCGTGTTTCGTTGTAACTATTTGGTACTACGCCCCTTGAAAGTAAATACCAGTTTGTACCTTTGTAAGAAATAAGGGGGGTTGTATCATCGAATCGTTTCCAACCTGGTTCTGGTTGCTTTAAAATATCCCCGATTTTCGCCATTTTATTTCTCCCTATCTTGTTTTCTTCCAATTAGAATTTGTCCACCATGAAGAACGGCTATGACGTAACCATAATTTTGGTTTTTCTTTTTGAACTTTTCTATTTTCATCAACTTCAATGATTTCAGTAGGGTAAATATCATTAACAAGAAAATCATCAAATTGCATGTACTCTGTATCAATGAATTTATTAATAATAAACCTTTCACTTTCGGTAATTTCAGTATTAATTCCAAGAACTTTCTCGAATGGTTCAAATTCCTCTACTGAACTTTCTATGCAAGTATCACTATTAAATCGCTCGAATTCTTCTATATCAGTTGCTACACGTACATTTCTATCAAATGTATCTAGTTCTTGTAATAAAGACTGCTTTACAGGTGTGTCAGCAGCATCATAATCATTAGCGATTTGTGAATCTAATTCTAATACAGGTCTTTTAAAATCTATTATTCCGGAAACATCCGTCATAATATTTGGTGCGTAACGCTCCATATCAATGGTATCAACGATTCCAGAATTTATAGTAACTTTAGAACGATCCATTATATCGGACAACACCGTCGTTGCTTGCAACTCCCGTTTAACCCTTTCAAATAAATCATAATCGGGTAAATAAACAGGTAGTCCCATACCTTCAAATAAATCCATCTCTTCATTTTGGGCTTTTACTTCGATGATACTTCTATCTGCTGTAGAGGATTCTCCCTCTATAACATCAATTTGTTTGGTTTCTCGTGCGCTCAATTCATCTGTTGTAATGTATGAATGGATATTTTGTGATTTCCTATTAAATCCCCGTGATTCAATGGAATCTGCTATTATTTCTGGTAATACTTTGTGAGCATTGGTTTCATTGTCTAGTATGGTATGGATTAGTTCTTTTTCACGAGTAGCATTATCAAATTCAATAATATTTTCTGCAATAAGATCCCGAGTTAAAACAAAATCACCTGCAGTATCGACTACATCAATAGGAAGTTCACGGCTCTTATCATCCATCAATTCCATTCCCTCTATAGAATTCCCGGTTAATTCATTTGTAACTCGAATTGATTGTGTTTCATCTTCAATTTCACTTTCATGACATAAGTGAATTTTATTTGCGTGTTCATAAAGCACAGAGGATGCTATCAATTCATTTTGAATTCTTTTGGCATCTTCTATATCAAAGATTTCTAGTTTTAAAAACAAGTTTTTTCGCATTGATGTTTCATAGGTTACAACTGCCGCTATTGTTTCTATCTGTTCTCTTTCAGCTAATTCGAATGATATTGCCCCCCCGTCAATTTGAATAATATTTCTATCTGCAGTATCAATTTTTGCATAGTCTGCTTTTAATTCTCTTTGGATTCTTGCAAATAGATCATAATCAGGTAAATAAACCGGTAGTCCTAGATCGTTAAATAGATCATATTCTTCATAAGAAGCAGCTACTTCATGAATACATCTATCCGCATTTTCTAAAGGATGTGTTGTTACCGTAGCTAACTCTTTAATTACAATCTCACCCGTGTCATTTTCAAACATACTTGACTGCAGTTCTTTCTCTTTTCGGTCTGCTAATATACTTTCGTAGAATTTTTCTCCATACAATACACGAGCTACTTTTACCCATTCGGGAAGTTCTTCTACTTCTGTAGCAAACTCACGAATTTTCTTATGAAGAAGCTCTTCTTCTATGACTTCATTCATTTCATATTCGTCTGTAGTTCTAGACACAATAGATTTATTTACAATTGTAATTTCATGTGTATCAAATGGTTTATCTACAAGTTCTTCTGTCGCATGGTCCATATCAAAAATACGTCTCCGCTGCTTTGCTGACTCATCATCTGTAATATCTATTGCAAAGCATTTTGATTGTACGGAGTGTTCCATTTCAGAAATATCTATATTAACATTACGGTCTATACTAAAAGCGTTTAACGTTATCATATTTGCTTCAACTTCAATGTCCCTGGAAGCTTGGTTAATTACATCAGAGAAGACACCTTTAATCCTATTTACTTTTGTTGCAAATACATCAGCAGAATCTTCTTTTACAGCCTTAAATCTTGAATTAGGCGGCATACTTACAGGAAACTCATACTCATTTTTCCCAAAAGGATTAGTAATTGAAATTGAAATACAATAAGTCTTTTCATATGGTAAGCCTGGACTAACAGAAACTATATGATTTTTTTCATTTATAAATAAAGAAGGGGCAGCAATTGAATACTTTTTCTCATTCATCTTTTGCCTTCCCCCTTTCTTGTTTAAATATCTTCTTTATAGATTGCTAGGCCAATTGGATTAAAAGGCGTAAACTTACTTGTGAATGGAGAAACCGCTGTTGTTGGCAATGTGTAGCGATATAATTGCGCCATTTGATAATTAGCTAGAATTTCACCACCAGGGAATTCCTTAAAAGTTACGGTTTTATCATCCGGATTATAGTCATAAGCCGTTTTAGGAACTTCCTTACAATCCATGAATAGATTCAATGTATCTCCTTTTGGTTTGTGCTCTAAATGGAATATCTTTTTGGTTCCATCGCCTTTACCGATTACTTCATCCGTTACAGTTTTTTCGATTTCAAGCTCGTCTGCTTGTTGAATATTTTTTGGGTGTACAGCATATACATCGTCAAGTTTCCCTACATATCCATCATTAGGGTGTACGATATAAATTTGTGATAAATGGTATTTACCGCTATACATAGAAGGGTTAAATCTCCCTTGTCCACTATCGATATCGGCATTATGAGTAATAAACGCAAGGTAATGCTGCTGATACATAGATCCGGTTAATGATTGGGACAAAACAGGCGTAAGATTTCCACCGGATGTGTTTTCACCATAGTCCATATTTGCATTACCGATTTTTTTGGTAGAATTGTTGAATTCTTCCCCAGAACGGCAGCCGCCCATAATAATTAAATTCTTTTGCGGTTTATTATCAAATGTATACATTCTTCCTATGTACAATGGAACAAACAAAGCTCGTACAGGGCTTGGTGTTGGATCAATTCGCATAAACATTACGACACGATCTTTATGAGCGTTACCGTACATGTAAACAACAGAATCACGTTTCCAATCCTTTGTGAATCTTTGCTCGGGTGTCAAACTTAGTACTGTATATGGAGAAGCATTCACAAAATTGATAGATGTAAAGATTTCAGCTAGGACTTTAGATGTACTTTGTACGTCAAATGATGTCTTTGCAGCTAGTATTTCTGTTACATCGCTACCGTTACTAGATTCTAGCAAGCGTGTGCCTGCAATTTTTATGTTATCTGCACTTGCAGGAGCAACTTTGAAAATAATAGTATCGCCTGTAAATGTATAGTTGTTTGCCTCTAAAATTGCTCCGTTTTTGTATACTGCAAAACGGCTTTCATCAAAATCTGGGTATGGTAATTTAAAAGCTGTTTTTGTACCATTACCATTGCCTAAATCTGCATCTGAATCACTAATTTTCACTTCTTTTTCAATAAAGTATCGAGTGTACGTAAAGAAAATAATATCATTCGTTGGTTCATATGCATCGTTAGTTAAACGATATTCCCCTGTCACTCTAGCCCCTTTTGCTACTGGTTTATTAAATTTAATTAATCCGGTTCGACCATCCACTGTATAAGTGTTTTTTTCTTGATAGATACTATTTATATAAATAGATAACGAACTCGCAATGATTGGAGAAGTAGGAATAATAAAGTTTGTTTTCTCCCCATCTCCCACTCCAAAGTCTCCTAATCGTGATTCTGTGGCTACATATCTGGAATCTGCGAAATCTGAATCAGCAGTATCATATGC